>CAJPFJ010000023.1 GCA_905339155.1 Methanosarcinales archaeon
AAAAATATTCAGTGAAATATATTATAGGTTCGTAAAGATATTATTTGGGATCAAGGTAAAAGATACCCAGGTCGGATTGAAAATATATAAAAGAACAGTTCTAGAAGATATATGTCCAATGGTTTTGGTCAAAAAATATGCATTTGATATTGAGATATTGGCAAATGCATATAGATTGGGTTATAAGATCACAGATGCGCCGATTGAGATCAACATGAACTTTGATAGCCATGTTAATAAAAAAGCTATCTGGAACATGTTCTGGGATACATGCGCCATTTTTTATAGAATGAAGATTATTCATTATTATGATAATAAGTTTGAGAATATCAACAACATAAGAATGGCGAAAGGACATGAAAACAGGAACAAATTTGGATTTGAAATGGATAGTAATATTCTAAAACCAAAACATTCAAAAATATTACAGTAAATGAATTCAATAAGAAAAACCGTCGGATATCTTAAAAAAGATGAACTTTTAAAGAACGGGACAACAATGTTCATATCCGGGACAATAGCCGGTATTTTCAATTATATATACCAGGTCTATATAGGAAGAGCACTTGGGCCTGAAGAATATGGCATTTTTGGTGCTCTTTTTGCTATATTTTATATGATAGCGATCATTTCACAGACATTAGGTACAAGTACCACACAATTCGTATCGAAGTTTGTTGGAGAAGGAAAAGCGATTGGCTTTTTTATAAAAGGATCCTTGAAAAGGACAATTCTGTTTGGGTCTGCAATATCCATTATCTTTCTGTTTTTTAGCAGGGATCTTATGAGCATCTTAAAATTAACAAATATTTGGCCCATTATGGTCCTTATATTGATTCTTTCTCTTTCATGGATAAACCCAATAATAGACGGATCTCTCAGAGGAATGAAAAGATTTTCTTCTCTTGCTGTTTCGAATGTATCTAACACATTTTTTAAACTGTTTTTTGGAATTGCTCTGGTGATGGCTGGATTTGGTGTCAGTGGAGCCTTATTTGGTGTGGCTATAGGTACGATCCTCGGACTAATTATATCTTTTATTTTTCTCAAACCATACATAAAGCCGAATAATCCTCATGAGCCTGATTTTAGATATTCATCTTTTTATTCGTATTCCTTCCCTGTGATGGTTGCTATGATAAGCCTCTCTATCCCATCTAATCTGGATGTGATAATGGCTAAATATTTCTTTTCGCCTGCTGAAGCAGGACTGTATACTTCAGTATCAGTCCTGGGGAAAATAATATTTTTCTTCTCCGCAGCAGTAGGCATGGTTATGTTCCCCATGATCGCTGAAAAATTTACAAAAAATGAGGATACAAAAGGGATTTTAAAGAAGAGTATTTTAGGTGCCGGGGCTCTTTCCGGAAGCCTGTTATTGATATATATTTTATTCCCCCAGATAGTGGTAAGAATATTTGGGGAAAAATATTTCAATGCCATAGATCTTGTTGCTCCTTATGGAATGGCCATGTTTTTCGTCGCCATTATTTCAATTGTAATGAGTTATCACCTGGCGATAAAAAATATGAGATATATTATCCTGTTTGCAGGATTTACGATTATTGAAGTTGCATTGTTGATGATATTTCATTCATCAATGGCTGATATGATAAATGTGATGCTAATTGCTAATTTTGTATTTCTGACAGTGAGTGTGATATACACATTTAAAAATGATACAATAATGAATTCAGTACAAAAGTCTAAAACAAATTTAATGCGCGGTATTTTATAGGATGAAGGTAATAATCACTATGATGAGAAAATTGAGATGAAAAATATAGCAGTTTTTTGGAGATCAAAGCGCACGTTGGGTTAATTATGAATATTCTAATCTTCAACTGGCGTGATATCAAGAATCCGGATGCTGGCGGCGCTGAAGTATTTACTCATGAGAATGCCAGAAGATGGATAGATAAAGGACATAGTGTCACATGGTTCACGTCATCATTTCCCGACTGTAAAAACCAGGAGATTGCAGATGGAGTGAACATAATAAGAGATGGAGGAAAATATACTGTCTATCTGAAAGCAAGGGAATATTATAAGAAATATTTTTCTGATCAAAGTTTTGATATCGTTATTGATGAAATAAATACAGTACCATTTTTTACTCCGGAATTCGTAAATAACGGGGAAAAAATTGTAGTTTTGATTCATCAACTTGCCAGAGAGTTCTGGTTCTACGAGACTAAATTTCCTATTAACTATGCAGGCCGTTATTTCTTTGAAAACAGATGGCTTAAGAAATACAAAGATATTCCCACAATAACAGTTTCGGACTCAACAAAGAACGACCTTATGACTCTTGGTTTTAATAACATATCTGTTGTTCCTGAGGGGATCAATTTCAAGCCCCTTGATTCAATTCCTGAAAAGGAAAAAGAACCGACTCTTATTTTTGTCGGAAGACTCAAAAAAGCAAAACGTCCTGATCATGCAATCGAAGCTTTTAATATCATAAAGAAAAAGCTTAAAGGCGCAAAGCTCTGGGTCATAGGCGATGGTTATTTCCGCAAGGAGCTTGAGAAAATGTCATGCAGCGGCGTGGAATTTTTCGGAGCTATCTCCCAGGAAAAAAAACTTAATCTCATGTCCCGCGCCCATGTCATTCTTGTCCCTGGCGTGCGGGAGGGCTGGGGTCTTGTTGTGACAGAGGCAAATGCAATGGGAACGCCTGCGATAGGTTATAATGTTCCAGGCCTGCGGGATTCGATAAGAGATGGTAAGACCGGGCTGCTATGCGAGCCGAATCCGGAAGCGATGGCGCAAAGAGCATTTGAGCTTTTGCAGGATAATGTGTTGCGGGAGAGGCTTTCCAGTGATGCGCTCGGGTGGGCAGGGGAGTTCGGGTGGGATAGGAGCGCAGAAGAGTTTTTAAAGGCAGTGGCACACGCATAGGGATTTGTTGATGGAGTTACATTTTTGAGGGATCGAACATCAGAAAAAAATGGAGTTGTTGAGTAGAGCATGTACAATTTTCGTATCAGGGGCGATAAGAGGAGGGGCCTGGTTATGACGGAGGATTTTGATTGACTGATAAAGAGAGGATATTATATATAGATATTTTGAGAATAATATCTATATTAGCTGTCATAACAATACATGTAAGTTCATCATTCTTCAAAAATATTAATGTTGATTGGATGGCAGCTAATCTTTATGATTCGTTTAGTCGGTGGTCTGTACCTATAATGGTTATGGTTAGTGGTTTTCTATTACTTGACCCTCAAAAAGAATACCCTATAAAGATTTTTTTTAAGAAGAGGGTTAATAAGATTCTAATCCCTTTGATCTTTTGGGGGATTGTATATACAATATGGAAATATAAAACAGGTATTATCGAAGGGCAATCTTTGCCTATAATGTTGATTTTGAAAAGTTTTATAGATGGAACAGTCTTTTATCATTTGTGGTTTATTTACATGATTATTGGCTTATACATTTCTACACCGATTTTAAAAATATATATTAAACATGCCACCAGAAATGATATAAAATATTTTTTAATAGTGTGGTTTCTATCATCTAATATTATTGACATTTTTATGAAAAGAATACATATCGGATCATTGATAGATCTCCATCTTTTTACTGGTTTTGTGGGATATTATATATTAGGACATTATCTAAAAGACTTAGAATATGATAAAAAATGGACAATATCCTTACCATATGTTCTATTTATATCCGGTTTTTTAATTACATTTGTTGGTACATATATAATCAGTTTAAACAAAGGATTATTTGATGGAATATTTTATAATTATTTCGCACTAAATGTACTAATGATGTCCATTGGTATATTTATTTTAGTTAAAGATATTGAATGGAGCAAGACAATCAAAAATATATATTTGAAAAATTTTATTTTAGACGTTGGCCCTCTAGCCTTCGGGATATACTTAATACATGCTCTAATTTTACAATGGTTAAATTCGTTAATTAAAATAAAGTTGAATCCTATAATAGATATACCTCTTACGGTAATTTTGGTTGCATCTATTAGTTATATATTAATAAAAATCATGAAAAAACTGCCTTTAATTGAGAAAGCAGTTCCATAAAATAAGGAAGAATACGAATAATGTTTACCCATATGAGGAAAAACTAAATCAATAATGAAAAATAAAAACATTCTCCTGATAGGAAACTATGGAAATTACAATATTGGAGATGAGATACTCTTAAAAGTCATTGTATTGGATTTATTAGAAAAAGACAATCAAACAAAAATATCAATACCTGTCCGTAATCCAAAATTCATAGATATTTATCATGCAGATATATCCCATTCGTTGAACAGTTTCAATGTATATGATATTAAAGAACTGTTAAATTGTCTAATCAGTTCGGATAAAGTGATTGTAGGAGGGGGGGGTATTTGGAGTGGATATACAGGAAGACTCGCTAAGTTGATACCTTTCTTCCTAATTATATCAAAAATTCTAGGAAAAGAAGTCATAGTTAAAAGTGTAGGTTTATATAATACCGCTCCAAGAATTGAAAAAATATTTGTCAATTTAAGTTTTTTTTTCGTAGATCAATGCAGTGTTAGAGATGAGGAATCATTTAATAATATTTGGAGTTTGAACAAGAAGGTAAAAATTGACAAAGACCTGGCTTTAGAATTACCAGCTATTCTTTTGAAACATGGACTACGCCAAAAATATGACGGTATACTAAAAGAGACACCTGAATATAATATTCTTAATCATATTAAAGCTCAAGATAAATATATAATAGGATTATCCATAAAACCTTTAAAAAATTTAGAAAAAACAAGAGAATTAATCGACATCACCTCAAAATTTATTAATATTGAAACTATCAAATATAATCAAAGAGTACATTTTGTATTTTTTCCATTCGCAGGAACAAACTCACATATAGAAAATGATGAGATGCTAACTGATGAAATTATAAAAAAAGTTGAGTTTAAAGAAAATATAACAGTGATTTCGCGAAATAATCCTATTATTTGGTATCTTCTTATAAGATTTGTCAATATTTTCATTGGAATGAGATTTCATTCCATAATTTTTGCTTTTGTTAATAATGTACCGCTTCTGGCAATACCATATGAAAATAAGGTCTGGAATTTTATTAAAGATGTAAAACTCGAAAATGTGGTAACTTTAGATGATCTTAATGAAAAATGCCTGATCAAGTTTTTAGAAGACAATATTAGATGAATATTCATGAATAAATATATAAAATATATGGGACAATTTGCAGGAAAATATAAGCATATTATTGGTCTGATCATCATAAATATTATATTTTTATCTGGTATTATTATTCCTGATGGAACTATAATTCAGAGAGATTTCAATTTTCCTTTATATAATGAGAATTTTATAACTTATTCTACTTACATGTGGAATGACCTCGCATCTCAATCAAATATTGAACAGACTTTGAGATTGTTTATAAGGTTTCCATTCATACTTTTAGCTTATTTTGGAGTAGGAATCGATATCATATTAAAATTAATGATACTGGTTACGTATACATTTATCAGTATTTCATTTTTCATTTTTATCAGCGAGATTTTTAAAATTTCAGGATTTGGTAACAGAAATGTTGCTATGATCGCCTCACTCTTTTTTGCTTATAATCCGGTCTCATTACAGTTTTCCGGAGGAATTTCATTACTTTTTTCTTTAGGGATTCTGCCTTTGCTTTTGTTTCTCATACTGAGATATCAAGAAGTTAATAATATTAAATTTGTACTATTATTCTCAATATGTCTTCTGTTTTCTATAGGACACCCATTTATTTTTGTTATGAATATAGTAATATCATTCTTATTCTCAATATCCATCATTAATTCAAATATATGGTCTTCAATAAAGAAATATTTTTTTATAACTATATTGTTTAGTTCATTATTTTTATGGTATATAATCCCATATATATCCATGGGTGTATCCAGTGTTGATATTGGGCATTCCTCAAATCTGGAAAGAAGAACATTCGAAACTGTATCAGATAATACCATATATAAAATTTTATCTTTAGAAAGAGATAGGTTTATCTATGTAAATACTTTTCCAACTAATGAGCCGCATAATTTAATGCACATTTTGTCTCTGGGCGTCCTTCTGGCTATATCATTCTCGGTCTATTTATCTGGTTTCCGATTGTTTCCTATATTTATAAGAAGATTTATATTATTTGTAAGTATAGGATATATATTTACGTCATTATTATCTCTTGGAATAAAATCCCCGATTGGAGAATTATACTGGTATTTTGTTTCATCCACACCAATAGGATTCATAATAAGATCGCCCTTAAAATTCCAGCTTTATCAAGCTTTCTTTTTAATATTACTTTTTATTGTAAGCGTGTCAATTTTATTGAAAAAGTATAATAGCATATCCCGCAGTCAATATCCATTAATTTTATTGATAGTGATTTTTTTAGGTGTCTCCTCTTACGGTATTATAGATGCCAATACGAACTCCTTAAAACCTATAAATATTCCATATCAATTCTTTGAAATTAACAAGATTTTAGAGGAAAAAAATGATACATACAAGGTCATGTGGTATCCGAGATATAACGAAATAGACACAAATTGGAGTAAAGGACATAAAATAGCAGCTTTTGATATGAAATCTTCAAGAAAGCCAACTTTTAACACAGCGACAAATTATAACTTTATAAATTATTATTTATTTGATTTGCCTTATAAGTCAAAAATGTTTAAGACGAAAGAATATTATAACTTTTTATTATCTATAAGTGTAAAATATATAGTATTCCATAATGACAGGGGTTATTTGATAGACAATAATACATTAAAAGATATTAAAGCAAAATCGAATATGATATATAATAAGGATAATTGGTACTTATTTGAACTAAAAGGTAAACCTGCAAATATTATTGATGCTCGCCGCAATATCAGTTTAACGGAATACGTTTTTAGGAATGCCTCCCCAACTGATGGAATAATTAACGTATCAGATATAGAACATATAAAAAATAAAGACATTGTTACTAAAATCATATTAACAGAGTATAAAGGAGATACTCAAATAACAAATTATACTAAAATAAAACCCACATTATGGAAAGTGAACGTAAATACATCAAAGCCTTTCTTGTTATCATTTTCTGAAACATATGATAAGCTGTGGGAGGCGACAGTATATATAGATGGTAAAAAGATAGAAGTGATCGACCCAGTCCCTATATACTCAGTTATTAACGGATTTTGGATTAGTGAGACTGGAAATCTTGAAATTGTAATAAGATATAAACCCCAGGATTGGTTTGACATTGGCATACTAATTTCCCTGATAGTTTTAATTAGTTGTATTGGATACACATTATACGATTGGAGAATTAATAATAAATGAAGAATTTGAATAAATATTCTTACATTATTTACTTTTTAGTTCCTATATCGATTGTTATAATCCCTTTACTATTTGGCAAATATATTTTTGCATTTGATTCTATTCCAAAAAATCATTTTGATACATTTTATGGAGAAATGATTCCCATATATGGAGGCACTCTTTTTTTTGATTTTGTATATAGCAGAATAATATATTTTCAGAAAATCATACTTTTTCTAATATTATTTTTGAGTGGATACTCGATAAGTCATTTTTGCCAGAAGATATCTATATCAACAGCCTCACAATTATATGCAAGTACCTTATACATATTTAATCCTTATGTATATATTAGAATAGTTTCAGGTCATTGGCCAATGTTATTTTCCTATGCCGTACTTCCATTCTTACTAAAAACGTTTATGGATCTACTGGACAGAAAAGAAAAGAAAGAAATAATTAAATTTGTATTCCTTTTATCAATAATATCTTTCAATATTCATATACTGATAATATCGTTTATGATTATGGGCATAATATTTTTATTCTGGTATAACAAAAACAGGGACATTAGAATTTTTCAAATTATTATATTGTCCTTAATATTATTTATTCTTTTAAATTTATACTGGATCTTGCCTGTGTTGAGTGCACAAAATATTCAAATAGAGAACATCGGAGAGAGAGATTATGAAGTATTTACTCCAAAAGGAGGACTATTGGATATTGCATCTATGTATGGATTCTGGAATGAAGGATATTTAACTCCAAAAGATTTTCTTCCTGGCTGGCAAATTCTTTATTTGATTATATTGTCACTAACAATATTAGGATTTATTTATTATTATAAAGACCAGAAGATCGGCATCTATGTTAAAGCATTTGCCGTGATCGGAATACTGGGCTTCATTCTCGCAAGCGGGGTAAATGGACCCTTTGGAGATGTAGTAAGATGGTTATTTGACAATACATTATTGAAAGGATTCAGGGATTCCCAGAAGTTCGTTGCCATGCTGGTTCTGGCGTATTCGGTGCTCGGGGGATTGGGATTGAATAAGATCAAAAATGTTTATGATAAATATAATCCAAGAGAGGCCTGAATGAAAAGAAAAATAGTCAAATTTTCATTATTAACAATAATAATCATATCGTTAATTACTCCTTTAATATACTCGTTCACATTCTTCAATGGATTTGCCGGGCAGATAAAGCCAACCGATTACCCTCCTGACTGGTATGAGATCAATGATTTCTTAAATGAAGATAAACAGGATTTCAAAATTCTTTTTCTTCCCTGGCATCAGTATATGGACTTTGGATGGATAAATAATACCAACAAAAGAATAGCAAATCCTGCAAAATATTTCTTTGATAAAGAAGTAATAAGCGGGACAAATGCTGAAATTGGAGATGTTTATAGGGAAGTAAATACACCGGAACAGATTTATATAGATTCTTTATTAGATAAAAGGGACGATATTACAGATATGGGGAAATTGATATCGATATTAAATGTCAAATATGTTATTTTGACCAGTGAATCAGATTTTAAGAAATATTTTTTCTTATTTAATCAGACTGATCTGGAATTGGTGAAGCAGACTAAAAACTTATATGTCTTCAAAAATAAAAATGATGTTTCAAAGATTTATCAAACTGATGATATCGACAATATAGGCGCCCAAAAGGTTGGATTAAGTTATGAACAGCTAAATCCTGTGAAATATAGATTGGAGGATAATAGAAGTAAAAAATATATAGTTTTTGCAGAGCCATTCTCCAAAGATTGGAAATTAGGTGGAAAAGCGCCTTTGCAGGCTTATGGGGTAGTAAATGCTTTTGAAAATAGTGGAAAAGAGATAATATTTGAAAGATTTTATAGAATCAATCTTCCAGCCTATGTTATTTCGATTCTGGCATTCATTGGATTAATATTGATCTATCCGGGATTGGAAAAGCGAAAAAACAAATTGTGAAGTCGTTTCTATAATTATAATATTATTATATTCCACCCTGTTTCCAGAAGTTCCACGATTCAATCGCTTCTTTTCGATTCTTCTCTCGTTTTTGTTCAACTGTATTTTCAAATATTTTTATTAGCTTTCCAAAAACATTTAATGTCATATTTCCCTCAAGTTGAATATAGTCTTCTAATTTATTGTGCAACTTTATCACAATTACTAATACATACGTCTTAGTATTTAAATATTGTGCAAATATTGCACAATTAGCACAATCTCCGTTAAAGGTAAAAGATTACTCGCCTGGCAAACAATTCAGTAAGTAAGTATTTTATACCTTTGATACATGAAGAATCCAAAAAAAGGACATGAATTATGACTATTGAAAAAGGCGATTTTATAAGAATTTCATATACCGGAAAAACAGATGAAGGCCGCGTTTTTGACACGACCGATGAAGATGTTGCAAAAGCAAACAGCATTTTTAATGAAAAAGGAAAATACGGCGGAGATGTCGTTATAGTAGGTGGAAAGCATACAGTTGCAGGATTGGATGAGGATTTAGTAGGAAAGGAAGTTGGATACGCCGGCAGCGTAACGATCCCCCCTGAGAAAGCCTTCGGCCCAAGGAATCCTGAACTTATAGAAAGCATACCAGCTACAAAGTTCACCAATAGGGTACAGGTGGGAATGCCTGTGGAGATAGATGGCCGCCCCGGAATTGTAATAAGAGCGATCGGCAGGATGGTGCAGGTTGACTTTAACAGGTTCCTTGCAGGACAGACTGTAACATATGACTATGAAATAAAAGAGAAAATTGACGATGACGAAGGTAAGGTAAAAGGTCTCCTCGGGTTATATGTCGGAAAAGATTTGCCCGTTGCGTTAAATGATGGCACGGCAACAGTTGAGATCGAACCTGAAATGACATATAACCAGAGATGGCTCATGTCAAAAAGACGGATCGCACGTGAAGTGATCGATAACACCGGAATCAAAGAAATAATTTATATTGAGAAATATAACAAGGAAATATTAGAGCCGACAGTTACAGAATAATTATCCAGGAACAAGAGCTGGTTTAACAACTTCCCACAAGATCAATAATACGATTGCGATTTCAAGCAATATATTCAATTGCTCTGACGAAAGCTCTCTTGCGGTGATATATAGGTCTTGCAGCGAATCTATCTTATGCTGCACAACTTTTTCAAAGTCTCCTACTTTAAGAGTGTTCAGCATCTTCTGGTAGGCTGACTGGTAGTACCAGTCCAGTGTTATTTTCTGGGGGTTCATGAGGTCTTCTATATCATCAAGTATAACAAGCCCGATCTCACTTACTTTCAACAGGGATTTTTCAAGCTTTCTTGGAACCTGTGTAAGGAAATAATACCTTGAACTGCTAAGTTTGTTAATTGCATCAAAGGCATTTGTGATCTCTGCGTCGATTTTGCGATCATAAACCTGAAATAACAGGAGAAGTGAGATGGCAAGTTCAAGCAGTTCGCGAAGGTCCTTTATATAATCCTCACATCCCAGTATTAAAACACCTTCTGTGGAAGCAAGGAAAAGATCTTCGTCATAATATGACAGGTCATTGGAAAGCTTTTCAGTGATCTCTTTACTGTGAAGCCGACGGATGGATGTCTCTCCGGAAAGGAAGCGCGTAATTATTTCGCCATAGTGTTCTTTCAGGCTTTTCTGGTCAAGCCTTGGAGTGAAATCCTTCAGTCTTAGAAGCGTATATCTTTTAAAATGCGGATAATATTCAATATTCATATCAGGATTTAGCTTTTTTCGCATCTCATCGATCTTCCTTATGGCAAAAGACTGGATATCAAGACCTTCCACGATTATCGTATTTGAATGGAGAGCTATCAGGATATCATTGAACAATATCCTGTCCCTGATCTCTATTTCAATACGAAGGATCGAGGCGCCTGCTATAAAAGTATCTGCATATACATTTGTGCCGCATGTTATTCTTTCACTGCCTGCCCCTATTACGGTAATACATTCGGATTGCTCCACTTCTATGGGTTTGTTCCATTTTTCCGCAATTACTTCGGAACCTATGAATCTCCTCAACTGGGCCTTATCCAGTTCTCCCCCATGCCCGAAAGCCACAAGAATAGTGAGTTTGCCATTTAAAATGGTCAAATCGCTGTCTGCATCCATATATCTGAATTATGTGTTTGAAAAGTATATAAACTTGACTTTGCCAATTCAATCAATTTCCACATATTCGATCCAATTTATCTTCCCTGGCCTGAACTCTTCAGGCGTTTTCCCCTGTTTAAGGGCTTCAATAATTGAAATAACTGATTTTACAACAGCCAGCAAGTTCATATTCGTGGTATTGATCTCAAAAACGTTCTTATTTCGCTGTGTCGACTCCACTAATATTACATCCAGCGCCTCTGCATTAGCATTTTCTTTTACTTTTTTAAATGAGTACTTCTTCCTTTTTCCCAGGCGCTTTCTCAGGGCGACAGGATGCGCCCGCAGCACGATAACGGCATCAGCTGGCAAAAGATGTGAAAGATGGCCTTCCAATATGACATCCACACCTGGGTTTTTTTTTCCAATTTCCTGTTTCACTCGCTCTTCCAGTTTATCCATATCAGCTTCATAAGTGTCCCGGGCTTCGTCTTTTCCTGTGTAAAGCTTTTCACCAAGAACGAGTCTATTCACATCTATTATGCTAAATTTCTTCCTGTATTGTGAATGTTCTTTAATTATTTCACAGACAGTTGTTTTTCCTGTACCAGGAGTACCAGTCAGGGCAATAATCATAATATTTCACGAAACGCTTCAATGACTTTTTCGTTCTGTGTTTTGGTACCAACAGATATCCGTATCAGCGATTTACCTGCGCCCCTGAAGGATGTACAATCCCGGATTATTATACCTTTTTTTAATAAGGATTCTGAAACTTCTTTTGCGCTGCGGGGAGATATATCTATCATGAGAAAATTAGCTTCGCTTGGATATACTTTGCAAAGTGACCCAAGCGCTTTTGAAAGTTGCATACGCCCATTTTTTACAGTCTTGATGCTCTTTTTCAGATATTCCCTGTCCCCAAGGGCAGCTGACCCCGCGGCAGTAGATAACACATCCATTGAGAACGGTGTCATTACTTTCATATATTCCCTGGCTATCCATTCCGGAACGACAGCATAACCCATACGCATGCCTGCAAGCCCGAAGGCTTTTGAAAAAGTGCGGCCAACAATAAGATTCTGGTATTCCCTGACAAGTCCGGTCATGCTGCTGTTGGCAAATTCAACATAAGCTTCATCTATGAACACGATGGCACCAGTTGAATCAAGGATTTTTCGGACATCCTTTTCAGTGATAGAATTCCCCGAGGGGTTGTTGGGAGAACAGAGAAATATCATTCTTGTATTCTTATTTACTTTGCCAAGGATCTTTTCCGGGGAAATATAAAAATCAGAATCTCGATCAACGAACACAGGTTTTCCACCATTTGCAAGAGTTGCTATCTCATAATAAGAAAACGTTGGTATCGGTATTATGGATTCGGTTCCTTGTGATATGAATAGCTTCATCATAGTATCAAAAATCCCATCCATACCATTCCCCGATACAACGATGTTAGTGGCTGGATACCCCGTATGATCTCCAATGGCTTTCCTTAATTCAAGCGGATCAGCCGGGGGATACAGGTGAACTCTTCCCGCATTCTTTTTTATGGCCGCCACAGCAAGAGGTGAGGCTCCCAGCGGGTTTTCATTTGAACCCAGTTTGATTATGGTATCAGGGTCAAGCCCATATTTTATTGCTATTTCCTCGATGGATTTCCCGGGCACATACTCCTTGATATCCTTTATAGTTGGCCTGACCAGTTCTTTAAATCTCATTCAGCACCGACACCACTGTATCAAGCTGTTGTTTTGTGATGGTAAGAGGCGGGACAAAACGAAGGACTGATTCTGATGTGCAATTAAGAAGAACACCATTTTCCCGGGCTTTTGCGACAATATCCTTGCACTTTTTCGTAAGTTCCATGCCAACCATCAGTCCTTTGCATCGTATTTCCAGAACGTAATCCTTATTAAGTTCGCGAAGTTTTGAGGCAAGATAATTTCCCAGAACTTCCGACCTTTTCACAAGTTTTTCTTTTTTGATCACATCGATATTTGCAAGAGCCGCCGCACAGGCCACAGAGCCGCCGCCAAACGTTGAAGCGTGATCGCCGCGAACGAAATTTGCTGCCACATCTTCACGGGCGAGCATTGCACCCATCGGGAAGCCTCCTCCCATTGCTTTTGCGGTTGTCATGATATCCGGGGTTATACCGGAATGCTCTTTTGCGAACCATTTCCCGGTTCTGCCAAAACCGGTCTGCACCTCATCAAGGATCAGTAAAACGCCATTATCATCACAAATCTCCCTTACTTCCCTAAGATACCCTTCAGACGGGATAATAACTCCACCTTCTCCCTGTATCGGTTCGAGTATTATGCCTGCGGTATTGCCTGTTATTGCCGACCTTATGGCATCAGCATCATTATAAGGGACAAAAACCGCCGGACCGAGCGGTTCAAATGGTTTCCTGTATTTTTCTTTATGCGTAACGCTCAATGCGCCGAAAGTGCGTCCATGAAATGCATGTTCTGTGGCTATAAACTCTTTTTTACCTGAAGTTTTACGGGCAAGTTTCAGGGCCCCTTCAACCGCTTCTGCGCCTGAATTGCAGTAAAATACACGGTCCAATCCTGAAATGCTGGCAAGTTCTTGCGCAAGTTGAGCCTGGTTCTCTGTATAATACAGGTTCGAAACATGAATTAACTGCTCTGCCTGCCGTTTTATTGCATCTACTACCGCAGGATGGCAGTGTCCAACGTTATTTACGGCTATTCCTGCTACACAATCAATGTATTCTTTTCCATTAACATCCGTGACCAGCGCGCCATGTGCACTCTTTATAGCTATGGGCTGGCGGGTATATGTCTGGAATATATATTTTTCATATTTACTGACTATTTCATTATAGTTAAGGGACATCTCTTTAATTCTCCAGGGTCATTTTTTTCTAGCAGCATCAAAAAGGCTTATCTCATCGTTCATTACAGCCTCAGCCGGATAGACGACAATACCTCTTTCCCTGATCTCATATGGATGCAGGGTCTCATTATGCTTGACGCCTCTCATCTTTAATATTTCGATTGCCTTTACCCTGTTTCCCTCCACCCTGAACACATGAAGTCTTATGACGCCTGAGGAAAGATACTCTTCAACATTGAATGATTGCTCTCCTTGTATTTCACTTGACAAAAGTGTAGTGCACTCAAGATACTCAAGATTCTTGATAAACTCTGATATCGTATGCCTGACTTCTGACTGGTCCGGAGATATTTTAAGAGATGTTATTGAATCAATAAATATTCTTTTTGCCTGGATCGCTTCAACTTCTATTTGTATTTGCTCAAATATATCGCCGATATTTTTCCTTGCAGCAGTAACATTGCCTGGTTTTTCCTGCAATGTTTTTACGAATCTCGTGTATGTGAAAGGATTTGCATAAATTATTTTCAGCTTTTTCTGGGATATGAGTTTCTCAATTTCCCAGCCAAATCTCCACATATCCCGGATTATCCTTGAAGGGGTCTCCTCCATGCAAACAAGTACCCCGGGCTCATTAAAAGTTCTTGCCCCCTCCACAAGATATTGAACTCCGAAGGTGGTTTTCCCGGAGCCCGGGCCCCCGGTCACAAGAATAACATCATTCTCAACATAACCTCCCTCGATCAATTCATCAAGGCCAGGGATAGCAGTCTTTACTTTGCCCATTCATTCCTCATTATTTAAGATGCAATGATTTAACAATATAAATATTTAACTGCAAAAATAACCAAAAATCAGGGATGAGCAATAAACCGGTTTTTTTCAAACTCATTCAGAACAAGTTCTTTTGCCGGAATGTCCTCTTCCTTGCAGTTCTCTTCTTTCCAGGCCTCTATCGAACGAAAAATAAAGAACATCCCATCCTTTTTCTTTGAAGCCGCAAGATTCGGGTCCTCTTCTGCTTCGAAAAATGATTTGTATCCGTCTAATATGGTCATTCCAGTACATAAAGGTGTTAATATAATATGAATTTTACGGAACTGGCAAATCCATGTCCGGGAACTATCTCCAATGAAGCTCTGCTGATTCATGGAAAGTCCATGATTATAACAGCAATTATAAACATACTTATTATTTTACGTTAACGATAATTTTATATAGTAATCTGTTCAAACATCACTGATTCCTCAAGGGAATCAATGGAAAACAGTTCAATAAATTATGTGAATAATGGTGATGGTTTGTTATCTGACCCGGAGAATATCTCATCATTAAGATAATGATATATACGATAAAGATGATAATGAAATCTCAGAATCACATATCAATTTATTCAGGAGGAAAATATGAGAACAGATAGGGACACAAAAACAGGTAATAATGTAAAAATCTTCATAATTCTATCAATAATATTATTGATAGCATTTGCCGGATGTGCAGCGAAAGACCAGACCATCACAACTCCAGATGGAGAAGTAAAAGTATCGCAAGGCTCAGGTTCCGGACCTGCCTGGTGTAAAGCAGGAACAAAAATAACCTCAACAGGCGCCGATGGGCAGGGCTCATATGAAATAAAGGGAATTGTCAACTTTGAAGGCAAAGAAGTCTGCTTATCAGAGGTGACCAGTAACGAGGGAAAAATGGAGCAATATTTCAATGAAGATTCCAGCTATATGGTTATTATTTCTAAAGATAAATCAGGAAAAGAGATCGGCAGACAAGAATTGTCACAACCAAAGTAAGGAACTAAATTAAAGGAGTAAAAAATATGGCATATTGTAAAAGTTGCGGAACGGAAATTGCTGAAAATGCAGAGTTCTGTGCGAAATGTGGAACACGAAACAATGCTCCAGTAGCAGGAAAGAATAAGACCTCAATGGGACTTGATGAGAATGTAGCAGGAGCGTTATGTTATGTTCTTGGCTTTATCACCGGGATAGTATTTCTGATAATGGAAAAGGATAACAAGTTTGTAAAGTTCCATGCTGTACAATCAATAGCAACATTTTTGCCAGTTATGGTAATTGGATGGATAATCACGTCCATTTTGTGGTCGACACCAATGATGTGGTGGTTGGCTGGAATAATATCCATGTTGATATCTTTGGTAGAACTGATTCTCTGGTTAGTGTTAATGATGAAGGCATACCAGGGAGAGAAGTTCAAATTGCCGATCGTTGGTGATATTGCCGAAAAACAGTCTGAAAAATAGTCTGAATTACACGTTTAGGTCTATTTTTTATTTTTTCTAATTTTTTCAAAACATCTGCGTAAACTTTTTCCTTATATTGTGTATTTTTCATGTTTTTTTGTTGTATAAAAGACTCAACATTTATCTATGATAGCAGATATTGAAGAATCACATCTTCCAGTAACAGTTACATGGATGGAGTTAATCCAAAATGGTCGAATCGGACGCACATAAAAAATATGAATTCAAAAGAACGCTTGAAGCGCTTCGCGATAAACGCGGAAGGGGCACTGAGCTTATCTCGCTTTATATCCCTCATGACAAACAGGTATCAGATATCACAAGCCAGCTCCGGGAGGAATTCGGGCAGGCTTCGAACATCAAGTCCAGGGTGACACGCCAGAATGTGCAGGGCGCCATTGAATCGCTGCTTTCAAGACTTAAACTCATACCAAAAGCGCCTGAGAACGGCGTTGTCATTTTCTGCGGCGCTGTGGATATAGGCGCAAATAAAACAGACATGCTGACCTTTATAATCGAGCCGCCAGAACCCATTGTCTCATACAAATATCACTGTGACTCCGCATTCCTCCTCACACCGCTTGAGGATATGCTCCACGAGCAAAAGACCTATGGTCTCCTTGTTCTTGACAGGCGCGAAGCTACTGTGGGAGTTTTGAGAGGAAAACATATCGAAGAAATGGCACATCTTACATCTAATGTCCCTGGTAAACAGCGAAAAGGAGGCCAGAGTTCTCACAGGTTCCAGCAGCTTCGATTAATTGCCATCAATGAATTCTATACCCGCATAGGTGACGCTGCAAGCGATGTCTACCTCGGGATCAACCAGAAAGATTTCGAGGGTGTTTTCATAGGCGGGCCATCACCCACTAAAGAAGAATTCGAAGCCGGTGAATTCCTTCATCATGAGATACAGAAAAAGATACTTGGTCTTTTCGATGTGGCAAACACTGATGACTCGGGTTTGACAGAACTTTTCGATAAACTCGGCGATGCTTTGCAGAATGTGGAAGTTGTCCAGGAAAAAAAACATATGGAGCGTTTCCTGAAAGAACTTGTAAGTGAGATGGGACTTGCCTCATATGGCGAGGAACAGGTGCGGAAGAATCTCCAGATGGGTTCAGTAGAGACACTTTTGCTTTCGGATGAACTGAGAAAAGTGAGACTCACAATAAAATGCGGCAATTGCGATTTTGAGGAAAAGAAGACACTCACCAAGAAAGTGGGGGATGTGGAATATCAGCCCGGCAACTGTACAAAGTGCGGGTCAAGTCTTCGGGTTGCAGAATCCGTAGATATCGTGGAGGAGTTATCAGGTATCGCTGACCAGATGGGGACGAACATCGCTTTCATTTCAAGTGATTTTGAAGAAGGTAACCAGCTTTTGAATGCATTCGGCGGGATAGCGGCGATCTTGAGGTTTAAGACTGGCATCTAAGATTTTTTCTTGTTGACAGAATATTTAATGATCATATCGATCGAGAGACCATTTATGGATTCCTCAGCATCTCGCAGCGTTTCTGTAATGTTTTCATTATCCAGGATATGAAGTATTTGATCCCTTATCTTAAGATAACGGACGTACTCATCAACCGTAAGCTGCTTCTCGTTATTCGTTTCAATCGAAATCGAACTCATCCATTGAATAAATATGTGATAGATAAAAAATAGAAATTATGTGATATGAAAACTCACATCACGTAAAATATTATTCTCCTTCCATGAATGGGCTCTTGACGCCGGTCAAGACTGCCATTACACGTACCCTGCCTGTGAGCTGGTCATCGACTTTTGCGCCCCAGATAACTCTCTTTGTATTCGGGACTTTATCCATGATCAATTCGCCAGTTACTGCTACTTCTTCAAGTGTCAGGTCTTCGCCACCAACGATGTGGATTAATACACCATAGGTTGCTGACATATCGGAAATATCAAGCAATGGGACTGCAAGTGCCTGTGAAACTGCCTTTGCTACCCTGTCCTCACCGTCGCCTTCGCCAATTCCTATTGCGGATACTCCGCCTCGCTCCATCACTGCGCGAAGGTCTGCGTAATCAAGGTTGATCAAGCTTGGCTGTGTGATCGTCTCGGTAATGTTCTTGACAAATGCCCCTATGAGTGCGTTTGCTACAGCAAGTGCCTCTTTTAAGGGAAGGTTGCCTGCAACTTCTCTCAATTTTCCGTTATCGATGACAATCGTTGCGTCACAGCTTGCAGAGAGCGCTTTAATAGCTTCCCTGGCCTTCTCTCTCCTGAACTGTTCGATCTTGAATGGAATTGTAACACATGCAATTGTGAGGGAGCCAAGCTCTCTTGTTAATTCGCCAACTACAGGTATTGCTCCCGTACCGGTTCCTCCTCCTAATCCTGCTACAAGGAAAACAAGGTTCGTTCCCTCAAGTTCAGCCCTGAGTTCTGTCAGGTTCTCTTTGGTTGCCTGGGCACCCATTTCCGGATATCCGCCGCACCCATGTCCCTTACATAATTTTTCACCAAGCAGAACCAGTTTATCAGCTTTGCTCATTGTGCTTAAGTGATTTACATCAGTATTAGCTGCGATGATCTTTCCGCCGGCCATTCCTTTTTCTGCGATCCATGTCGTGATATTACACCCTGCGCCACCAAGCCCAACTACGGCCACTGATGGCTTTGACGCCTTTACAAACTCTGCTAACTTTTCGTTAACCATATAAATACCTCTTTCTTAATTGTCTCTTTCGAACCATATTATGGCTCTCTATACTGATTACACTGTTAAAGTATATAGATTTGATTGATAAAAAGGTGTGTAAAAAGAGAAAAAAGGTGTGAACTTTTTTATTATTTCGGTTTTGGAGGCCAATTTTTCTCCATCCAGCCGGGAATTCTTCCTGAGTCCGGGGGACCGATCTTCACATGAAGTCCAGTCGCATCTTCCACATCCCCCTGCAGCCTTGCAGCAAGACCCGGGAGAATAATAGTGCCATGGGACGTTTTATCCTTGAAATTGAAATTGGCCTTCTCGAATGTATCTTTTATTTTTGCTGCCGTTAACTGCCCGCCAGCAACAGCTGCTTCAACTCCAATACCGTCGGTATCCACTGCTGCAAGATAACAGTTTATCTTATTAGAAGAAAGGTCGCTCTCCACAGTGTAGTAAGTAAGAGCGAAATTTGTTGTAACTATGACTGGTGAATCATTTGTTGGAGTCCCAACCTCATTTACACCTGGTGCCACTTTCACTGGTGTTCGCGGATCGGTGTATATGGTATCCCGGATGTGAACTTCGGGCAGCATGGCATACGGCTCAAGGCTGTGAAGTATCATAATGTCACCGTACTTTACAGTAAATACCGAAGCAAGCACCGTTTCCCAGTAAGAAGCGGTAACCGTCTCCTTATAAACAAGCCAGGCATTAAGAGGAACAGCCATGATCGGGTAAGCTATATCCTTTTGTCCTTCTTTTATTCCCGACCGGCGAAGTTTTATGAATCTTTCAAAAGTTTCTTTCAATTGTTTACCCTGAGGATAAGTGCCGGGATCAAGAACAATATCCTTTATGCCCATTTCCCCGAAGGTCAGGGCAAGGGATTTGAGCTTATCAAGATCTGGTGAGAATAATACAACTGGAACTTTATAATTCAAAGCAAGTTCTGAAACTTCACTCCAGTTTTTCTCATTTGCCGCATATATGAGCGGATTCTTATCCTTAACGACTAAAAGTCCGGCTTTTAAAACCGCCGGATCAAATGAACAGAGTACGAGTGGAAGGTTTGTGAGCTCATTTACTTTTCTGACCGCCGCTGCAAATTTTAGAGCATCTCCGGAAACGCATCTTATGGCTACCATGTCAACTTTCAAGAACTTCCCTACATAGAATTTCTTGAAATTCTGGATCTTGTTCACTCTTTCTGCAAGTTCATTTTCAGGCATTGTATCCCAGACATCGTAAGCTAATGCTGTCGGGTCAAAGAAAGTCAACTGGTGACGGTAAAGAATATCATCCCCGCCAATCCTTTTTGCATGTTCCCCTGTACCGATAGTGATCTCGCGTATCTCCGGGGCAAGAAGGGTCAGCAATTCCAGGTATTTTTTCTTAAATTTTTCATTGAGTATGGGCGGGCAATCAGCAACTTTCTTTGACCTATCAATGAGATGTGATGCAAAAGCCATACACGTTGCCTCACCGCATTCGGCGCAATTTGTCTGTGGCAGGAATTTATAGACTTGAAGGGGACTATTTACTTTCATTATACCACCGCCGTGATCCAATTATCAATATTTATGGGCTCTGTTTCTTTCAAACCATACAAAGTCTGTGTAATTTCCTTGAGGACCTGTACAGCTGTAGGGTGCATCATCATGAAAAGATCGTTCCCTGCAAGGGATAAGGTCAAACCTGTGATTATTTCCCAGATAGGTCCTCGATACTCACGCGGTCCCCAGTCGGAATCTTCCTTCAAAGGTGACCCTGTCATCCATGCTTCACGCGCCCCCCAGGCATTTGTGGTACCGCTTGACATGGGGAAATTAAGTTCGGTATCCCCGGATAAGCCGGCAAGCCTTATCCTTTCCATATTCGTGTAAGCATAATCAAGCCCATATCCAAGAGCAGCAGTCGTCGGGTCCATCAATATATTTTCGCGCGCCACACCGCACTGTTTCATAAGCTTTCGGTTAAGTTCTTTCTGTGCGTTTATCTCAAGTTGTGTCCATGAGAGCACAACATGGTTATATTTTTTAGCTGCCTCAGCGATCCTTGCATAATCAAGGTTCAAACTGGCTGAGGCAAGAATACACCGTTCGCCTTGCGCGACCTCTGCTGCTTTCTCAAGAACGGCCGGGTCTTTTTCCGGGTTACCCGAACCGCCGATCACGATTGGCACATCCACTGCCTGAAGAACGTCTTCAACAGTTTTTGCAGCCTGGGCAGGAGATGTGTCCTTGATGTTAGGATCAGTACTGATCAGATGAATTGTGACCATATCCGCCCCGAAATCCCGGACAACTTTCTTTGCCCATTCCGCAGGACTATTGATAACGTCCTCATAGTTGGATTTTACCGCTTTTGCCATGTTGATCGGCATGTCAAAAACGTCCATAGTAATATGATTGCGATGGGGCATGGGGCTGTCAAAATAATAAGGAAGGGCATTTTCTCCGCCAAGTGTTATTGTACTCTTCCTGCTTCCACCATCTGATGAAGTTGCCCCGAGCACTACTTCCTGAATAGGAGTTTTCCATTCCTCTATCTTTCCCACGTTGAATTTTGACTCGATCAACTTGCTTAACTTCTTTGGAGCTGCAACCTGTTGTCCTCCTAACACCTGGTCAACCGGATAACCCAGAATTCTTGAAATATTCATCAAGTGGAGAGCCACCTGGGCAGTTTCCTGGCCTAACGCATATGCCATCTGGGGATTCATACCCACTTGTCCGAGGTCTATCTCAACATCACCTTCTATTTTTACTCCTTCAAGGGCTTCAATATCGCCTCCAAGAAGGCTTCCAAGTTCAGAGAGTTTGATCTTTTTTGTCATTCTTACATCCCATTTCGCACTATTAATCATCTATGATAAAACTCGCTACATATATAATTTTATATTTCGGGATCACAACGCTGCAATTAATATACTAAAAAGATCTAATAATACCGCTGGAACTCACTCATCGATAAGAGGAGGAATATGGCAAAGCTTGGAAAAATAGAAAAACCGGACGTATCAACCTTTTCGGCAAAACGGAAATTATATCTTGTCCCTACCCTTCCTTTTGAAGATCTGGCTTCACAATATAATATTGACATGGTTAAAGTGGAGCGGTTCTGGGGAGAGGTAAGGGAAAAAATAAATTATTTCATATCAACTTATGGAAAGATCAGCACAATCTATATGGAAGGAATAAATGAGGATGAAAAAGCAGGTCTTGAATATTTCGAAAAAACCGGAAAAGATAATAATCACTACAAGTTAATAAAAAGCCTTCTGGAAAGTGGCGCAGTTGTGAAGGGCATTGAAATATCCGGCCAGATGGAGCGGGCAAAGCTGCTTTTTGAGGAGTACTCAAAATCTTTAATACCTGAAGTACTGGAAATCCACAAAGGTTTTTATGGCAAAGATATCAATTTTGACAGATGGAGGGAATATCTGGTCAAAAAGATACAGGAAACACAGGATGAGATGGGAAAATCGGCAACCAGGATCCTTGAAGAATCCCCTGCTGATTCAAGCGGCCTACTCCTGATCACTGATGGAAGACCAATAGAATTCCCTGATGGTATTGATATTTTCCAGATCAGGCCACCAGCTTTTGATGAGATAGAACGCTATATCCGGGAAAAGGTAAATCCGATCAACCGGATGAGTCAATAGGAATAGTAATAATTATTCCTGTGGATGAGATTTCATAAGGCAATAGCTGGACAGGAGTCTTTGTATTTCTCATTTTCACTATATCCATCACCCTTTCCCTGAGTCCGGTGTAGGGATTTTCTCGTTTCAAAAGCTGGATAGCGCCATATGCTGAGTAAAGCGCAAGATCAACGAATTCCCTGGAAATTACTCCGCCAAGAAGTACTACTGTGGTAATGCCTTTTTGTGCCATGTTATAAACAAGAAGATTGAACCTGTCACGGAACTCGTATGAAGTAAGGTTTGATACATGGCTCCCGAGGCTGTCAATAATGAGAATATTTGTATCAACAGGGAGATTGTCCGAAAATTGTGTGAAGTCACCTTTAACAGCCTCCATACTGATGGATAATGCTTCCTTTATTTCCATCGCCCTGTATCCTGCCAGCTCCACAAATTTCAAAAAACCCCTGTTTTCAAAACTTTCAAAGTTCCACCCAAATGATCTACCCTGCTGCTTGAGCTCTGGCGCATCTTCCTCCGTGGAAACATATAATATCTTCTTGCCTTCCAGGCAATTTGCATATGCGAATTGAAGCCCGAAAATAGTCTTTCCGCTTCCCGGATCACCCGTGATAATAATTGTCTTTCCTTCAGGGAAGCCTCCTATTATCTCATCCAGTTCCGAAATGCCCGTCTTTATTCTTTCCATGTTCATTTCTCCTTTATTTTTTCATCCCTGACTTGAATTTCAAATCTGCACATCTTTGAACCGCTGGCGATACTTGCTTTTTGCTCCACATTACCCTTAAGCCCGGTCCATGTGAAACTGCGTTTTGCAAGACTCCTGCATATAAAACAAAATATCGGATTGCCGCGAGCTTCATTTCTCCAGGGACAATTATTGAACTCGAGCACTTCTTTTTTCCCATCTTTTGTTATCTTATTTTCAATCCCGAAATTTGAAAACAATCCTGAGAGCCAGGTCATATATGCTGTAACCAATTGCGCAGGATGAACATCCTTTTGTTTCATTTCCTCATTAAACCTGGGCTTAACATTAATCTCAAATCTTTCAGAAAAATTTTTAATAAGGATATCTCTTACCCCAGATGGGACACCACTTGCAAAAACAGGAAGTGCGCTCACGATAAAGCCATGTAATTCTGCCTTGGCTTTTTCTTTCTGCACCTTTTCTGCCTCCTTACGCTCTGTGATATCTCTTGTTATATGGACAACACTGAGAACTTCTCCGATTTCATTCTTAATCGGATATGCCGAGACTTCCAGATATTGCATAATGCCATTCTTTGCACAATCCACATGTTCGCATATTGAAGGGGAGCCGGTCTTTCGTGTAACCTGAAGCGGGCAATTATCGGTTGAACAGGGATGATTACTTTTATGTGTTATTTCATAACAGTTCTTTCCGATAGCCTGTCCTTTCGTAAGGCCATAGCCTTTCAGGAAAGCCTCATTAATGTCGATTATCGTGAAATCTTTTACATCTATTATAGTAATTGGATCATTGATACTGTTAAGCACGGTTTCTGCAAATTCTTTTGACTGGCGAAGGAGTTCCTCAGCATGCTTACGCTCTGTTATATCCTTAAGCGTCCCCATGGTCGCTATCCTTCCCTGGTAATTTATAATAGCCACGGTCATATTCAGGACCACACGCGTTTTCCTGTCCCTGTGAAGAGCGTTGAACTCGTATTCATACGGGACATTTTCACCAGCCTGTCTGCGTGTATAATAATCGAAAACTTTCGCCACATCTTCGGGCGCGATAAATTCCCTGAGATCCTTCCCTATTATTTCTTCCACTTCGTATCCGGCCATCCTCGCAAAAGCTTCATTTACGAATTGGAACTTGCCATCAATGACAATGAAAACACCGTCCTGGATATTTTCGATCAAAGTCCGGTATTTTTCTTCGGATTCCTGGAGTTTTTCTTCAGCTTCCTTACGTTCTGTGATATCCTCAACCATACTGATCGCAAATTGCGGAGCACCTTTTGCATCCCGGACAAGGGAAACGGTTATCCTGGCCCAGAACACCGTACCGTTCTTCCGGATGTAGCGTTTCTTTATCATGAATCGGTCTTTCTTCCCGAGGATCAATTCATTGAACCGGTCCATCTCCAGTTCTACATCATCAGGATGAGTGAAATCCGTGAACACCTTATTCTTGAGTTCTTCACGCATAAACCCAAGCATCTCCTGCAGAATATGGTTTGTTTCCAGGATTCGACCTTTTGTGTCCATGCGTGCCATACCGATAGGCGCCTCTTCAAAAGTAACCTTGAATTGCGCTGAACTTTTTCTAAGCTCTTCTTCGATCCGTTTTCGCTCTTCAATTTCCTTTTCAAGCTCAGCTACTTTCTCCTCAAGCTTCTTGAAAATACGGCGGCTGTATTGTTCAAGATAATCTTCTTCTTTAATCGGGGTAGTATCCGATATTTTCAGTTTGCCGCTGGAAATATCAAGAAGAGCCTGTGTAATTTCCTTCACAAGTTCCCTGGGTTCAACAGGTTTGATTATGAATCTGGAGACTCCAAGCGCATTGGCCAGTTCCCTATCTTTTTCTTTAACATAAGATGCACTGTAGAATATGAACGGCAATTCTTTCGAAGACCTGCTTTTCCGGATCTCCCGAAGCAGCGTGAACCCATCCATCACCGGCATCATGATATCAGAAACCACAATGTCAGGTTTTTCAGATGATATGAGTTCCAATGCCTCGACCCCGTTCCCTGCTTCGACTACTTCATAATTGTTGGATGAGAGCATTTTAGACAGCATCAACCTGTCAAGCCTGTTATCATCCACTACCAGGACTTTCATGGGTATCTTCAAATTTTAACCTCCCGTGGTATGCGCAGGGAAAATATACTCCCCTTCTGGTACTCACTTTCCACATTGATCGTCCCCCCAAGCACTTCCCGGGTGAGCTTCCGGATAAGATATAAACCAAGCCCTGTTCCTGAAGTTTTGGCCGTGAGTGATGAATCAAGCCTCATAAATGCGGTAAAGAGTTTCGGAATATCTTCTTTCTTTATCCCAATCCCTGTATCTTTAATTGATATTTCTATTTCATTATCAATAGACTTTGCTATTATTTTGATCTCACCTTTTTCTGTGAACTTCACTGCGTTTGAAAAAAGATTCATTAAGCACTGGAGCAGCCGCCTGCGGTCAGTGTTTAACTCTATGTCTATCACGTCAATATCCACCAAAAGCCCCTTCCCATTGAGTTCCTGTTCCAAAGTAGAAACTACTTCGACTATTACTTCTTTCAAATTGAACCTGGAAACATGTATCTCAAGTTTTCCTGCTTCTATCTTCGAAATGTCGATAACATCATTTATCAATGAAAGAAGATGCTTTCCTGAAGTATTGACTATCTGGATATGTTCTCTTTGCTCAGGTGTGAGTTCTCCTGACCAGCCTTCAAGAAGAATGCTGGTGAAGCCGATTATGGAGTTAAGAGGCGTCCTGAGCTCATGACTTGTACTGGCTATGAACATGGATTTCATAAGATCAAGTTCAATAAGGCGCTTGTTCGCTTTATCAAGCTCAGCCGCAGTTCTTTTCATATCATCCATGAGACTGAGGAGACCTGATTGGCTCTCCTTCAGGGCAAATGTTCTTTCCTCAACTTTTTTCTCAAGTGTTTTTGCATATTCTTTTGTTTCCTCGTGAAGCTGTGCGTTCAAGATCGAAAGTGCAACCTGCGAGGAAATAAGTTCAATGATCTTTAATTTTTTCACATCAGGTTTTTTATCAGTGCGGGTGAATACACATAGTATTCCCATGCACTTTCCTCCTGTGATAAGCGGGAATGCCGCATGATATCGTATGTCCTCTTTGCGTGTAGCTTCCCTGGTGGCAAATTTGATCACAGCTTCACGGTCAGGAAGGATAAGGGGCGCAAAGTCGCATGCTGCTGCCCCACACAGGCATTCACCTATCCTTATTTTATTTGTTGTAAGGTCAATAATAGTCTCTTCTGATATGCCCCTGTGTGCAGCTAACTGTAAAGTTTCATCAGGATTTACAAGGCAAATAATTCCTCCTTCAAGCCCGATGACCTTGATGCACTCATCAAGGACGGTTTCAAGTATCTGATTTATATCAAGCGACCCGGTCGCGGTTGAGATTATTTTATTGATAATCCGAAGATCCACATTTGCGGAGTGCATTTCATCTTTCGCAAATTTTAGCTCAGTAATATCATTAAATGTGGTATAAACCTGGTAGGGTTTTGTTTCTGCATACCTGGTTTGAGGTATTGCGTTTACCTGAATCCACCTGTATTCTTTAACTTTCGGATTGAATACCCCCATGACCACTTCTCTTACCTCTTTCCGGGACCGAAGAGCCATGATTGCCGGATGCTTCTGGCCGGGAAAGTCGGAACCGTCCTCATGGATCGCTTTCCACATAGGATCAATGGATGTCCGTCCCATCAAATGTTCATTGGATAAACCAAGTATCTTCTGGGCCGCAAAGTTCGCTGAAATTATTTTTCCGGATTCATCATGGTAAATTACTCCCTGCGCCATTGTTTCATACAGGGTTCGATATTTCTCTTCTGATAAGGTCAGCTCTTTTTCAGCGCGCTTTCTCTCGGTGATATTAATTATGATCGCAAGGAAAAGCCGGGCTCCTTCCTGCTCTATCAATTGAAGATGCCCTTCTACAGGATAATGACCCCCGTTTGCCCTTCGATGATCAGTATAGAACAAGAGTTTCTTTTTTTCATGCCGGATAAGAGGCTCAATGAGTTTAAGAAATGACGCTTTATCATATTCGGTTTCGATGTCAAGAAGTGTCATTGATCTTAATTCTTCCTGAGAAAACCCTAAGTTCTTGCATGCCCCTGAATTCACATATATGAACCTGAGGGTTTCAGGATCAAACATATAAATTTCATTAAGGTTTTTATCAAGAATGGAAGAGAGAGTCTTCTTTTCTTCTTCCCTTTTTCTGATATCTTCCACCAGGCGTGCATTTTCAAGTGCTATCGCTGCACTTGAAGCAAGTCCCTCCAGCATCTCGATGTCCACTTGATCGAACAGGCGGTGTTCTTTTGTGTTATGGACCTGGAATGAGCCCAGCAACTCACCTTTCCTGCCCACTATAGGAACGTTGGCGAGATTATTAAAACCAAGAGTTTTCCGGATCTCCTGGATAACATAAGGGTCATTTTGGGCATCATTGGAAATATAAGGCGATTTAGTCTCCGAAAACACCATTTTTTCGTTGATCATCAAACCAGTGGTTCCGGCTGTGGAATCTGTAACTTCCATTGCCGAAACTATAAGATTTTGCAGGATGACCGGAATTTCAAGAACGGAATTTATTTTCTGTGCTGCCCTTGACAGGATGAGAAGCTGGCTGTTCCGCCGTGATAATTCAGTCGTCCTGTCCTCCACACGCATCTCAAGCTCATTATGTGCATTCTTGAGCTCATTTTCTGCCAATTTACGCCTGGTGACATCTCGCCAGATACTGATAATAAGACCCGGCTCTTCAATATCAACCTGTTCAAGAAGAGAGGAATTAAGAGTAAAGTATCTCATCCCTGAATCTATCTTCATCTGGAACTCAACATCCCTGGCTATGCCATTTTTTTGGATCTGGCTTTCAAGTTCTTTCCAGATATCATTGGCGTTATTACTCTGCTTTTCAAGCCATACTAAAATGTTTGTTTCAATCACATCCTGCCTTTTACATGAAAAGTATTTGCAGAATGTATCATTGACAAAAATGATGTTCCGGGTTGCATCGGTGATCACTATGCCATCTGGCGATGCTCGCAACAGTGCCTCGAAAAATCTTACTGTGCGCTGTAATCTTAAAATGTTCTGTTTGTTATTTCCTTCCATCATATCATATATGCCCATCGTTGACCGGATGTCCTTTCATGCCCCTCTTTCCAATATCTTTCCTTTTTCGACGCTTGCAATACTTATGATTATAATATGGTATATCTATTATATTAAAATGATGTTTTCACAACAAAAACAGTCCAACGGATAACCTTAAATATCTTTAAACCATATCATCTTCATAATTATGATGAATAGATAAATTGAGTCCGAGCCCGACCTCCTAACGGGTGCTCCTCTGTTCGCTATATTGGGGGTGTGAATCCCCCCTCGGACAAACCTCCTTTTATTGAAATATTATGAAATCACTTAATTTGGGGATTCTTCCCGCAATATACTTCTGCCTTATCCCATATCGTGAAAAATTTATTCCTCAGCTCTTTGGCAAGTTTTTCATCCCTTATATTGACCACGGCGAAAAGTTCATCGGGATTCAGGGGATTCAGCATCTGGAGCAATACATTTTCCCCATCTATTATATCAAAAGGCGTAGCTGGAATCGTAGCAAGGCGGCAATTGAATTCTTTTCCAATATGCATCATAAGTTTCTTTATGATCAGTAAATCTTCAATCTTATTGAAATCCACACTATTGTTAAGAATTATTTTAACCTCAACGCCTTTTTTTATGGAATCGTAAAGAGCCCCCATAATTTCAACATAATTCTCTTTCAAAAGCACATTTTTTATTCTCTCTGAAGTCATTCTTGAAGCCATAAAGAACAGCAATTCTTTCTGGGAGCCGGAGATGATCTCCCGGATAAGCTCCTGGGATTCATTTCCTATGGCTACGGTCCAGAATCCTTTCTCTGTCTTCCTGGCAACAACTCCTGAAAGTTCATTTTTAAGATCATCGGAAAGAGCTTCAATTTCCTCTGAAGCCTGCTTTAATTCTTCCTGTTTTGTAGAGCAAAGACGCGTTAGCGCAGCTGCAGGGTCAACACATGCATACCGCCGCGGTCTTGTATCCTGTGCCCGGACAAGATGAACTTCTTCGAGGCTTGAAAGTACACTATAGATGCGTCCCATTGGTATTTTTGCATTAAGCGCAATCTCATCAGCCTCAGCGTCCCCGAGTTTTAGAAGAGCAATATAAGCCTGTGATTCATAGCTTGTAAGCCCCAGTTTTTTTAATCTCTCTATCACAGGGGATAATTTTACATATTCATATTTAAAGGTTTTGAGTTTAAACAACTCTAAGGTTGTTTAAAACACAACATTTTAAATACTTGCATTTACAAAGAAGCTTGAGATCCAGGAGACTCAATGGCTGATTTCCTTCAAACCAATTTAACAAGACTTGCACAAATACAAAAAAAGCACACCAGGGTATTGGCAATAGCAGTGATCCTCATAACAATATTCCTTGGTATCGGCCTTAAGGACCTTTCCATAAATTCGGACTTCAGGGAGGAAATGCCAAAAGAACTCCCGATCTTTAAAATCAATGATCGCATTACGGATAAATTCGGTGGGCAGGATTCTGTGGTCATCGCGGTAGAACTCGATAATACCGTGGATTCAAAAAATGCGGTAAGGGATATACGTGATCCAAGGGTGATACAGGCCATGATCCTGCTGGATGAAGATTTAAGGGGCGAGACAAGCGTAACAAGTGTCAGTTCGCCTGCGAGTTTTTTCAGGGGGCAAAAAGAAGTAACACCTGAAAATATTACAAAAACCCTTCGCAGCAATCCAGTGGCAGATGGATTATTCAGTAAGAATTATAATATGGCGCTCATGTTCGTGGGCGCCGATATAGGCACAGGGGAAGAGCAGATACAGGATTTTGATAATCTTATACAGGAGCATATCAAGAATACTCCAAAACCCACAGGTGTGAAATTTGGTATAACCGGGGCGCCCATTATCCGTATGACCATTTTTGACCTGTTAAAAAGGGATGCTGTTTTAACACTCATGGTTTCCGCCACCATAATTCTGCTTTTACTTTTTATAATGCAGCGCTCATTTACTCATGGTTTATTGGTATTTGCACCGCTGTCCCTTGGTTTGATATGGACGATGGGAACACTTGGATGGCTGGGAATACCGCTTTCTATAGCGACAGTCGGTCTTTCCTCCATGATCCTGGGGCTGGGGGTGGAATACGGCGTATTCGTATTGAGCAGATATAAAGAAGAAAGAGCCAAGAACATAAACCAGCTTGATTCCATGAAGACCACCGTATATGCAATCGGCACTGCCGTTATAGGCTCCGGGCTGACAACCATCGTAGGCTTTGGTGTTCTTTCATTTGCCAGCGTTCCGATGATCCAGCATCTTGGCCAGACACTTGCCCTGGGTATAGCATATTGTCTGCTTGCCGCTCTTTTTGTAAATCCTGTTTTCATTCTCCTGGAAGAGGACTATGAATACTGGAATACACACAGGAAGCTTGAGAAACTTGCAATAAAGAAAGAAGTGCATGCGCACAGGGGTAGGTAAAATGATCAAACCCATTGAAAAATATTCCGGGGTTATTACCAGACATCCTTTCGCTGTGGTTGTGATCATGCTTCTTGTATCGGTATATGCTATACAGATGATCGGCACTATAGAAACAAAAAAATCCGACATAAAATCAATGCTCCCCAGGGATGTGGATTCAATAGCTACACTGAACAGCATTGAAAATGAATTCGGAAGCACCAACTCTGTCTTATTTGCCGTGGAGATAGATCCTTCTTATATGGGCTCTGATGAAGTGCGTGATGTCCGCGACCAGCGGGTTTTGCTCTACATGAACCAGCTATCCGAGCTTGCTATCTATACTGAAAAGGTTATTGAGGTAACAAGTGCGACGACTGTCCTTAAGAATATCAACCAGGGGAGACTCCCGCAGTCAGCAAGGGAAGTACAGGAACTTGCAGGTAAGAACGGTCTGCTTGACAATTATATCAGCAGGGATTATACTATTGCTTTAGTGAAGATACAGACAACCGATGATGTTGATCTTAAGTTACTTGAAATCGAGCTTGGTAAGATAATCAATGAACTCCCCCGCCCCCCGGGCATCAAAACGACCGTGGGGGGCCTGGCGATGGAAGGGGTTGTAATGGAGAAGAATATCGGGCCTGATATGGCAAAGACTTCCCTTTATTCTCTTATCGGAATACTGATAATCATTCTTGTGATCTTTCGTTCCATTAAATACGGGTTCACTCCTATGTCAACTATAATCTTCGGAACGGTCTGGGCAATGGGTTTTGTGGGATTTATCGGGATGGGCATGAGTTCCGAGACATCGGGAGTTTTATCCATGATAATGGGTATTGGAATTGACTTCGGGATACAGGTTGTAACCCGATACAGATTTGAGATGGCTTATATCCCGGGTTTGAAAAAAGATCATCCGAATATTGATCTTGGTCCGAAGGATGCCATGGCGGTGACCCTGAATAACGTAATAGTTCCCATGTTTACCACAACACTTGCCGCTCTTATCGGATTCCAGGCAATGTCTCTGGGGAAATTAACGTTCCTCGGGGATATGGGAACGATCATGAGCTATGGGGTTGCAGCCAGCATGGTTGCAGCCATAACAATAGTTCCGGCACTTATTATAATAATAGATACAGTTGATTTAAAAAAATATATAAAATTATTTAACAGATTTGAGGTACGAAAATGAATAGAATGTTAAAGCAGATCACTTTGATCGGAATAGTTTTCGGGTTGTTGCTGATGATAGCAAATCCTGTTTCATCCGCTCCGCTTACAGGTGCGCAGGGAAGCAGGATACAGGCAAATTTCATGAACCAGGATCCTGACCCCGCAGATGCGGGAAAGGATGTTGATCTGAGGTGGCAGATCACAAACACCATCCCTGGGACAGTAGAGGTTTTGAAATTCCGTCTTGATGCCGATTACCCTTTCTTATTTGAAGCCGGGGATTCTCCTGATAAAGATCTTGGAACATCTGTCGGAACAAATGATAACAAATTATATTATGTCCTGCATTATAAGCTCAGGATAGCGGATAACGCTCTTAAGGGAACGTATAACCTCACCCTGAACTGGAATACGGGAGAAGGCTGGACAAAGAAAGAGTTCCCTATCTATATCGACCCAAAGAGGGCAGATTTCGTAGTGGGGGCGCTTATGACATCGCCTGAAAAGATCATTGCCGATACTAAGGAAGCAAAATTATCCGTAAATATTGATAATATCGGAAAAGGCGATGCCCAGAACGTTAAAGTGAAATTATTGTTGCCATCGGGTTTTAAGCCCACATATAGTTATTCGGATGAGGATAGCCCAGGTATTATTTTAAAGGGGGCAAGCAAGACAACGAATTTCTATGTGGATGTCGATGAAAATGTCAAGGAAGGGGAATACAAAGCACAGCTTGAGATCACATACAAAGATGAGAATGATGAGAACAACACATACAGCACAAAGACACTTGACCTTCTCATACCCATCAAACCCGCTCCTTACCTGATCGTTGAATCAATAACTACAAATCCAGAGAACCTTGTACCCGGATCTAAAGCTGAATTAAGGATCAAGGTCAAAAATACAGGAAATGAGAAAGCTGAATCCGTATCCCTTCGGGTTTTCAAGGATGCTTCGCAACCTTTTGAATTTGATGAGAAATCAGATTTTATAGGGAAACTTGAAAAGAACGACAGTGGCGATGCCGTGCTGAGGATGACCATCGATAAGAGTGCTGCGGCCAAGAAATATCTCCTTGACGTTGAATTAAGAGGCATCGATGAAAAGAACAACGTGGTAATATTCAGGCGCACAGTCCCGATAACTGTTAATCCGGCGGCTCCAACCTTACCTGCAACCGGGATTTTCGGCGCTTTGATCGCTGTTATTGGGGCGGCGGAGTATTATTTCAGAAAAAGGAAAAATCAAAATCAGTGAAGGCAGCTTTTTGCCTTCATTTTTCATAGTATTGCTGCTGCATCCATGTGAATGAAACAATAACCCCCCTTTATAGATTCATGTACCCGCATTCGTACTTCTTCTGCTATACGGGCTGCCTCTTCAATAGGGGTCCCTTTTAGCACGTCGATATGCATTCCCAGATGAATAGTATCAGGTCCGATATACTCCGCGCGTATTTCATGCACTCCTATTACACCTTCTACCGAAAGGGCTTGATTCTCAACATTTTTTAATAATTCGGGTCCTGGTGAACGTCCCAGCAAGAAGCTTAAGTTCTCCTTGAACAGCCCTATGGCATTGTAAGCTATTATGGTAGCAACTACTATAGAGGCAATAGGGTCAGCAATGTATTCTCCTTGAATAATGAATATTGTGCCTATAAGCGCAGCAATCAGGCCCAGTTCGTCATTGAATAACTCAGTAAGCTGTGCTCTGGCAGCAGCTCCATGCTTTTTTTGCCTGAACATGTTTATCAGGGGAATTCCTGCGATAAACATCGATATGATAAGCACTCCCAGAGCCAGGTTCAGATTCTGATAGCTCACTGCTTCAGGCGCAAAGAGTTTTGGGATTGCTTCCCTGTATAGTTCGAAACTGGTGAAGGAAATAAATAGAGTTGCAGCCACAAGGGCAGCCACATTCTGCGCCCGGCCGTAACCGAACATGTGTACCACATCGGCTTGCCTGCGCGAATATATTAATGCCAAAAGCAGGAAGCTTGACACGAAGATGTCGCTAAGGGTGTGCAGCGCTTCAGCAAAAATGGCCATAACCCCTGTCATAAAATATACTGCCAGTTTCATGACAAAAATCAGGACATAGACTCCAACTACTATTTTCAATGCACGAATATCGCTTTCCTGCGAGGAGTCAGTTGCGTAACTCATTTGGGCATCATTTGTCTTCTGAAGTTATTATTACTTCATAGAAACCGGGTGTTGGCGATCCTTCCAGCAATGGCTCAACCTTTTCCCATGCAGTTTGACGCTCATCGCTTAAGTGCATGGTCATAAAGGTTTCTTCGCTTTCATGTTCAACGATCGCAGCATAGTTTTTCTTACCCCTGGTTGGTTTTAATAAGCGCCTTGATATAAATCCATCAAATTTCTCATATATTGTATTTGACCAAGTAAACCATTTCTTAAATTCTTCATCCTGTCCATTTCTAATAGGTGGGAATTGAACAATATTAACGAACATAACTTCACATCCTGGATTTTAATGAATTAATCATACCCCGTTTTTCCCAAATATAGATAGTATTTTTAAGGATATTAATCTTTTGTAATTTGTAAATTTCCTGACCCCGATATCCCTTCCTTTTCCGCAAGCTCTCCATCCTTGAGCCAGATCACCCTGCTCACATACTTTCTGTCCTCAGGCTCATGTGTCACCATCAGGATGGTAAGATTGATCTCCCGGTTCAACTTCTGGAATAATTCAAGTATCTGTCTGGATGAGGAACTGTCCAGATTTGCGGTAGGTTCGTCTGCAAACAGGATATCAGGATCATTGATAAGCGCTCTTGCGATCGCAACACGCTGCTGCTCGCCCCCTGACATCTCTCGCGGGCGATGATGTAAACGCGAGCCAAGCCCCACCTGTTCGAGCGCTTTTGTACCTGTTTTCAAATAATCGTCCTTTTTCTTTCCTCGCGCCATTGCCGGAAGGAAAACATTTTCAAGAGCTGTAAGCTCAGGCAGGAGCGCATATTCCTGGAATACATAACCGAATCTTTCAAGACGGAATTTTGCTTTCCGGGATTCAGATAATTTTAAAATATCAATTCCACCGATATTGATCTCACCCGATGTGGGAATATCGAGCAATCCGAGCTGATGTAGTAATGTGGACTTACCGCTCCCGCTTTTTCCCATTATTGCAGCAAACTCTCCATGTCTTATGTTGAACGTGACATTTTTAAGAGCCGGGACGTGCACTTCACCCATTGTATAAATCCGGGTAAGATTTCTTATTTCAAGAAGAATTTCATTTTCAAGCAAGGTTAATCACCCCATATCGCTTCTAATATCGTTTCCCGGACTGCCATCCATGATGGTATCAATCCCGCTGCCAATGCGGCAGCTATCAGGCTTATAGTATTTATCGAGACTTTTTCAGGTACTATCAATAATGAAACATACCCAACCGGGAATTTCAGTGGATGTTCGATAAACCATGGTTTCAGTATGAAAAACATTATAAATAAACCAATGATCGTCCCGCTTATCGCATAGAACATCGCCTGGAAGATATAAGATTGAATGATAATATTTTCCTTTATTCCGATTGCCCTGAGTATTCCGATCTGCCTTCTTTTGCTTATTGTATTGACATAAATTATTATAAAAATGGTAACACTTGCCACGAATAGTCCGATCACGGCGATCAATAAAGCGATCATATCAAAACTTTTAGTTATGTTTTTTACCATTTCAGCATAGACTGTCCAGGGTTTTATTTCTTCCTTAATACCCAGTTCCAGGAATTTTTTTATGTAGCTTTCTTCATTTCCAATTTCGCGGGTCTTTATCAGGATAAGTGATGCCTTATCATTGAGACCGAGCATGGATTCCATCTCGTTCTGGCTTATGTATGCGAGGTTATTCGACTGCTGGAAATTTACATCAAATACGCCTTTTACACGGTAACTCCGTTTAACACCGTTATTGAAAAGTACATCGACAGATTCCCCGATCTTGACTCCACCAAGTGAAAGATGTTCCAGGTCGCCACCATAGCCTCCAGGTATCTCTTTTCCAAGTATGATCTCATCAGTGTCCAGCTTGCTCAGGTATTCGCCATCGATCATAAATTCATGTATCGTAGTGACTGTTTTTTCATCATCCGGATTGATCGAACGAACAGCCCATGCCCCGCTTTTATCTTTATAGGAAAATGCGGCGCCTATTACGTATTGCGAGGAAGTGCCAGTTACACCCGGAACGCTGTTTATCTTTTGTTCCAGTGAATGAATGTCGTTGATATATTTTTCATCTTTTTTTGGTTCGAGCGCAATGTTCCCATAGAGAGTATTAATTACCTGGTTGTTCACCGTGTTTCCCAATCCAAGAAAAATGGAGGCTGTAAATACTAAATTCACAAAGATAAGGGACATAATAAAGATTGTCAAAATCAGAGTGCCTTTATTACCTTTTGTAATTGATTTATATGCCAGGAATAATGATAGATTCAAATCAGTTAACATGTACCGCCTTGCCTAACGTATCTGTTGTTGGTCATTTCTTCTTACTTTTCATGCGGGAAAAGTAAAATATAATTCCAGCCGCAAGTATTACCGCAATAACCGGTATTATCATTCCATTTTTATTTGTATCGCGCACATTTAAAGTAAGTGCCTGTTTAACTGTATGCCTTCCAAGATCATCTTCAAACTCGATATTGGCATCATACGGGATATCGCCGCTTTCTGCTGCATTGAATGTAAATACACCAGGAGCATCATCATCAGGTTTTATCTTTCCAAGAAAGGCAGTTTTTGTTCCACCAAATGGTATGTTGAGGCTTACTTTTGCGGATCTGGCATCTCCATTTCCTGAATTTTCTATGCGCATAGTCATTGTAACAGGATCGCCTTTAACCGGATTTTGAGGCTCTGTTTTGATATTTCCAATTGAAAGTTGAGCATTACCAAGTATATTCACACCTACAAAACTCTGGGAACTCTGGTTTTTTCCGGTTTCATCCTTATAGTCCATCTTTATCGGGATCGAGTACGAAGAAATTACAGTTTTATCTTTAACAAGGAGACGAAAGCTTAACTGGATATACTCATCCGGCCGGAGTAATTTTATGATCTTTGTGTCGGCATCTGCAGGAACGAATGGCAGGCCGGATGTTGATGCACCGATCTCTACTTCACGCGCTATACCCGACCCAGCATTTGAGAGTAAAAATGTAATGTTGAACATATCCTTAGGGCTTATGAATTCAGGTTCGATCGTAATATTGGATATTGCAAGCTGGGGCGTTCCCTGCACATTGATCTTAAATGTTTTATTAATTTCACGCGGCTGATCATTGCTCAACCAGCGCGCCATGAACTCAATTTCATAAATACCTGAAAAAGCTCGAGGATCAATATGAAGAAGATAAGTTTCAGCCACAGTGCCGTATTCAATAATAGTCCCTTCATTGATAACCCTATCATTTTCATTTTTAAGGATGATCGATGGATCAGGATTTAAGGTTAGAATAACGGTATTTGCCTCGACGTTCCCATTTGCAAGTGTGACCGAAAGCATAAGATCCTGGCCAGGTTCGACAGGTTGGGGCGAGAGTTTACCTAACACCAGATCAAGTTCGGCATTGGCAGGAGCTATCAACAAAAGGATTACAGCGACTGCGAACAGGATTGATCTTTTAATACAGGATATATTTGATTTATTATTCATAGTATGATGATTCTCCTTGCTAATTCTGCAATTTTTCTAGTCCTTGCACCCTCAAATCCATCCTCAGCGAACACTTTCATAGCTGCATTCAAGATTCTTTGCTCAGTTATATTCATCAATGCAAGCATGTACTTGCTTGCATATATATGTTTCGCAACTATATTTCAAGTACTGTTTACCTTTATTATGCTTATTAAAATAAGATCATACGCGATCAACAATCCTCCCGCAAAGGCGATCAACCCGCCAATTAATCGCCATTCAAAATACGGTAATAGAGTATTCTGGACGCTCATAAAACTCAAACCCTCGACCCTTTGCTGGTATACCTGGATGATACCTGCGATCAACAATGCGATTATCATATTCATAAAACCAATAACAAGAAGCCAGAATCCAATTTTTCCCCTGTACTGTGAAAAATTCCATCTTCCTGATATTTCCGGGATTGCAAGATACGCAATTCCAATAACGAGTAATAGATATGTGCCGGGAGTAGCAAAATGAGCATGTGAAGACGTAATCTGGGTTCCGTGCGTGAAGAAATTGATCTGCGGCAAAGTATGGATAAAGCCCCACAATCCTGCTCCGACAAAGTTCCCGATCGTAGCTCCAATTATCATGTAAAGCACAACTTTGTTCGGGATAGGTTTTTTGTTCTCTTTCAGGTCTATATATGCCGACCAGACCATAAGGAAAAGAGGAACAGGTTCAAGCGCGCTAAAAAGTCCGCCAAGAAAAATCCAGAAGTCAGGAGTCCCGATCCAGTAATAATGATGACCCTGCCCGATTATTCCTGTAAGAAGAATGAGTGCCACTTCAATTGCCAGGTATTTTTCAATTATTTCACGGCGCACCTGCGTCATTGCCAGGAGAATAAGCGCTATTACCCCTGCTGCTATCAATTCAAATGAAGCCTCAACCCAGTAATGAACTACCCACCACCTGAAATATTCAGCAGCTACAATGCTGTCAAACCATATTTCACCAGGAACATACATTAATATCGAGCCTATTGCGCCGGCAGCAAGGACAAGAATGGGTGAACTTAATTTGTTCTTGCTTTCAAGGATCGTAGCGAGCACATTGTAAACAACGCTTAAAAGTCCAACTGTGAGAAGGATATCCCATAATCTTCCAGCTTCCAGGTATTCTCTTCCTTCTACCAGCCACCAATTTCTTCCTGTGAAGAAAATCTCAGAGAAGATGATTCCGATTCCAATAAGAAGAAGGAACCAGAACTGAATATCGATCAAATGCGGATGCAATATGTCTCGCCCGGCCTCAACCGGAAGCAGATAATACAGGCCGCCAATAAATCCAAGAAGCAGCCAGAGTACCATTAAATTGAGATGCAGCGCTTTTAAAATATCAAATGTCAAAGGCAAATTTGTTGAAGAGTCTCTTGCAAGGAACATAACGCTCATCACAAGACCAAGCAGCATCTGGACAATAAATAGCAGGATAGCGGCAATGAAGTATTTCCTTGTTTTTATTTTTGATGGATATTCACTCATTATCTCAAGCCTCCCCGTCATTTTTCTTATTCTCATAAGCAAGAATAATCGCAAATATCAGCAAGTTTATAAATACAATCCCTGACAATGCCTGCCAGATATCCGAAATAGCCAGTTTTTTTGCAGACGTACTGTCCGGATTACCGTCCCTCTCCCATGAACCAGCGCCAGGCCAGCCGTTGGTATCAAGCATATTTGTATATTTCAAAAAAGCGGTTATCCTGTAAGCGTCATCTTCTTTCATGCCTCGATCAAGCATGTGCGGCATACCCTTTGCGGGTGCACCTGAAAGAATAAAATTGGAAAGCGCTGCATCATTTTCTCCTATTCTTTTATGAACCGTCGTCAGGTCAGGTGCGAAATATGCCCCATTCCCTACGATGGTATGGCAGCCCATGCACTGGTATTGCTCGAAGGCTTTCTTTCCTTCAACTGCATTGTATTCTTTTTGATCAAAATTCACACTTACAGATAAAGAATCGGGATTCCTATTGGCAAAATCCGTGTAGAATGAGATTATGCTAAACGGGATCATAAGAATTGCAGGGATAAGAAGCCCGATCAATATGAGCCGATTATTGTTCATCTTTCTTTAAGCCCCCTTATAAAAAGATATAATATAAAAATCGCCAATCCTGCTGAAACAAAAATTATTGCAACGCCGCCTGTTGTATTATGCCATTCCTTTCCAGGGGATTGAGGTCTGGTTGGCGCGGGAATAGGCGCTGTGAGCTCATAATCACTGAACTGGAATGTGAATACATATTTTACGGCATCCCAGCGTTCATTTTCTGTCAGGTCGCTCTTCCATGAGCGCATGGCTGTCCCGGAGACGCCCTGGGTTAAACGATCAAAAAAAATGGATGGCTGCTTTACTGCCATCTGGCTCAAATTCGTAAAATCAAAAGCTCCGGGCAGACCATCTCCTTTAATACCATGGCATCCCGCACAGTTCTTCCCAAAGACCATTTTCCCTTTTTCTGCTGACTGCCTGTCGATCCAGAAAGTCCAGAGATATGCTATGACATCCCATCGGTCTTTCTTTGGAAGTCTGCTAAAAGATGGCATAGCGCTTCCTGAAATCCCATTTGTTATCGAATCAAAAAATACTGATGAATTGGATTTGATCATCTTTTCGCTGCTTGTGAAATTGAAAGGAGAAGTTGATCCATCACCTTTTTCACCATGGCATCCTGCGCAGTTCGAGAGATATATTTTTTTTCCGGATTCAATCGAAGATCGCTCATCTGGATAGTAGATAGCTGAGGCACTTGCCGAAGATATCATTATACATAAACTTATTAAAATAAAATATATTTTCCAATTGATTGAACCCATAAGAACCCCTGCACAATCCTCTATGCAATAGATTATTATGAGAAGTATTAATACTTTCTACTCTATCTGGTGTTTGTTTGGCCAGAATAAATTGAGAAACCAATGACTCATGAAATCTTATCCCTTGCAAAATATCTTGCCGCCTCCAGAAGCGAGTTTTCGCTTTCGGAGATGAACCAGTACCTTAGCAAGAGATATGATGAAAAAGATCTTCATGCTATCCTTAAACCGCATTTCTATGATCTGGACATTTTTTGCAGCAGAGATCATAAATGTACAAAGCTTGTGAAAAGCCCGCTGCCTGCCGATGAAATCGTAATAAGGGAGCTTGAGGCACAGCTGAAGAATCCGGGATTGCCTCTTCGCATGGAAAGATTGATCGAAGCCTATATAGAAAAATCCTGTGGCAAGAACTGGAACAAAGGCGAAACTGCGACGTATATCCGCGAGAATATCATGAAGCAAAAAGAGGAATACTGGAAAGGGAAAGAAGAATCCCATTACCCCGGAATAAGGATTATATCCTATCTGCTCTATCATTTTCCGGTATATTTCTGCCAGTACCAGTACCTTTTGCTTGAATTATTCAAGGGTGGAGTGCTTATGAACAAAATGAGGATTATTGACGTTGGATCAGGTCCTGGAACGGTAACACTCAGTACACTTGATTTCTTAAGGAAACTCCAGGATATTTATTCCAGGAATAAAATGGATATTAAACTCAATATCAGGATAGGTTCAATAGAACATGAGCATGAAAACATTAAGTGTTATAAAGAACTCACCTCTGGCTTCCTCTCAAGCGGCGGCTCAAATATAACAATTGAAGAGCCTGTACAATCTCCTGTTGAAACAGCGCCTGTTCCCGATGATTGTGATCTTATCATATTCTCAAATGTCTTAGCCGAGTTAAGATCTCTACCTCATGAACGCGCCGATGTTGTTGAAAGAATTGCTTCATCGAGCAAAAATCCTACTCTGATCATCATAGAACCGGCTGATCTTGATAATTCAAAGGCGCTTCGCCTTAGCCAGCATTCTTTGATAAAAAAAGGATATAATGTCTATAGTCCCTGCTCTTTCATATGGGGAAGATTATGCAGCGGTTTTAATTGCTGGAGTTTCCAGGAACCAGGGAATATCAGGGTGCCCGGTTTCATGGAAAAGATCGCAGATACTGTGGATTCTTACAGATATTTGAACACGGATATGAAATTTTCATCCGTCATATTAAGGAGAGATGGACTTACAAAACACGCTTATCGTGCAAAGGGAAAATTCATGGCTCTAATAAATCTTAAAAAACATATCAAGAAACACATAAATGTTGCAGTATCGGTCATGTCCGGAAATCTTGGCGATGAGAATACTTTTGTGTTCAAGATATGCGACGGCACTAATTCAACCCCATGCTATGCGGTAATGCCTGTATACCATATGAATGAAATCAATAGGGCGCTTATTGATACGGGTTACGGGGATATTGTTGAGATATCCGGCGCTCTCGTACGCGAGAACCTGGAACAATTATCTTTTAATCTTTTTGTCACCCGGAATACAATCGTCAATATTGTGGGTTAGTCCTTTTACCGAAGCATTTTTAATATCTTTAATCCCTGTTCGATGCATTCCATTTTATCCTTTATCCTTTCGAGTTCCGCCTCGTTTTCAAGACTTGCTGCAAGCTCACGAATTTTATTTGTGATTATGTCGTTGATCTGTGATATATCGACTGACTGTGGCGACATCTGGAGAGATTGGCTCTTCTTTTGCTGTTCCATCTGTTTTTGTTCCGTTTTTCCTGTTTCCTGCGGCTCAATAATTTGCCTTTTTTCCTGGAAATCACATACCGGACAAACAACTTTTCCATGATACCGAAACATTGGAGCTCCACACTCATGGTGTGTTGCCAGCATTGTCCCTCCTTTTTCAAGGAGTTTTGTTATTTTTTGGATATTATCATCTGAATTTTTGCCAACCATAATGTCACCGAAAGTCTTTTCAAGCAATAATTTTAATTACAGCTTTTGTTTCATATTTATACCACGTGGTGATAACTGTGTCGGAAAATCCTAGTGAAATCATAAAACAATGTACTGATGTGCTTGAAAGGATAATCAATGATGATTCTGTCCCAAGAAACATCAGACGTCTGGCAGATAACATGAAAACTGTTCTCTCTAATGAAAAACAACCATTGTCAAAAAGAGCCGCTATGGTAATGTCAAATCTTGATGATATGGGGAATGATCCAAATATTCCAATACATACAAGAACTTTAATATGGGGATTATCAAGTAAGTTGGAATCAATTCCTGTTGATCGATAAGTCAATCTTTATAATTTATGATATTTTTTTGAATTCTACCTACCCTATTGTTTCCACTGGAGATTTAAGAAATTAGGATAGGCTGTTTCGCTTTTTGGTTATCCGGTTTATAATATTTTTAATTATATAACTGATGTAAGTATATTTTGGAAAAACAGAAATATTTATATATAGTTAGGTCATAACTGAGTCACATCCGTTTTTTAAATTTTAAAAAAAATACTCGCAATCAGTTTTTTAAAATCTCCACACGAAATAAGGGGGTGGGTTTACATGTTCTCCAGTGGAAACACTGGGGTGTTCTGGATAAAATTTTATCTGTCTCGTTGACATTATGATTTTCATTATTGGTGAAACGATACACTACGGCATCTTTTTTGTATACATGTCTTTGCATGTATTAGCAATTCCAATCGAAATAAAGGGGTCTTCACCATTAATCTTAATACGTATCCTTCCATTGGAGTAATCTAGGAGGTCAAAGGATGGAGACAAAAACGTCATCAACAAATGGTATTTTCGAAGACATGTTGATGCGTGCAATGATTTTCGAAAACAGAGAGGTACTGAGGTCTACATATACTCCGGATTATCTTCCGCACAGGAACGATCAAGTAAAAGGATTGGCTACAATATTGGTATCAGCCCTGAGGGGAGAAACCCCTTCTAATATCCTGATATACGGAAAGACCGGAACAGGTAAAACTGCTGTAGCAAAACATGTAGGCAGGGAACTTGAGAAAACAAGTGAAACTCATGGCATACCATGTGTTGTAGTCTATATCAACTGTGAAGTGGTGGATACGCAATACCGTTTGCTGGCATCCATTGCGCGGCATTTCGAGAAGGACATTCCTATGACAGGCTGGCCCACCGACCAGGTTTATACTGAATTAAAAAGCGCTCTGGACAGTGATAAACGCATAGCGATAATAATACTTGATGAAGTTGATAAGCTTGTATGCAAAGGAGACGATGTGCTTTACAATCTTACAAGGATAAATTCGGACTTGAAAAAATCAAAAGTCAGTCTTATCGGTGTTACAAACGATCTGAAATTTACGGAATTCCTCGATCCCAGGGTTAAAAGTTCACTGGGTGAAGAAGAGATAATTTTTCCCCCATACGATGCAAACCAGATAAGGGATATTCTTAACCAGAGAGCGCAGATGGCATTTAAACCCGAGGTACTGGAAGAGACTGTCATTCCACTTTGTGCAGCTTACGCAGCCCAGGAGCATGGAGATGCAAGGCGTGCACTTGACCTTTTGCGGGTATCAGGAGAGATCGCAGAACGAATAAAATCGAACAAGGTCCTGGAGGCACATGTCAAACAGGCCCAGGAGAAAATAGAAATAGACAGAATAGTGGAAGTAGTAAGGACATTGCCAAGTCAGTCCAAGCTTGTTCTCTTGAGTGTTGTCCTTCTTGGATATAATGGTGACAGTAATCTCACAACAGGCGAAGCATATAATATTTACAAGCAGATGTGCAGGTTGATAGGAATAGAAATCTTGACCCAGAGAAGGGTTACGGATTTGATATCTGAGCTTGATATGATGGGTATCCTGAATGCAACTGTTGTAAGTAAAGGAAGGTACGGAAGAACCAAAGAGATTTCTTTGAGCGTCCCCTCCGAAAGTACAAAAAGGGTACTATTTGAGGATTACAGGTTAAAACCACTGGAAGATTTCAGGCCGCCCAACCAGACAAAGCTGTATGCCTGATTCTCACTTGTTATTATTTAAAGCAAGCAAAATTCCCTCTTGGAATTAGCGAAATACAACCCAACAATGGCAATCGGCCAAATTTTGCTTTTCCGATCACCCATTCTTTTTTAATGGGAAGGCCCGGACTTATGCTTCCCTGCTGGTCATATGCGGCATTTGTTTTTGTGTTATCCCCTTTTGTAATGTAACCTGAATATGGGGCAGCAGGTCCTCCAGGCCACATATTTTCGCCTTTGTTGACATAATACATAGCACGATGGATAATTGGGGTGCCTCCTTCTATTCCACGTGGTTTGTATAAGATGACATCGCCATATTCATCAAAAGACGAATAATTCAACTTTTTTCCTTCTTCATTTGTGATTATTTCCGTTCTGTCGATACTTTCAACAAAGATGATATCGCCGATCTGGATATGAGGGATCATGCTCCCGCTTTCTACCGCTACCATGGGTGTATATAGCCCCAATGCGATCTTTGAAACCGAAGCAAAAATAACTACAACTGCAAGTACAAAGATTAGATCGTGCAAAAGCCCTGCCCAGAAACTATTACTTTCTTTAAAATTTTTTAATCTGTTTTTTAAATCCATAAATATCTTGAGATAATATCAGTTATCATATTAAGGCTTGTCCTTTATCCAGATTTAAAATCAAAGATAAACTACTGATTAAAACATGCCAGATTTCCTCTCAGGGTGAGTGAAACGCACCCCACTAAAGGTAATGGTCTAAACAGGGCAACTCCAATAACCCATTCTTTCTTGACAGGCTGCAAATAACTTATGCTTCCCTGCTGGTCGTATAGTGCATTTGTTTTGTTATTATCCCCTTTTGTAATATAACCCGCATAGGGAGCAGAAGGCCCATCCGGCCACATAGGTTCGCCTTGATTGACATAATACATGGCACGATGAATAATAGGAATTCTTGCATCATTTCCTGATTGTCTATATAAAATAACATCACCGTAGTAACCAAAAGATAAATACCCTGTTTTTTCACCTTCATTAGATGTTATAATTTCCGAGCGGTCAAGACTTTCAATAAAAATTATATCCCCTACATTCAGGTGTGGAGCCATGCTTTTACTTTCCACTGCTACCATCGGGGAAAAAAGACCAAGGGCAAGGTAAGAGATCGAGGAAAAAATCGCAACAACTACAAGCACAAATAAAAAATCCCGAAAAAGTCCCACCCAGAAATTCTCACTTTCCTTTATTTTTGTTATCGTTTCTATTATCCCCATGATCCTATCTGTAATACAATTAGATATATTAATTGTTACTATTTTTTCAATTCTTAATGTATCATTCTCGAAAATGTTACGGAAACCATACAGGTTTATTAATATCAAAGCTGTATTCGAGACAAAAGGAAGATTATTAATGGAGCTCCAGAAACCCAGAGGAACGCGTGATTTCCTGCCAGAAGAAATGGCAAAGCGAAGATATATTGAAAATAAGTTGCGCGAGGTTGCTACACATTGGGGATATGGGGAGATAAAAACCCCGACATTTGAGCATATTGAGCTTTTCACGCAAAAATCAGGTGATGGGATACTTGGTGAAATTTATAATTTCAAGGACAAGGGCGACCGCGAGATAGCGCTTCGCCCTGAACTGACCGCTCCTGTTGTCAGGATGTATGTGGAAACTCTCCAGAGGTCGCCAAAGCCACTGAAATTCTTTTATTTTGATAACTGTTTCAGGTATGAGCGCCCCCAGAAAGGACGTTTCCGTGAGTTTTTCCAGTTCGGGGTCGAGATAATAGGAAGCGCACGTCCGGAGTCGGATGCAGAAATAATAGCGCTTGCGGTTGAAATGCTAAAAAGCGCAGGAGTCAGGGGAGATCTCCATGTCGGAAATCTCGGAATTGTACGGGCTCTTTTAAAAGATATCCGGCCTGAACACCAGGGCAAGATCATGCGGCTTGTGGATAAGAAGGATGATAAAGGGCTTGAGGAGTTTCTCGATGAGATCAATGCACCTGATGATATGAGAGGAAAATTGTTCCGATTGATAGGATTACATGGTGAAAACGCGGTGCATGAAGCGAATGAGCTTGTGGGGGACATCGATGCGATATCACAATTCAAAGCGCTTCTTGATCTCCTGGATGTCTATGGCCTGGAATACCAGGTTGACCTTGGCATTGCAAGAGGTCTTGATTATTATACCGGCATGGTGTTTGAGATTTATTGTGAAGGTCTTGGCGCCCAGAACCAGGTGTGCGGCGGTGGTTCATACAGACTTGCATCTTTATTCGGCGGCGAGGACGCACCATCAACCGGATATGCTATCGGGTTTGACAGGATAATGGAGATTTGTGAGGTAAATCCCCAGGTGCCCGGGCGCATTGTGGTAGTCTCGTTCGAGGACACGCGCAAGGAAGCAATAGTTATTGCAAATAAGCTCAGAGAGCATCTCCCGACATACTTAGACGTCATGGGGCGCAAGTTCAAAGACCAGATTTCCTATGCCAATACGATTGGCGCAAGTCATGTGGTTATCGTGGGGAGAAACGAGCTTGATTCAGGGAAGGTGGCTCTTAAGGACATGAAGACCGGGGAGCAGGAGCTTATTACGGTCGAGGAAGTGGCGCAAAGGCTGGGTGAAAGCAGTTAGTAATTCCCCGGGAAATCAGGCACGCCTATCCGGGATCAAAGCTGCTGTTCAGGAAGATCTCGCATAAGGATATACTGACTACGCGTTTCACGAACATGCAATTATTGAAAACCATGCAGTACAACAAGGCATGACCCATAGGAATAATTTAATATCTCAAAATAGTATCATAAACATGAGAAAACATGATTTTAAACTTCCAGCTTACAAACGTGGAATCCAAAGTTTATTCGACCGCTGATGATATTCGAAAGTACAAGAATATCAATATAAATTATGATGTAAATCTTAAAAATCCATCATTAGTTGCCCAGAATACTCCCTTTGGAGAAAAATCAGTATTAAGGGTTGAGTACACTTTTGCAATCAATTATCTTAGCCCCAATATCGGTCACATCAGGTTTGAGGGTGTAACGGATTATTACAGCGACGAGGATTTAAAAGCCCTGAAGGAAAAATGGGACTCAGGAAAAGCGCCGGGGGACATCCAGAACGAGCTGGCAAACACAATGGTTGCAAATCTTGCTCCTCTTGCGTTACTGCTCTCAAAGTCGCTTGGTCTTCCGCCATCGATGCCTATTCCGGTAATTAATTTCCAGCAGCAAGCACAAAAGAAAAAGGAAGAGCCAACTTTTTATCACGGCTAATAATTATCCATCGTGGCTTTAACGCTATTTTTATACTCATCTTTTAGCGAATAGACATTATGGTCACCTTTTACATCTATTCTTAAAACGCCAAGCCTTGTATTCATAAGACCGACCATTGCTGAAATCCCCCTGTAATTGACATCAAATCCCTGTTGCTTAAGAAGATCAAATACATTCTGGGTTGTGTAAGGTTTCTCATCGAGAAACAATTTCAAGACTGATTTCCTGATGCCAGTTTCATCTCTTGCCAGGTATTTTGCAAGTCTTGTTTTCAGGGCATCATTTTCTTTTCCGGTCAGTGAAACCACCAATTCCCATTATTCGATTTTTAGAGTTTATACCTTTCCATGTATCAAAGCGGAGTCATTTCCACGACCAAACCGTTTTTCATGGGATATCTCTCGATGACTGACACTTTGCATCCGATTTTTTTAAATTCACCTGCAAGATTCCGGGCTATCCACCAGGCAGTATCAACAGTACCATGTTTATCCGCAAACATTTCCTTATGTACTCCCAACTCTTCCAATAGGTGCACACAATCTCCCTGGATAACTCCATAGACGAGAGTACCGTCATCTGTTATTTCATCAAAATACCTGGCGGATTTTTTGGCTATACGCTTAAATCTTTCCCGCAGCTGCACTGCGTCCTTGAATCTTGAGGAACAAAAATGCAGCTTTTCAAAGTCCAGAGATTCTGCCACTTCTTTACTTCCAAGTGCGGCACAGGAGGTATCATTAACAGGTAGATATCCCAGTTTCTTAAGTTCAGCCAGATTTGTTTCTGAAAATTCAAGCTCATTTACGTTCAAAAAACCATCGACTTCTTTTAATAAGGAAATTACTCCGCTAAAGTCGAAGGTTATTGCCGGGATCTCTATCCCTGTTAAAATACCCATTTTATGCGCTTCAATAATAGAGACCCTGTAATATGTGCGGCCAATATTTTGAAGTATATTCCGGGGAGGATGAAACCTGATTTCATCAAGACCGGCTCTTCTTAACGATTCAAGTACCTCTTTGTTCGGGGCAAGAGCTGTATATAAATGAATATGATGTGATTTACCAAATTTATTTTTCAGTAAATTAATATAATGAACAACCCGGTCTAACCTCAATAGCGGCTCTCCGCCTGTAATGCCTGTCCCCAGGGCATCCATTGAAATGGCCTCTTCTATCAGGTCTTCATCCCTGTTAACAAGCCTTTCATTTGCAAATATTTTATCCTTTCCACGTCGTTCATTTGAAACAGGACAATAAAAGCAATTCTTCCCGCATACGCCTGTAACAAAGAGAACCATTTTGGCTCCCTTATAACATAATCGGCAGCCTTCAGGAAGGAAATTAAAAAAAGAACCACTGTTATCTTTTTCCATAGGTTACTTATTGCGGGCTATTATATAATCACCCAATTCATTAAGCTTTGTTTTGGCATAGCTGTTATCAAAGTTCTCGATCTGGCGTTTTGCATGATCTATCTCTTCTATTGCTACGTTCCTGGCATTTTCAATCGACAGAGAGACAAGATGTATAAATTCTCCATTATTGCATTTCATCATTCTTTCGATTGATATCCCTGAATTAATTGCATCAAGAAGTACAATAGATGGCCGTCCCATGAAAAGGTCTTTCTTTACAGGCTTACCTAAGTCATCTTCCCTTGAAATACAATCCAGTATGTCATCACGTATCTGGAAAGCAAGACCAATGTGATTTCCGAATTCCTTGAGTTTTTTTATCTGTGTTTCATTTCCTCCGCCAACAAGAGCCCCAACTTCTGCAGCTGAACTGAAAAGTGACCCTGTTTTCCTGAAAGCAAGGTCAAGATAGCTTTTTTTATCCTTTGCAAATTCCACAAGCTCCATTGCTTCGCCCTCTCCCATATAGAACAGTGAATCCGCAATAGCATGGATAAGCCTCGGATCACGCGCTGCGATCCTGAGTGAAAGCGCTGCAAGGATCTGTACGGTCAGCAAAGCCATATCGTTGCCCCACAGAGTATGTACCGTGGATCGGCCGCGCCTTTTTTCAGATTTGTCTATCACATCATCCAGCACCAGCGATGAGGAATGTATCAATTCAATAGACGCTGCTGCAAAGCAGGCTTTTTCGGCTGTACCGCCAACTGCTTCACTTGCAAGTGTCACAAGAGCCGGCCTGATTCGTTTTCCTTTTGATAATATAGCATAACTGACAGCGGCGGCAAGTTCAGGAGGCTTTATATCCATAAGCAGGTTTGGCATCTCTGCGTCCACCAATCTTGCGCGCTGTGCCAGAAGTTGCTCTATGTCCATTATTCACACCCTTAACCTGAATATATCAAAAGGATTTCTATTTAGTAGCATGTTTCTTTATAATTTACACTAATCATAAATAGATTTTATCTTTTATTTTGAAAATATCAATTGATTTATAATGATAATTCCCTCTCATATATCCAGCTTTCGCATTCTATTAACGGCTTCATTGATCCTGTCCACCGGTTGCGTCAGGGCAAACCGTACATACCCTTCGCCAAATTCACCGAACCCGATGCCGGGTGTTGCCACAATCCCCGCTTTTTCAAGAAGCATCTTTGAAAAGTCAGTAGCTTTTCCATTTACATGAGCCCACACATAGAAAGTAGCTTTGGGCGGTTTTACATCAAGCCCCAGTTCCTTAAGGCCTGTAAGGAGAGCATCGCGCCTTTCCTTATAAATTTTATTCATATCACGCACACAATCCTGGGGACCGGCAAGAGCTGCGATCCCTGCTTCCTGGATGGCTTCAAATGCTCCGGAATCCACATTCGTTTTAACCTTTCCAAGACCCTCCAGTATCTCGCGGTTCCCAACTGCAAAACCAAGTCTCCAGCCTGTCATATTATATGTTTTTGAGAGAGAATGCATCTCGATCCCTACATCTTTTGCACCTCTCGCATTCAGGAAACTTGGCGCTTTATAGCCATCGTAAGTCATTTCCGAATATGCATCATCGTGTACCACTATGACTTTATTTTCATTTGCAAAATCCACAACTTCTTCAAAGAATTTTATGGACGCAGTCGCAGAAGTAGGGTTATTGGGGTAATTCAGGAACATGAGCTTTGACTTTTTTGCTACATCGTTTGGTACTGCCTCAAGGTCGGGAAGAAACTCATTCTCGGCAAGTAGCGGCATCTTAAATGGCTTAGCGCTTGCAAGGATAGAACCGATATTATAAACAGGATACCCGGGATCAGGAACAAGAGACACATCACCGGGGTTCAGGAACGCCAGCGGGATGTGGGCTATTCCTTCCTTTGAACCGATAAGTGTGAGAACCTCGTCCTCAGGGTTTAAGTTAACGTTCATTGTTCTCCTGTACCAATCTGCCGCTGCTGTCCTGAAAGATAACATACCTTCATAAGAAGGATACCTGTGCCTGTCCGGATTGTCCAGAGATTTTTTCATCGCATCAACAATATGTGGTGGGGTAGGCATGTCCGGGTCGCCGATTCCAAGGTTAATGACATCAATGCCTTTTCTTATGATCTCGGATTTTGCTTTATCGATAGCGGCAAACAAATAAGGTGGTAATGAATTGATCCTATCAGCATACTTAATCATGGAGCTTTTTGATGTTGTTTAGGTATATAAGATATGAGTTTTTGATTTTTTTGACTAATAAACAAAGCAAAAGCGAAGGATTTTTATCCCCTAATGAATTTATTCATCCCGGAATAATCTGATATAGGTGATTTCGATTATGGATAAAGAGGATTAAACATGAAGAAGGGTGGATTTAAGAATAAATTATTAATTGAATTGATGATAACTTTTGTAATTATTGTAAATATTTCTACTGTTGGAGCATCTAACTATGATACAGGTTCTTATCCCGGGAATAGTTTTATTGATCCGTCAGTTCAAATAAATGTGAGTGATTTCTCTATTGGTTCTGAGAGCTATATCGGTCCATTCACTTCGTTCACCGGAGAGTATGCCCATATAGGCAGTTACAGCGATTTCCAGGATGGTGTCAGCAATTCCGGAACGATAAACATAAAAGATGACGCTGTTGTCGCCCATGGCGCTCATCTGGAAGGGGATATCGAGATCGGGAGTCATGCTTTTATCGGATTTAACTCATATATAAAGGATGCAAAAATTGGTGATGAGGCCTATATCGGAATTGGAAGTAAAATTATAGGTATTGACATCCCCCCCGGAAAATCTGTTCCCCAGGCAGCTATTATCGATAGTGCAGACGATATCCAAAAGCTTGAAGAAGTTACAAAAGAGCAGGAAGAATTCGTTCAGGAAGTAATAGGCGTCAATAGAGTTCTTGCGATAGGGTACACCAGGTTATTCGATAATAGTGGAGAATCGGCCTTTGGTAAAGTCGGCCCTAATGGCGACGGGGATATACTATTAGATGGAAAGGACATCCTTTCCAGAAGCGGAAGTAATGAACCCGTTATTGGAGCAGGATCTGTTATTGAGTCAGCCCGAATAATCGGGAAAGTTTTCCTGGGTGAGAATAGTAAAGTCGAGAGTGGAACATCTATCAGGGCAGATGAAGGGATTCCCATAACAATTGGAAAGAATGCGATGATAGGCATGAACAATACATTCCATTCCTTGAATGATCAAGAGATCATTATTGGAAATGATCTGAATCTCGGAAGCGATTCAGTATTACATGGACAGCTCGTTCTGGGTGATAATGTCCGCATAGGGAACAACGCGGTAGTCTTTAAGTCCACGATAGGAAATAACGTGGATGTAGGTGACAATGCAATTGTTGTGGGTGTGAAAGTCCCGGATGGAACTGTGATACCTCCAGGATTAGTTGTTGCAACTAAAAAAGATGTGAGGATGTTGAATCCGAATGATGTTGCAGCAGGCACCAAATGGGCATCAATAATAAATCTATTCTCTGTAGCTATGATCCCTATAGTTCTTGGACTTGTCGTATCAGTGATCTTAAGAAAAAAAGAGCATTAAGAGGATTAAATCTCAATCCTCTTCATCATCTTCTTCGTCTTCTTTTCCTGCTTCAAGCAACAATTCGCCATATATTAATTTTTCAATTATCTGGGAAACAAAAAGACGCTTATGATATTTTTCGATATCTTCATTCAGATGAAGCTGTGCATCGATCTGGACCCTTAGCAATACGAACCTGAATTTTTCAAGGTCGTCGATCTCCAGGAATTTTATGGTCTCCAGAAAATATGGTAATTTATCAGGGTCATCCACGACTTGCGCTATAATCATAATATTCTCATGGATTTTTTCGATATCCACATCAATTTGACCTGTAAGAAGTTCTAATGTCTTCAATGAATATTTCTTATCCTTGAAAAAAATAACATCCATAATAACCAAGTATTCTATATCTAATTAGTCCTATATTACCCCAGCGGAGAAAAATGGACACACCCGTAATCTTAAAAATATTCCATAAAGGAAAGATGAAAGAGTATTTTGTTAAGCCTGAGGGCGAAATGCATACTGACCTCGGTTTAATAAAACTTGATGAACTTAAAGCGAAAAACTTTGGAGATAAAATAAGTTCCCATATGGGTGCAGAATTTGTCATCCAGAAACCCCGTGCAAATGATTTTTTTAATCATGCCAAACGTAGCGGAGCTCCCATGATGCCAAAGGATATAGGCGTAATTATTTCAAACACGGGTCTGGGCTCTTCAGATAGTGTCCTGGATGCGGGAACTGGTTCCGGGATACTTGCAATATATCTTGGCGGTATAGCAAAAAAGGTCGTAACATATGAAGTGAGAGATGATTTCGTAGAAATAGCCCGGGATAATATTGCTCTTACAGGACTTTCAAACATAGAATGCCGACATGGGGATATTGTCGAGGAGATCCGTAAATTAGAGGAGAGATTTGATGTTATAACACTTGATACTATTGCCGCTTCCCGGGTGATCCCATATATCCCGGATGTTATTTATCCAGGTGGTTTTCTTGTCACATATTCACCTTTTTTTGAGCAGGCAAAAGAGATCAGGGAAGCCATTGGGAAAACGAATTATATAGATGTCATGACGATAGAGACTTTGGAACGCGAGATATCCTTTACAGACAGAGGAACACGGCCCGCAACCGCCAGAGTAGGGCATACAGGTTTTATTACAATAGCCAGATATTGAACTAAAAATAAACAATGATCAACCTTAAAAATCCATAATAGTAAATCTTAATACCTATGTTATTGTTTCATACAAATGATGAGACTTATCTTTATCTTCTTATTTTTGATATTAGGAGCAACTATAGCGGCAGCAGAGTCTGTGCAGCCTGCGCAGCCTTCACAGTCTATAATTACAGTTAATATTAACGAGAGTGGAGATGCAGTATGGACCATGGAAAAGTTTTTTCCTCTTGCACAATCAGATTTTAGCCAATGGGAAAGTGCCATAAAGACGGGCCAGAACATGTCCAATTATCGAAATATTCCGGATTATGAGATTATTATAAAATCATTTCAGGATTCGGCAATCAATTTCTCAAACCGCACGATGGAAGTTGAAAATTTTAATATTACATACGATACCAGGAAAACACTTTCAGATGGGCTCGGGATAATAAGATATACTTTCATATGGAAAAATTTTTCTTACAATGATTCAGAAAAAATTTATATAGGAGATGCCTTCCCCGGCGGAGTGCTGCTTCTTTCGCCTGATAACCAGCTAATAATCAGAATACCTGAAGGATATAATGTAACAAATGCGACACCTGTTTATGATAAAAAGAATGGGAACCTTTTGATATATGATGGAACTCTTTATAGCAATTTCAGCAATGGGGAACCCTTTATTGTATTATCTCCTTTAAATATAACGAACGTAACAAGTACCGGGAATGAAAATGAATCATGGCTGGCAAAATGGCCAATCCTGGAGATAGTCATAATTTTCCTCTCTATTATAGCTGTGGTGGCTTTTATTAATTTATGGAAGAAAAGGCGTTCAGGAATGGTATCCACAACAGAAATGGTATCGCAAATGCCAAAAGAGATGCTTCATGAAATTTCTGAAATCCCGGGAGTATGGACAAAAATAGTACAATCTGTCCAGGATGAATTTGGAAATGAATCTATTGAAGAATTAGAGAAGGCTGCAAGAGAACAAAGACTAAAAAACATGGGGCTTGATCCCAGTATTCCCCTTTCCGAACTGGCAAAAGAAGATCTGGAGGATGAAGAGATGGTAAAACAATTCCTTCTCAGGTCAGGTGGGCAGGCGTATCAAACAGATATTGTTGACCACAGCGGACTATCAAAATCCAAGATAAGCATGGTTCTCTCCAAGATGAAAGATGATGGAACGATAATAAAAATAAGAAAGGGTAAGGAGAACCTGATAAGGCTGGTTCAATAGATCATAGATCAAGGAAAATAGGAATTATGAAAATATTTTTTGCCGGTTCCATAAGGGGAGGGCGGGGTATGCTGCCGACGTATATCCAGATAATAGAAATGCTCAAAAAGCAGGGACATACGGTCGTGAGCGAACACGTAGCATCTGAACTTCTTGAAAAGATCGAAGAAAAAATAACTGATGAAGAAATTTTCAATAATGATATTGGGTATATTGACGAGTGCGATTGTCTTGTGGCTGAAGTAACGACTCCCTCGATTGGTGTTGGTTACGAGATAGGTTATGCGATATCAAAAGGCAAACTTGTTCTTTGCATTCACAGGGAGGATGCAAATGTTTCAGCCATGGTGCGAGGAAACAGGCGGATCATATCGGTTCCATATATGAACATAGAAGATCTGGATAATACTATCGAATTGCATTTGCCAAACAGTTAAAAATCAAACAATGAACTCTGGGCTTTACTTTCTTTCTTTATAGGTATATCAGGTTCTATATTCCCAGGTTCTTCATTTTCCAGTTCAGGATTTCGATTTTCCCTTGCCACGAATCCTCCAAATAGCTCAACCTCATGCTCCGTTTCTTTTCCAATCAATAATTGGGCACTGTCATATATTTTCTGGATTTTCTTTGTAACAGACTTTGATTCGATAAGAAAAGCAATTTCTTCAGGTTCAAGTTCGAGCAAGGCAGTGACATGAGGAGCATATTCATCATCTTTCATCAGGAGCCTGAAAAAAGGGAACAACCGGGAGCGTGTAAAATTCATAGAAACATGGCAGTGTGTTCCGATTTTTTTTGCAGTAGAATCCCGAACCAGCCTCATACCTTTTGTCTGCCCGAGCTTTCTCCATAACGAGGGCGGCTGGTATTTTACAAAACCACGGTAGCGATGGGGTCGTGCAACCATGATCCCGGCAGTCATCAGTATTCCGGCATATCTCCACATATTGTAATTCTGTCTTCTCTTCACCCTGCCAAGAAAAATGGACGCCCTTCCAAGATAATGATATCCCTGCGCAAGGTCACCTGGTGAAGTGTATTCAAGAGGAAGATTCTCATCCATCCACTGTATCAGATCATCCGGGTTCTCATCAAGATGAAAAGCTGCATCATGAACCTGTCGAATATTTGTGCTTTTGAAGATTTTTGCAAGAAACTTGAAGATATTTTCCTTACTATCCCGTTCACCGGTAATTATATCATCGACCCCGATCGAGGTTCTTCCCTGGGCGATAGCCTGGAGGTCATTTATCGCGCTTCTAATATCCCCGTTCGCATTCTCGGCAATTTTCTCAATAACTCCCAAACCACATTTTATTCCTTCGGTCTCAACAATTCTTTTTAACGCCGGGATCATGGAACGCGACATCACGGAATTGAATTGTATGGGTTTGCAGGCACTTCTAAGGCCGGGAGACATATCATAGAGTTCATTCGCTATGAGAATGATCGGATGGCTTGTTTTCTTGATCAGTTCCACAATTGCCCTTTCGCCTCCCCGGTCAGCTGTGCCATGGATATTGTCTGCTTCGTCCATGATGATTAGCCGTTTTATTCCGGTTCCATCGAGCGTTCCCATCCTGGAAGCAGATCCTGCAACCCTGTCTATGATATCCTTTGTGCGCTGGTCGCTTGCATTTAGCTCTATGACTTCCCATCCCATATCCCTGGAAAGAGCATGAGCTGCTGTAGTTTTACCTATTCCTGCCCTTCCATATAACACAACTGCCCTGTTTTCGGGAATACCGTGCATCCAGGACTGCGCCCAACATTTAAGCTCGTTCATCGGCTTGTTGTGTCCAACAATGGCAGATAAGGTATGTGGGCGGTATTTTTCAGTCCAGTCAAGGGTCATGGTTTACCTGTAGTTCAACTTATATCGCTTAAATACATATCTCTTCATCAGAATGAGACTTAATGTTATCCAGCTTTTTATTAATTCTTCCATAATGATGTCAAATCTATTTATCCCGATCTTTGCAAGTGAATTACATGCAACAGGTTCTCAAATAGGGATAATAGGAGCATGTTATGGGCTTATGCTTTTTATTTCAACGTATATTTTCAGCAGGGCGGCTGATACCTATCCTCCAAAGACGCTTTTATATATCGGTTTTGCAAGTTCATCCATAACTTTTTTTATCCAGATGTTTGCATATGACCCTGTCAGCCTTGCGATTTTGCGCGCTCTTGCAGGATTTAGCGCCGGTATTTATCCCGCAGTTCTCTTATTGTATGTTTATAACCTGAAGCGAAGCATAGGGAAATTCAGTTCATTCATGCCGCTTGGCTGGGCACTTGGTAATCTGATAGCAGGAGTTATAGCTGTATACTCAGAGATTTTCACTGTGGCATCTGTCTTGTTTGCTGCATCATTCCTTATTACAATAACACTTCCTGCAACTCAGGCCGGTACAAAAAAGAAAACAGATTTTTTCTCAGTTGAACTCCTTAAAAAAAACTGGAATATTTATTTTCCATTTTTCATGCGACAAATCGGGGCAAATGGCGTATGGTTGATTTTCCCGCTATATCTTGCCAGTCTTCATGCCAATAAATTCTGGATAGGAATAATATATATGTTGAATCCTGCACTTCAATTCTTTATCATGAGGCGGCTTGACAGGTATGATAATAAGTTCCTTGTCCATGCAGGCGATTTCCTTTCTGCGGCAGCTTTCATTGCTTTGATACCATTAACAATTTTTTACCAGGCTGTTCCTGGTCTTGCACTGATCGCTTTTTCATATTCATTTCTTTATGTCGGCTCGATGAACGAGCTAATAAATAATAATGAAGAAAAAGGAGCAGCTGCCGGGTTGCTTAATTCATCCATAGCTCTTGCCTCGATCATAGGCTCATTCATGGGTGGGCTTGTCTATCAGTATTATGGTTTCAGGGCTGTTATGGCAACAGGTGCTTTATTTGCTATAATTGGTTATCTTGTCATGTTATTTAACGATAGGTCTCACATACCCCAAAAAAGTTAATAAGAAGCTCATTTCCTTTTTCAGTATGAGAGACTTCAGGATGCCACTGGACTCCAAATAAGGGCTTTGTTTTATGTTTCATGGCTTCTATTTCACATATCCGCGAACGGGCAAGCCGCATGAAACCAGGGGGGAGCATAGATACTTCATCTGCATGGGAAGCCCATACTTTCGTTCTGGGACCAAGTCCATTTAATATCTCGTTTTCTTCAATGATCTCTATTTCAATGGCCGCATATCCACCTGCTGCGCCTGTTCTCACAGACCCGCCATAAGTCTGTGCCATAACCTGGTGGCCCAGGCAAATACCAAGTATGGGAAGATCAAGCTCCAGAACAAACGAGCTGCAATTTCCCGCGCGCGTAAGTGTGGGACCGCCGCTGAGTATCAATCCGTCAGGTTTTTTTTCAAGTATATCATCTATGGAAGAAGTATTTTTCATCAGCTCTACTTCCTGGTCAAGATCGCGTACGGCACGATGTATCAGGTGGCAGGTCTGGCCATAGTTATTGATAACGATGATTTTCACCATTTCGCATGAAATTGTTGTTTGGGTTATTAAATATGGTGGAACAACCACAATCTATTTTTAGTTTGATTAAATATGTATTATTATGGATTTACGCCAATGCAAGAAAGATTGTGAGGTATGCACACCATGCGAAGATTGCAGCGCGCCACAATTCAATGTGAATGTGATGTGCGGAAGCTGCCTGCGCTGTGAGACCCCACATGTCGAAATGTACGAGTGGAAATAATTAAGCCTCATAATAGATTTTTTTCAAGAGACACATCAGAGTAATCCATATTTATCCACAAGATTAATTAACCCGGTAAAATATATAACTGTTGCACTATACAGGTGCATAATGGTAGAAAAGAAGGAGATACTTGGGATTCTAGGTGGCTATGATAAAGATAATCTAGCTATCGCTACTGTTTGTTCACACAGCAGCCTTCAGATTTTTGACGGTGCAAGAAAAGAGGGTTTCAAGACCATCGGGATAAGCGTCGGCTCGCCCCCAAAATTCTATGATGCTTTCCCGAAAGGAAAGCCTGATGAATTTTTCATTGTAAAAGATTATAAGGAAATCCTTTCAAAAACAAAAGAGCTTGCAGCAAAGAATGCGATAATAATCCCGCATGGTTCTTTCGTGGAATATCTTGGCCATGGAAATTTCCAGACGTTGCGCCTTCCCACATACGGTAACAGAAGCGTATTGGAATGGGAATCGGACCGGGACATGAGCCGTAAATGGCTGGAATCAGCGGGCATAAAAATGCCGCGACAGATAAAGAATCCGGAAGATATCGATTCTCCCATGATGGTCAAATATTATGGCGCAAAAGGCGGAATGGGATTTTTTGTAGTCAAGAATTATTCGGATTTCCAGAAACGGATAAATCCCGCAGAAAAATACACAATACAGGAATTCGTTCTGGGAACACGTTATTACATGCATTATTTCTATTCACCAATTAAGCATGACGGCTATAAGCTGAGTATTGGGTCACTTGAACTCCTGGGCATTGACAGGCGCGTTGAATCAAATGCGGATGAGATATTCAGGATCGGTTCTCCTACTGAGCTTGCCGAAGCCGGTATATATCCGACTTTTGTAGTGACGGGAAACCTGCCTCTTATGATACGGGAATCGCTTCTCCCCAAGATCTTTGAGATGGGGGAGAAGGTAGTTGAAAGATCGCTTGAGTTGTTCGGGGGCATGATCGGGCCATTCTGTCTTGAAACTGTTGTAACAGACACGCTTGAATTGAAGGTTTTTGAGATATCAGCCCGCATAGTTGCGGGGACAAATCTTTTCATTTCCGGTTCGCCATATTCGGATCTCATAGAAGAAAACCTATCGATGGGGCGGCGTATCGCTCGTGAGATAAAAGTTGCACAGGATACGGATTCACTCTCAGAAGTACTATCATGATGCAGAAAAAAGAATATGATGTCATTATCGTAGGCGCAGGACCTGCGGGGATGTTCGCAGCGTATGAGCTTGCCGAAAAGCTGGATGTTCTTGTCATAGACATGGGCCGTGATATTAAAGAGCGGGAATGCAAAATGAAGCGCCGCGGAATCTGCACTCATTGCGACCCATGCGACATTATGTGCGGTGTCGGCGGTGCGGGAACATATTCTGATGGGACCCTGAACCTTCGGCCGGACATCGGGGGTGATCTTGCCGAGCAAACAGGGGATCCTGAATATGCATGGCAACTTGTTGATTATGTAGATAAAGTCTTCCTAAAATACGGAGCGCCTGACCATCTTTATATTCCGAAAGGCGACGAGGTTGAGCAGTTAAAGCGAAGGGCAGCGTCTGTCGGGGCGCGATTCATTGAAATTATCCAGAGGCATATCGGGTCTGATAATGCGCCCATAGTTATCGCAAATTTTGAAAAGGATATGAAAGATAAAGGCGTTCTGTTCCTGCTTAATACGAAAGTAGAGGATCTGGTCATCGAAGAAAATACTTGCACAGGCGTTGTATTAAAAGACGGCACAAAAATAAGCTCCCGATTTACCATCATTGCGCCTGGAAGAGTTGGCGCAAAATGGATAGATGAGATCCTCCATAAACACAAAATCGAGGCAAAATATGCTCCCATCGATGTGGGAGTAAGAGTTGAAGTCCCTTCTATAATAATGGATCCGATAACATTCATAAATCATGACCCAAAATTCCATATCCAGACAAAGACCTATGATGATTTTGTAAGGACTTTCTGTACTAATGAGAGAGGTTTTGTTGTAAAAGAGGAATATGAGGATTTTATAGCCACTAATGGCCATTCCATGACGAATGAGCAATCAGAGAATACGAATTTCGCTTTTATCGTAAGGGTTGAACTCACTGAACCCATCGAGAATACCGTACGCTATGGAAGGTCTATCGCAAAGCTTGCAACAACTATCGGCGGCGGGAAACCTGTGATCCAGAGGATGGGAGATCTGCGTCGTGGAAGGCGAACCACTGAGAAAAGGCTTAAAAAGAACCAGGTTATAAATTCCCTTAAAGATGTAACGCCAGGGGATATTTCAATGGCCCTGCCACACCGCATCGTTACCGATATCAGGGAGGGTCTTGATGTATTAAATGAGATTATTCCGGGAGTTGCCTCGGATTCAACACTTTTATATGCTCCTGAGATAAAGTTCTATTCGATGCAGGTGATTGTTGACAGAGATATGGAATCAAGCGTAAAGAATCTTTTTGCGGCCGGGGATGGTGCCGGGCTTTCAAGGGATATTGTGAATGCTGCGGCAACGGGTGTGATTGCCGGAAGAGGAATATTGAAGAAAGTCTGAATTAACGTACCCGGTTATGCGAGTTATTTCTCAATGATCGTCTCCTCTATCTTTATCCCGAAATGCCTCGCTGTCGCCTCAAAATATACCATAACCTCATCGCCTTCCTTAAGCGCGGTCACAGGCACAGGCTTCCCGTCGCTTCCTACAAGCTTTATGGTTTCAGCATTCTGAAGCAGTGTCTTTATCCTTTTCCCTTCAACCTCTGCTTCCACAAGCATCAGCGGGCGGCGCTCTATCTTAACCCTTCCCACGACGGCAGAACGGGTTTCACCTTGCGAATCCACTATCAGGACATCATCACCCGATACAAGCTCAGAGAGATAGCGCGTCTTTTCACCGACCCTGATATAAGCATGCACAGCTCCTGCATTTACCCTGAACGGGCGCGCTGCTACATACGGGCTCTCCTCGGATTCCGAATGCACAAGGAACAATCCGTTGCTTTGCGAACCAATGAGCATTCCTTCACCCAGTACCATCAGGGAGGCGCTATCCACACATACCCTATCGCCCATTCCGACGGGTTTCACTCTGGTAACAGTGGCCTTAACGAGAGGGATATTTTCCATTCCTGATCCGTCCCTGACCGCTGTAACTTTCTTTATCTCGGAAAGATCATCTGTATCAAGAAGTACGCCGTCTGAGCCATGCTCAAGTGTTTCAAGGGCAAGTTTTGCTTCTTCTGCGTTCCGTACACCTGCTATTATCTCAACATCCAGCTTCTGCAAACCTGCGATCAGGTTCTCAAGAGGGATGACCTTCCAGTCGGTTCCGATCACGACCAGATAATCGCATGATTTCCCAAGCTCGACCGCGAATTGCTCATATTTCTTGTTCTTGATAACTACATAGCCTGCAACGGTTTTTCCTTCCCCTGTCAAATGTTGTGCTTCTGCGATATCCTCTGAGTTTGCAAAGTCTGGGGGGAGTTTGGTTGTTCCATCGCCTTCGCTCTCTTTTCCAACGACCACTATGTCAGCATCTTCAGATGGCGCAGCGACCTTTATATTTCCCAGTTCCCTGACTTTCAGAATATCCTCAGCATTCAAGAATACAATGTCAGCCCCTGATTCAAGGCCGGTGGTAACACGCGGCTTATTTTCATCCCATGTGCTTTCGTCTGCTTTTATCCATACCGACTTGACTTTTTTCACCGCACAGCCTCCATGGCATCTTCCACGCTCAGGCCTTTATGAACGACAAGTGTCAGTGCACGAGTCATAGCTGTGGGATTTTCGTGCTGGAATACATTACGCCCTATCGCAACCCCGCGTCCGCCTGCATCAATTGCTCCGCGAACCATTTCGAGGAACTCTTCATCAGTATTGGTCTTTGGGCCTCCTGCCATAACGACTGGCGCTGGGCAGCCTTCCACTACAGCCCTGAAAGTATCAATATCGCCCGTGTAATTGGTCTTTATGATATCTGCACCCAATTCAGCGCCTGCTCTTGCTACATGGGCAACAAGTTCAGCGTCATTTGAGTTTTTTATATCTTTCCCGCGTGGGTACATCATCGCGATCAGGGGCATCCCCCAGGCATCGCACTGTTCTGCGACCGAGCCAAGTTTTTGCAGCTGGTCGGCTTCTGTTTCAGAACCAATGTTAATATGAACGCTTACCGCATCCGCTCCCATTTTGATTGCTTCTTCCACTGTGCATACCTGAACCTTGTCATTGGGGTCAGGCCCAAGTGATGTTGATGCGCTCATGTGTATGATCAGGCCGATATCCCGGCCATAGCCGCGATGGCCATGTTTTGCCATCCCTTTTTGTAAAAGGACTGCGTTTGCGCCGCCATCTGCAACTTTATTCACCATTTCTGCAAGATTAACAATTCCCCTTACAGGCCCCATGGAAATCCCGTGGTCCATCGGAATTATTACCATATTCCTGCTTTCCCTGTCCATGATCCGTTCAAGTCTTATTTTCTTACCAATTTCTGACAATATATTCACCTTTGTATCAATTTTATGTTAGTATGTGACACACTGACATGGTAGTGACGATATATATAATTTACGATCAGAAGGAGCTGTCTGAACGGGCATTGGTGAAACTTGGGTGGTTCATCAAAAGAAATTTTGGTGAATGCTCGGTTGGTGAATCGGTGGGGTTAGAATTTTGTTATGATTCAAATACCTATGGATTAATAAGATTTATATGTGAATAACTATATTATTGATTAACGAGGAATTGGTGATAATTTAAATATTGTGAAATTTGTATAGGGTTTGAAAAAGAGGAACATTCGGAGTAAAAATGAAACTGATAAATAATACATCAACGCTATTATATAATGATAAATACCAAAACCAAGTTAAACATAGTGTTGAATTAGATATGTCTATAGTAACTAAAGATAGATTGAAATCTTTAATTGTTGATAAAGCATTGCTTGTTGATGATGAATCAAATTTTCAATTAGCATCAGGTGATAAAAGCAATTATTTTTTCGATATGAAGTTGGTTTCAATGGATCCTGAAGGATCAGAATTGATAGCAGAGGAAATTTTCAAGCTTATACAAAACGAGAACATTGATTTTATTGGGGGTTTAGAGTCTGGAGCCATTCCAATAGCAAGCGTTGTTGCGAATTATAGTTATAGGTATCAAAAACCCATCCCCGCATTTTTTGTTAGGAAAACACCAAAAAAAAGAGGCACTAACAAAATAATTGAAGGAAATTTACCGAACAATTCAAGAGTTGTTTTAGTGGATGATGTAATGACAAAAGGGGAGTCCGTTTTGATAGCCGTTGAAAAAGTCCGTGAACTTAATTGCCATGTTGAAAAAGTGATAACGATAGTAGATCGAATGGCTGGAGCAAAAGAAAATTTGAAGAAACATGGTATAGAATTAGTAGCGTTGTTTAAAAAAACAGATTTTGATTTATAGATTTAAAATGAATCTCGATGAAAAAATAATAGAACTTGATAAATTATATAGCAATTTAACAAAAGAAGGAAGTTTGGGTGGCGTGTATCCACTTTTAGAAATATCTGATTTATGTAAGTCCATCTGCTTAGATTCAAACTTATTCTGGCAATAGAGTATCCTTCTTTGAAGCCATTGGGATTTCTCTTGTATCCTGGAAGTCCGAATGATTCCAAGTTATTTGATGATATTATAAATGAGTTGATGAGAAGGAGAGTCATGAGAAAAGGTG
>CAJPFJ010000024.1 GCA_905339155.1 Methanosarcinales archaeon
TTGTCAGCGTTTTTACAAAAATAGATATTCGGAGGTGTCATTTTTTTGCGTGAGTTGGAAATAGAAGTATTTGATTTAATGTTAAATCGAGTATTTCGGAGATAGCTAGTTCGGAACAAGGCTAAATCGGAAGTACTGTAATCATAGAAAGCATAATACTTATGCAGAATAATTCAATGCAAAGAGTATGGAAGGTAAAGAAATATCCCATAAAAGCCTGCGAATCCTGATACTGATATTATTGATATCAGTTTCTTTTGCAGCCATAATGCCTCTCTCCTCAAATAGTGAATTTAAAATCAATAAGCCCTGTACGGATATCGATATTAATTCATTGCAGCAACAGCAATCCCATGAAGAAAAAATCCTGGATCAGTTAGAATGCTCATCCGATTTGAATAAACAACTGATTAAATTATTTATTATGGGAATAATCAATATTGATGAATTGACAATGTGGGTCCTGGGAGTGGAAAGAAGAGTTGTTGTGTTAAAAATGATGCATGAAAAAAGGATGATACAGGCATCCGAAATAGCAAATTCGACCGATAGATCGTTACAGAATATCAGTTATGCTATGCGGGAACTGGAAGAGCGAGGACTGATCCAGTCCCTGACTCCAGGAAAAAAAACCTGGAGAAGATTTATTCCCACAGAAAAAGGAACAGAGGTATTTGAAAACCTCAAGAAAAATAATCTGATCGGTAAATAATTGATAATTAACCCCTGCACTTAAGCATTTTAATTCTCAATTCTATTACAAAATAGAATATTCCTGCCAATACAAAAAACATTACTGGTCCAATAAACACTTCTACTGAGTTTTCCATATTATTCTACTAAATAAGATGCCATTTGATGAACAATAATTTGAAGTATTATAAATCTTTCTAATTTGTGATAACTTGTTATTAATTAAATATAATTTTTTTTTGTTAATATCGTCGTACAAAAGAATTCAAAAGATCGACATTTGAAAAGCAGCGATCTTTTTATCCTTTCGGGAATTCATGACCGCAATTTGGACACAGTATCAAACTACATTTCATGAAACTCGGACATGCCCTGCATCCTTGATTATCCTTATCATCAAACCTGGCTCCGCAAAGAGGACACTGTGTTTTCATAAAAGGTGGTAATATCCTATTATCCTGGAAGCTATCCCGCCGATAAGTATTGCAAGCGTAATAGTGAATGCCATGATGCCAAATGCCCTTTTCCAGCCAAGCTCCCGCCCAAGTACAGCTATGGTGGCAACACATGGTATATAGATCGTATTCACAAGCGCATAAACGAATAATTGCGCCGGGGTCATGAATAGCAGGAGGTTCTTTGCGCCGCCTCCGTACATGACGATTGCAAGGGTAACAAGCAGTTGGAGCGCAAGTTCTTTTCGAAGCACCGCGAAGATCAAAGTAAGACCGGCAACAGCAGGAAGACCCAGCCATCCTTCAACTATCGGAGAAAGCGGTAAGGCCAGTTTCCAGAGATATCCTGTTTCATAAAGCCCGCCAAGTACCATAGATCCTACGAGCACTATTGGAAAAGCCACGAATACGAAGTCTTTGAACCTGTACCAGGTCTTTTTTAATATATTTGACATCATCGGCATCCTGAACGGGAACATTTCCATGACAAGCCCGGTTGATTTTCCGGGCATTATTTTGTTAAGTCCTGCTCCTACAAGGAACACAAGAGCAAATATGATTATATAAATAGCAACAGCAGGTTTCCATCCCACGAACAGGGAGACTGCCCCAAGGATAACGGCTGTTCGCGCGCTGCATGGGATAAGAGTGATAAGGGTACTTGCAATCGTTCGCTCCCGCATCGTGGTAAGAACGCGCGTACCGATTATTGCGGGTACATTGCAGCCTGCGCCTGCAACAAGAGGGATGATCGCCCGCCCGTGAAGCCCGAATTTATGCATCAGCCTGTCTGTCAGGAATGCCACAGAGTTCAGGTATCCTGAATCCTCAAGGAAAGCTAGCATGAAATAGAATGTAAGCACATACGGAATACCTACAGCAAGAGCGGCAAGGATACCGGCGTCAAAACCCCATATGAAAATTTTACCGATAATGCCTGTTCCAAAAACGTAGTAAACAGCGCCATCAATGACAGGCGAAATATATGTTGCCCATTGATTACTGAAAAACGTGGAAAGCCAGTTACCACCATAAAAAAGGAAACCAAAAATTATTGCAAGAACTCCAATAAGAAGAGGTATGCCGGTAAGCGGTGAAGTTGTATAAGCCCATATCTTATCCGATGTTATGGGTTTTATGTCGCCCTGTACCTGCGAGGCTATCGAACCTGCAAGCCCATGTCTCTCACGTGCGATCCTTAACGGGGTTTTCTCACCATGTAATTCTTCTATCTCCCGGCTGATCTTGTTTGCTTCATGGATTATTGATGTGCCATTTTCATGCTTTCCCACAAGTTCAATAAATTCAGAATCATTTTCAAGAAGCATGATCGAAAGAGCCCTTGGATTTATCCCGAATTCATAAGGCAAAAGCAGGCCTTCAAGTTTCTTGATATTGGTTTCAATATCATCTCCATAATGCAATGAATACCTGATCTCTTTCTTATTTTTTGCAGTATCCACTGCCTCCTGTATCAGGTCATCAAGACCGCTGCCTGTCGTGGCTATCGTTTTCACAATGGGGATACCAAGAAGCCGGGACAATTCCCCTGAATCGATAATGATATTTCTTTTCTCGGCTTCATCTATCAGGTTCAAAGCAGCCACGATCGGTATGCCAAGATCGATGAACTGGATCAGCATGTAGAGGTTCCTTGCAAGGTTTGTGGCATCAAGGATCATTATTACCACATCCGGTTTGCAGTCAAGGACTGCTCTACGCGCTACCCACTGGTCTTCCGAGACCGCGCCAAGTGCGTAGCTGCCTGGAAGGTCGATTATACCGATCCGGAGATTCTTGAAATTCGTGGTCGCTAAATTCAGTTCCACGGTTTTTCCGGGATAGTTGGCAGTGACCACGCCCATCCCGGTCAGGCGGTTGAATATGCTTGATTTTCCCACATTGGGATTTCCGGCAAGCGCAAATGTGAAATCTGTGCTGCCTTTTATTTCCTTAAGGGCGCCATGACATGAAAGAGCCATAATTTTATCTATCCTACTATCCAATTCTAACTTATTTTACCTTTATTTTTGACGCTACTTCTCTTCCCAGCGCATATCGTGAGCCTGAAACACAAACTAGCAATGGCCCCCCGAACGGCGCTACTTCCTCGACACGGACACAAACATCAGGGATCAATCCAAGTGATGCAAGATACTGGAGCATTTTCGGGTCTTCTTCGAACACATTGACAATAATTGCCTTTTCATCTGCTTTTAATTCTGAAAGCGGCCTTACATTTTCTTTTACGAACAACCCGTCCTTATCCGGGATGGGATGGCCGTGAGGACATTTTTTTGGATTCCCAAGGCTCTGGGCGATCCTGTCTTCCATTTCAGGGCTTATGGCATGTTCTAACCTGCATGCTTCCTCGTGAACCTCGTCCCATTTGAAACCCAGGATATCGGTAAGCAGGCGCTCGGAGAGACGATGCCTCCGAACGACTTTTTTGGCCATCCTTCCACCTTCTTCCGTAAGGCACACACCTTTTCCGGTGTGATTTATGAGACCCTTATTTGCAAGTTTTTTTACCATCTCCGATACTGATGGAGGGGATAATTTCAGGTGTTCGGCAAGACGCGTTGTGCTTACAGGATGCTGTATCTGCTGCAATTTGTATATCGATTCAAGATATTCTTCAATCCTGGGGGTATCTGCTTCCATCTTTCACCATTGTTCCTAATTTGTAGGTCCTGTATACGAACATTCCGATTATTATCCAGTATCCAATGTATGCAACGACCTCAGTAAGCGATGGATTGCCATTGTAACCCATGAGGGCTTTTGCGCTTCCCCCGATCAATCCATTTTCATGAAGGAGAGGATACGAACCATCGGAATTAAGAGGCGGGTTTATGTCCCAGGCATGCTCTACGATTTCTGGTATTACGCCTGCTTCATTGAATTCATGAACCGCTGTTGCCACAAGACCCGCTGAGAATAGTATCAGCAATATGCTTGTATATCTGAAGAATTTGCTCACATCAAGCCTGTAAATTCCTTTGAACATTATGAATGACAGGAAGATCACAAGTGCAAGACCAATAATGAAACCCAAAATCGTATCAACCGGAGATTGGATGGCAAGTGTTCCAAGGAATAAGACGGTCTCAACACCTTCCCTGAAGACTGCGACAAATGACAGGGCTGCAATTCCAAGCTTCTGGCCTTTTGAAATGGACAGGTCTATTTTTTCCTGGACTTCACCTTTTATCTGTTTTGAATTTTGCGCCATCCAGAAGATCATATATGTAAGTACGATCGCCGCGGTAAGAGCGGCTGCGCCCTCAAAAAGCTGTTCTGCTGTACCCTTAAGTTCGCCGTAAACTACTTTGAATAAAAAAGCCACTGCTAAACTTGCGACCAGGGCGCTTATTATCCCTATATTTATATAGCGGTTGAGGTCTTTTCTTCCCAGCTTTGCGACATACGCCGCAATTATTCCGATTATCAGGGCTGCTTCAAGCGCTTCCCTGAATGTTATTAAAAAGCTTGCTAACATAGTTTTCACCGTTTTATTAGGTGTACCTAACCCAATGTTATTGTATGCCTATAAATGTTTCGGATAACCTAATGAAATGATTGGAATAATAAATTTCAATCATAGAAAATTATAATTAATTATTCCAAAAATGCATTGGATTATGCTTTATTGTTGTTACATTTGATACCCAATTTTATCCTATTCTTTGATTTCAATACCCGCTATATATAACCGTTCACTTCGAACAAATGTATTAAAATTAATAAATAATAGGGTGTGCATCTTATGGTATTTGGAGTGACTGAAAATGATCGGAGTTTCATGGTTTTTATAAAGTAAGAAAAGACCAGAACAGCCCCTTTTAAATTTAAAAGGCAGGTGCGTATTTAAACTTAAATTATATCGATTAGAAAAGATTAAGAACTTAGTAAAGGATTTACTGTTTGCCTGACTAAGATAGCAATGATTTAAAATTGGTTTTAAATCCCCAAATAGAATTTAAAAAATGCTTGGAATAAATATGGTTAAGGAAAGCTTAATTCTTGGAATGTCGAGAAGCCGCAATTTTAGAGATAAAAAGAAAGTTGCCCAATTTTTAGGAACTTCTTTTTCAAATCTGAAGGATAGAAAAGTCGGATGGGAAGTATTACGCATGTTAGCAAATGATTCAAATCAATTTGTTAAATCAAGCGCAATCGAAGCAATCCATTCAAGTTATGTTTATATTCCTAATAAAGAAGACGCGTGGCAATATCTATTATATGCGGTACAAGACCCCAAAAAAAATATCAGGATAGCTGCTGCCGTTGCAATATCTAAAGTGTTTGATATACTGCCAAACAAAGAAAAAGGTTGGATGGATTTATTGGAAACAATTACAAAGTCCGCCAAAATAGGAAATCATTATCCTGCATTTACAATGCATGACTGTTTCGATTGCCTTGAGGATAAAGAAAAATATATCGACAGTTTAAAACAATTAACTGATATCGATGATTTTGTAATTAGAAGCTCTTCAAATAATCTGATCGGAAGAATATATATATCAAAATCGGTTAAAGAGAACGGTGATGAGTTTAAGAAAACTTACCTCGAAGGACTCACTTACTTAAAGAAAAGCGTCGATGAATTTGATACTCCACGCCATAAATTTTGTTATATTGTTCACAATATTTTTAATAAAATTATTGAAGGAGAACTAAAAGATGTCAGTGAGCTTAATAAAGGGATAGAAGAGCTAAAAACTATATCAAAAGAATCAACCGAGAGACAAAAAATAGTTAAAATTTTAGATGAACTGTATAATGTTCTTGATGAGACATTAGATGCTCAGAAAAAAGGGGAAGATATCTCAAAATTCAAAGATAAAATAATTCCTATCTGTACTAAGCTTAATATATTAATATCAACATTAAATAATGAAATCATCCGTCAGATAGCACAGAAGGCAAAAGAAAGAATTAATTTTGCTATTAAAGCACTTAAAATAGTCGATCATTTTATTGAAAGTCCTGATAAACTGACATCTGAGTCCAATTTACTTGTAGAACTTGTGGAATTATTAAAACTCTGTTGTGTCTCTATTTCCGAACCTATTTGCAGTTCATATAAATCAAAGCTTGAAGAAATTGAAAAGGAAAGTGTTGCAGATAAAAAGCAAGCTAAATTGCTACAACTTATTAAAGAAATGAGACCAGTTCTTAAACATGAAACAACCTCTCATCAATATCAAAATAATATTCCCCGCATACAAACGGTTCACATTTGTGATACTAAGCAAGATGTAGTCCGAGTAGCTGTTATTCAATTCTGTTATAAATTATCAAAATCATTTCCATTTATTATTGAAAATAAGGAAGAGGTAAAAAGAAAGATTTTTTCTGGACTTGATATAGCAGAAAAAGAGAGAACAAATATCGTTTGCCTTCCTGAACTTTGTTTGAGAGAAGAATGGATAATAGAAATAGAGAAAAAATATCCAAATATTATCGTCATCGGTGGAGGATTTTATAAAAACGATAGAAACATCTGCCCCGTAATAACTAAATCCGATAAAGAAATATCCCCTCAGCTAAAGATTACACCAGCTGCTTCCGAGGACATGGAAATGTGGGACAAAGGAATGATTTCTGGAGATAGAATATATAAATATGAAACACAATTTGGAAAATTTGTAATACTTATATGCAGAGATTTTGAAAGATTTGCTCATTATTTCATTGAAATTGATATTGATTTTATATTTTGCCCAGCCTTCAATGAAGCAAATGAAAGGTTTCATATTGAAGCCGACAGCCATGTTACGAAAACTCCCTCCTATATTTTGATAGCAAATACGGGGATTAACGGAGGAAGTTCAATTTTTGCGCAGATGAATAAAAATCACTTTGATAGATTGATAGGCGAAGGTTTTAAAGATGTAGAAGATCCATCATTTAAATTGTGTGAAGCTAAAAAAGGCAAAGATGAAATTATAATTGCGGATTTCAATCTAAAAAATAAATCCATTCAGATACCAACCCCATCAGAATCCTCCAAAGAAAAAAGAAGTGTGACATATATTAAGAAATTACCAATTCCTTAGATTCATAGCGTGCATACTCTATATGATAATACCATTCATCTGATTTTAGAGTCTCCTTGAGCATTCGAGCTTTCATCTAGTGTCTTGTCAAGTGTCAATTAGCAGCAAATACTCGAGATAAATTGATCTATAGTATTCCACCAAACTTCTAAAAAATGAAGATTTATGTTTCCTGAAGAAAATGCATTGGTAACTCTGGAAAAAGATTCTGTTGATTGCTATGGGGTCTGAAGAAAACAAACCGCAGATAGACGCAGATGAACGCAGATTTATAGCATCAAATCCAGCGCATCTTATCGGTTCGTGGGATTTAGAACTCCTCTTGTTTCTCCAGTTTTTCACTTGGAGTTGCTTCTGCAACGTATCGGCGCGTGGGGTTTTATGGTTTTGGTGTTACTATTTTTCAAAAACCGTATCATTAAATCTGCGTTTATCCGCGTTCATCTGCGGCTAAATTTTTCAAAAGCCGAATATAGTATTCCTGCATGCGCTGGATTGCGCCGCATCCTTATACTGTTTATGTTATTTTTTCCATATAATAATCGATCACGATTTTTTCAAATGATTTGCGGAAAATTATAAGCCTTGACAGGACACTAGTCTACGATCTCTGATTTGCCGTTATCGGTAAAGAATTTCTTCAGGACTATGGCTTAAAGATTCTTTGTGCTGTCTTTTCCATTAAGATCGTTAAAGAATTTTACCATATCCTCCTTGGTGATCTTTTCCAAGGGCTTGAATCTACGGAGGGCACCCAAGATCATCCGGGACCGATCATCCGATATTCTCTTTTATGGTATGAGGGCTTAGTCCATTAGCTTTTTGTATGCCTGTATAAGCCTACCGCTTTAAATAATCCACTACATTACGAAAACTATAATTAATAATCCTGCCTGTTGTGTGATGCATGGACTTAGATAAAATCGCAAAAGAAATCAGGGAATTCGAGGGCGTGACCAGGAAAAAACCCATAGCAGACCTCATAAATATTTTCCAGACCGTCCGGGCGGAATATTCCGATTTAATAGTTGATTTTGGTGACGATGCCGCCGTCATCGATATCGGTGGGGATGATTATATTCTTTTCGCGGCTGATGGCATCTGGGGGCGTCTTGTGAACGCAAGTCCCTGGTGGGCAGGATATACATCCGTGCTTGTGAATGTCAATGATATCGCTGCCATGGGGGGAAAACCTGTTGCGATGGTCAATGTCCTCTCTTCGGATAATAAGAACGCATGCAAGGAACTCCTGCGTGGAATAAGGGATGGCATTGCCAAATTCGGCGTTCCCATGGTCGGAGGGCACATGCATCCTGACACACCTTATACTTCACTATCAGTAGCCATCATTGGTACGGTTAAAAAGGGATGTGAAATAAAAAGCGGCGCCGCAAGAGCAGGGGATGTTGTAATAGCTGCATACGATATGGATGGGAAAATCGGGCCAAATTCTCCCTATAGTTTTGACACAACGACAGCTAAAGAACCGGAGGAAGTGCGCGGGAAATACAGGGTAATGCAGGAAATCGGCGAAAAGAAACTTGTCACAGCAGGGAAGGATATCAGCAATCCAGGGCTTATAGGGACCCTTGGGATGCTCCTTGAGACCAGCAGGAAAGGGGCTCGCATTGATTTGGGGAAAATACATGCGCCTCTGGATATTGATTTCACCCAGTGGTTGAAGGTTCACCCTGCGATCGGTTTTATAGTCACGGCTTTACCAGAAAATGAAGCGCAGGTCATTGACCTATTTGAAAAAGCAGGATATACGGCATCGAATATCGGTATAGTGGATAATACCTCAAGACTTGATATTTGTTATGGCGATAAATGCGTGACTGTGTTTGATTTCAAGAAAGATGTGGTGACAGGGATAATCCAATGACATAGTTTTTGTTTAATTTGTTTCACACTTCTTTCACAACCCTGTTTATATTAAAGTACGTGAATCTTCAATTAGAAGAGAGGAAAACGGGGAACAAACAATGATCAATTTCAAAGATATGTCTTTAAGCAAGAAGCTGATAGGCGGGTTCGGTATTATAATTCTCCTGCTTATAATAGTCGCCGCATTGAGCGTGATAAAATTAAGTTCAATGGAAACAGGAACAAAAAGTTTATTTGATAATGAGGTAAATTTAGGTAAAAAAGTAGATAATATAAGCATCAATCTTCTCCAGGCAAGACGTGATGAGAAAAATTTCTTGATGCGAAATGACCTTCAGTATATGGATAAGGTTAAGTCTTCAGTAAATGCCATCAAGAATGATGTTGCCGATATCTCAAACCTCGATATTGGACAGAAAGAAAAGGATAACGCTAATAACATTTTACCCCTGATCGCTGGTTATGAGAATACATTTCTTGAAGTTGTTTCTCTGCAAAAACAAATTGGTTTGCTGGAAATGGAAGGATTAAATGGAGATTTAATAAACCAGGCACGAGATGCAGAAAGTGATATAAAAAAGATCGGCAGCACAGATGCTCTGGCGTCGTTACTTGAAGCCAGAAGACATGAGAAAAACTATGTTCTCCGTAAGGATACGCTCTACCAGACAAAGGTGCATGATGCGGTAGATAAAGCTAAAAAGAGTGTATTATCCTTACAAGTATCGGATTCTGAGAAAAAACAGGTTAATTTGAAACTTGATCTATATTCAGCAACTTTTGATAAATTTGTAACCATATCTATTCAAAGAGACAAAAAAGAAGAGGATCTCACAGGTAACGCGCGCCAGATAGATGTCCTTATTGCCAGTATAGTAATAGATTCCCAGACTAACCTGAACAATCGAATGGAGGCAATGACTGCTTCCAATAATACTTCGAAGATGACTGTTATTATATTGGCTATCATTGCAATTGTAACAGGTATTGGCGCCAGTATCTATATATCCCGCTCCATTACAGGGCCAGTGGATAATATTCTTGAGGCGTCAAAAAAAGTAGCAAAAGGCGACCTTACTGTGCAGGTGCAAAGCAATCACAAGGACGAAGTGGGACAACTCTCCATGGCTATCCAGGACATGACCGGGAACTTAAAGACCGTGATCGGAAAAGTGCAAAAATCTGCGATGAAAGTCTCAACTACATCCCATGCGCTTTCAGATTCAAGCAAGGAAATGAAAGCGTCCACAGAGCAGGTATCCAACACAATGCAGGATATCTCCAAAGGAGTAAGCCAGCAGGCGACGGATATGACACAGATCGCAAAAGCCATGCAGGATATGTCGCATACAGTACAGCAAATTGCGACAAGTTCCCAGAAAGCATCGCTGCGGGCAGATGAAGCCAATAAGACTGCACAGGAAGCGGGCAGGATTTCCGGTAATGTCGCGCAGAAGATGAACGAGATAAAAACAACTGTCGATGGTTCAGCTGTTGTAATAAAGGAGCTTGAAGGCAAATCCCAGAAGATAGGCGAAATTATCGGCGTTATAACCAATATAGCAGACCAGACAAACCTGCTTGCCCTTAATGCAGCCATTGAAGCGGCACGGGCCGGAGAGCATGGAAGAGGATTTGCGGTTGTGGCTGACGAAGTTCGAAAACTCGCTGAGGAGTCAAGAATGGCGGCGAATCAGATCACTAAACTGATAAAAGAAATCCAGCTGGGAACCAAGAAAGCTGTTGAAAGCATGGAAAACGGCACGAAAACTGTAAGTGAAGGTTCAGCTACTATTGATATTGCCTCATCTGCAATTAATAATATCGTATCTAACGCAGGCGAAATTGCCAATATGATCCAGGAGATTGCGGCGACCGCACAAGAACAGTCAGCGTCTGTAGAAGAAGTCACAGCCGCGGTAGATAGTGTTTCAGCCATAAGCGAGGAATCTGCGGCAGGTACCGAGGAAGCCTCAGCCGCTACTGAAGAACTTACAGCCTCGATGGAGCAGCTCATGACATCTGCGCAGGAACTTGCGGAACTCTCAGAGGATCTGCAAATGGCTTCATCACACTTTGTGCTTAAGTCTGCTGATGATTCCGAGCGCTGCTGGGATATCAAGAACTGCAGCAACGAGGCCAGACAGAAGTGCCCGGCATACAATTCCAAAGAACTTCGCTGCTGGCTGGTCGAAGGAACATGGTGCGGAGGAGTAAAGCAGGGTGATGCAAAAGCGAAAATCCACAACTGCATGAGCTGTGAAGCATTCAAGAAAAATATTGATGCGGAATGAGATAACGCAATAATCTGTTTTTCTCATTTTCGAAGATATTTCTCTATCCTGTCCATTCCTTCCCTGATATTCTCAATACTATTAGCATAAGAAAACCGGATATACCCTTTTGCGCCATCCCCAAAATCGATCCCCGGTGTTACTGCCACCCCTGCTTCTTCAAGTATATTGCGGCTTAAGTCCAGGGAATCCGTGCTGAATTCTTTTGCATTGGCAAGGACATAATAAGCCCCTTCAGGTTCATAGTTTATCCCGAACCCGATCTCTTTTAGCCTCTTGATCATGAATTTACGCCGCATATTATATGTAACTACCATTTCTTTTACGTGCTCCTGCGGGCCAATTAGAGCTGCAATGCCTGCATACTGGACAAAGCTGTTGGCACAAATGAAAAAGTTCTGCTGGAGCTTCTGAAGCGGGCGGATATATTCCAATGGCGCGATAAGGTACCCGAGTCGCCAGCCTGTCATTGCATACAGCTTCGAAAAGCCGTTCAATACGAATGCATTGGAAGTAAATTCTAAAATTGAATGATCTTTTCCTTTGTAGATAAGACCCTGGTATATTTCATCTGAAATTACAGGGATTTTCCCTGCGATATTTGATATGCTCCTCAAATTTCCCGGCGAGATCACATGACCTGTGGGATTGCATGGGGAATTTATCAATATGGCTTTTGTTTTTGATGTGATAGCATAGGCTACATCTTCAGGCTCCATCCTGAATCCAGAGGTTTCCCTTGTGTGAACAAAAACAGGTTTCCCGTCCAGATATTCCACAAAATTAGGATAGCATGCATAATATGGGTTAGACATTATCACCTCATCTTTTCGTCCCAGGAGGCTCATGAACACAAGAAGGAGGGCTGGACTGGTCCCTGAGGTTACGATTATTTGTTGGGGACTCAATTCAAGTTTAAACTTCGCATTGTAATAATTGGCTATCGCTTCCCGAAGCTTTGGAAGTCCCAGGCTGTGGGTATATTTTGTTTCACCTGAAAAGAGAGCGGATGATGCTGCCTGGCATATGTGGGGCGCGGTTGGAAAATCAGGCTCCCCTATTTCAAGATGTATAATGTTCTTACCAAGACTTTCGAGTTCCTGCGCCCTTTCGAGGACTTCCATCACATGAAATGGAGAAAGCTTTTTTGCTTTATCTGAGATCAGGCTATGAGGACTATATCTCATAATTCATAGCATTCTTTTCGGACTCCGTCCTGAATGAAATATATTCTTGTATAATTGTCTGGACGACAACAAATATTATCGGACCCAGAAGCAATCCTTTTGCTCCGAAAATTATAGGTCCTGAAAAAAAACCAATGATTATTGCAAGCGGATTAACATCAGCTTGCTTGGATCCAAAATATGGCTGCAAGACCATAGGGATAAAAACACTTAGTATAACCACCCCGAAAAACATAATACCTTCTGCTGCAAATGTATTCCCTGTATAATACATATATGCTGCGGTAGGAACATAAACCATCCATGTTCCGAAAACAGGGAGAAAACCGAATAACCCTGTAAGAATTGCAAGGAGAAATGCATGTGGCACTCCAAATATATAATATATGATAAAAGAAAATGTTGATAAAATCAAGGCCATTCCTATATACGCTATAATGAGCACATCAAAGCTTTTTCTTAGACCGTTTATGATACTTGATATAAATTTTTCATCTTCTTCCGGGAGAGTGGATGCATAGTCTTTAACAGCGCGTATTATTTCATGGCCATTTCGCATGAAATAATAAGTCGCATACAGGAATATTACGATATCAAGGACCAGAAGAGGTATGGATGTAACAAAACCCGAAACAAGGCTGATCGCGATTGATGAGAATTTAGCAGTCATCTCCCTGGCTCCAAGAGGTAAATCCGTGTAAGTTCCTAATCCCATTGATGAAATAGTATCTGAAAACACCGAAATAATATAATTGATCTTACCACTGAGTGCGGTAATATCTCCGAATATCTGGCCAATATTTGTCATTAAGTATGAGACTGCCAATATGATTGGAATTCCTATAAGGATCGTCAGGATTACAAGGGTTGCATGAGAAAATAGCTTATGTTTCTCCATCTTCTTGATTATCGGCCTGAGTATGTATGTTGTTATTGCAGCAAGGGTCAGCGAAGTTATGAACGGGTATATCATTATTGCAGCTACGCCTATGGCAACGAGGAAAATAGCAGGATGTGTCTTTAAATGAAGCCTGGAGGATAAAACCATAATACCACAGCACTATTTTGTATATTCGATATATATAAAGGTACCTATAGAAATAGTTCGTATGGACGCAGACAATATATAGTCTCGAAAAAAAATATCGAGTTATTTCAGGCATATCTTTATATTTGATCATGGTTATGTATTGTATTGACAAAACCATAGGTAATTATGAACTCCAATAACCTTGCATACCTTGAAGAAAAATTCCAAACCCGTGTGACCTTTGACCCTGTCGAACGAATGCTATATGGGCATGATATTTCTGCCATTCCTGCACTTGTCAGGCCTTTAATTGGAAATACAACGCCTGACGCAGTAGTGCAGCCTCAGGATGAGAAAGAACTAATTGAACTTGTAAAATGGGCAGTATCAAACAATGTGCCGCTTACGCCAAGAGGAAAGGCTACCTCAGGCTATGGGGGAGCAATACCGGTCAATCAAGGCGTAGTTGTAGATTTCTACAGGATGAAAAAAGTCCTTGCGATCGATGCAAAGAACCTGACTGTCACAGTCCAGCCCGGGATCAGCTGGGAAAAGCTTGATGCAAAATTAAATAAACAAAATCTGACGATCAGGTTATATCCCACAAGCTATCCTTCCTCAACTGTCGGGGGATGGCTGGCGCAGGGCGGCGCAGGTATAGGAAGCTTCGAGTACGGCTATTTCCGTGAAAATGTGGTCAGAGCAAAAGTAGTTTTACCATCAGGCAATGTCAGAAATTTTACCGGTGATGAACTTGAGTTAATAGCTGATGCGGAAGGCATAACAGGATTAATTTCAGAAGTGACGCTGCGCATACAGCCTTATGAAGATATTGAAGTTGCAGGGCTTGCCTCCCCGGATGCAAATCGCTTGCAGGAACTTGTGAATTCTATCATTGGATCAAAGCTTGCGATCTGGTCAATGGTATTTATCAACCCGCAGATGGCTGAAATGAAAAACCGCGCTCCTGTTATGGAACACGGCGGACACGCAATACAGGATCGTGTAATGCTTCCTGCTAAATATATCCTTACACTTGCTTTTCGTAAAAAAGACAGTACAACTGTCAGGGCAGAACTTCCCGGTCTTGCCAGATCATCCGGGGCAGACATCCTGAGTGACAAAATTGCAGAGCATGAATGGGATAACCGCTTCAAACTTATGGTCGTAAAGCGGCTTGGCCCTTCGCTTGTTCCTGCTGAGGTAATAGTTCCGCTCTCAAGACTTGGAGATGTGATGGGTGAAATCGAGAGCAAGATTTCCCAGCCAATAGTTAAGGAAGGTGTGATCATCCGTGACGGGATCAACGGGGAACCTGAAGTTGTCATTCTCGGTTTTATCCCGAGCGACCAGCGAAAATTCAGCTATAATTTTGTGTTCGGTCTTGTGCTTTCAATTATGAAGATCGCTGAAAAACATGGCGGGAGACCCTATGCAACCGGCATGTATTTCTCAAAAAAGGCTGATTCCATATTAGGTAAAGATAGAGTACAACGATTGCGTGATTTCAAAACCAGGATCGATCCAAAAAATATAATGAATCCCGGGAAGGTCACAAGCATCGGCCTTATGGGAATAGCCCTGGGCATTGCAGGCGCTTTTGAGCCGGTCATCCGTCCCCTTGGAAATTCCGTTACTACTACTATTGGTGAGAGGCCGCTAAAGCAGGTCAGGGATATTCCGGCAGATGTTGCATGGTATGCTTACAGCTGCTCCCAGTGCGGCTATTGTATAGATGAATGCGACCAGTTCTACGGGCGCGGCTGGGAAAGCCAGAGCCCCAGGGGTAAATGGTACTGGCTTCGGGAATACATGGAAGGGCGTGTTGAATGGGACCAGAAGATGGTTGACACGATCATTTCATGCACTACTTGTGAGCTTTGCAACTTGCGCTGCTCGGCAGCATTGCCAATCGAACCTTCGTGGATGAAGCTTCGCGGCAAACTGATAAATGAAGACAAAAAGATGACTTTCCCGCCATTTGAGATGATGACAGAAGCGCTTAACTCAGAGGGAAATATCTGGGCAGGCTACAGGAAAGACCGCTCAAAATGGTTCCCTGAGGACCTTAAGGAAAAGCACGGGCCTATGCATAAATCAAAGAATGTTTATTTTGCCGGTTGTACGGCAAGCTTTGTTGAAAAAGATATAGGCATGGCAAGTGTGCGCCTCCTTGATGCGGCAAATGTTGATTTTACGTATCTTGGCGAGAAGGAGAACTGCTGCGCTACACCAATGCTTGTGGCAGGCAAATGGGATGCCTTTGCAAAAACCATGAAAACGAATATCAGCGCAGTAAAAGCAGCCGGGGCTGATACTGTAATTACCTCATGCCCGGCATGTGATATGATGTGGCGGCATGTATATCCAGAATGGGCAGATAAACTTGATATCGATTACAAGATAAAGACAAAGCATTATAGTGAGGTCGTATCTCAGAAAATTAAATCAGGTGAGTTCAAATTCAAAACTGGCGTGGAAAAACCCATCACAGTTACATTACATGACTCCTGCCATATTGGACGCGCATCGGGTGTTTATGACCCGCCGCGTGATGTTATTAAGGCCATTCCAGGGGTCAAGTTCGTTGAGATGAGCTCAAACAGGGAAAAAGCTCATTGCTGCGGCTCTGTGCTGACGCTACTTAAAGAGCCAGGGGTGGCAGCAGATATTGGAAAGATCCGGCTTGATGAAGCCGTTGAAGCAGGCGCACAAAAGGTTATTGCCCTTTGCCCATGCTGCCAGTTCCAGCTAAGGGTAAGCGCGGATGCAAGAAAGATCCCTATTGAAGTGGTTGATCTTGCGGCTTTTGCTTCATCAACCCTGGGATATGATTTCCCGGATCCGAATCCTGAAGTACTGGCACAATGGGCTGTCTTTGAGAAGATGATAGCTCTTATGACACCCAGGGGATTTGCAGATCTTTTAGGGACCATGTGGCCTGAGCTTATCGATGCAATGCCTTATGGAATGGGGCATATGATGCGGATTATGGGCAAAATCCCGGGGGCTCTTACGCTTATGAAGCCCATGTTCCCCGTGCTATTTCCGCTGCTTCTTCCGAAGATGATGCCAGAGGTAATGCCTTTGATGCTAGAAAAGGTTGGCCAGGCAATCCCAATGCCTGCATATATGTCAGAGCAAATGCCTGAACTCTTGCCAAAAATCATGGAGAACCTGATGCCGCATATGATCGATGAGGTCGTGCCGCTTGTTACACAGCCGATGATCGATTATCTCCACATGAAGAAATGACATATCATTTTTTATTCTTTCCCGGATATGCAGAAGCTGATCTGACATTTGATCCCATCCAGACCTTTGAGATTTTTAGAAATGTGTCAGTATACATTTTTGCCATGACCTTTACTGGCTCCATGACCTCTTTCATAGGTCCCCCGACAGTTGGCATGTCCTCGAAAAAGTCATCAAAAGCTTTTTGATATATCTTTACCCAGAGATTATAAAATTCTTTATATTTCTCTGGGTCTGAATTTTGTTTGGACAGCTCAAGAGCTTTTTCAGACATTTTCTCAAGCGCTGCTATCCAGGACTTGTACATGCTCAGATAAATCTCAGTGCTCTCTACAAAATTTTTGAATATTTCACTGGAAGGCTCCGCAGATGTTGCATATTTGCCATACATCTCTTTATATGTATCCATCCACAGATCATAAAATTCCTTATATGCTTCAGGACCTGCGTCTGCCCTGGCGAGTTCTGCCATTTTCTCGGAAAGTTTCATCATAGATTCATTTAATGGTTTACAAAATTGTGCATATGATTTCTTCCAGAGTTTTGACATCTGCAAAAAGCTCCCCGGGTAGATGTCTGGAATTTCAATATAATTCCCAAAGATCTCTTTTGTGTTTTCTTGTGTGGGTAATTCTAATATTTCATCGAATATTTTTTCATATGATTTCATCCACATATCATAACATTCTTTATATTTTTCAGTATCTGGTTTACCAGAAAGGATCTCTTTTGTCTTCTGTGTATTACTTTCTAACTCTTCGATCCACGATTTGTAGAGTTTATTATATTCATCTGCATTTGCAATGAATTTTTCAAGTGTCTCTTTATTTGATTCCGGTGTTGGGATCGGATAAAATTTGCCAAAAGTATTTTGATATGTTTTGATCCATTCATCATAAAATTCCCTGTATTTCTGAGGCGCGGCTTCTTTTGAAAGAATAGTCGTCTTCTCAAACATTTCTTCTGTCGATTCGATCCAGGGCCTGTAAAGCTTAACATATGAATCTTCCCACATTTTTGAAACGGCTGTATAACTATCAGCCCAGCTGTTGAAAATTTTCTCTTCTTTAACGTTTTTTTTGCCTTGGGTTTTATTGACCATAATTATTTCCTTCTTTTAAATATTGTATCATAAACCGTATTCTGTCACGGTTGGTTTTCCCCCGAACCTATGCCCAGCATCAAAACGATTTAGTAATATACATATTATGTTTCTAATATATATAGATTATTTCTAATTCAAAAATCATTCTTCTTGCATTCTCGCAGCATTTCCTCAAAAGTATAATATTCCGGCATAATACCCACTTTTATCCCAAATCCGAGCAATGTATCACAAGTAGGTTTACCAATAGCTGCTACCGTCTTTTTATTCATTATCCGGATAATCTCATCTTTTACTTCCTTCTCATCTGCAAACGCCATGAAATTCCTGACCATCATTGTGCTTGTGAATGCAAAAATATCCACTTCACCAGCAAGAGCCCGTTTTAAAAGCGCAACATGTCGCTCATCTCTAGGGCTAATGATCTGATACACTTGCGTTTCATTAACTACAGCACCTTTTTCAAGAAGACCTCTTACAAGTTCAGGCGCTCCATGGCTGCTCCTTGCGATCTCTATATTTGCCCCTTCAATTCCGGAAAGCTCTTTAACAAGACCTGAAGAACTGTAAGAACGGGGCATCATAGTGACATGAATTCCGTTTTTCAAAAGCGCTTCTTTTGTCTTCGGGCCGATCGCTATAACATTGGTTTCATTGAGCCGTTCAATAAATTCATCAGGGTATTTCATCTTCAATAAAGTGAACTCAACCCCGTTAGCGCTTGTGAAAATAACATAATCCGCCTCTCCCCCCATTATGCGATCCACAAATCCTTTGAAATTTGAATCGGTCTTATCCATTACATCGATCATTGGCGCTGTTATAGCGGAAAAACCCATTGAAGTCGCAAGCTTGACCGATTCTGCCAGGTAACCGGCAGGTCTCATTATGGCTATTACTTTCATTTCCATCTTTCAGGGAGCAAGCTCATGATGTAATTTTACAACATCACCTATTACAGTTATTGCAGGGGCCTTCACTTTTCGCTGTTTGCAAAGACCCACAATATCAGCAAGAGTTCCAATGGTGACCCGCTGGTCAGGCCGTGTGCCTCTTTCGATAACAGCTACCGGAGTATCTGCAGATTTACCGTGTTTCATTAATTCTTTTACATTACGCTCAAGCATACTGACCCCCATCAGGATAACAAGTGTTCCTTCAAATTTTGCAAGAAGTTCCCAGTCAAGAGCAGTTTCTTCCTTTTCAGGGTCTTCATGCCCTGTGATGAAAGTGACCATAGATGCATAATCACGATGCGTAATAGGAATTCCCGCATAAGCCGGGACTGCAATTGCTGAAGTGATCCCCGGTACTACCTCGACCTTAATACCTTCTGCTGCAAGAGTCTGGGCTTCTTCGCCGCCGCGGCCGAAAAGATATGGGTCTCCGCCTTTTAAGCGCAGGACTATCTTTCCTTCCTTTGCCCTTTTGACAAGGAGTTCATTTATCTGCCACTGGGAAAGCTTGTGATTTCCGGCATATTTGCCAACATCGATTTTCTCTGCCGATTCCGGCAGCATGTCAAGTATCGCTTTACCCGGAAGCTGGTCATAAAGAATGACCTGGGCGCTCTCTATTAGTCTTTTTGCTTTGATCGTCAGAAGCTCCGGGTCACCTGGACCTGAGCCTACAAGATAAACTTTCCCTTTCATTTTAGCCTCTTTTTTCTGCAAACATTTTTACCGCCTCATCAACAAGCTTACCGCCGCCTTTTTTCTTCAACTCATTACCGATTCGCCGAGCTTCTTTTTCATAACCAGCGGGGTTTATAAATTCATCTATTTTTACGCAGCGCTTCCCATCCACTGAGAGAACTTCAGTGCGGACATGTATTTCATTACCTTCAGTTCGTGCGAAAGCCCCTATAGGAACCAGGCAGCCACCGCCAAGGATCCCGATTATTATGCGTTCAATACATGTTTCAAGCCGCGTCTGTTCGTCATTTAAAACAAGGACTGCATTTTGCGCATCTGTTCCTTTCCTGGTAACTATAACCACTGTTCCCTGGTTAGCGGATGGGACAAAATCGTCAGGATCAAGGCGTTCTCCGGGCATATCCCATTTCAATCTCTCAAGTCCTGCTTCGGCAAGGAAAATACCGTCATATTGCCCTTCCTTAAGTTTGCGAAGACGTGTATCAATATTACCGCGTAACTCCTTTATGATAAAACCTGATCTGTATCTGGATAGCTGGGCTCGCCTTCTTAAGCTTGTAGTTCCAATGATCGAACCTTCAGGGAGGTCTTTCAATTTGATGTCGTTGCGTGTAAGCAGGAAATCATAAGGAGAGTCGCGTTTCATTACAGCGGCTATCGTAAGTTCCGGCGGCCTTTCAGTGGGAACATCCTTCATGCTATGCACAGCGATATCTATCTCACCAGCAAGCATCGAGTCGTCGATCTCACGCACAAATACCCCGAAACCCTGCACTTCATGCAGGGGCCTGTCAATGATCGCATCACCTGATGTTTTGATTATTTTAATTTCTGTTTCTATACCGTTTTTTGCAAGGAGATCTTTCACAAGGTTTGCCTGGGCAAGAGCAAGTTTGCTGCCCCTTGTTCCTATACGTAATGGTTTTTGGGACTTTTTCATATCAGGTTCCTTTCGTAAGCTTTTAAGGTCGTTTCTATGTCATCTTTTGAATGTGCAAGGGACAGGAAATTCGTCTCAAACTGCGACGGCGGCAAAAAGATGCCATCGTTTAGCATTTTCTTGAAAAATACATTGAATTTAGCAGTATCACATTTCAGGGCTTCCTGATAATTTGAAGGCATATCCCCGAAGAAGACCTTGAACATGCTCCCCACACCGCTCACGTTGTAATCAAGCCCAAGATCGGCTATGATATCAGAGAGCTGTGACCGTAATGAATCCCCGGCATCATTTACTTTTTCATAGACTTTCTCTTTTTTGAGTGTTTTTATCATGGCAAGTCCGGCTGTCATCGAAACCGGGCTGCCATTGAATGTCCCTGCCTGGTAAACAGGTCCGGCGGGTGAAATTTTCTCCATTATCTCACGTTTACCCCCGATCACTCCAATGTGGAAACCTCCGCCAAGTATCTTTCCCAGGGTGGTCATATCTGGCGTTATACCGTAATACTCCTGCGCGCCTCCAATAGCAAGACGGAATCCTGTGATCACTTCATCGAAGATCAATACAACATCATTTTCTTTTGTTACTGCGCGAACTTCTTTTAGATATCCTTTTTTTGGTAATATCGGCCCTATATTTCCAAGTACAGGCTCTATGATCACTGCCGCAACATCATCTTTATAGGCTTCGATAGCTTCTGTCATGGCCTCGATATCGTTATATGGCACCTGGAGCGTATTCTTTGTGAAATCCTTCGGTACGCCTGCGGAGTCGGGTGTCCCAAGGGTGGTTGCGCCTGAACCCGCTTTTACGAGCGCCGCATCATGAGCGCCATGAAAGCCTCCTTCGATCTTGATGAATTTATTCTTCCCGGTGAAACCTCTTGCCGCGCGCAGAGCTCCCATTGTCGCTTCTGTTCCCGTGGAAACAAATCGCACCATGTCGATGCTATTGTATAGTTTGATAATTTCATTCGCAAGAGATACTTCAAGTTCTGTCGGGGTTCCGTAAAGCCAGCCGTCATCAAGCTGTTTGATCACAGCTTCCTTAATTGCAGTATGGTTATGGCCCAGAAGCAATGGCCCGTAACCCATTACGTAATCGATATATTCATTTCCATCAATATCGGTTAACTTTGAGCCGTTCGCTCTTTTTGTATAAAATGGATATGGTTTTATCGCCCTGACAGGGCTGCTTACGCCCCCGGGGAGTATTTTCTTCGCTTCATCGAATAATTTTCTTGATTTCTCTGTTCCCATGGATTACTCAAATTAGGGGATAAACTAATATAATTTGTGTTTTTTCTTAAAGTTCCTGAATCAACGTTTCTTATCTTATCAGCCGAAATATCCCATCAGTCAATGTTTCAAAAGGTTTTCCCGCAAAAAAGGCATGCTTACCCAATCTCTTCCTCAAACCGAATTGTATCTGTCCTTTCAATATTGCTAATTTCATCTTTGTCTCAGAGAACTCGGCGTCAAAGATAAGGACATGATCTGAAAAAAATCTGCCAGGTACTGTCCAGTCTTTCTTGATTTTGTGTTTTACTCTCTCAAATAATGCGGTTCCTGGAAGTGGATAGGGCACTGTGAATGAAAGGTAATCCAGTGGAAGAGAGGTGGCAAATCGAATTGTATCAAGTACGGTTTCATCAGTCTCCCCCGGATAACAGAGGATAAAGAATGCGCCTGTCCGGATTCCGGCTGCATGGGCCGAATTAACTGCTTTTCGTGCTTCTTCGACTGTTATCTTCTTGTTCATAGTCTTAAGTACCCGGTCGTTACCCGATTCAATCCCGAAGAATATCCTGTCACATCCCGCGTTCTTCATCGCGATTGCTATATCCCTATCGATTGAATCAACTCTACCCAAACACTCCCATTTGAAAAAAAGCTCTCTTTTCCCGATCTCTTCGCAAAACTTAAGGATCCTCTCCCTGTTAAGCGTAAATACGTCATCTGCAAAGTGGATGCGATCATATCCATATGAAAGCGCCTGTTCAACTTCAAGAAGGACATTCTCCGGCGACCTCTCCCGATAAGAAATACCAAAGACCGCGTTGCTGCAGAATTCGCATTTGAACGGGCATCCCCTTGTCGTGATAATTGTGGTGGTACTATGGCCGAACCTTCTTTTTGAATACTCTATGTATCTGTCATTCTGGAGTAAATCCCTCGCCGGAAACGCTATTTCATCAAGATACGCCTCCAATTTGCGCGAGGCAGTGAAAACAATTCCGTCCTTACTTGTTTCTCCACTTATCTTTCTCCTGCACACGATTCCCGGTACGGACTCAAAATCGCTACCATTTTCATAAGCGCGGACTATCTCCAACATTGCCTTTTCCCCTTCTCCTCTTACCACAATATCGAAATCCTCCATAAAGGAATGGGGATCGCACGATGGTAATGGGCCGCCTGCAACAAGAAGGTCACATTGTTCCCGTAAGGCTCTTGCAAACCTTATGCACTCATCACGCATGGTCACCATGCAATATATCCCAACAACATCTGCGCCATAAGCAACAGCATCAGCTATCGCATCCTCCCTGTTCATGAAGGTGCAGTCAAGTATACCAACATCATACCCTGCATTCCTGAGACTTGATGCCACATAACCTACTCCCAGAGGAGGAAAACGGAAGATAGACCTGTTATTTTGGGGGTTAAAATAGGGGTAAATCAGAAGAACAGATGCCATATCACTTGCACCCTGTCCGGATATTATAATAAAAATTAGATGTACTCTGTGGTATCGAATAGGCAAGCCCGGCCCATGCAAGCCTGCCAGGTACAAGTTCCCTCCCCCGGAATAACTTTGCTCCTGCAACCTTCTCCAAGGTAAACTCAAGTTTATGGCTGGCATCCACAAACGATGCCCCGTCCGCAAACGTCTCTTCCCATGTCCCTATCGCATTTCCTTTGAGAGCTAATCCGCTTGAGTCCTGGTACTCATCAAAATAGTTTGCACCCTGCTCGTTCATGAGCATTAACCAATCATATTTCTTCACCCTGCTTGTATCCACATTGATATGGATATTCCCTGCATATATTACATAGAGCACACTCACAATTCCAAAAGAAGTTACTTCTTCAAATCGTGTTTCCATACCAAAGTAAAACCTTAAGGTATTGGATGCCTGCGTTAGCATTTGCCGAATGCAGGGACATTCCCTGTGCAAGCGAGACATATATTCCTTCATCCTGTAAAAAGCCCTGTTATCTATCTTATTCCCTTTCATCGTCATCCTTTCCACGAGATTAAGGTCATAATCTATTGTAACAGTTGTTTTATTTCCATCTCTGCTGGTGGTTATTCGTGCACTGCCCGGGAAGATTTCTTTGTCCTTGAACTTGAGTATAGGAACTCCAAAGCCAACACCTTCCTCAGAAAGATCATATTCATCAATGGCAAGCAAAAGCCCTTTTTGTATCCGGCATGAGGCATACTCATTCTGCTTTAAACGATTATCTCTGATATGAAGAGATGTATTTCCATTAATTTCGATCTTTTCTATTGCAGGCATACGGTTCATACCAGAGTCATGTCCATATCCTGATATACATATGCAATCCGAAGAGCAATGATATTATCCATAAGACTAATGCTGACCTCATAACTGCGCGGAGGTTTCGCGGCATCCATGGTTTGCCAAAAACCAGATTTATGTATATCCACAGTGCGAGGACTGCCAGCCCGAGCGTGTGGTGCAAGAGCATCTCGATATTGAAAAATGGGATCTGATTCTCATTTTTAAGATAACCAAGCATCGAGGGAAGCATAACAACAGCAATCGTTATGATCTGAACGGGTACCAGTACTCTCATAAAATTGCAGTGCCTGCCGAATTCGCCTTTTTTAGCAAGGTATGCAGCGGCAGATGCAAGGATAAACAATAATATCTGCAAGGCGAGGCTTGCCATTGCAATGGTCTTCACATTGAAAGTCATATATTTCTCCTTAAGATGAGGTACCGTGTGTTTTTTCACTGGAATTCATGAGATTATTTAATATTGGATGAGACGCAAGAATTAAAAAGTTTACTAATATTCATCCTTTTTATTTCACGATAAGTATTCTCACAGAAGAAAATCCCTTTTCGATCTACAGAGTATGAGTCAAGGTCACTTTTTAAAAGCAAAAGGTCATCAATCGTATCAACATCATACCATTGTTCAATAAGAGAGACTTTTAAACCTTCCATCTGCGCTTTATTCATAGTCAATTCTGTTACTCTTGATGTACTCCAGGGAATGTCTCTAAAAAGATGAGGTTGGCTTTCCCTTAGACCGATCAGGTAATATCCTCCATCCTCACAAGGGCCGATAACAACATCGCTATTATCGAGTCTCTCTAAGCCGTTTTTTATGTAATCTACAGGTAAGTTCGGGGTATCGCTGTCAAGTATCAAAACTTTTTTAAAACCCTGTCCAAAGAGACTTCTGGAAATATTAACCAGTCTCTCCCCCAGGTCTGCACCGACCTGTTTGATCAAATTGAATCCGGAAGGTAAGATCATCTGAAAGAAAGCAAACTCAGTCTCAGGCGTATAGGCAATGAAAGCTTGCGCTTCAATATTTTTCACCTGTTCTATCTTATCGAGTAAAAAGTTATAGTAGAGGTTGGATACTGCCCCCGGGTCAAGCGATGGGGTCATTCTGGTTTTCACCTGATCAGGTACAGGCGCTTTAGCCATTATGACAATAGCGTTCTCCTGGATCAAACCTTTCTCCCTATCATTCTTCCCCACCCAACTTTTCCTTCATCAGCTGCTTTGACCCATAATGCAAGTCCATTATCAGCCGCCTTCCACATTTGTGCGCCATACTGTGAAATTATCGCACTTTTAAGTTCATTTCTGAGCTTGTCCTGGTAAATATGGCAATATTTTGCAAAATCAGGGCTCCTATCTTCCTTTTCGATGATAACAAATCCTGCCTGCTTTAATAATTGTTCATATCCCGCGAATGTCTCCATATAAGGGAAAGCCATAAAACAATTGAGGTCTTCCCACTCCTTATCGGCCATATTACCCGACTGTACCCAGTCAGTAAAAGCAATGATCCCTCCTGTTTTTAAAACCCTGCAGGCTTCCTTTATGAGTCTTTCCTTATCAGTTACATAACACCATGCATCCTGCCCCCAGACAATATCAAAAGCGGCAGCTTTAAAAGGCATATCCAGCGCATTCCCCAGTTTATTGGTGACAAGATGCATTAGCCCTTCCTTTTCAGTTCTCTTTACCGCTTCATCCACCATTTTCATTGTGGCATCAAGACCAGTTACCTTACACCCATATTTTCTCGCCAGGTGCCGCGCCGGGCCGCCAAGTGCGCTGCATACATCAAGCACGCTGGTATTTTTGTTCACGCCAGCCTTTTGTGCCATGATATCTGTTTGCACATCTGCGCCAACATGGATCTGTTCTCCCATCAGTATCTCCCATAATACGCCGACAGAGCCTTCGTAAACTTCATTTACGTCTGCTATGCTAAAATCTAATTTTTTTCCTTTTACGATTTTATTCGTATATATCAGCTCCATTAAATCCAAGTTTTTTTATTATAGTTCATCCAGCATTTCGGGTCAGGCGCAAGCATATCCCCGCATTCGTAATATGCCGTGGCCCTGCATCCCCAGCACACTGAATTATGTTCACAATATCCGCAATGTCCCTGCATTTTCCCCGGATCCCTGATATGGGTAAAGAGCAAATCATCCCTGTATCGTTCGACAATTTTTTCCAATGATGATATATGAATATTCCCAAAACCTTTCCTGATCACAGAACATGGAGTTACATCACCATCTACGGTCACGCATATCATTCCCCCGCAATAAAATTTATTGGTATCCATTGAACTCATAGAAAGTGCAGACCCATGATAATTAACTTTATCCCTTGTATTGCATGCTCCTTTTATCTCCTCGATCCCCGGTATCCATTCAGGATGTCCCTGTGCAAGTCCGGCTTTGCACATCTGTGTAAGGCATGTTCTTATCCCCAAATCTTCAAAAAAATATTTGATAGTTTTATTGATGTCTTCCCCTGCCACAAGTTTAGTGAATGTAATACAATTGATAATGTTATCCTTTCCGAGAGCCCGGATATTATCAAGACCTTTAAGGATAGAATTTATCTTTCGTTCCGGGTCACCTGTATGCAGCTTTCCATATATTTCCTCATCCAGGCTATCAAGGTGCACAGAGATAAAACCCCCCTGTGATACTTCAACTGCTTTTTTGGCCACATCATAGTTCTCTAATGGCATCCCGCTTGTCCAGATATTATTCGTTAATCCGATATCTGAGGCATATTTCATTAACTCATACCAGTCCTTTCGCATGAGAGGATCGCCCCCAAGCCAGTCAATAGCCCGGACACCCATATTGGCTGCTGAATCCAGCACTTCAATTATGTTCGGAAGCTCTTTAAGAAAGGCATCAGAAGATGATGCATAACAGTAGAGGCAGCCCTGGGAACAGGCAAGATTGGACTCTATCTGGACAGAATAAACTTTTCCATCATCAAAATATTTGATCGCTTCTTCGTGATCCGGGTGCAGGCAACCACAGCTTATTATAGAATCATTTTTCATAATCTATTACCCCGCCAGATTAATAACAACAAGTGGTATTATTATCATCAAAACCGACCAGGCAAAACCTATTTTCGAGACCGCATATCCGCCCAGGGTCTTAACATATCTCTCCATAACCGCCAGCGGGACAAGTACAAAAAGCATGGCATTGAAAATGGTCGTTGGAATATCATGTTCCACAGGCAGATAAGTTAAAAAAGGGCCAGGATTTGACCACCTGCTGATAAAAAAGATCAATGGCATATGAAGCATCCCGATATATGAAAAGTTCAAAAGGTGTATCTTGAGCCATACTTTCAGCCCTGGTCCTGGATTAATAATTTCCCCGGCCTTTCTTTCTGCCAAATAAAGAAATATTTCGATCCCGAAGAATATACATGCAAGGATCAAAGCAGTTTCCCATGACCACAAAGCAAGAAGCGTGGGGATGGTGACCACAAAAGCTGAGATTACTGCGGTAAGATCACAGGCTGTTGTCCTGATATGAGAAGCTAATCCCACTGTCATGAAAACGATGGGAATGACAAAATTATGTCCCCACCTGGGATCTTTTTCAAAGAGAAAAAATGCTGGACCAATCCAGAATAATAACCAGGCAATGCCCATTATGAAAATGCCTGTTCCGGATGTCATCAACTTATTCATTTCAAGTTTCATGTTCCCGCCTTAATAACCATATAAATTTTTAAATATATGAAGCTTCTTTTTATCGATCAATAATATTTCTGACCAATAATAATGAAAAAAATAATATTGGAATTTTATGATATCGATAATCACTCCGATACTTAACGAAGAGGGCTATGTAAGGGCATTTCTCATTCATCTTAATAAGATTCATGGCGACTTTGAACTTATACTGGTAGATGGTGGAAGTAAAGATAGGACTTTAAAAGAAGTAGAAAGTTGCAGAAATGAATTTCATGGAAAAATAAGACTGTTCAGTGCTCCCAGGGGAAGAGCGATCCAGATGAATAAAGGCGCACAGGCGGCCCGTGGTGATATTCTGCTATTCCTTCATGTAGATTGTTTCATACAGAAGGATTCCCTGGAACTTATTGAAAAAGAGGTATACAGGAAAGGTATCATTGGCGGGGGTTTCAAACAGGCTTTTTATGATGCTGACCTCTTCTTGAAGTTCAACAGCGCCTTCGGGAATTTACGGGTAAGTCTAACTAAGACTTTCTTTGGTGATTATGGGATATTCCTGAGAAAAGATATTTTTGAGAGAATAGGTTGCTATGATAATATACCCTTTCTTGAAGATGTTGAATTGTGCAATAAGGCAAAGAAATGTGGTAAGCTTGTGCAGATAGACAGGTTTATATTTACCTCTCCAAGGCGATATTTAAGTCAGGGAAGGATCAAGCTGACTATTGTTTTTAATCTTGCCTGTCTTTTTAATATCGTGGGATTCCGACCCCTTTTCCTTTTAAGATATATCGCTGACTGATCTTTTACATTTGCGCGTATACAGTAGTAAACATGTTTAAATCCCATTTTTTCCTGAACAGGACAACCCGGGCACAAACATCCTTTTTCTTCTTTAATGCATTTGCTTGTTCCGGTTGTTGAAAGACAAAATGCTATTTCTTCTTTACATTCGATATAACTTTGACATATCCTGCACCTGCATAGCTCATCGAAAAACTTAGAGAGAAAATCAGTGATCCACTTTAGGCTCAGAAAGTGCTTGACGGCTTCTTTTTTATTCATAATTATATTCATTCACTGACAGGAAATATTTTATCTTTAAGGTTTGCTTCCAAATCCTGTTTCATTGTTTCAATAACATTGCTGACAATGCCATCGACTTCTTTTTTTAGTATGTCATCATTTTTAAAAAAATCATCGTCTGTTTTGGCATTATATTGAGCGCCATGCGTTCTATATACAAAACCGAATGGAGCAAGAACATACCCCATTTGCTGAAAGTAAAGAAAAATGTCCAGTGCCGTTTTCATTCCACCATCCTCATGGCCATTGACTAAAATTCCAACAACTTTCCCGGTAGTTAAACCTTCTTTTTTCAATAAATAAAGATTTTGGAGGCATGTCAGCCTATCCAGGAAATCCTTTAATCGTGCAGACATATTATTCCAATTTATGGGAGAAGCCACAATCACTGCCCTTGAATCAACTATCATCTCATGGAGTGCAGGCGCATCATCAAGTTGATTCCTGCACGGGTATGTGCACGCTGAATCCCTCATACTGTAGCAGCACCAGCAATGTTGAATATTCAATTCGTTCAAATTAAACCGTCTATAATTTACATTGTTTTTCTTAAGTACTTCTTCTGCAAAATTCACCATAATACCTGTATTATGTGCTCTATGTGAACTTCCATTAATCAATAATATATCAAATTTTTCTCCATTAAACTTGAGTTTCTGTTTATCCCTCTCTTCGGAATATTCTTTCGAAGAACTACTGCATTGGGGACATTCTTCCGGAGGTTCATTTCCATGATGGATATAACCACACACACTGCATTTCCATGTTTTACTTTTTTGCATACTGATCTTTTTCGTTTCCCCGCATGCAATAGTAAACATGTTTAAACCCCATTTTTTCATGAACAGGACAACCCGGGCACAAACATCCTTTTTCCTCTTTAATGCATTTGCTTTTTCCGGTTGTTGAAAGACAAAATGCGATTTCTTCTTTACATTCGATATAACTTGGGCATTTACCACACATACATAACTTGACTGCTTCTTTTTTATCCATATTAAACCTCTTACAACATTTAATAATTACAATTTATTGATTTCATTGCGTTTAATGTATTTAGATATTGGGCTAAAATAATAATCTCTTGTTCAATTTCAAGATTTCCCCGCCATGCTCATATCCATATTATCAGGTACATGTGCAAGCCAATGATGAGTGCCAATATCCATAATGCCAATACCAACCTCATGGCCGATACAAGTCTCCCCCATATCCTCATAACTCCCTCAAATGCCAGATTTATATAGATACCTATAACAATGACTGCCAGTCCGAGAGCGTGGTGTGCCAGCATCTCGATATTGAAGAATACCCCTCGTTGTTCATGTTCAATATAACCGAGCATCGAGGGCAGCATTACGCCAGCTATTGCTATCATCTGTACCAATAAGGAGATCCTCATAACAGCACAATGTCGTCCAAGATTCCTTTTCTTTACCAGATACACCGCGCCGGATATCGTCATTATTAGCAGAACCTGGATGGTTAGATTTACAATAGCTTGTGTCTTCACATCAAATACCATATGTTTTATCCTTCAGTTATGCCATTCCTGTGGAAAGAAAATCCAGAGTGTTATTATCTTTAATTATAAAAAATTTATGAATAAAATAGTCAAATTTTCACTATTTCTGAATATTCACAGACGATCACTTATCATAAAATTTTCTTTAGTAGTATCCTCCACTGCTGGTTTGTGTTGGAACCGGAGATGGTGTACTGGTTGCACGTAAAGGAGCAGCATCAGGTCCTACGATGAACCAGGCTTTATTCACATTCTGGCCATTTGTATCCCCGCGTTTTGTGTCGTTAATATAGTAGTACAATGGCATTTTTTTATATGTTGTTTGTTTAGACCCTTCGCTATTGGTTATTACGCCAAAATCAGAAGTATTCATCATAGATGGCGCGACGATATTCTCATTATAGAACACAGGCCAGGCCTGCAGGCAATTTCCTGTGCAATTGCTTACTCCAGGCATATCTTTAGTAAAATTATAAAGAGTATTTCCCTTTGCGTCGACTATGAATGTCATATTGTCTTTATCTGCGATAAAAACTGTATAGTCCGGTCTGGCGATAAACCATAACTTGTTCACTCCTTCTCCTTTATTATCGCCCGGGTTTGCATCACTGGAGAAATAGTATAATGGCCAACCTTTGTAGGTTGTTTGTTTTTTTCCATCATCTCTTGTAATTGTTCCAAAATCAGAGGAACTGAGTCCGGAAGCGGCAGATATTTTTTCCTGGTAGAAAATAGGCCAGGTATCAAGACAGCCACCTGTGCATTTGCTATCTCCTATAACATCCTTTGTAAAGAAATAAAGGGTATTTCCTTTGCTATCCACGATATAATTTCCAGCTGAGAGTTTAACCATTGGTTGTTCTATTGTAGGCTGCGCTACAGGTGTTGTTATAGCTGGTGTTATAGCTGGTGTTTGTTGTTCGGGTTGTACAGTTGGTTGTTGAGTGCAACCACTAATGACTAATATAGCTAATATTCCAAATATTGCCAAAAATAAATTACCTTTATTCACTTTATATCACTCCAATAATTAGATAGATAGACCTGCTAATAAGTTTTGCTATTCGAAAAGTCTCAGGATGTTCAATAGATCAAAAAAAAGAAAACCTTTTATCCAGCCGGGTAAAATTAGCCTGGCTGGATAGTGCTTCATACTTAACCTTAGACGTCCGGGCCGGGATTTGAACCCGGGTCGGAGACTCGACAGGCCTCCATGATAGGCCGCTACACTATCCGGACTTTGGGGGGATTCTCCCTTATGGTTTAGATGCATTTAAGTCTTTTGATAAGTCATTGCGTCTTTATCTCATACCCATCAAACATCTTTCTCATAATGGTATCCTGGCATGTGCCAAATCCCGGAGTTGCGATCTTTTGACCATTCAGGCCATCGATCGAAGTAATATCAGAATCTGCCCTGACAACAAGGGAAGTCCCTCCGGAATTCACACCATTTACGATATGTATCCGCCCATTATCATTTATCTTATATCTTAAAAGAACGGAGGTTCCGGCTATTGCAGCATCAACTTCCTGCTGATTTAAGGCATCTGTTATTGCCCTGCCACTTCTGTAACCTATTAATTGCAGATTCTTTCCGGAAATAAGTCCGACCTTCTCAAAATAACCTTGTTTCTGCGCTATATATATTGCAAAATAATGTGAATTTCCCTCAATGTATCCAAACCTGATGCTCTTATTAACACGGGAAGGGATCCAATTCGGGTCCTCATCCAGTTTTTTTCTTACCTCATCGTAATATTTATTAATATATAATTTAGAGAGAAAATCATTGACATCCGTATATCCTAAGGAACTAATATTGTTCTTTAAAATACCGGCTTTATCCATAATGTCAATGGCCGTTTTTGTTTCGTTAAGATCGGGATATTCTATATAAATTGTATTATTGATGACTGCTGAGGTCATATTTTCATCAATTCCTGAGAATTCCTGCCCAAATTCCAGCACTTTTTCCCGGTTTATCGGATTATTAATGAACCTTGTTCCTTTAACCTGTGCCCATACCAGGGCTATTATCATATCTTCATCCTTCAGGTCTTCTGATATAGCCAGCACACAAGATGGATGGTTCTCCCAGATGTCCTTAGAATTTGCAAGATACCTGCCATAACCCTCGGAAACCGCTTTTGAAGGATTTGGTTCCCATGAAATAAAACCTGCGATGGATTCATTCACAAGCGCCTTTGACATCTCATCTGCTGTCATAGACACCACATAAATTGATTTTTGATTATTGGATCTTGCAGGCATTTCAAATATTTCATAAAACATGAATCCTGAAGCCACTACTAATACGATCGCACCTAAAATAATATAGTTTTTCATATCATGATCAACCTTTTTTCAATTTAAAACTGAAAGTGCAGCCCTTTCCAGGCTCGCTTTCTACATGAATTACACTTCCATGCGCCCTGATAATTCCGCTTGATATAGAAAGGCCAAGTCCGCATCCGCCAGTTTTTCTCCTTGAAGAACTGTCAACCTGATAAAACTTATCAAATATTTTTTCAAGCTTTTCATTCTCAATCCCTATACCTGTGTCTTTCATCATGACCTCTATACCGTCCACATTTTCTTTTGCTGAAAGTATAATACTTCCGCCTTCTGGTGTGAATTTTAATGCATTCTCAAAGAGATTATTCAGCACAATAATAAGCTTATCCCTGTCAGCCATTACCTGAGAAAGATCATCTGGAAAGTCTATGTTTATAGATATATTTTTATTAAGAGCAACCTGTTTTATATTCTCATGTGATGCATCTGCTATTTCCCTTATGCTGATAATATCCAATTTGAGTTCTGTCTTGCCTGCTTCGATCTTTGAAAGGTCAAGAATATCGTTTATGAGCCTGGTCTGCCGATCGATATTCCTCACTATTATCCGGAGTATCTCTTTCTTATCCGGAGCGATATTTGGATCAGATTCCAGATATTCAGCCGATATCTTCATAGATGAGAGAGGTGTTTTCAACTCATGGGAAACAAGGGAAAGAAAATCAGATTTCAATTCATCTAATTTTTTCAATTCTTCATTTGCATTGATCAGTTCTTTATTCTTTTTTTCAAGATCTTTATTTGCCACATCAATTTTCGCTTCGAGCTTTTTCCTTATATCCAGGAGTTCGCTTGCAGTTGAATTGAATATCTCGGTCAACCGTCCTATCTCATTCCTGGAAGTTACAGGTATTTGCTTGAAATTCCCGCGAAGCATTCCAAAAGCCCCATCTTCAAGATACTTGACGGGTCTTGTGATGTTGCCCGAAACAACTAAAGCAAGAAAAACAACCCCTATTACCGCCAACATGGAGATTTCAACCATCACCTTTCCAAGCATCAGGGCCCCGGCATAGGCTTCATCGATATTCTTTTCTGCTATTAGCCCCCACCTGTAAAGCGGCAGCCAGTAATAAGAGCCTAGAACATTTTCTCCTTTATAATTGACATATTCATTGATACCGTTTTTTTCATATGTGACTTCCCTGACTGCGAAATTATTATTTATGTTATTAAAGAGGATAAGTGACCGGTTCTCATGGAATATTATGTCTCCCTTCTGGTTAACAATAAATACTTCACCTGATTTTCCAATATCGATATTTTCAATTATCCTGTATAGATTCTCAAGGCTTATTCGTGCTGCAAAGACTCCTATTATTTTTCCATTATTACGTACAGGATTGGTTATTATGATTTCAGGTGCTCCCGTGATATTTGATTTATAAACATCCGATAAATACATTTTTCCCTTTGAAGCCTCGATAAAATAAGTTTCCGGTCTTTCATTTCCTGTTCGATAAATATTAGAGAAGATTATATTTCCATCAAGGTCAAGTGTATAAAATTCCCTGTATACGCCCTTGTGTTCACGTTCAAAGGTGTCCAGGAACTCTATGAAATATTCCTTTTGCATTGTTAAGGTGACCCTGGATTGGGATATTACACGAATATCATCTTTTCTTGCATCCATCCAGTTATTGATCACATTTCCGGTATTATCAGTTGCCCCAAGCAGGTTGGACATCACCGATTCACGGATAGCTAACTTACTGAAATCATAGGATATGTAAACAACCGAGGATAAAGGTACTACTGATATTATCAAAAAAAAGATTATCAGTTCTGACCGTAATCTCACACATCCCTCGCATGCTTAATTTTTTGCCCTCCGAAGAGCGCTTTTTATGCGGGCTTTCAATTCTTTAAGGTTGAAAGGTTTTGTTACATAATCATCAGCCCCAATATCCAGTCCTTTAACTTTATCCCTTACTGCATCTTTCGCAGTAAGTATAATAACGGGAATATTTTTTGTCAGGGGATCTTTTTTTAATTTTTCGCACACTTCATAACCATCCATTTCAGGCATCATGAGATCAAGAATTATCAGGTCGGGTATCTCTGTTTTAGCTTTAATGAGCGCCTCTGGGCCATTGCTTGCTCCAACAATAAGGTAATCTTCGACTTCAAGAGATTTCTGTAAAGGCAGAAGTGTATCAATCTCATCATCAACTATCAAGATCTTTGACCTCGTATCTGAAAACTTTTCAATCCTTTGTGCCACTTCATCTTCAGGAATTCCAAGTATAATGGAAATCTCGGAATTAGATATCTTTTCATTATTCTTTATTAATTCAATTATTTTAATATCAATAGCATCACTATTCATTGCTTTCACCACCATTCATCATTTGTTTCAGATCTTCATTGATCTTTAGCAGGTATTTTGTCAGTTCGCTATCCATGTTCAACCTGAAAACCCGAATCTGTTTACCAAGCGGTTTTTCTATAATTACATTAATATCAAGAAGCGGCCCTATTACTCTGGATACTGTGGAATGGGATAAGCCAGTAACTGCAGCGATCCCTGATAGGTACGTGTCATTGTCCTTATTGTCAAGCAAATGCTCAAGGACTACTAGTTGTGCGGTTTTGCCAAAGATTTTTTCGAGAGAATTAGGATTTTGCATAAATAAGATTAAGATTACTATATTGTTATATAATCATATCCTTTTTTTAGCAGGCATATATTTCAATGTTTAATAGGTGGCTTAAACTTAAATTCATCATTATATTATATAATCCTTGAATTGAATACGAATAGCTTAACCGCAAATATTAAATACTAGATAATATATGTATAGACTTGTCGATGAATAGTCGAGAAATGTAATTGGGTGGCTATCGACAGGTTGGGAAGTGGTGGTTTTAATAACCCTCAACTTTAAAAGATCAATATCGACAGATTTACCAATCTGCTAAAAGGTCTTGGGGTTTGGGATTATTACCTCCATCTCAACCCCAATTTTGATGCGATATTAGGAAATAATCATAACCCTTAAAGAGGTAACTTTTTGTTCACTAAGAATAATTGTAGCTCTGTGTGCTTTTTGCAGATATGAGAAAAAATATTGACTATGTAAAGAAACTCCCTGTTTCCCCTGGCGTGTATATCATGAAAGACGGTGAAAACAAGGTGATCTATATCGGAAAAGCAAATTCACTTCGCGGCAGGGTAAGCCAGTATTTCAGGGAGCAGGAATCGCCTAAAAACCGCCTCCTCATGAAAAATTTTTGGGATTTAGACTATATTACAACTGGCAACGAGATAGAAGCGCTGGTTCTTGAATCAAACCTGATTAAAGAACACAGGCCCCGCTATAACGTAAAGCTGCGGGATGATAAAAATTATCCTTTTATAAGGATAACCAACGATATATTCCCGCGCATATGCATTTCCCGGAGACGTTTTAGGGATGGGGCACAGTATTTCGGGCCGTATCCGGGTTCAAAATCGGTAAGGGCGATGATCAAAATGGCTTCAAGTCTTGGTATCAGGAGATGCAAGAAGAAACTACCCTGCCCCCCGTGCCTTAATTATCATATTAAGCAATGTGCTGCACCCTGTCTTGGTAATATTACGAAAGAGGAGTATCATGAAATAATAAATAATGTTACAACGTTCCTTAAAGGAAAACACGATCAGTTAATCCAATCACTCAATGCGGAAATGGACAGGCTTTCGCAAATACAGGATTATGAAAAAGCTGCGCGAATTCGCGACCAGATCAATGCCTTACTTGAACTTTCTGAAAAGCAGCGGGTAAATATTCCAGGCAGGAAAGAACAGGATATTATTGCTTATGCAGTTAAAGGAAGTTCTGGTAGTGTGCAGGTATTCCATGTAGACGAAGGAATACTCAAAGGGAGGGAGACTTTTTCACTGGACACTGGCGGATCCGAAGAGAAAGAGATCCTTGCAAGCTTTGTCAAACAATATTACCAGGATGCCAAACCTCCTGAAGAAATAATAATTCCTGTAGAAATAATAGATGAATCAATATCCCTCTGGCTTTCAGGAAAGGGTTCAAAGGTCAAGACACCAAAAACCAAAGTTGAGAAAGGATTATTGGATCTTGCCATGGAAAATGCCGGAATGCTCCTTAAACAGGAAATACTTTCACAAAGTCCAGGGGCAAATGAAGAGCTTTCTATTCTTAAGGATGCTTTATCACTTCCCATTCTACCTTCATTAATAGAAGCCTTTGATATTTCCAACATCAGTGGAACGAATGCAACAGGCTCTCTTGTTTCATTTGAGAATGGTGTCCCGGATAAAAAGAATTACCGAAGGTTCAAGATAAAGACTGTTGAAGGTGCGGATGATTATGCTATGATCGGGGAAGTTGTGGGAAGAGCATATTCGAGGCGGATAAAGGAAGGAAAGCGGATGCCTGACCTGATCTTGATAGATGGTGGAAAGGGTCAGTTAAATGCAGCTCATGATGCTATTTCAAGACTTGGACTGAAATTGAATATTGCAGGCATCGCCAAGGAATTTGAATATATTTTTATTCCGGATATGGAATCCCCGGTTATCTTGCCTCGTGATTCACCGGGCCTTAAGTTGCTGCAAAGGATACGGGATGAAGCTCACAGGTTCGCACTTGCATATCACAGGAAACTGCGTGGTAAAAAACTCAGCGAGTCTTTGCTGGACAGCATACAGGGAATTGGTGCCCGGAAGAAGCAGGCGCTTTTAAAATATTTCCGGTCAGTCGATGAATTAAGGAAAGCAGATGTCACCGAGATAAAAAAAGTCCCTGGTATAACAGGAAAAGATGCCGAAAATATTCAAAAGTTTTTACGATAGAAATACGAGTCAAAATTGTAGTGGTTGCCACACTCCAGTAACAAAAGACCTGTCCATAAGGATACATAGTTTCACAAAAAATCGTATGAATTTTTATCATGAACAATCATGACAAGTTTTAAATACAATGAATAATCATTATGTATTGGTGATTAAAATGGAGACTTTAATTCAACCAGAATTTGTAATGAAGAGGAAGATATGCGAGAATTGCGGTGAAGGCACTTTTGAATTTGGCGATGAACCAAGATTGGAGAAATATTTCTGCACGGATTGCTTGACACCACGATAATAATACCGATTCCTGCAATAAATGCTATGGAGGTATTCTATGGGATGCCAGCACTTTAAAAACACACGTTGCATGCTTGATCCAAAGTTTCATAAACCATCACAAACCGAGATTGCCAGCTTCTGTGATACTGAAAATTATTCCGACTGTCCGGTTGTCAATAAATTCAGCGGGCTTGAATGCATGTCTTGCAGTTAATGATCATTCGACTTTTACTTTTTCAATAACGAATTTGCAATTATCATTCCCTGTACCATAACATTCTGTTTCCCTTACACTAAATTCTGATTTCAATTTACTGGTTAAGACTCCTTCAATGATCCCCTCATCCATGGAACACAATGTTTTTCCCACATCTGGCATTTTACCGCAATGATAACAATCAATAACCGAAATTACTATTTGATCGCCCTTTAATAAGGTCATTTCCCCCAGTTCATGTTCCCCCCAAAAAACAGATAGTTCTTCAAGTATGGCTCTTAAACTGCGGGATTTTAGTTCCGGACCGATCCTAGCTCCAATATTGTACCCGATGGTTTTCAAAATAGGTTTCGGTTCTATTCCATACGCTTCCATTCCATATCGAAGTGCGCAGAAAAGCTTTTCTTTGAATGAATCCCCGTTCAATATTGAAATGCAATCCATTTGTGTATTATAATGGTTGTTTAAAGGGGTCTGTGAATATGCAAGATAAATCGCATTCAAAACAAAAAATTTTTTCCGCTTATCTTTCGGAAATGTTTTTTCCCGGATTAGATCAAGATCCTTAAGATCGTTCAGGTGCACCGAAATCGTGGATTTTGCCTTCATAGATTTTTCCACAAGTTCATCAAATGATGCAGTCCCGTTTTCCAGGATTTCCAGGATCTTTAATTTTACCGGGCTGTCCAGCGCTATCATACCATGATCGGTAGATAAAATAGCTGTAGTCCGGCCGTTTACCATAGAGTCTAAACAGTTTTAGTAATATAAATACTGTTCGTTTATGTACGAAAGTATATATTTCCTTATCATGCAAAATTATATTTGCGGGATTCAATGAAATGCAGGTAACATAAAATATGAGACTATCGATATTATGACACATCATGACCCGTGATAAACATACCATTAAATTCACAAAACCCATCCTTTCAAATAAAGAAGGTTTGCAGCTTTCAACACCTGAAATAGTTGCAAAATATATAGCGCGAAGGCTAAAAACGGATATAATCGCAGACCTTGGTTGCGGGATCGGTGGGCAGGTTATATTTTTTGCCAGAGAGTGTAAGAAAGTCTATGCAGTAGAAAGAAACCCTGAAAAGCTTGAGTATGCAAAAGAAAATTGCAGGCTATATGATGTTGATAATGTTGAATTCATACTCGGAGATGCGCTATCTCCGGAAATAAAAGAAAAAGTATCTGATGCTGACATCATTTTTTCCGATCCTGCCAGGCCACTCTCGGAAAAAGAAAGGAGCCTTGAGAATCTTGAGCCATCAATTCCCGAAATAATAAAAATATATTCTGATGTCACACCCGAACTGGCATTCCATGCACCGCCCCAGATGCCGCCTGAGCGGATCGTTCTTGGTTGCGAGCGCGAATATCTTTCTTTGAACGGGCAGTTGAACAGGCTGACATTATATTTGGGCTCGCTAAAATCATGTGATAGAAGTGCAGTTGTGCTACCCGGCGGTGAAAGGCTGGGTTCATTAGATGCCCCCGGGATCAGGAAAAGTCCAATTTGTGATTATCTTTATGAACCCGAGCCTTCTGTTGTTAAAGCAAAGCTCTTGAATGAATTATCGCATAATTTGGCTAAAGAAAATAAGGATGTGTTTTTCTATAAAGGTGATGACCGGCGGACTCTTTTGACTTCATCAACTCTTATTGATTCAGATTTTTTTAAGGATAGTTACAGGGCTATTGCCAATACAGAAAATGACATGACAAAATTAAAAGAGATTTTAAAATCCCAGAAGGCAAAGAATGTTGTCCTGCGTTTTGATATTGATCCTAAACAATACTGGGAGATAAGGACAAGGCTCGAGGAAGGATTGGCAGGCACACGGACGCTTCATGTATTTGGGTTCGGGAATGAGCTGATCGTGTGCGAAAAGATATGAGCGGAAGATAAGACAGATAACATGAGAGGAACTCACCCATTCACTGGGTGCACAATCAGGTATACGGCTGGAAACAGCACCGAAAGGGCACGCCGGGTGAATGTTTCACATAAATAAACTCTAAAAGTTCTTTGTAGTGTAGATTTTTATATGATTTTGTTTTTGAAATCCTTTATCCTCGCTCCATATCCCATCAACCCTGGTTTTCATAGCAAGCGCTAGAAAAGGTGTATCATCAGGATCAATATCTTTCATGATATCTTTAGCCTGAACATAGCAATCGGCATATTCATCTTTTGGATAAATGGTCTGATTCATCCCCCACCTGTCGGAAGGTCTTCTCAACCCTTTGAACCATGGAGATAAAGTAACAAGATGCCCCCTGATGACAGCTTGTAGCTATACCCATATTGCTCAAAACTTTTCGATAAGATTTATGCCTTCATTATCACATAGTTATCAAATAGGAGTGAAAAATATGAGTTCAGGAAAAAATACAGAACAAACTAAAGACAAGCATAAAAAAATTGAAATGGGATTAAAATGTCTCAGGGATTTGAACCTTCTTGATAATTTTTTTGATGAGACATGGAAAGAGGGGACAGAGAAGTTCCTGGATAAATATGAAGACAAAAAATCATTCTATGATATGCCCCTGGAAGAGACTGATAAAGTTTTAGACCAGGTAACTGAATGGTTCGGAGACGATTATGGGCTGGCTGTAATCGATGAAGAATTCTGGATGGTTGCTGTGGGCAGCGTAGAAGAAGGGGGCAACAAATGGTGGTTCAAAATGAGACTCAAAACGGATGACATAGAGACCGCCAGAAAAGTCATTTTGCTGGATAAGTGCCGGCCCAGCAGATACTAAACTCTTGAGACAGATATATTTTTATTCTGTATCTGTGCGATCTTTCTTTCAAATTCAGGGCTCCTGACAGTATTGAGATGCAGCCCGACCTCTTCAGGTGTATAGCCGAATGCCAGCCCAAGAAGCTGGCTATAATGAACAACCGGGATATTGTAGGTTTTCCCGGCTTTTTCAAGCTCTTCCTGCCCGCCGTCATATTGCAGATGACAAAATGGACATGCTTCTACAATGCAGTCAACACCAGCTTTTTTCATCCTATCTAATTTATATTCTGTCATCTTAAATGAAGTTTCAAGCATTGCTGAACGCACACCTCCACCAGCGCCGCAGCAACTGGTTTTTCCTTCATACGGAACACTTACAGCGCCTGTTGCTTCAACAAGGTCATCAAAAAACACCGGGCATTCTGCGCTACCCAGTAATCTGTCTTTTGTCGGTTTCAGAAGATGGCATCCGTAATGCACAGCGACTCTTAGTTCAAGTGGTTTCTCAATTAATTTATTCAGGTTTTTTGCGCCGATTTCTTTATGCAGGAATTCGATTATATGCCTCACCTCTATAGTGCCTTTATACTCCTTATTGATCTTTTTAAGATGTAAATTCACTTCATTTCGAAGAGCTGCGTCGTTCTTTAAGATATTGTTGGCATCCATGAGTGAACTGAAGCAGCCGTTGCATATAGTTATTATATCTGTGTTATTTTCTTCGGCCAGCACGATATTTCTTGAGGCGATCGTGAGCCATGTTACTTTATCAAAAGAACGGAATATCCCGGGCGCGGGACAGCATGATGCTTCTTTTAGCTCTTTCCATTTTATCCCCAGCCTGTCAAGGATCAGCCGTGTGGCTTTTTCAATGCCAGGATAACGGTTCGGGATTACACATCCCAGGAAAAGAGATAAATCCTTCATTATTTTACCAGCTCATTAAAACCGCATGATTCAAGAAGTGTTTTTACATCCTTTAGCGCCTGCGGATACTTACGTACAGTTTCAGGCTCCGAAAGCCCGATTTTTTCCCTGATGGTTATGTGAATATCATCAATTGGGACGGCATGTCCTGTCTCAATAAGGAATTTGCATACAGCCCTGTGAGCAGGCAAAATACTACCTTTTTTCACGGCCTGGGCGCGAAGGGAAAGGATGGCATCTGTTACTTTTATACCGCGCGGGCATCTCTCCTGGCAATTGTAGCAGGTCGTGCACATCCACAGATCGAGCTGGTCTGAGATGTCTTTCTTTATTGAATCTTTAATGATCCTTCTCACATTGAGGCTGGTGTACTTGCCAGAGGGGCAGCTTCCCGTACAGGTGCCGCACTGGAAACATGTGAGGATTTCGGAGTTTTTCATTGCAGGAATTATGTGAATGCTTGTATTTAAAACTTTGAGAGATCATGAAATGCAGGACATTTCCCATACTTCAACAAATCAATTCCGTTTTGTATATTTTACATTTTTCATGCAAGCATATAAGGGATAGGCATAACGATAAATAGTTTCAAAACAATACAAAGGTGTTGCGCAAAATGAGAAAAGCATACACCGCAGGAACTGCGGAATTCAAAGCCTGTCCGAGTAGTCTTACAACTGACACAATGACGCAGGAAGCTCACAGCCTTACATTCACAGATATTCGGTGAAAATTCATGAAACAGATACAGATCACACTTACACCCCCTGAATCGAAAAGGATCATAGCCATAGGAGTAAAAAATCTCCCTATCATCCAGAACGCCCTGGAAAAAGGAAGAATATTGATAACCCTGGGCACAACCAATGCCTATGTCGCAGAAGAACTCACAGGAAAGAAAATAGACCATTCCAGGTATGCAGCAGGATACATTGGCGAAACAGCCTCTGTTGTCCCGAACGATAAGCGTCTGCCTGCAATTGCCCTTAAAGATGGGAAGGAAGTAAATGCAGAAACTATCCTGAATGAAATGACATCCAGTGATGTTGTTATTAAGGGAGCAAATGCACTTGATCCTGATGGGATTGCGGGTGTCATGATGGCACATCCGGTTGGCGGAACTACCGGGGGTTTCATGGGAATTGTAATGGCAAGAGGCATTAATCTTGTAATCCCTGTCGGCCTTGAAAAATCAATTCCCTATTCCGTAATAGAGATATCAAAAACCATCGGCATCCAGCGATGCAGTAAAGCTACCGGGCTTCCTGTGGGAATGATGCCTCTGTTCGGTGAAGTTATTACCGAAGTGGAAGCGCTGATGCTCCTTGGCGCCGAGGATGCTTTTGCAATAGGAGCGGGAGGGATAAACGGCGGTGAAGGCTCGATCACCCTGTGCGTTGTCGGGGAAAATGTTGATGAGATATTTGACCTTGTGCAGAAGGTAAAAGAGAAAAAAGGAGAGATGTAAAAAATACATTACAACCATTTATACTATGTTCATAAAACAGATGGAGAACGGATTTGACCTTACTAATGAGGCAGAAAACATAGAAGCGGTATATGATACTTCACTTGAGCCTGGACAGGGAATCGAATTACATTTTCATCCCGATCTTGAAGAAATATATTATGTCCTCTCAGGGTATGGCACAATGACAATAGGTGATGAAAAACAGGAAATATCACGCAATGATGTCGTGTATATCCCGAAGCTTGCGCCGCATACACTTCTAAATTCAGGGAATGTGCCGATGCGGTTCATAACGCTGTCAGTGAAAGTGAATTGAAGAAAGTCTTTTAACAACGAAAAGTCAATATAGATATCCACGATATTGGCAATCGCCAATTTTAATTAGATGCAAACATACAAATTATTATGGAGGTTACTATGAAAAAATGGTACAGAGATTACGGGCTTCAGGCTCGCATGTTATTGACAATGTTCCTGCTTGCGGTATTATATCTTGTCTTTCTTGCAGTGATATTGGTTTATGGGGGAGCATGGACAAATATCCTGCTTATTTTTATGATGATAATGCTGTTTGCCCAGTTCTTCTTTTCAGATAAGCTGGTACTATGGAGCACTGGAGGACGAGTTGTCACGGAACAGGAGGAACCGCGCCTTCATGAAACAGTATCAAGGCTCTGTGCTATTGCCGATCTGCCAAAACCCAAGATCGCTATTGTAGAAAGTAATGTCCCCAATGCTTTTGCAACAGGCCGCAGCAAGAAAAGTTCGCTTGTGGCTGTTACAACAGCCCTGAAACAAAGATTAAGCCAGCCTGAACTTGAAGCAGTTCTTGCCCATGAGTTAAGCCATGTAAAGAACCGTGACATGCTTGTGATCACTATTGCAAGTTTCCTGTCCACAGTTGCAGCTTTACTGGTGAGAAACATGCTGTTTTTCGGAATGGGTGGAAGGGACGACCGGAAAAATGGCGGCGCTGCTGTGATCATTTTTGTTGTATCGATCATCGTATGGATCGTGAGTTTCCTTCTAATACGAGCACTTTCCAGATACAGGGAGTTCGCTGCTGACAGGGGCTCGGCAATAATAACAGGCCAGCCAAAAAATCTTGCTTCAGCCCTTATGACCATAAGTGGCGTCATGGAACGCGTGCCTTCACGTGATCTGCGGGAAGTTGAATCTATGAATGCATTCTTTATCATACCGGCGGTTTCAGGTGATTCCATTATGAACCTCCTATCCACGCATCCATCTGTTGAAGCACGCATTCGCGCACTATCTGAAATGGAGCAAAGGATGGAGTTTTAATGGGTTTTCTTGATACGCTTCTTGGCAAAAGCAAACTTCCAAAGCCAAAACCAGATAAACTTTTTGCAATGTCAACAGCTTACGTCACCCTCAGTTCCAACCTCGGCCTGACATCTAAAGGCGCCGGTATTTGCTTTAAGCCGCTTGAAGCCTCAGGATTCCAGAATGCAGAACTTGAAATAAATCAATTGCTGCAGCAAAGCTGCAAAGAGACAAATACTCTTCATAATATGAAAAAAGATTCCTATGGGTATCTGTGGATCACCCTTTCCGACCCGGATTTTGAAGATCTTGTAAGCACGATCTATATGGTCAGTGAGACCCTGACAGACCACGGTTTTGGCGAACAGTTGCTCTGCGCGGTCTTTAAATTCAAGGCAGAAAAAGAAGTTTTCTGGATATATAACTTCAAACAGGGAAATTATTATCCATTTGTGGCTGACGGGAAAAAAAGAGACGCATCATATGAATTCAGGCTTCGCTCCATTATGGAAAAAGAACTGCCGATCGAAAAAGAAACCGAGCGCTGGTACCCGTTATGGGATATTCCGATATGAGCTGCACATTGTTTTTTGACGGGGGATGCCGGGGGAACCCCGGGCCGATGGCGATAGGGGCAGTCTTATTGGAAAACGGAAGGAAAGTGATTGAGATTTCAAAAAATATCGGTATCGGGACAAACAATATTGCTGAATGGAAGGCGCTTATTGAAGGATTAAAGCTCGCGCAAGCCCATGCATGCAAAGAGCTTGAAGTGTGCGGGGACAGCCAGCTTATAATAAGGCAGATATCAGGTCGGTACAAGGTTAAAAGTGATAATCTCATCCCTTTATTCAATGAAGCCATGAAATTATGCGGGACTTTTAAAAAAATTGATTTCAAATGGATCAAAAGGGATGAAAATAGCTATACTGATAGCATGGTGAATAAAGCCCTGGATAGGGAATTATGATATTGATGGCTAGCTTATTGCTAATAAATAGCTGTATTTAGCTATCATGAAACATAAACTTCATTCGTTCTGATGACTTTCTCAACATCCCTTTCGAGTTTTAATAGCATGGACTTATCGAGTTTCTTCCCCTTTAGCTGTTCGATGAACATCAGGGATCTTGTATGGTCATCCGGAAGCAGTTTCCATGTGGGCCTTTCCACATAATAATCTATACCGTTAGCATATGCTATCATTTTTTCACATACTTCTTCGCTTATCCATCCTATGTCAATATAATACTCAAGGACTTCTGAAAGGTTGTTCCTTCCTACCTTTTCCAATAAGAATTCAATCCAATTCAACAGTATTATTGAAGTTTCTGCTTTATTATCCAGATATTGCAATTTAACATTCTCATCATGATATCGTGAACCCGGGGATATTTTACCTGTAGTGCCTCCATTGTCTGGCGAAATGGGCAATGATGATGATAGTGCAGCAGTCTGTTGAAGTTGTTGTTCGATCATTGGTTTTATTTGTTCTATCATGGGTTTTATTCTTTCCATTACCTGTTCTGCAACGTTCTTGATCATATCTTCATTATTTAATGGGGTTGAATCCATCAACTGGGTTAATTCTTCCAGGCTCCCTTCAAGCGCTTTGAATTTAATATCATATTCTTCTTTGATATTTGTGGGGATTTCAGACGGTTTCTGGCTTATTATATCAATTCTTTTTTCGAGTTGATCTAATTTCTCATTGGGAACCATACCCTTATCACCTACAAAAGGATTTACCGTACTTGAAACAACTTCATATAATGATAATAATTCCAGAAGACTTTCATCTATTTTATCCAGCCGGTCTTTAAATTCACCAACTGAAGTTTTAGTGCTCGAAACCGCACCCTCCAGTTTATTTATTTTAGTATCATATTCCTTGATAGCTTCAATACTTGTATTGAATTGGTCTGTTTTGGATTTTACAATTTCTTCGATCTTCCGGGTCATTTCCTCCTGGGCATTCTTGACCTGCTCTGAAATATCGAGCGCACTTGGTGCTGCAGAAGCAGAACCGGTATCAGAGGGAGAAACCGAAGGAGTAGTTGATGAAATTCCGGCATCTGGAGTCTTCTTGATGCGCTCGATCTTCTTTATGAGGGACTCTTCAGGCATCTTAAATTTTTTTAATTTTTCTGAAATATCCTCAAACATTTTTCACCCTGTAATTATTTTTTTATTAATATTATAATGAATATAATTATATTTAGTATAGTTTTGATAGTACAGGTTATTAAGAGTAATTCACACACTTTTCACAACTGCGTTTATATACAGAAAAAATTAAACACATATACTTAGCTATTACGAGGTTCATTATGAGAATAAAATCAGGAATTGAAGGATTTGATGCATTGGTTGAAGGAGGATTGCTGCAAGGCAGGCAGTACCTGGTGAGCGGCTCTCCCGGTAGCGGCAAGACTACTTTTGGCGTCCAATTTCTCACGGCAGGGGCGCTTGAAGGCGAAGCAGGAGCATACATTGCATTATCCGAGAGTATCGGAACAATTGAAGATGATATGTCCAGATATAATACTCAGATCGGGGATCTTATCAAGAATAACAAATTGATCTTTATTGATCTTGGTCCTTCTGTAAATTATGGGGAATATGATGAGGTCTCAAATCTTATAACTCCCGATTATCGCCAGCAATCCGGGGACTCACCTGCAAATCAAGCGCCTACTCCATTTTCCGTATTCAAAGATGTAGAAAAACATGTAAAGCAGTCCGGCATTAAGAGATTGGTTATTGACTCATTATCTTCGATCAGGTTCACAACACAGAATCCGGCATCAGAGGAGCGTTCTATCGGCAGGTTCATCCGAAACCTGAAAACCCTGGGCTGCACAACTATCCTGTTATCCGAGCTTACAAAGCCCGATGCTTATACAATAGAACAATTCGCATCTCACGGCGTGATATTCCTGCATAATTTCATGGATAAACAGGGAAGTATGGTCCGGGCTTTACAGATCATTAAAATGCGCGGGACAAAACATGACTGTGAAATGCGATCCATTGAGTTTTCTGATAAAGGTTTAAAAGTTGGAAAAATGCTTAAAAAGTAAATAAAGGGGGTTTTTCGTATTACCAGTGATAGAGCGGAAAAGGAAAAGGCAGAGCTCATAAAGAAAATATCCGATCTTGGCTTTGAGGTCGGGCTTAAGAACCATTCTGAAATTGGCTGGGTTTTAAGAGAGTATAACGGCCTCGTGGCAAAAGCTTACGCATCAGGAATCAAAGCGCCTGATTCTTATTATGCTGACGGTAAGATCAAAGGCAAAACAAGCAGGGATAAAAATATTGAGGGACAAAAAATCCCTGAAAAAGAAACTCGAAAAGTCAGGAAGATCATTGTTAACGATCCGGTAGTTGACACCTCTATTCAAAAAGAGGAATCCGGATTTGATCATCGCCTGGAAAAACCCTCATTTAACGAGCTACCTAAATTTGTAGAGAAAAGCAGCGCTACAGAAATTCCAAGTTTTCTGGAAGGATTCAGGCCACATAAAAAAAAATGAAGGATTTTTTTTAACAGCAATAATTCACACCTTTTTCACAAATCCGTTTATAAACTGGTGGATTTCTCTTTATATTCAGTAATAAATCTGAATGGGCGTTCTTTCAGATCGAATCCTAATCAAGGGAGGAATAAATTAAAATGGTAAGTATAAAAGATATCTCATTAAGCAAGAAGCTGCTGGGCGGATTCGGCATCGTCAGCCTTATTCTTATAATATTGGCTGTGGTCAGTATAACCACACTTGGTACAGTTGACCAGGAAACTAATAAAGTAATCGCAAACCAGATCGCAGCAAAAGAAAAAGCTCTTGCTATGGATGTAAGTATGCTTGAAGCAAGACGTTCTGAGAAAGACTTTTTTGCACGTAAAGATCTGTCGTATGTCGATAAAGTAAAAACTTCTGCAGAGCTTGTAAAAAAAGACGCGCAAGATATTCAAAATTATGATATCCTTCAGGAAAGAAAGGATATGGCAGCAAAAATTATAACTGCAACAGATAGTTATGAAATCGCATTTCTTGAGACTGTTGAACTCGTTAAGACAAAAGGCCTTGATGAAACCCAGGGACTTCAGTTTGAAATGAGAAGTGCAGTGCAAGCTGTTGAAGCAGATATCACAAATCAGAATAATGACCAGCTTATGGCTGATATGTTGACACTGAGGAGAAATGAAAAGGATTACATAATGAGACAGGATGTCTCGTATCAAAAAAAAATGCACGACAATCAAATTATCCTTAAAAATCACCTGGCTGCAAGCAAACTGCCCGATAATGTGAAAGCAGATATCAATGCCAAGCTCGTTACATATATATCAGCTTTTGATAAGATCGTGGATATCGATGCTAAGATCGCATCTAAAACGGCAGAATTCACAACTTTCGTTCATGAGATAGAGCCTTTAACTGCCGAATTCCTGACGGATGCAGAGGCAGATGAAACTGCAGCACTTGCCGGAATAGCCAGTACGAATTCAACCGCCAGGACTACGATCATAATAATATCTATCGTAGCTATAGTGACCGGTCTTGGTATCGGGATATATATCTCCCGTGCTATCACCAAACCAATGGATGCAATGCTTGCAGCTACCAACAAGGTTGCTGCAGGTGACCTGACAGTACAGCTTGTTAACGACTCCAGAGATGAAGTCGGTCAGCTTTCTAATGCCATACAGACAATGGCCGATAGCTTAAAAGGAGTGCTTGGAAAAGTGCAGCAATCAGCAATGAACGTGTCATCAACTGCCCAGGAACTCTCGGCATCAAGCGAACAGATGAAAGCCTCAACTGACCAGATATCAAGCACCACGCAGGATATTTCCACAGGGGTAAGCTCGCAGGCGACTAAGATGGCTGAGATCACACGGGCCATGAAGGAAATGTCAGAAACCGTACAGCAAGTTGCTACGAACTCCCAGAAAGCGGCTGATAGCGCAACAAATGCCAATAAAACCGCCCAGGAAGTCCAGGTGAATGTGACAAAATCATCTACTTTGATAAAAGACCTTGATAATAAATCCCAGCAGATAGGGAAGATCATTGGCGTAATAACAAATATCGCAGACCAGACAAACCTTCTTGCATTGAACGCCGCCATAGAAGCTGCGCGTGCGGGAGAACATGGCAGGGGTTTTGCCGTTGTTGCTGACGAGGTCAGGAAACTTGCCGAAGAATCAAGGGGCGCGGCAAGTCAGATCACAGATTTGATAAAAGGCATACAGCAGGGTACAAAACAGGCTGTGGACAGCATGGAGAAAGAATCAGTGACTGGAATCAACCTTATCGTCGAATCTGCCAGAAACGTTGCCACAATGGTACAGGAAATAGCTGCGGCTGCAGAAGAACAGTCTGCATCTGTTGAAGAAATAACCTCTTCAGTTGAAGATGTGGCAGCCATAAGCGAACAATCAGCGGCAGGCACACAGGAGACATCAGCGGCCGCAGAAGAGCAGACAGCTACAATGGACCAGCTTGTGGGTGCGGCTCAGAATATGGCAAAATTGGCAACTGATCTTCAGCTAGAAGTTGCCAAGTTCAATATCGGTGAATCTGCAGCAGAACAAGTGTATGAACCAGCAAGGACCGAGTACAAACCTGCTCCTGAACGCAAAACTGTAGAACACAAGACTGAGAAACACAAACCTGAAAGCAACCATAAGAAAATGAAGGAACACAGTGCAGCGGACAGTATGTCAAGGAAGGATGAAAGAGCTGATGTCGGAGGCAATCCTCCGGGTTCAAGCCTTGAAGACCTGACAAGATAGGAGGACACAATGGCTGAAATACAACCACAGGACGCAAAAGCAAAATCCGGCGATGAGCTCCAGCTCGTCGTTTTTAATATCGGCACTGAAGAGTTCGGCGTCGAGATCATGAACGTGCAGGAGATCATCCGCATGACAAATATCACAAAGATACCACAGGCGTCAGGCTATGTGAAGGGAATTATCAACCTTCGCGGCAGGATAATCGTGGTGATCAATCTCAATGTGATAATGGGCATGGAAAGCAAAGAACAGAATGAGAATACCCGCATCATTGTCGCGGATATAGGCGAGACCGTGATGGGTTTTGTCGTTGATTCCGTAAGCGAGGTCATCCGCCTCCCCGAAAGCAGCGTTGAGCCGGCGCCGGCTGTCATTGCCAATAAGATCGGCACTGAATATGTGCGCGGCGTGGGCAAGATGGAAGACAGGCTGTTGATCCTGCTTGATCTTGATAAGATCCTCAGCGCCAACGAACTTCATAATGTAAACAGCATTGCAGCAGAAGCTGTAGCAGCGACCACATAAGGAAGCTGCACCTGGAGAAAGAAAGAATTATGAATAATAAATCAATTTGATATTTAAAAGGATAATACCTTTTCTATTGGTACTTCTTATTATTGGAGCAATGGCTGGAACGGCAGTTGAATCCACAAGAACGGCTAATATCAGGCCGAATGTAGCAGGCATCGGTCATTGGCAATGTAGAAATCGGATACATGGTATACGTAGCGCCTTTTGCATCCATCAGGGGTGATGAAGGAACACGGGCCGGCAATAGTAGATGATGGCACATTTATTGGCATGCAGGCCCTGGTCTTCAAGGCGCAAGTTGGCAAGAACGTTGTCGTTGAGCTGGGAGCAATTTTGTGGAATGGCGTAAAGATAGCCGACGGCCGCTATGTCCCGGCAGGAATGGTAGTAGGAAAGAACAATTGCAAAAGAGAAGGTGAGCGTTCACCTTCCAATTTTTCTTTTTTTCACACCTTTTTCACAAATCCGTTTATAAAGGCGTGGATTTCTCTTTGTTATTTAATAATCATCTGAAGGGTGTATCTTTCAGGTTGAATCCTAATAATGGAGGAATAACATAAATGGTAAGCATAAAAGATATGTCTTTAAGCAAGAAAATGATCGGAGGATTTGCTCTCGTTGTAATACTTCTCGCTGTAGTAGGAATTGTAGGATATAATGGTGTCGTTTCTGTAAATAGTGACCTTGAAAGTGTACTCGGTTCAGAAGTTGTTATGTTGGATCTGGTGCAAAGCATGCAGTATTCAGTTGTCTCCATGGGTGATTCAGTTAATTCTTATGCCATCGGAGAAAAAAACGCAAAAGAAGATTATGAAGCTGCAAAAAAGGATATTAGTAAAGCTCATGAAAAATTGGCTGGCATGGATTTGACTGTTGATGAAAAGCAGACAATAGCAGAAATAGCAACTCTTGAATCCGCTTTTGAGGAATCCGGAGGTAAGTTCTTTGCGGCAATCGATGCAGCAAAGCTTGATAAGAATGTTGATTTAATAGCTCCAATGACCAATTTCGATGCCCAGAGGAAGAAACTGGGTGAAGTCCTCGGAAAATTTGAAAATATTCAAAATACACAAATGCAAGAAAGTGAAAGGGAAGCTAAGGCGACAGTAAACAATTCCATTTTGATGATAGTCTCAATAAGTATTATTGCAGCGATCATTGGTTTTGGCACCGGATGGTATATCTCCCGCTCAATAACAAAACCTGTGGACGCAATGCTTATTGCTTCCAACAAAGTTGCCCAGGGCGATCTTACGGTACAAATCACGAACGATTCAAAAGACGAAGTGGGACAGCTATCACAGGCTATCAATATAATGACCGGGAACTTAAAGGGCGTCCTTGGAAAGGTGCAGCAATCAGCAATGAATGTGGCATCAACCGCCCAGGAACTCTCTGCTTCAAGTGAGCAGATGAAGGCCTCAACCGACCAGATATCAAGCACCACACAGGACATTGCCACTGGTGTGGGCTCGCAGGCCTCCAAAATGTCTGAGATAAGCCGCGCCATGAAGGAAATGTCAGAAAGCGTCCAGCAGGTCGCCATGAACTCCCAGAAGGCCGCAGAAGGCGCAAATTCAGCCAGCACGACAGCCCAAAAAGTAGGCAAGATGTCAGACGATGTGGCGAAAAAGATGACCGAGATCCAGTCAACTGTGGATAATTCAGCAACAGTTATAAAACAGCTTGACGGAAAATCGCAGCAGATCGGCGAGATAATTGGCGTCATCACAAATATCGCAGACCAGACCAACCTCCTTGCGCTCAATGCCGCCATAGAAGCGGCGCGTGCAGGAGAACATGGCCGGGGTTTTGCGGTAGTTGCTGACGAAGTAAGGAAACTTGCTGAGGAATCCCGTGGCGCTGCCAACCAGATCACAGGATTGATCAAAGATATACAGCAGGGCACAAAACAGGCTGTGACTACCATGGAACAGGGCACAAAGACGGTGGGAGAAGGCGCAAAGAACATAGCAGATACGGTGACCGCTATAGACGAGATCGTAAAAGCAGCCGCGGATGTTGCCACAATGGTACAGGAAATCGCGGCAGCAGCCGAAGAGCAGTCTGCTTCGGTTGAAGAAGTAACAGCTTCTGTTGAGGATGTATCAGCAATAAGCGAGGAATCCGCAGCAGGCACACAGGAAACATCAGCAGCCGCAGAAGAACAGGCAGCTACAATGGATCAGCTTGTGAATGCATCCCAGGAAATGGCAAGATTGTCAAATGAATTGCAGGCCGAAGTTTCTAAATTCAATATCGGTGAAGCGGTTTCAACTTCAAAACAGGCATATGATCCATCAAAGATCGAGCATAAACCTGTTCCTGAACATAAGAATGTTCCTGAACACAAACCTGAAAATAAGACAGGGAAAAACAAACCCCAGGGCGGCCAGAAGAAAGGGAATGAACATAGTACTTCTGGCGGGATGGGAAAAGACGAAATAGCCCAGGGCGGGCACAGTCTAACGGGTTCAAGCCTTGAAGACCTGACAAAATAGGAGGACACAATGGCTGAAAAACAACCACAGGACGCAAAAGCAAAATCTGGCGACGAGCTCCAGCTCGTCGTTTTTAATATCGGCACTGAAGAGTTCGGTGTCGAGATCATGAATGTGCAGGAGATCATCCGCATGACCAATATCACAAAGATACCACAGGCATCAGGCTATGTGAAGGGAATTATCAACCTTCGCGGCAGGATAATCGTGGTGATCAATCTTGATGTGATAATGGGTATGCAGAGCAAGGAACAGGACGAGAACACACGTATCATAGTTGCGGATATCGGTGAGACCGTGATGGGTTTCATTGTTGATTCCGTGAGCGAGGTCATACGCCTCCCTGAAAGCAGCGTCGAGCCGGCGCCCGCTGTCATTGCCAATAAGATCGGCACTGAATATGTGCGGGGCGTGGGCAAAATGGAAGACAGGCTGCTGATCCTGCTTGATCTTGACAGGATACTCAGCGCCAACGAACTTCATAATGTAAACAACATAGCAGCAGAAGCTGTAGCAGTGACCACATAAGCTGCTTTTTTTCTTTTTCGTTCACACCTTTTTCACAAATCGGTTTATAAATAGGTAAATTCGTTTATAATTAATTGCAAATTTTTGGAATGAGCGAATTTTATGAAAATCAAAGATATCAGCATAAAATACAAAATTATAATTTTTGCATTGATTCTCTCTATAATACCAGTGACGATCATAGGTTTATACGCCTATAATGAAACACAAAGCTCATTAAACTCAGAGATACAGAATAAATTAGAAGAGCAAGTAAATCTGGAAAAAGATACCGTAGATATGACTTTTTCTCTTGCGCAGAATAATGTCAACAGTTCACTCGGAGTTGCAAAAGCCCAATTCTATTCCAGGGGAAAACCAGGTATCGTAAATGGCAAGATGCAACTGGGCGACAATTATGTACTGAATGGGAACTTTGAGATAGTGGACTCAGTTAAAAATATGGTAGGTGGTACAGCAACGGTATTCCAGGTGATAGGGGATGAAGCTGTTCGAATTTCCACAAATGTTGTCAATACAGATGGTTCGCGCGCAGTAGGAACAACAGTTTCAAAACCAGTGTATGATGCTGTTATAATGCGCGGTGAGACATATTACGGCAGGGCATGGGTAGTTAATGCCTGGTATCTGTCAGCCTATGAACCTATTAAGGATGGATCGGGGAAGATAATCGGTATTTTGTATGTTGGTATTCCTGAGGATACGTTCGTAAATCAAATCAAAGAGAAGATGAAAAACATAGTAGTGGGAAAAACAGGTTATCTTTATGTTATTGACTCAAAAGGCAACCTGATCATACATCCAAACAGGGAAGGGGAGAATATCTATGAGTATGATTTTATCAAAGAAATAACACAAACAAAGGAAGGCTACATCCAGTATCCATGGGAAGGGAAGGATAAAGTTGTTGCATATACTTATTATGAGCCAAGGGATTGGATAATAGCTTCAGGAAGTTATCTTGAAGATTTCAGCGATCCGATTTATGCAATAAGGAATGGCCTGATAATAGTAATCTTATTTTTTTCAGTATTGGGTTCAATTCTTGGAATATGGTTTTCAAGATATCTCACTCGACCGATTGGCAGAATGCTTCGTATTTCCAATAAGATTGCAGCAGGCGACCTGACAGTCAGGGTGAAAAGCCTGTCAAAAGATGAGATAGGGCAGTTATTCGGTGCCCTGGGTACCATGACCGAGAACCTGAGATCAGTTATCGGAAAAGTGCAAAGCTCGGCATTGAAAGTAGCCTCTACGGCAAGTGACCTTTCCGCATCAAGCGAAGAGATGAAAGCTTCATGTGAACAGATAACAGGAACTACACAGGAGATTGCCACAGGCGTAAGCTCACAGGCATCCAAGATGGCAGAAATTAGCCGAGCCATGAAGGAGATGTCAGAAAGCGTCCAGCAGGTTGCCACAAACTCCCAGAAAGCTGCAGAAGGCGCGAGTGCAGCCAGCACGACTGCCCAGAAAGTGGGCAAGATGTCAGATGATGTGGCTAAAAAGATGACAGAAATCCAGTCCACAGTAGACGGTTCAGCAACAGTTATAAAACAGCTGGATGGTAAATCGCAGCAAATTGGCGAAATTATCGGTGTTATCACAAATATTGCAGACCAGACTAATCTCCTTGCCCTGAATGCTGCGATAGAAGCGGCACGTGCAGGAGAGCATGGAAGAGGCTTTGCCGTAGTTGCTGATGAAGTAAGAAAACTTGCTGAAGAATCCCGTGGCGCTGCCAACCAGATCACAGGATTGATCAAAGATATACAGCAGGGCACAAAACAGGCTGTAACAACGATGGAACAGGGCACAAAGACGGTGGGAGAAGGCGCAAAGAACATAGCAGATACTGTGACTGCCATAGATGAGATCGTAAAAGCAGCCGCAGACGTTGCCACAATGGTACAGGAAATCGCGGCAGCAGCACAAGAACAATCCGCGTCTGTTGAAGAAGTAACAGCATCTGTTGAGGATGTATCAGCAATAAGCGAGCAATCAGCAGCAGGCACACAGGAAACATCAGCAGCTGCAGAAGAACAGGCAGCTACAATGGACCAGCTTGTGAATGCAGCCCAGGAAATGGCAAAATTGTCAAATGAATTGCAGGCCGAGGTTGCAAAGTTCAAAATTGGAGAAGAAAAGAATACATAATGAGTGAAAAAAAGATAATGTTCGTTGGGTGTATCAAGGATAATAACAATTTCGGTTTGCTCAAATATATTATCAAAAGAGAAGACATGAGACAACTATTAACAAAAAAGGAGACTATATGTTATCATTTATCCCATATTCTCATCAAATGAGCAACTGTTTCACTTTTGCACATGTTTATATGTTTGAACATCGTAATGATACTTTAACAATATTTAAAGGAGAAAAAATATGGGTATCATAAAAATAATCGATATAGCAAATGAAGTGACCATTGATAAATTCAATATCGGGATGAAAATCATTTACAGCTTCGTTGTGGTTGATGCATTGATATTAATTATAGGATTTATAGGTTTATATGAGGAGAGAGTAAGCGTTTTTATTGATCCGAAACAGGCGATCATACTGTGTATAATTTTCGCCATATTTTCATCAATACTCATGTGTATGGGGCTGATCCGTTCTATAATGAAACCGTTAAATGAATTTATAAATGCCGCTGACAAGATCGCTGATGGGGATCTAACCGTGGAAGTAAATGTCTCCTCAAAGGACGAACTCGGACAGCTTGCGGAATATTTCAAGAGAATGACTTTGAACCTGCGAACTTTAACTGGCAAAGTCCGGAATGTCTCATTAAAAGTAGGCAATACCGCCCAGGAACTTTCCGCATCAAGCGAAGAAATGAAAGCCATATGTGATCAGATAACAGGAAATACACATGATATTGCCACAGGTGTAAGCTCACAGGCATCCAAAATGAATGAAGTCAGCCGTGCAATGAAGGAAATGTCACAGAGCGTCCAGCAAGTCGCCGCAAACTCACAGAAAGCAGCCGAAGGCGCAACGGCTGCCAGCACGACTGCTTCGAATGTTGGTAAGATGTCAGGCGATGTGACGCATAAGATGACCGAGATCCAATCATCTGTGGATAATTCAGCAACAGTAATAAAACAGCTTGAAGGCAAATCACAGCAAATAGGCGAGATCATAGGCGTGATAACAAATATCGCAGACCAAACAAACCTTCTTGCCCTGAACGCTGCCATAGAAGCGGCACGTGCAGGAGAGCATGGAAGAGGCTTTGCCGTAGTTGCTGATGAAGTAAGAAAACTCGCAGAGGAATCAAGAAATGCCGCAAACCAGATAACAGGATTGATAAAAGAGATACAGCAGGGTACAAATCAGGCTGTTGTGGCCATGGAACAGGGTACAAAGACCGTTGGTGACGGAACTAAGATCATGGATGGCACAGTATCAGCAATCAACCAGATAGTCAAGGCTTCAGCAGATGTATCCACAATGATTAATGAAATTGCAGCAGCCACAGAACAACAATCTGCCTCTGTTGAAGAGATAACAGCTTCAGTAGAAGATGTGTCATCTATATGTGAAGAATCAGCCGCAGGCACACAGGAAACATCAGCGGCAACGAAAGAGCAGGCAGTGTCAATGGATGTGCTTGTTAATGCAGCACAGGAACTGGCAAAATTATCAAATGAATTGCAGGCTGAGATTGCCAAATTCAATATTGGTGAATTAGGAGGACATAATGGCTGAAAAACAACCACAGGACGCAAAAGCAAAATCCGGCGATGAGCTTCAGCTGGTCGTTTTTAATATCGGCACTGCAAAAGCTATTAGTACCCGAATGCAAATAATACCTCAATGAAGATTAAGACGAAAATAACAGGGAATAAGGTACATGATGTAGGTTATTGTGTTTTTTTGCTTCGAAAAGCCCTTGAGCTTGGAGTAGAGAGGTTCAATGCCTATAACACAAAGGAGAATGGAGTCCAGACGCTCATTTCTTTCCTGGAATGCGACAGCGATCAAATATTGACATTCCAGGATTATGTTCAGAATAATAAACCGGAAAATGCGCAAGTATCAGATATCATTTTTGAAGATCATACGGGTTATATAATAGGAATTGTCGACTATATGCACTTTATCCAGGTCGAGCAACTCAGCAAGGGAATACCTGCTATTTTAAGTATTGACAGAAAACAGGATAAAATGCTGGGAAAGCAAGATCAGATGCTGGAAAAGCAAGATCAAACTAAGAATGAGATTAGCGGCGAGATAAGAGAACTCCGGCGGGATTTAAGATCATGCCTTGATGAAAAACTTCTCAAAATAGAAAGTGATATTTTACAGATCAAAGCAAAAATCGGGCTTAAGGCATAACCTTAACCATTCAATTTGATAGCATAAAAATAGCTTTCAATAGCTTTTTTATAGCATCTTGATATCAGAAGCTGTAGCAGCGACCACATAAAGAAGCTCCTTTTTTTCTTTTTTCACACGTTTTTCACAAATTGATATATAAGAAAGCATGTTCAATTTTCAAGTATTGATGAAATTTGGAGAGGGTTTTAGACAAAAAATTTAAAGGCAATATTATGGGCTCAATGAAAATTATGGATCAGATCAATAAGTTAACCCTTAATAGGTTAAATATTGGAAAGAAAATCGCTTATGGTTTCATTGTAGTCAATATATTGTGGTTGATCGTGGTGTATTTTGTTTATTATCATGAGAGAATTATTACAATTTTTGACACTGATGAGGCAATCATGATTTTAATTTTTTTCGCGATCATGTCATCTATACTCATGTGCATTGGATTGACACGTTCCATTATGAAACCCTTAAATGAATTTGATATCGCCGCTAATCGAATAGCGCAAGGAGACCTCACAGTAGATATTGAGGTTACATCCAGGGACGAACTCGGAGGACTTGCAGGATACTTCATAAAAATGACATCTACACTCAGGCGCATAACCGGGAAGGTACAGGATATCTCTTTAAAAATGGCAATTAAAGCAAATGAGCTTTCTGTATCAAGCTCGGAGTTGAAATCTTCAATTGACAATATATCAAATAATACACAGGGTATAGCAGAAGGATCAAGCCAGCAATCAAAAAAAATAGAGAATATCAATAAGATCGTAAATGAGATGTCACTCATCAAGCAGCAGGTTACAGTCGGATCGGAAAGGACGGCGCAGGCTACAAAAGATTCCAATAATACAGCAAAGGAATTACTCCAGAAATCAAATGACTTGATGAACAAAATAAAGGATATTCAGAACTCAGTAAATAAATCCGCCCTTGTCATAAAGAATCTTGATAGTAATTCTGAAAAAATAGGTGAAATAGTAGGAGTAATAACTAATATTGCAGACCAGACAAACCTGCTTGCCCTGAACGCTGCAATTGAAGCGGCCCGCGCCGGGGAGCACGGAAGAGGATTTGCTGTCGTGGCAAATGAAGTAAAGAAACTTGCAGAAGAATCAAGGAATTCGGCAAATAAGATCACAGAACTGATAAGAGAGATACAACAGGAAACGAAAAAGGCTGTGGATAACATGGATCTTGGGACAAAGACCGTTATTGAAGGCACAAAAACGATCGATTCCACTATATCTTCTATAAATAGTATAGTTGAGGCGTCTGAAAATGCTGCTAACATGTTCAGTGAAATAATTGAAATGGCAAAAATGGAGGCAATTTCAATGGAAAAAGTAAAATCCTCAGTTGATGACATTTCTATACTAGCTAAAAAATTTAATGCGGCTATTGAGGAAGCAGATGCACAAGTCCATGAACAGGCGACATCTATTAGCATGTTCACAGATATCGCCAGGGAATTAGCAGAATTGTCGGGTGAATTGAAAAATGAAATTTCTTTATTCAAACAAAAAGATTGAATAAATATTTGTTCACATATTTTTCACAATTATGTATATAATGATATGTAGTATTAACAAGTATTATGGCACCAAATAATTGCTGGGAATTAAAAAATTGCGGAAGAGAGAAAGCCGGAAAAAAAGTAAACGAATTGGGAATATGTCCTGCATCACCTTCTCATGGCAGGGATTGCTGGATGGTAGCCGGGACTTTCTGTGGCGGCAAGGTTCAAGGATCCTTTGCTCAAAAAAAAGCAAGTTGTTTGACATGTGATTGGTATAAAACAGTAAGCTCAACCTGAAAATCTTAATTCTTTAGAGTTTTTCATTTTTTCTCCAAATCATCCGCAAGTTTTAATATCATATATCGCTAATAAAGAATAAACTTGTCTTTTTTTAGACAACGTTGAAATAATTTAGAGTAAGGAGGTTAAATTAAATGAATAAATTTACAGGTATCCTGGCTTTTATGCTTGTGCTTGCAATGTTTGCAGGTACCGCTTCAAGCGAACAGGTTGTTGCTATGCAAGAAATTATGCCTACGGTTAGTATGCCGGTGCCAGAACAGGCATTTAATTTCACGAAGATCGAAATTTCTCCCCAATATACCAATTTCAGGTTAAAGCCGGGAGAAAACAAAGAAACGACAGTCACAATCAGGAATAAAGAGACAAAATCAGTTAGCGTCAAACCAAATATAGTATTAGCGCCATATGGCGGATATAATGTGGATCCAAAATGGATCACAATCACTCCTGAAAGTGCAGATATACCGGCAGAAGGCAGCCAAAAATTCACGATCAAGGTTGTTGTGCCAGGCGATGCTTCAATAGGTAATTCAGGTGTTCAGGTAGCATTCACGGATGAAATAATGCCAACACCATATCCCAGTCCGGTCCCTAATTATATTCATGCTTTACAACTGTCAATTGAAGTCTGGAATGAACCAAAGATACAAATAATGACACCATATCTGAATGATATGCTTGAAGCCGGGAAGGCATATGACTATGAGATAAAACTCAAGAACATCGGGAATGAAGCAATAAATATTGACCCGAAAATAAGTAACGATAATATGTTCTACGGAGGACCAGGGCAGATGTCGCCAGCTTTTACTGATGATGCAATAACAATAACTTCTCCGGCTAATGTTCCTGCTGGCGGGACTGAAACCGTAAAGATCCATGTGGTTGTCCCCGCAGATGCAAAAGGTTCCTACAACGGAGCCATTAAATTGAATATCGATGACCCGTCTGTCCAGGAATGGAACGGAATGGTCCAGATGAGCTTCAACGTGTGGAGGCAACCCACAGAACCTTTTGTCAAGAGTTTCATTATGAATGAGACAAAACCCATTACTATTGAGATAAGCTCCGGTGCTAATAACTATTATGGGTATCCATATGGGATGGCAACGGGAAAAAATAAGAAAGAGCCATCTTTCGAAACAACACTTATTGGGCCTGGTGGCCCGGCTGACCTTAAAGTCACAAAGACAGTTATTAAAGGAATGGTGAATATGGGCGGTCAGGTCGCGCCATGGGAACTTGACAGCAAGGGAATATACCAGGAAAATGGAGCCCAGCTTATTGAAACATATAAGACGAGCGGTTTGACTGGTGAATGGACACTGAAAGTGCTGCCAAAGAACACAGAGAGTTTTGAATACTCTATAATAACAGGAGAGTAATCCTCTCCTATTTATTTTCCTGGAGAGGTTAGATAATGGATAAAAAAATATTAATCACCATTATATTGCTAATTATCGGGCTGGGTATCGGGCTTGCTCTTGACCGGGGGAACTCGAATGCAAGCCCGGATCTGGTACATAATGTCCTATGGCCGGGTGACCGACCGGATAACAGTGCAAAGATCGAAGAATTGATTATGCTGGAAATAGCTCCATATAAGACAGAGTATGAAATGGTGAATATCAGTACAAAAGGTGAAACGAATGACATCCGTGTACGGGTAACAGCCACTACTCTTGATTCGGATATTCCTGATTTATATGATTTTGTATATGAAAACAATGAATTGTTGATGACAGGCTATCTCCTTGAAGCTATACCTGCGATGTACAGGAACGATGCTATCGGGATCGCGCTAACTGACAGGGATTTGGCCACATCGGTTCTCAACCTGGGCGTCCCTTCTGTGAAAAGGATTTTACCAAGGACATCTGAAAAATTCTATGCGCCAAAAACGCTACTCAGTGTTTCATGGAAAGGTATTTCCGCACTTATTGACCCTGATGAAAGAAAAGTTGTCCAGATCTGGAAAGAAAACGCAAAATGAGCTTTATAGAAAATATAGTGGGAACGATAACAAATCCGAAGAATGAAACGGAAAAAATAGCAGAACATCCCATGATCGAGGAAGCTGTAATGTTAATAGGGGTCTATGGGATCCTTACTGCAATCGCAGCCTATATATTATCAAATAAGATCACATATATTATCCCGGGATTTGATAATACATCATCAATGCGATCCCTGATGATTCTCTCCTCTATTGTTGTAGCATTGATCGTACCGATAATTATCTGGTTAATTGGTACCGGAGTAATTCATCTGCTGTCTATGGCTGCAGGTGGAGAGGGTAAGTTTTACCCGCAGATGTTGACAGTAGTCGGATTCAGCTTTCTCCCCATGATCCTCAATGGAATTATCAATATAGGGATTTATTCAATGATCGAACCCCAGGTGATAGATATCTCACCTTCTAATCCAATGGCGATGAAAGAATTATATTCAAGTCCATCTTTTATTGCTTTAGCGCTTATTGGTATCATAATTCAGATATGGTCTACAATTATTTTATATTTTGGCATACGGAACGCTCATAAGATATCCTCTGCTTTATCAGCGATAATTGCTGCAATTCCATTAGTCTTGAGTGTGATTTCAACGGCCTGGAGCTTCAGGGGAATCGGCATCCTATGAAGGCGGTATTGCATATTGAAAATGTCTCAAAATCATACGTTCTTGGCAAAATCGAAGTGCCGGTATTGAACGATATCAATCTCACAATCAATGAAGGCGAGTTTGCGGCAATAATGGGTCCATCCGGAAGCGGAAAAAGTACACTTATGAATATTATCGGCTGCCTTGACAGGCCTACATCCGGAAAAATCGTCATTGCAGACATGGACATTTCAAAGCTGTCTGAAATCGAACTTGCCCGGATACGTGGGAAAAAGATAGGTTTTGTTTTCCAGACTTTCAATCTTATCTCGCGTCTTACTGCACAAAAAAATGTGGAACTGCCTATGGTCTACCAGGATGTTCCCGGAAAGATGAGGGATAAAAGAGCAAAAGCCCTGCTTGAATTGCTGGGGCTGGGGGAAAGAACTGCCCATAAACCTGCGGAACTCTCAGGCGGCCAACGCCAGAGAGTTGCGATCGCAAGGGCTCTTGCAAATGAGCCTGAAATTATTCTTGCTGATGAGCCAACAGGGAATCTTGATTCAAAAACAGGACAGGAAATAATGCAAATATTTGATAAACTCCATAGCGAGGGAAGAACCATTCTCATGGTCACCCACGACCGGGAGCTTGCAGATAATTGCGATAGGATTATCAGGTTAAAGGATGGAAAGATTAATCTGAAGACTTAAGATGGGAAGTAAAATGGAAAGTAAAATGGAGAATCCGGTAAAAGTCCTGAACCTTTCTAAATCATTCAACGGGCAAAATGTTGTCAGGGACATATCATTTGATATCACAAAAGGAGAGGTCTTCGGGCTTATAGGCCCGAATGGCGCTGGAAAGACCACAATAATACGAATGCTTCTTGATATAATAAGGCCGGATTCAGGAGAAATAAGGATATTGAATGACAGGCTATCCGAGGAAACAAAAAACCTGATCGGTTATTTACCGGAAGAACGGGGACTCTATAAAAAACTAACGGTTTTTGAGACCCTGAAGTATCTTGGCGCCCTGAAAGAAATAGATGCAAAAGAAAGAGCAGGAGTGCTTCTTGAAAAGATGGGGATGATAGAGCAAAAAGGTAAAAAAATTTCTGAACTTAGCAAAGGGATGCAGCAGAAAATACAGATAATAGCGGCCATCATCCATGATCCCGAGTTCATAATCCTTGATGAGCCTTTCAGCGGACTTGATCCTGTTAATATGAAACTCGTGAAAGACCTCATAATGGAACTTGGAAAAGAAGGAAAAACAATTCTTATCAGCACACACATGATGGACCAGGTGGAACGGATGTGCAACAGGATTTTTATGATACACAAAGGAGAAGGTGTCCTGTACGGGAAAATTGATGAGATCAAATCGCGCTACGGTAAAAACACTGTTTTACTTGAGTTTGAGGGTGAACTCAAAAACATCCCCGGGGTCAAAAAAATAAACAACTCTGGCAATTATGCTGAATTGATACTGGAACCGGGAACAGATTCACAGGTTTTATTGAAATATCTTGCAGAAATTATAAGGGTCAACAAATTCGAGGTATCAGCTCCTTCTCTTAATGAAATATTCATACAGGTGGTGGAGGGAACATGAGCAAGTGGCGAATCATAGCAAAACATGAATACCTGACAAATATCAAACGAAAGGAATTCCTTTTTGTTACATTCGGGATTCCACTTTTTATCATTTCAATTCTGGGTATTTCGTTCTTTTTAATCGGGGTGGGAGGGCACAATGAGGAAAACAAGATAGGCTACGTTGACAGGACGGGCCTGTTTGATTCTTCAAACCTGACAAAATACAATGATGAAGAACTTGCAAGAAAAGACCTTCTTGACAATAAGATCACGAACTACTTTGTCATTCCGGAAAATTATACAGCTACCGGAAAAATCATTATTTTTTCTTCAAAGAAGAATTTCGCAGATAATATGAAGATCGAAGATCAGATCAGGAATTTTCTTCTGGATAATCTCTTAAAAAATGAGCCTTCCGACATTATTGAGAGAATAAAAAAGCCAATGAACAGCGAATATTTCACACTAAATGAAAAAGGTTTAGAAAGCGAAGATAGTGGATTTACGATAGTATTATTACCTCTTGTTTTTTCAATGCTTTTTTCCCTCTCCATATTCGCTTCTTCGGGTTTTCTCCTTCAGAGTGTTATTGAAGAAAAAGAGAACAGGATAATGGAAGTAATACTTTCATCTGTTTCTCATAAGGACCTTCTTATAGGCAAGATCATTGGTCTTGGAGCGCTTGGGCTCACCCAGATACTGATATATTTAATAGGCGCCACGGCAATAATATTAATTAATCCTTTAGCCCTTTATCTTATTATTTCTCAGATCCATATTTCTATTCCATTACTGGCAGCAGGAATTATTTATTTCATACTGGGTTACGTAGTCTTTGCAGGCATTATGGCAGGTGTTGGGGCTATTGCAACGACATCCAGGGAAGGACAGCAGATAGCAGTCATATTTTCATTAACAGGATCATTTCCCTTTATGTTCTCGCAATTCATAATCACAAAGCCGAATGAAATCTTTGCAAAGGCGCTTAGTATTTTTCCACTGACATCACCAATAACGATGATGATGAGGCTCTCAATAACAGATGTACCTCTTTATGAAATAATAATCAGTATAATTGTATTGGTTGTCTCAGCTTACTTTATTGTAGAAATATCTGTAAGGATATTCAGGGCAAGCCTGCTGATGTATGGGAAAAAGCCAACCATTAAGGAGTTGATAAAATATGTACGACAGGGTTAGATTATTATTAACAATATTCATCATAATATTTTTTGCAGGAATTTCAGAAGCAAACATCGGTGAAAACTCACTTAGAGTCAATCTTATAAAATACGATCCTTATCCTGTTAATCCGGACACGGATCTCAACGTATGGATACAGGTGAAGAACATTGGTGAAAACGATGTAAGCGGGGCAACTATTGAGTTAATTCCGACCTATCCTTTTACCATTAAACCCGGTGAAAGCGCCATAAAGAATCCAGGAACGATACGGAAAAATGATGAATTGGTGTATAAATTTTCGATGCATGTTGATAAGAACGCATTTATCGGTACGAATACACTTGAAGTCGGTTATAGAATTCTGGACAACGGGTTTACGAAAAAGGAATTCGATATCGAAGTAGGAACCGATGTAGTGGATGCAAGAGGGACGGTAAGGCTTGAAAAAACCACATCGTACCCTGAAGTACTGATGCCGGATGATAGCGGTACAGTAACGCTGAACCTCAAAAACAGCGCTTTAGAATATACCATCAAAATGGACAATAAAGATTACAGTATGAACGCCCACATACAATCGGCACAACTTGTAGGGAACGAATTCATAGAAGTAACCGGTGAACCCTATTACAATGCCGGTATCGTTGGACCTGGAGACTCAATAGACTTCCCTTTTTCAATAATGGTCAGGAACAATACCCCGGATGGCACATATTTCCTTGATTTCAATTTAAAAGGGGCTGCAAGGTTATACAGTCTTAACCTGAAAATACCGGTAAAAGTGGATTCTTCCTCTATCCAGAGTACACTTTCCGAGACGCCGAAATTGAATCCGGGTGGTGTTATTCTAAGCGTTGCAAATAACAGGCCCAATTCAGTAAATGCCGCAACTGTTATTCCGGAAGGCAATGGGACATTTGAACCTGCGGAATATTTCATAGGCACAATGGAACCTGACGAACTTTTTACGGTCAAGTTCGACTTGAAAGCAAATGATGATAAAGATATCCGGTTCAAGCTCAGGTTCAAGAACGGGAACAACTGGCATGAATCAGAGGCATTGAACGTGAAGCTGAATGGTTCTGATCCCTTACTTTCCCAAAATACAGAAAACTCCTCTTTACTTCCGGTAATCTTGATTCTTGCAGCAGTGTTTGTAATTATTGGCGCGTTCTTTATTTTCATGAAGCGAAGGAGAGCTAAATCTGCATGAAGCTGATAGATGCTCTGGACCAGGTTTTCCTCAGCTTTAGCAGCAACAAATTCAAGACGATCATGTCATGCCTTGGCATCATAATAGGGGTCATTGCAATTGTTGTCATGCTTTCAGTAGGTGAAGGGATTCAAGCTGGTGTGGGGCAGGTATTTAGCGGGATGGATCTGGATGTCATAACAATATTCCCCGGAGGGGCAGGATTTGAATCAGGTAAACTCGTATATCAAAAACCTGCTGAATTTGATGATAAGGATATTCACGCCCTTGAGAATACAATTGGCGTAAAAACCGTATTGCCAAGGCGTGGAAGTGGAGTATCTATAAAATTCAGGGATGAAGAGCGTTCATTCTCATTGAACGCCATCTCGCCATCCAAAGAGCAGGATCTGTTAGAATCCATAGATATGGGACGTTTTCTTCTGGAATCTGATAAAAGTGGAATAGTCATAGGTAGTGATATTGCAAACAAGATGTTCAAATTCCCTTTGAATCCAGGAATGCGTTTGACCCTGGTCAACAAGGATAACGATGTTAGTAAGGAATTTACGATAGTGGGAATTTTTAAGGAAACAGAACAAACATCCCCATTTGTGGGCAATATGAACATGGAGATGTATACCAGTCACCAGGCAATGAAGGAATTGCTTAATTTGAAAAAATATTCGTATTCTATGATACTTGTGGAAGCTGAGGACCAGAATACCATAGAAATTACTGCCAAAAAAATAGACGACAGCCTGAGGAGGCTGCATAAGGACGAAGGCTATACTGTTAATATCATGAAGTCTCTTCTTGAGTCATTTGACCAATTCTTCAAAATACTAAAATACGGCCTCGGCGGGATAGGGGCAGTTTCGCTTGCAGTAGGAGGGATCGGGATCGTGAACGTGATGATGCTTACCGTTACTGAGCGCATAAAAGAGATCGGTGTCATGAAAGCCGTTGGCGCGACCCGTGACAATATCCGGGTGCTTTTCCTGCTTGAGTCGGGGCTTCTCGGGGCTGTGAGCGGCCTGATCGGAATAACCATCGGAGCAGGGATATCTTTTTTGATATCCACATTTGGTGATTTCCCGATAGCGGTCAGCTGGACTTCGCTTGCAGCAGGGCTGATCTTTGCAATTGTTACTACAGTTATCGCCGGAGTTTATCCGGCAAATAAAGCAGCAAGGCTTGACCCGGTAGAAGCGTTGAGGGCTGAGTAAGGTCAAAAAAGCCGCATTCTGGAAATTTCAAATAGCTCCCTTTCCTTTTTCACATGTTCGTACCCGGATCACTTCTTCAACCGGGAGGATGAATATCTTACCATCGCCAATATTCCCGGTTTTTCCGATGTCGCAAATTATTTCAACTGCTTTTTCAAGATCCTTATCATCCACGACGAGCTCAAGTTTGGTCTTCGGGAGAAGATCAACCCTGTATTCGCTTGTCCTGTATGAAAGCACAACGCCCTTCTGCCGTCCTCTTCCTTTTACTTCATATGTTGTAAGTCCGATAAAACCTGATGTGGCAAGAGCTGTTTTGATTTCACCCAGCTTCTCCGGCCTTATTATTGCTTCTATCTTTTTCATGATGTTACCTCAAGATTTTTGTTATTCATTCTCTTACACATCTTTCCTCCATCCGGCTGGTATCCTCTTTTCATGTACCATTCCTGTAATTTAATGTCGGATACAAGAGGATCTGTTGAAAAAAGTCTTAACTCAACTTTTTGAAATCCAAATGTCATGGCTGTCTTTTCAGCAAAAGCAAGTAACTTGCTTCCTAACCCTGTGTTCCTGAATTTTCTGTCAACAAATACTTCTTCTATGGTAAGCGCTTTTTCATTCCCCGGGACTTTTATTATGAGTTCTCCTGCCATACAATCATACATGTTTATCCTGTGACATTGCAATTCACCCCATTGCGTCCTGTATTTGTATATCTCATCTATCGACATATTCTCCCAAATTTGGTTTGAATTTTTTTCCATATCCATCATCTTCTCACAAATATGCCTTTTCGCCATGCTGGGAAACGTCAAGACCATCTATTTCTTCCTCATCCTTTACCCGCAGGCCCATCGTTGCATCAAGGACCTTCAGTATTATGGCCGTCCCTATGAGTGAATATGCCATCACGGCAATGATCGCTATCAACTGCTTTACAACAAGCCCCGGGTTTCCGAAAATAAGCCCGTCTGCCCCATTAGAGTTAATCGCTAAGGAAGCAAATATCCCGGTCGCGATCGCGCCCCATGTACCTCCGACCCCATGGCATGCCATAACGTCAAGTGAATCGTCAATATTTGTTTTCTTTGACCGCAGATGCATCGCAAAGTAGCAGAATATCCCGGCTCCGATACCAATTATGATCGCAGGGACCACACCCACAAAACCCGATGCTGGAGTTATGGCTACAAGACCTGCGACAGATCCTGTTATTATGCCGACTGTATTCGGCTTTCCTCCATGCATCCAGCTTACGAATGTCCATGTAAGAGCCGCTGCCGCTGCTGAGGTGTTCGTAACAATGAAAGCACTCGCAGCAAGTCCGTTTGCTGCCAGGGCGCTTCCGGCATTGAAACCGAACCAGCCAAACCACAGGAGCACGCCTCCGATTATGGTCATCGGGACATTGTGCGGCGCCATGTTTTCGTTTCCATATCCAAGGCGTTTCCCGATAATTATTGCCGCTGCGAGGGCTGAGACACCTGCTGTTATATGAACGACAGTGCCTCCGGCAAAGTCAAGGGCGCCAAGAGTGCGTATCCATCCTCCTGTTCCCCATACCCAGTGCGCCACCGGGTCATAGACAAGAGTCGCCCACAGAACCGAGAAAACCATCAATGTGCTGAATTTCATCCTGTCTGCAAATGCGCCTGTTATCAATGCAGGTGTGATTATGGCAAACATGGCCTGGAATATCATGAATACGGAAGCAGGTATCGTTGCAGCGTAATCAGGGTTGGGCGCTGCGCCGACACCATTCAGGCCGATCCATTCAAGTCCTCCTATCAATCCATGTCCTTTGTCAGGCCCGAATGCAAGGCTGTACCCAAAAAGCACCCATTGGAGGCTTATAATTGCAAGAATAATAAAGCTGTGCATTATAATTCCAAGGACATTTTTTTTCCTGACCATCCCGCCATAAAAAAGTCCCAGGGCGGGTGTCATGAGCATAACAAGGGCAGCCGAAACAAGTACCCAGGCGGTATCTCCTGAATTAATCCCGCCTCCATCTTCGGCAAGAGCAGGCATTGCTAATATTAAAAAGATCACTACTATCAATGTAGCAAATCTTGTTTTTCCTATCTTGTACACTGAATATCACCTCTTTTGCATCCTTAACAAGGTATACGGTCAGTTACTGTAGATTTTAAACTATATAAAACTTTCTCTAAAAGTATAAATCTTTATATATTATTAAATCTCCAATGGATTGCCGTTTACCTGGCACAAGGCTATTAGTTCCTTTTTTTGTTGCAAAGGCCATCTGGAGTTTATACATATCATTAATTTTAATACTGAAAGCATTTATATACTTTTAAATATCCAGTAGGCTGTCGTTTACCTTAAAGGAGGATGAAATGAGACAGATAGCAATATATGGAAAAGGCGGGATCGGTAAGTCCACAACAACCCAGAACCTTACCGCAGCGCTTGCATCAATTGGAAAGCGTGTGATGCAGATCGGTTGTGACCCCAAGGCAGACTCAACAAGGATGCTCCTCTGGGGAAAAGTGCAGGCAACAGTCCTGGATACGATGAGAGATAACGGCCCGGGTGGCGTGACACTTGATGTTGTCCAGCACACAGGCTTTGGCGGAATAAAGTGTGTAGAGGCTGGCGGTCCTGAGCCGGGGGTCGGCTGTGCAGGAAGAGGAGTTATTACAGCTATAAAACTCCTGGAAGAACTTGGAGCCTACAATGAAGATTTCGATTTCGTCTTCTACGATGTGCTCGGAGACGTAGTATGCGGCGGCTTTGCCATGCCTATTCGCGAGGGCTATGCTAAAGAGATATACATTGTGGCAAGCGGGGAACTAATGGCGCTCTATGCCGCCAACAATATCTGTAAGGGTATAGTGAAATTTGCAGAGAACGGGGATGCGCGTCTTGGCGGCATAATATGTAATTCCCGAAACGTTGATAATGAACTTGAACTTCTGACCGAATTCGCAAAAAAGATCGGCTCACATTTGATCCAGTTCGTGCCACGTGATAACATGGTGCAGCGAGCAGAGATCAACCGCAAGACGGTGATCGATTTTGACCCCACATGCAAGCAGGCCGAAGTTTACAGGTCGCTTGCTAAAAACATCATAGATAATACGAATTTCGTGATACCAAGGCCAATGGCTATGCAGGAGCTTGAGAACATGATGGTTGAATTTGGAATAGTGGAGAAGTGAGAACATGAAGATGATACGTGCAATAATAAGACCACACAAAGAAGAAAAAGTTGTTGAGCACCTGGAAAAAGAAGGGTTTGTGTCCCTTACCAAGATGAACGTGTTTGGGCGCGGCAAGCAGAAGGGTATCAGGGTGGGGACGGTATGTTACGATGAGCTGCCCAAAGTGATGCTAATGCTTGTTGTAAATGACGAGGATGTAACAAAAGCCATCAATGTCATCCAGAATAGCGCACGTACCGGGAATATCGGTGATGGAAAAATATTCGTGACCGAAGTTTCAGAAGCGTACACTGTAAGGACAGGCGCATCGGGATTATAGGTGAAAATATGAAGGAAGTTATCGCCATAATACGAAGACATAATTTGCCGGAGACAAAAGCAGGTCTTCTCGGAATAGGTGTTCCAGCGATCACAATGATAAGCGTTGAAGGCAGAGGCAAACAGAAAGGATTACCAGGCTGGAATTATGAACTTGATCCCGCACTCACAGAGTTAGAGGAAAAAAATTTAGGGGCTAGCATGCGCTTTATCCCTAAGCGGATGATCTCAATTGTGGCTAGGGATGAGGATGTCCCGAAAGTGGTTGAAACCATAATCAGGACAAATCAAAGCGGGCACATTGGAGATGGAAAGATCTTCATTTGTCCGGTGGATAATGCTGTAAGAGTACGGACAGGAGAGAGCAAAGAACAGGCGATCAAGTAAGATCGATCAAGTATTGAAAAACCACAGAGCGCACAGAGTACACAGAGAAAAACAACATACCTCTGTGAACTCTGTGTCCTCTGTGGTTGATTTTATTGAAGTAATAAGGAGAAAAAAATGACAACAATATTACCGGAATGCGATATCCCGATACCGCAGCGTAAGCCGCATATCGTATGCCATGACCCTGAGAACATGGTCTTGCCCATGTGCAATGTCCAGACAGTTCCAGGAGACATGACCGAGCGCGGCTGCACATTTGCAGGATGCAGGGGTGTAGTTGGCGGGCCTGTAAAGGACGCGATACAACTGGTGCACGGCCCGATCGGATGCGCCTACTATACATGGGGCACGCGCAGGAACCTTTCAGACACGAAGCTGCACAGGAAGTACTGCTTCAGTACAGACCTGACCGAAGAAAGCGTGATATACGGCGGTGCAAAAAAGCTGTTAAATTCCATAATAGAAGCGCATGAACTCTTTCCGGAAGGAAAGGCGGTGTTCGTGTATTCCACATGCGTGGTCGGATTGATAGGTGACGACACAGATGCGATATGCAAGCAGGCGCAGGAAAAGATCGGGATACCCGTTATACCCTTCCACTGTGAAGGTTTCAGGGGCGTGAGCCAGTCCCTGGGGCATCACATCGCCAACCGCACGCTGTTTGAAAAAGTGGTCGGAACAGAAGAACCTGCCGAGATAACGCCTTACGACATGTGCATAATCGGTGAATTCAACATCGACGGTGATGCGTGGATCGTCAAACCGCTGTTTGAAAGAATGGGCGTGCGGGTGCTTTCAGTATTTACAGGCAATGCCTCCTATGATGATATTCCACCCATGCACAGGGCGAAGCTCAATATCGTGCAGTGCCAGAGGTCATCCACATATATCGCAAAGATGATCCGGGACAAGTACGGTGTCCCATATATCAACGTATCCCTGTTTGGCATGAAGCAAACGGCAGAGGCGCTTCACGATGTGGGAAAATTCTTCCATCTTGAAGAAAATGCAGAAAAAGTAATAGCACAAGAGCTTGCATTGTACCAGTCCGGGATCGATCATTATAGAAAGAAACTTGAAGGTAAGAAATGCTTCATATACCAGGGAGCTCCGCGCGCCTGGCACTGGATGGGGCCAATGAGGGAATTGGGCATCGAAACTATCCTCACGGCTACAACGTTCGGTCATAAGGACGACTATGAGAAAATAATGGAAAAGGCAAATCCAGGGCATATCTGCATAGACAATCCAAATGCCCTGGAGATAGAGGAATACCTGGTAAAACTCAAGCCTGATTTCTTTATCGGCGGACTGAAAGAGAAATACCTGACATACAAGCTTGGCATTCCCTTTATCAATGGTCATTCCTACGAAGAAGGACCATATGCCGGTTTTGAGGGATTCGTGAATTTCGCAAAGGACATCGATGTTGCAGTGAACAGCCCGGTCTGGAAATTCATAAACCAGCCCCTGGAGGCGAAGTAAATGGCACGAAGTGTAACTATCAACCCCCCTAAGATGTGCCAGCCCATGGGCGCTATACTGGCTTATATGGGAGTACATGGATGTGTGCCGCTTGTACACGGTTCTCAGGGATGCAGCACGTATCCGCGCTACAATATAGCGAGGCATTTCAGGGAATCGGCTGAAGTGGCGGTTTCCTCGCTTGCTGAGGATGCAGCAGTATATGGAGGAGCCAGGAACCTGACAGAGGCGATAAAGAACGTGAAGTCGCGTCTTGATCCTGCCCTCATCGGAATATGCACAACATGCATGAGCGAGACAATAGGCGATGATGTAAAACTGATATCAAAGAAGGCGATTGCGCCTAATGATACAATGAGAATAATCCCTGCATCTACTCCGAGCTATGTGGGCACGCATCTTACAGGCTACGATAATGCCATGAGGGCTCTTGTGGAAACACTGGCTTTAAAGGGTGAACCCAACAATAAAATAAACATCATCACGGGCATAATAAATCCCGGAGATATCAGGGAGATAAAAAATATGCTTCGCATCATGAATGTAAGGAATATATTCCTGTCCGATATCTCGGAGACCCTTGATACTCCTATCATGCCAGGAGGGCACAGGCCATTGCTGCCTGATGGAGGAACAGAGCCATCTGATATCATTGATTCGGCAAATTCACTGGGTACTATCGCCATATGCAGGACAGCAGGTTCTGCTGCAACGTATCTCCAGAACAAGTTCAAAGTATCGGCACTGCTTGCTCCAGCGCCCATAGGTGTTGCAAACACTGACAAGTTCGTGCGAAACATCAGTATGTTAAGCGGTGCTCTGATCCCTGATGAGATCAAGAAAGATCGCGGGCGCCTGATAGACTGCATGGTTGATGTACATCACTATATGTATGGACGCAAAGTAGCGATATTTGGCGATCCTGATCTTGTGTCTGCAATCGTCAGGTTCTGCGCTGAAGCTGGGATGAATCCCACAGTAGCGATGACAGCTACAAAGCATAAGGATTTTGCACCTGACATAAAGGCAGTAAATACTGAATATAAGACAGATACCCAGATCCTTGAAGGCACTGACCTGTATGAATTCCAAAAGGTTGTAGAAACACAGGGAGCAGAATTGATACTTGGAAATTCCAAGGGCAAGGACGTTGCAGATGATGTGGGCGTTCCACTTGTACGGTTTGGCTTCCCTGTGTACGACCGTGTTGGCGTGTACAGGTATTCCATAATGGGCTACAATGGTTCAATATATCTGCTTGATTTGATGACAAATGCGATCCTTGGGCACAATTATGATCCTGACAAGCTTCATCAGTGAGGTGAAAATATGGAATACGTAACCGGAATAACAGCATCAGGCGGGAGCTGGACTCCAATCTTTGTTGTAAAAAGCAATATCAACGACTGCGGATGCTGCGGAAAGTGCTTCAAGATATGTGGACGCGGTGTGTTCGAATACATAGACCATCCAAATGCTGATGACCTATGCGGCGCCAAGGTCATGACAGTCGCGCATCCTGAGAACTGCATCGGCTGCAGTGCTTGCGCACGTGGATGTCCGAAGAAGAATATCATATGCGAACCGAAGGTCAGGGCAAGATGACAGGTTGGGGAACGTAGAAAATACTACAATTGGAGATAGAATATGTCCAAAATAAGCCACATCCTCCTCCCTGACCCGGTGGTAGTTCCCACCGGGACCAAACTGAATGATACTGTACAGCTTATGAAGAAGAATAGAATCGGTAGTGCCCTTGTCTGTAAAAACTGCAGGCTTACCGGTATTATCTCGGTGGAAGATGTTATGCAAAGAGTAGCAAATAAAGTAAATCTGGATGTTCCGGTAGATGAGATCATGCACTCACCTGAGCTAACTATTGATGTGGAAAAATGGCTCATTGACGCCATCATTATGTTCGATCGTTGCAAAGCATCTCATATAGCGGTTGTCGAACATGGAGAGAAAGTAGGAATTATAAGAGTCGATGATATTCTGCATACATACAGGTTCAACGCTGAATGCCAAACGATATGCAAATCCCGGAGAAATAATGAGACGAAAAGAAAAGGAAATTAAAAATATAACAGAGATCGAGACGATCATTAATGAATCTCCCGTATGCAGGATCGCTCTTTCAGATAACGGTCTGCCATATATGATACCAGTGTGCTTCGGATATAGTGACAGGCATCTTTATTTCCATTCGGCAAATATTGGTGAGAAGATAGATATTCTCAAGAAAAATAACAATATATGTTTTGAATTTGATATTTATGAGGGATTAATGACAAAAGGAAATCCCTGCGAATGGGATGTACTATATAAGAGCGTTATCGGGTATGGGAAAGCATTTTTTATCGATGGATCAGAAGAAAAAATAAATGCTTTGAATATAATTCTAAAGCATTATAGTGATGAGTCCTTCGTATTTCCTGAAAATCAGATCAGGAATGTGACGGTTATCAAGGTTGATATTGAAGAAATCACTGGAAAAAAATCGGGATAATTATGGATGACATAATTATTCTTTCCATCCTCATATTTGCGGCTGGATTGTTGTACTCCTCAGTGGGTCATGCCGGAGGATCGGGATATATTGCAGTAATGGCACTTTTCGGTCTTTCGCCCGATACTATGAAACCCACAGCACTTGTCCTGAATATCCTCGTAGCAGCGATAGCAACAGTGCAATTCTACAGAGCGGGTTATTTCTCATGGAATACTTTCTGGCCATTTGCAATAAGTTCGATCCCGTTTGCGTTCATAGGCGGCGCCATGTCCCTTCCGGGTAATCTATATAAACAAATCGTGGGTCTTGTGTTGTTATTCGCAGCTTACCACTTTTTTCGCAAAAAGCAGTCAGCGCTCGCAAATCCCTTCAAACCAATTCCTGTTCTGGCAGCTATACTGGCAGGAGCCGGAATCGGTTTGCTCTCCGGAATGGTAGGTGTAGGCGGCGGTATCTTCCTTACCCCTCTTATCCTGTTCATGGGCTGGGCAGGAACAAAGCAAACCGCAGGTGTTTCTGCTATGTTCATTCTTGTGAACTCAATATCTGGAATGGCAGGACATATTACAGGTGTAAAATTCCTCCCTGATATGATCTATATTCTGGGTCTTGCAGCAGTTCTTGGGGGTACAATAGGTTCTTACATGGGAAGCCGGAGATTTGCGAATGCAACTCTTTATCAACTACTTGCAGTGGTTCTTCTCATTGCAGGTGTAAAATTCATGATAGTGTAAATCAAATAATTGGACTTAATACACATACATATTCCCATACGGCCGAAGCGACAATGGCACCATCTTTGTGAACTTTGCGTTCATGACCTCGTCAAAGTCAAATCCGAAATACTCACAGTATTCCTTAAGATAGCTGCTTATAAGCTTTGTATCCTCCCCGCTCAATTCAAGGCAGCTTACTTCTTTTCCGAGATTAAAAGGATCAACCTTCCCGCGGATGTACATTACACCTCCGTGCATGCCTGTTCCTACATAATCACCAACAAGCGGGCTTTTTCCATTCATGCCAAGAAGGATCATTATCCCTCCTGCCATGTATTCGCCGAAAAAATCACCGGCTGTGCCGCCAGCTATGATAATTGGTACCTGTTTCTTATACTCTTTCATATGGATACCCACACGGTATCCCACATCACCTTTGATGTACAGCTTCCCTCCGCGCATCCCGTAACCGATGATATCGCCCACATTACCGTGAACAATGATCTCACCGGCATTCATGGTGTTCGCAAGACCATCCTGCCCGTTGGCGTTAACGATGATCTTTGGTCCGTTCATAAAAACTCCCAGGTCATTGCCCGGAGTGCCGTTAATGGTGATTTTTACATTTTCGTTCAGCCCTGCACCGATATATCTTTGACCGCATATGTTATCAAGCTCGAACTCTTTCTCGCCCTGTGCCACTGCATCGCGGATCATCCTATTCAAGGGCCTGTAATGCATACCTTTTGCATCAATTCTCATAATTATCACTGTCCTATTCCTGCATGCTTGATCCCAAGTATGTCAAGTGTTTCCTGGCTCAATCCAACCCCCCGCAAACGTTCACGGCTTCCGCGCAGCGATTCGATTGCATTTATCCCGAGTGAACCCAGCACTTCCTGGATCTCATGACCCCATGCAGTAAGCAGGTTGCACAACCTGTCTGCCCCTACTTCCGGATTCAGCCTGCGCACGAGTTCAGGTTTCTGGGTCGCAATACCCCATGCGCAGTTGCCCGTATAGCATTTCTGGCACACGCGGCAGCCCAATGCAATAAGCGATGCTGTCCCTATGACACATGCATCCGCGCCAAGCGCAATAGCCTTAACGACATCCGCGCTTTGCCTGATGCTTCCACCGACAAGGATAGAAGCGCGGTTGCGGATGCCTTCCTGTCTCAGTCGGTCATCCACTGCGGCAAGAGCCAGTTCTATAGGTATCCCTACATGGTCCCTGATGATCATAGGGGCAGCTCCTGTTCCGCCCCTGAAGCCGTCTATCATTACTACATCAGCGCCCGCCCTGACAATACCGCTGGCAATGGCTGCTACATTGTGGACTGCTGCTATCTTGACAGATACGGGTTTCTTATAATCTGTGGTCTCTTTTATAGCGTATATCAATTGCGATAAGTCTTCAATTGAATATATATCATGATGCGGCGCCGGGGAAAGTGCATCTGTGCCCACAGGTATCATGCGCGTCTTTGAGATATCCTCACCTACTTTCTCGCCAGGCAGGTGACCGCCAATTCCTGGTTTTGCGCCCTGCCCGATCTTGATCTCCACAAGAGCGCTGTTGTTCAGGTATTTGCTTGTTACACCGAACCGCCCTGATGCGACCTGGACGATAATACTGCCAGTATAACCCGCAAGGTCTTCATGCAGCCCTCCTTCACCTGTATTCATTAGCGTCCCCATGCGCTTTGCTGCCATTGCAAGTGACTTGTGGGCATTCAGGCTGATAGCGCCATAGGACATCGCCGCGAATACAATTGGAATATCCAGCTTCACCTGCGGCGCAAGTTCTGTCTTAAGGCTGATATTATCCCCATCAAATTCAAGGGTCTCAGGTTTAGCGCCAAGATACGTGCGAAGCTCCATTGGTTCACGGAGAGGATCTATCGAGGGATTAGTCACCTGGCAGGCATCAATTAACATGTGATCCCAGTAAATGGGATAGGGCAAAGGATTGCCCATGCCAGTCAATATGATACCGCCGCTATCAGCTTGTTTGAGAATATTTTTCCTTATCTCAGGCGACCAGTTATATCCGTCTTTGTAATCAAGAGGATTCTTAGTGATCGTGATAGCGCTTTCCGGACAGAATGTTGCGCACCTGTGGCAAGCTACACACAGCCTGTTATTGGTCGTGACCTTATCCTTGAATTCAATAGCGTTGAAACTGCAATTTATTACACAGCGTTTGCATTTTCGGCATCTTTCATGATCAACATTAATCTTGAATTCTGCCGGCAGTTGTGATTCCATTATTCCACCTCTGCCTTTAACGTACCAAAAACCGGTGTTCCTGCCCTGGGGCTCCAAACCTCATCAAGGTCTGGCGCGATTTCCCTTATTGCGGATTCCTCAGATGCCATGTAAAGCATATCGTCCTTTCGAGCTGCCGTCATGGGGCGAAGCTTGATCCTGTCGTTTAATCCGATCATGCCCCGGCTATGTCCAATGATTATGCTAAAAGGTCCATTTAATAGAGTGCTTCCATATACCTGCCTCAGGGCGATGGCTGCCTTCTTTTTCCCGGGTTCCATGCGGTCTATGTCTTTCCAGAATGGGGCTGCAAGCGCTTTTGCTGCGGTTTCAACCGGAAGCTTATGCTTTCTTACGAGTAGGTCGAATAGGTAAGCGATAACTTCGGTATCAGTTCTTAATTCAAGCCTGTACCCGAACATCTCAAGATAGCGCTTGTTGATCCCATAAGAGGATATTTCACCATTATGTACTACAGACCAGTCAAGAAGGGTGAAAGGGTGAGCGCCTCCCCACCAACCAGGTGTGTTCGTGGGAAACCTGCCGTGGGATGTCCATATATAAGCGCTGTAATCCTCCAGTTTGTAAAACTTTCCGATATCTTCAGGAAAGCCAACACCCTTAAAAGCACCCATGTTCATGCCGCTTGATGCCACAAAAGCCCCGTCTATCTCAGAATGTATCTTCATTACTGTTTTTGTGACATAGTCTCTCTCTGAAAGGAATTCAAGTTTATTCTCAGGCACCTCAAGAAAATATCTCCAAAGAATAGGGGGATCACATACGCCATTTTGCCTTTGCGTGGGTATGACTTCATCCTTATCAACGTTGAAGTGATCCTTGAAGAATTCTTCAGTATTCTGTTTAGCCTGCACATTATCAAACATCATGTGAAAAGCGTACATGTCTTTTCTTTTTGGATAAATACCATAGGCTGCAAACCCCCCGCCAAGACCGTTTGAACGGTCGTGCATGCAGGCAATTGATCGGATAATCACTTTGCCGCCAATGCGTCTTCCATCTTCGCTCATCAATCCTGATATCGCACATCCGGACGGTATTCCATCAGACTTCATTTTCTTCTCCATTATTATCAATATGATCAAGTAATTTCTTCAATTCTTCTCCCCCGCTCTTTGGTGACTCTTTTAGTTTGAGTTTTTTTCGCACGGATGAGGGCTCACCAAGTCTTCCATCTTTTTTAAACATCTCGATACTCGCAATAAAGGCTTTAGGCCCTTTCCCTTTTTCAATAGCCATATGCTTTAGTTTGTCAAATATCTTATTCATTCCCATTTTCTGAGGACAGAGTTCATAACATGTATAACAGTCAACACACCGCCATATGCTATGTGATTCTATTACTGCCTCAAGTTCACCTGAAAGCAATCTTCCAATTATTTCATTCGGATTGAAATCCGGATTTACCTTTACAACCGGGCAGTCATTAACACAGGCTGCGCACTCGTAACACTTGCGCATGGAGCCCAGGTCGAAAATCTCTTTTAATGTCTTTAGATAATTATATTTTGAATCCCATTTCGCCAGGAATCCTGCTGTATCGATCCTGTGCATGTCCAATCCGAGTTCCCCGGTTGAAAAACCCATGGCAAGACCGAGCAACTCAGGATAAAATAGAATTGGAACGTTCAGTTTTTCGCCTGTTTTTTGCATCATATATTGGCGTGAATCGTATTGCATGAAGCATGAAGGGCAGGTTAGTGAGATCGCATCTGCTTTTTTTGTTACTTCCATCAGTTTCATTCGTGCCAGGGCTGTTGCTTCTTCCGGTTCATCCGCGGTGTTAAGATTGCCGCCACAGCACAACATTTTTGTTTCATATTCGATACTCTTTGCCCCGAGCGCCTCTATAAGTGCATCGAATTTTTTTGGTTTGTTCGGATCATCAAAGAAAATGGAAGAACTGGGACGCAGCATGTGGCAGCCATGATGGGTGGCAATTTTCATACCATCGAAGGATTTTGTGATGTTCTGTTTTATTTTCGGGATTCCAATTTCATCATGAAGGACTTCAACAAGATGTTTCACCTTGATCGTTCCACTATATTCCAGTCCTTCCAAAGCAAGAATTGCATTTACTTTATCCCTTATTTTGTGATTTACATGCATTTCGCTTTCCACTGATTTTAATGTGCTGTAACAACCATTGCACGGGACCAGAAGGTCATGGCCTGCTTTTTGCGCAATACATAGATTTCTGGCTGCCGTTACGTACCAGGCCATATCTCCGATCGGTTTTATGATGCTTTTTGTAGGGCAGCATGTGGCCCCTTCAAGATCGTGAAGAACACAACCCAGCTTGGAAAAAACGAGTCTGGTTGATTTTTCCATGAAGGGAAAACGTGCGGGGATGATACAACCTAAGAATAAAGTATATTCGGGCATTTTTTTCCTCTATTAAGGGAATCCGACTATCACCCTACCACTATTTAAAGTTTCCTATGCCACATTAATGTTATCTGTTGATAAAGTTTATATGGTATTAGCTCTTCATCTGTTTTCCCCTCTGGGAGATATATATGAAAAAAGAACCATTAAGTCCGGAATCAAGAGACTCTGCTTTCAAAGAGCAGGTCTTAAAGACACCTGCCGGAGAAAAGATCCAAACCTGCATGCAATGTGGAATATGTGTGGGTTCCTGTCCTGTTAGCCACGAAATGGATCATTCCCCGCGCGAGCTGGTACGCATGGTGCAGCTTGGCTTGAAGAGGGAAGTGCTCTCAAGCAACACGATATGGATATGCACAACGTGCTTCTCATGCTCTGTCCGATGTCCGAGGGGCATTCATCCTACTGAACTTATGGAAATGTTAAAACCAATAGCTATAGCCGAAGGGATAAAGAACAAGAATATAAAGTTCGATAATGTTTTTTCAGATGTAATTAAGAATAACGGAAGAGCATCTGAATTCCTGTTGATCTCCAAATACAGCCTGACAGAGCCTGGAATGATAAAGCAGCTCCCATTTGGGCTATCAATGATGGCAAAAGGAAAAATTCCTCTATCAATCGACAGGATGGAAAATACCAGGGAACTGGATGCAATTTTTAAACTTGGAGAAAAAACCTGGGAACCGAAGAAAGAAAGCAAAGAGACTGAAGAAAAAGATAAACAGCCTGAACAGAATAAACCTGGAGATACCGAATTAGCAGAAGGGGCTAAAAAATGAAATATTCATATTATCCCGGATGCGCGCAGCATGGAACCGCGGTCGACTATCGCATTTCCGTAGAAGCTGTATTTGGCCGCCTTGGCATTGAGCTGGAAGAAATAAAGAACTGGAACTGCTGCGGTGCTTTGCATGTGCCTGATAGAACGGTAAAGACCGCACTGGGCGCAAGAACGCTTGCATCCGCTAAAGGGCTTGATATGGCAACACCCTGCAACCTGTGCTATTCAAACCTCATGCGTACAAATACCGCACTCCAGGACAACGTTCTTAGAACGATGGTTAATGAAGCGCTCACCGAAAAATATGACGGCAATACAAAACCAAAACATCTCCTCGAAGTGATCGTAAAAGATCTTGGATTGCCAAAACTCATGGAATTTGTTAAACAACCTCTCAAGATCAAAGCTGTTCCTTATTATGGCTGTCTCCTGACACGCCCCGAAAACAATTTTGATAGTCCTGAGGATCCAAAATCACTCGACAATCTAATATCAAGCCTTGGAGCCGAGCCTGTAAAGTATTATTATAAAACCAAATGCTGCGGAGGCCCGATATTGATAACGAATGAAGACCTTGCCCTGGGTCTGGCAAAAGAATTGCTGGCAATGGCAAAAGAAACAGGCGCAGATTGCATTGTTGTTACATGCCCCATGTGCCATCTTCAGCTAGATGCAAAACAAAAAGCAGTGGAAGCAAAATTTAATATCAAGATCGATCTGCCAATTATTTATTTCACGCAGCTTATGGGACTTGCCCTGGGTTTTGACCCGAAGGAACTGGGGCTTTCCCGGCATCTTGTTCCGACTGATAAATTGATCAAGAAAATTGGGGGCAAATAATGACAGAAAATGCAAGAAAAGAGGCATCCAGGATCGGCGTGTACCTTTGCAGGTGCGGAGGTAATATCGGTGATGTTGTTGACCTCCAGGCAGTTGCGGATAAGCTCAAAGAAGATAAAAATGTAACTGTAAATATCCAGGATTACCTGTGCAGCAGCGTTGGCCAGGATAAGATAAAAAATGATATAGAGAAGGGGAAAATTGACCGTGTTGTTATAGGATCATGCTCGCCCAAGCTGCATCTTGAAACTTTCAGGGGGATGGTAAAAACTGCGGGACTTAATCCCAATCTCCTTGAAATAACAAATATCCGGGAACAGGCAAGCTGGGTACACGATAAGGACAGTAAGGAAAGCGTGAATTCAAAGATCAAAGGCTTGATCAAAGGCGCCGCCGCTCGCATGGGTTCAATAGAGCCGCTAACACCTCTTTCAAAGGAACTTGTGAACAGGACGCTTGTTGTTGGCGGCGGGATCGCCGGAATAACAACGGCACTTGAGCTTGCTGATTCCCATGAAGTGATATTAATAGAAAAGCTGCCATATCTTGGCGGGCACATGATCGGCCTTTCAAAGACATTCCCCACGCTTGACTGCTCCCAGTGCATTCTCACCCCAAAAATGGTTGCCGTTCACAATAATCCCGGGATCACCATGTTCACACAGACCGAAGTTGCAAATGTCCATGGAAGCCCTGGAGATTATTCCATTACCCTGAAACACAGCCCGCGGTATGTGGATATCAAGAAATGTATAAACTGCGGCGCCTGCGCCAGGAAATGCCCGACAGGTGCAATATTTCTTCCATTTGCCCAGGCTGTCCCGCAGGCATACATGATCGATATGTCAAAATGCAAGAACTGCGGCGTATGTGTGAAGGTATGCCCCCGCGATGCGATCAATCTTGAGGCAAAGGAAGAAACAAGCACTATTTCAGTGGGCGCCGTTGCGATCGCGACCGGATTTGAACCTATTGACCCATCGTTTATTGAAGAATATAATTATCCATCCCCAAACATCCTCACAGCTGTTGAATTTGAGGAAATGTTATCTGCAAAGAGCAAAACCGGAATGAGGTTACAGAAAGCTGACGGGACTTTCCCGAACCGGGTCGCTTTCGTGCTTTGCGCAGGAAGCAGGGATTTTACCGGTAAGGGGAGAAAACACTGCTCCAAAGTCTGCTGTATCTATTCGCAGAAGCAGGCGCAGCTTGTGAAAAAGATGAAAGAGGATGCAGAAGCCTGGATTTTCTATATCGATATGCGTTCAGCAGGACGGAGGTTTGAAGAATTCTATCACCACACGCAAGAAAAAGGCGTTAATTATGTGCGCGGAAAAGTAGCTGAAATAATCCCAAAAACCGATGGCTCTCTCATGGTTCAGTATGAAGATACCAACCTTGGCAGGAAAGGACGGGAAATATTTGATATGGTGGTGCTGTGCCCGGCTCTAATCCCCTCAACAGGCACAAAAGAAATTGCTGATAAGCTTGGCGTCTCTCTTGGCGATGACGGTTTTATTGAAGAAAAGCATGTCAAGCTTGACCCTGTAAATACACTTAACCAGTCGGTATTTGCAGCAGGCTGCGTGCTTGGCCCCAAGGATATCCATGATTCTGTTACGGAAGGAATAAGCGCCGCCCATAAAGTTTCCCAGTTCCTCGGAAAAGGTATGATCCTTATCCCGCCTGAGAAGCCACTGATACTTGAATGCAACGGCTGCGGGGATTGCGTGAAGGCCTGCCCATATAATGCGCTTGCACTTGTGGGAGGAAAAGCGGCACTTTCGCCTCTTGCCTGCACAGGCTGTGGAATCTGCGTGCCAGCCTGCCCAATAAAAGGTATCGAGATACGAAATTTTACACGCGACCAGTTAAAGGCGCAGCTGCAAGGGATCCTGGGCGAAGCTCCCGGAGTGATCGTTTTCATCGACCCATATGCATATGCAGCGGCTGATATTGCCGGAGTTAACCGGAAACAATACTCCTCTCTTATCATGTTCGTGAGCGTTCCTTCCATCCACATTCTCGACGGCGATGTGGTCAATACAGCTTTTGAATACGGCGCAATGGGCGTTATGCTCATCGAGGGAACGACTGATGAAAAACTCACATCGCGCTCTGACGAGCTATATAAGAAGCTCAAGAAAGATACGCGAAAGCACAAAAAGCCGTTGCGGTATTCGCATATCGAGACCGCGCAGTATGAAAAACTGACAGACCTTTTGAATGTGTTCGCTTCACAGGCCGGGAAGAAAAGCAGGAAGGTAAAAGGAGAAAATCTTGACGCACAGGAGGAGTAAAGAGGCATTTGATAAAAAATGTCTTTTCCAATCATTTTTTTCCTGAGTTTTCTTGCAGGTTCATTGGTTAAACTGACTGATGATATTGAAGATAAAAACCTTGGTATTCATCGTCTTTACGCGATACCCACTGGCCTGGCATACGGATTTGTAATGGGAAATTTAATGCTTATCGATATTGATGTATCTTTTCTTTTTGGAGGTATCGTACTTGGTTGTCTTCTGACAGGTAAGATTGATAGCAGGGGTCATTATTCAGGTATGGGCGCAATTCTCACCATGGTTTTTTTATTTGGTGTGAAACTCTCCCCTCTGGTATTGCTTATTACGACATTAGCAGCACTTGATGAGATAAGAGACCTAATCTATATTCCTAAATCCATGGATTTTATCTTTGACTATAGATTAATCCTCAAAATAGGGGTATTGATACTGGTTATTTTGAAAATTATCGGACTGAATGCTTTGATAGCTCTTTTTGCATTCGATATAGCGTATATTTTGACGGACAGAATAATCCGGAGAGTTTTCACATGAAATACGATTGTATAGTGATCGGCGCCGGACCTGCAGGTTCTGCATCAGCTTTAAAACTATCTTCTCTTGGTTACAAGACTCTCATAATAGACCCGTGTGATACAAAAAAGGTATGCGCAGGAATCCTGACAGCTCAGTATGTCAAGAGATATGGGATAAATCATGATTTTGTCGAGAAGGAGTTAAAAGGCACCAGGATTTCATTTTGTGATATCCATGCGCAAATATCATACAGGAAGGCAGTTGAGTACTCGATAAACCGTGAATCATTTGATCTTTTTAATCTTAATGAAGCACTTATTGATGGATCTGAGCTAAGAAAAGAAAGAGTATCGTCGATAGAGGAAAAGGGGGCCCACATAATGATCAGAACAAATAAAGGATCTATTACTGCGGATTATGCTATTATTGCATCAGGCATATCAGACTTAAGCAAACTTTACGGAGGTACAAGAAAGTATGCCTTTTGTGTTCAACAGAAAAAATATGTAGAACCTGATAACTATTATGAGATCGATCTACAGCCAGGGGTTTATTCATGGGTCGCTCCTAAAAAAAATCATGTGCTCACAGGCAGTTCGTCATTAGCAGGTTTCCCCGATATCCCGGGGGAAAAGGGTCTCATCCCGCTTGGACCAGTTAAAAAAACGTTTTCTAAAAGATTTCTCTTAGCAGGAGATGCTGCAGGATTTGTTTCACCATTCGAAGGTGAGGGCCTGTACTATTCCAGGCGTTCGGGAGAAATAGCTGCAGAAATCCTGTCAGATGCAGCGTCAGGCAAAAATACGCTAAATGATTATCAGGTCCGGTGGAAAAAAGAATTTGACTTCTCAGGACTCACTATGATATCTTACTTGATATCGGACAGGAGGATTTTGGAAGCTTTTGTCAGGTCGACCCGCGATAGCGAAGAATTCAATAATTTCGTGGAAAATATCCTGACAGGGGAAAATAAAAAAATCAAGATACAAGAAATTGGTTTATTGATAAAGATGCTGTCAAAAATAAAAGGGTTACTACCTAAGGAAAAATAATTTTTTAGATTTTGTTGTCAGAAGTTAGGAGTTGGGTGAATTTAGCAAGTTTTTCACTGAGAACTTTGTTCTGTTCAAGTGCAAGTTGTTCAATGGCATGAGTGACACATACTTTTAGGAAATCCACAAGTTCAGAAGTAAATCGCATATATCAGCTGCTTTCGGCTATTTCCTTCCTGGATGCTTTCTCATACTTCCGCTTCATATTTGCAAGATTTCGCGGAAGATGAGCACCGAAACTAAAGACAAGAGTCCAGAGCATTACGAAGGCTTCTATTTTTCTCTCTCTTTTTATCAGGCCAGTTTCCTTTGCTGCATTTCTTAACCATAACGTGTGCGATGATGAGACTAATATAGGAACAACTTGTATAGTAGCATGTTTTAACTCGTGGGGTCAAGGGGTAGAGAAGTCCCCTTCTGAGAGGGAGGGGATGAATCGTACCCCCTTGGAATCGTAATGCCTATCTCAGAAAAGCAATTGTCAAGATTGGATTTTGAGATAGGCATAAGATATATAATGTGATAAGACAATATAATGTTTGTCAAGATTGGAGATTAGTATGCAACTAACTGAAAGAGTCAGGATATACCCAACACAGGAACAGGAAGATGTATTGTGGTATCTTTCAGAGCAATGCAGACTGATCTATAACTTTGCTCTTGCAGAACGAAGAAAAGAGTGGATACTCAATAACCTTAGAGCGGATTTTGAAGTATTCCCTTGGGGAAAACCATATTATAGCGTTGGTTACAAAAAACAACAAAACGATTTGCCGAAGACAAAAGAAAAGTATCCAAAATATAAAGCTGTATATTCAAAAGTTTTGCAGATGGCTATTCGAACACTCAATGCTGATTACAAT
>CAJPFJ010000025.1 GCA_905339155.1 Methanosarcinales archaeon
TTGTCAGCGTTTTTACAAAAATAGATATTCGGAGGTGTCATTTTTTTGCGTGAGTTGGAAATAGAAGTATTTGATTTAATGTTAAATCGAGTATTTCGGAGATAGCTAGTTCGGAACAAGGCTAAATCGGAAGTACTGTAAGAACCGTTACTTTTAAATATTTCAAGCGCCATCCGAATTATGAAAGCACTTAAGGTTGTTGTATTTCGTGTGGAATTGTCTGCAAAGAAAAGCGTCAACGTAAAAAGACTTTTGAATATCAAATAGCTTCCGCACAATTGTGTCGGAAGTTCTTTCTTCTTATTTAGTTATGATCTGATTACCGGGCTTTAATCATCCAAAATCATATTCCAGGCTTTGGAGCTGTCCGCTCATATTATCTTCTTATTTCCTCAAATTACAGCAGGCTGATACCGCATCCGTAAGTAGCAAGAGCGTGCAGCTTCTGGATATGCTCATTCTCATTAAAATGTTTTATCTCAAGTATCTTTAAATATATCATAATCATTATTATGTATAAGAGAGAACATATACTTCCAATGGTATGAATTCTCTCGAAGGAGACTAACAATGGCGAAAATAATGCATGTACAAACAGTTCTCATGGTAGAGGATATCGATGCCCTTAAAGCAAAAACGGGTGAGACCAATACCAAAGACGCTCTCGCCAAAGCAGTCGCACATTATCTTGAATGTGAATATACACAGGTAAAGAATATGTGGACTACAAAACTCGAAAACGTTGTTAATAAAAGAACTAAAGAAATATACCAGGAGGAAAATTAAATATGAGATCTAAAAATAATGAAGAGGCAGTATCGCCAGTCATCGGGGTTATCCTGATGGTTGCGATCACTGTAATATTAGCAGCCGTTATCGCTGCGTTCGTATTCGGAATGTCACCACCCCCAAAAGCACCAACGGTGCAATTGAGAATATCGGCAATAAATTCAACAGATGCAGGCAACGGCACATTAAAATTAACCCATAATGGAGGCGATGCACTGATTTTGGCTAATGAGAAAATAACAGTAACTGATGCAGTCGATGACAGTCCAATTGGCACTATTACTGGGTTGACTTTAATTGAGTTCCAAGTTCCTGTGACCACCATCGATACTCTTGGTGCTGGGGCAAGCATTACCTATACTTGGGACGCAACTGATAAAGCACCTGCAAAGGGAACTATTCTGAAAGTAATGCTTCAGGATGTCCCATCAGGCCAGGTAATAACCCAGATGCAAGTAACTGTAACATAAATATGTGAATGCACCCTTTCATTGGGGAGCATTTTTCTTTTTTTTATGAACTCAAAACAAATCTTCTTGTTATTCTTATTATTCATCCTTGCATTAGTGGTTATGTCAATTCCGGTTTAATTTTCCTCATTTCTCCGGGTTAAAAATCCCCAGTTGACAATTCTGGACTAAAAATTCCAGGATTGGAGACAATGATTGAAACGGAGAAATGGTTTATGATAAGAGATCTATATACTCAGGGTCTGAACATCACGGAAATATCCAATATAACAGGATTTGATCGGAAGACCGTACGAAAATATTTGAATTCAACAACACTACCGGAACCAAAACATAGAGCAAAAAGAGTTAGTAAACTCGATAACTACAAAGATTACATAATCAAGAGGCTTGATAAAGAACCTTTCACAGCTGTCCGCTTATTTAGAGAAATACAGGAAATGGGTTTTACTGGAAAAAGCACAATAGTTAGTGATTTTGTGACTAAAGTTCGACCAAAACAGGGAGTTCCTGCCATACTTAGATACGAGACAAAACCTGGGGTACAAGCACAAGTTGATTGGTCAGAATTTGGGAAAGTAGAAATCGATAGCAAAAAGCAAACCCTATACTGCTTCAACATGATACTTGGTTTTTCAAGGATGAGATATATCGAATTTACGCTAAGCATTGACGTATATTCCTTGATTAAGTGCCATGTGAATGCATTTCGTTATTTTGGTGGATATACGAAAGAGATACTCTACGACAATATGAAGCAAGTGGTGATAACCAGAGCCCTAAAATCCACCGATTCAGAATGGAACAAAAAATTTGAGGATTTCTTCAAGCACTATGGATTTATTCCTCGCTTATGCCGTCCCTATCGACCCCAAACAAAAGGAAAGATCGAAAACACAGTCGGTTATGTCAAAAGGGATTTCTTCCTCGGTGGGAGCTTTTCTTCAATTTCGGATATCAATAATCAAGCAATTGCTTGGCTAAAGAGAGTAAATTCCAGTGTGCATGGAACTACCCATGAAATACCTCTTGAGCGTCTTAAAGCTGAAGAACTAAAACCAATCGACGGAGTCCCTGAATATCTTGTTATACGTGAAGAAACAAGGACGATATCAAGAGATTGCCTTATTTCTTACCTTGGGAATCAATATTCTGTTCCATATCGATTTGCCGGCAGAGAGGCTACACTTGCGATATTCAATGGCAAATTTAGCGTTATTGTGGATGGAGAACATGTTTGTGAACATGAAATAATTTCTGGAAGCTGCAGGGTATCAAGGGTAAAAGAACATTTCAAAGGATTGATGAGTGAAATCTTGAAAGAAAATAAAGCTTCCATGAATAAACAAGGGCAATCGATATTGAAATTCGAGAGCATTGAAGTGGAAAAACGTTCTCTGTCGGTTTATGAAGCTTTAAGTGAGGAGTGAATCCATGAGTAATCTTGCTTATGAAAGGCTTCATGCAAACCTGGTTAAATTGAAACTGAATACTGTCGGCACTATTCTGGATAACTATCTGGAAATTGCTGCTAAGGAAGGAAAGACTATTCTGGAAGTTCTCGACTATTTGATAGATCAGGAAAAACATGCCAAAGATGCCTCATCACGGGAAACAAGAATGAGACTTGCTGGTTTTCCTGCAAAAAAGAGATTGGAAGATTTCAATTTTGAGTTTCAGCCTTCAATAGATAAAGCAGTTATCAGCGACCTTGCTTTGTTAAGATTCATCTATAATGCTGAGAATGTGGTTTTCCTTGGTCCTCCTGGTGTTGGCAAGTCTCACCTGGCAGTTGCTCTTGGTATTGAAGCTGTTCAAGCTGGTCTTTCAGTATATTTTGCTAATGCAGGGATCCTCATTGAAAGACTGAAAAAAGCAACAAGAGAAGGGTTGCTTGAAGATAAGATCAGGACTCTGGCAAAATACAAATTGCTGATAATCGATGAGATGGGGTATTTGCCTTTTGATAGCGAGGGTGCCAATTGCTTTTTCCAGCTTGTGTCTAAACGATATGAGAAGACTTCAACCATCTTTACGTCGAATAAATCATATGGTGATTGGGGCGAGATATTCCATGACCAGGTCATTGCTGCAGCTATGCTGGACAGGATTTTGCATCATTGTACGACGATCAATATCAAAGGAGAAAGCTATAGACTTAAAGATCGAAAAAAACATGGGTTGACAATTCCACGAAAATGAGGTTACTTTTTGTTAGAAAATTTAACAGTTGAGAGGAAACTTTATAATGGGGTGGGGAAATTTAAACCGGAGAAAGTGGGGAATTTTACGCCGGAAATGACAGGTTATGACACTCCCCCTCTGGATAGACAGGGCTCTTCCAATAATGAAAAATGGTATCAATTCAGCGGGTAAGACTTTTGAGGACATGCGGGTTGCCCTGAAGTTCATTACCGACAGGCTCTCGCAGGATATCACGAGGCTGCTGGATAAGTATGTGTTCCAGGGTTGAATATTCAAGGCATTACTGAAAAATATAATCCGGATAGTCTTTAATAGATTGAACTTTATAATTGAAATTTATAATTGAACTATATGGAACAAGCAGTTACGAAAGAAGTGAGAAAAGATAGTTCACTAACTGACGAACAGAGAAAACACTTCAAAGAGAGTTTAAAACATAACAATGATCTAATGAAACGATTAGCCCAAATGTAGTGGAATTATCCTTCTTTTTTAATTTCCTCATTCTGTCGAGAAATTCTCTGGTAAATTCGCTGTCGTAAATCAAAGTGAATCGAAGAGTTTTTTTCTTTCCTGAATATCTTCACATTTTACTGTGTATCCGCTTTCAGCTTCACTGATTCCTTTCTTAATGCTTTTCATAAATTCGGGATCGCTATAAATCAGCAAATCATCTTTTAACATTTCGAGATCTTCTTTTCTTTTCTCAAGTTTACTTATAAACTCTTCAAAATCAGATATGAGGTCAATCAACACGGTTTTATGGGAAATATTTATCTCATTCATTTTTCTCATTAATAAATTAACTCTTTTACACTAAACATTTGTGATCATGATTTTACCGGGTGCATATACAATGCAACATTCTTCCGTGAGGTTCAGAAAAAACGGACAACACCGATTTCCCCTCCTATGCGCGAGCGCATCATGAACTGATATCGCTGCACATGCAGTGTCCTCTGTGATCGATTTTTCTTTTTTCCAATATCCACATAGTGGATTGGCGGCAAAGTATTAAGTAGTTTAAGCAGAATTTCAGTGTACCCGTATTGAGGAAAAAATCATATCGGGCTCGTAGTATAGTCCGGATAGTACTTGGGCCTCCGGAGCCTAGGACCTGGGTTCAAATCCCAGCGAGCCCGTAACTGTATAAAAAAATATTATGAGCATCCTTATTATTGTTTCAATCAGATAAATTTAAAAGTGACATGAATGCAGCATGATATCCGGCTCGTAAAAAGAAATGATATCTTCACTTAATCATAAACAGGCCAACAGAATATTCCATATCCGGAGCTGTTCTCTTGCAGACATTATTTATGAATCGTTCCGCTTCTTCTCTTGATCCGAATCCTTTCACTGCCCCATATTTCCACTCTACGACTATATCCATTGTTCCCATATTTTCTTCACCATATCCATTCTTCGGCTTATACATATTCCAATCCCTTCCTCTGTTCTTTTGACGTTTTTAAGATGCAATTCAATGTATGATTTTAACTAATATTAAACATTTCGTATAATAATCCAGCAAAATAGTCTAAATCAAGCAATAATTCACTTATTTAACTATTGATCCAAAGAACTGGTCTTTTTCCCAATAATTTCTAATTTCTCCCCTTCAATCTTATATTCAAACCAGGATGTAGGTAATGAGGAGAGACCCACGATCCTTATAAAATTTCTATCGTTTTCAAATTTGACCTCTATAATGCCATCACATAATTGTTTCATTGTCGCAATTGTCTGCTGGCTATGAACGCCGCTATCTACCACATAGATTCCAAGAGCGCCCATCTCTTTGATCCGGCCGGTAAGTATGTGCAAAAATCTGAAAACCGTTTGAGTGTTTGAATACATCAATATTATCGAAAGAGAATTGAAATGAACCTGGATTTTTTGGATATTTCTTTTAACGAAGAAATCCTGGATGAACTGGCTAATTTTCACTCCAATACTTGTTAGATCTGCCGGACTAATTACTATTCTGATATTCCCATTTTCAACCGTTTCATGCTGGATAGATTTTGAAACACAATCCACAAAACCTATTTTTGATAATAATGAACAAGATTTGTTTCTTTTTAACCGTTGCATCATATGCATCGCAGGTTCGCGAGTCGTTACAATGATCGCTGCATTTTCAATTCCTGTCAGGCTGCCCTGCATTGCATGATTCAATATAACCTCTTTCCCACACATGGAAGGGCCTATCAACATAATATTAGAGCCTTTCTTAATCCCTCCGATAGCTTCATCCAATTCCTTAATACCAAGCGAGTAGTTTTCCTTCTCCTTCAAAATGAATTGCATTTATCATGACCCTTATATCTAAAATCTATACAATAGTATATAAAGTTTCCTAAATATGACTATATTGCTTGCGTTGAGCAATATTTCAACAACATAAACTATTAAAACATTAAATGATTATGAGAATGTTAATATACATGTTAATATACATTGCAATGAATAGGATAAAAATAGAAAAAATCATAAGGAGACAAAAACAGTGGATAAAAAAGTGGATGGAAGCATTATTCAACGCCTCGTCGTATGTTCCGACCTGCGAAAAGAAATCATTTTTACTCTGTATGAGAGTCAAAAATCACTCGGGGATATTCGTGATAGTCTGAAAATTAGCGCCACAACGGCAATACATGCTTTGAAAGAACTTGAAAAGGGAAATCTGACTTTTCAAGACAAAAATAAAAATTATTGTCTGACAAATATTGGCAGGATAATAGCTGTGAAGATGCTGGATTTTAGCAATTCGGCAGAGGTTTTGAAAAAACATGAAAAATTCTGGATGGAGCACGATCTAAGTGGGTTTCCTGAGTTTTTTTTTGATAAGATTGGATCGTTGAAAGATTCTTTGGTTCTCAAAGATACCGATACTGATATTTTTAAAGTTCATACTAATTTTATAAATTTATTGAAAAACGCTAAAGAGATAAAAGGCATCTCTTCCATCTACGTTCCAGAATTCGTATCCCTGTTTGAAGAATTGAATCATAGAAATGTTGATATCCAGCTTGTATTGACAACAGAAGTGCTGGGAAAAATTGATATAACAGTTTTAAATAGAATTGCCAAAAACAAATCCAATATTAATTTATTTGTAATGGATAAAAATATAAAAGCCGCTATTACAGTTACTGATTCTGTTTTTTCCCTGGGATTATTCCGTATGGATGGGACATATGATTACAGCAATGATTTAGTAAGTCAAAGCCAACAGGCAATTGCTATGGGAAAAGAAATTTTTAACCATTACGTCAAATCATCAAAACGGATTATATGAAGAATAATATTTAATGAAAATATCTGTTTTTTTTTTTAATTCAGATAATAGGAAACGGAGAGAAGAAATTAGAAAGTCTCTGAAGTTTCCCAAATACTTCTAATTGCCTGGTTTGAGCAATATTTCCAAACATAAGCTATTAAAACATATAATGATTATTGAAACATATTATGACAATATTATGATGATATATATTGTGATGATGAAATGAAATAATAAAAAGGATAGGAAGACGAAAAACAGGGATCTTTAAAGTGAATGGCAAGATTATTCAAACCCCCGTTGTAGTCTAAAAATTATCTCCGTAATGGCCATACATGCTTTGAAAGAAATTTAAAAAAAGTAACTATTATGTCAGATTATAACACAGAATTATATAAAGAACAATACTTACTGAAAAAAATTTGTTTTTTTTCTGACAAGTCAATTTCTTTATTAATAAATAGTTCCACTCTCATTGCAATAACGGGATTTTCACTTCCTTTTTTTTCTTTTTTGCTTTATGATATAAATGTTGATTTTAGATTACTTCTTGCTTCATTTTTCGTTACTTTTGCAGTATATAGCCTCAATAAATTAACAGATACTGAAGAAGATAAGATAAATCTGCAGAACAGGGCGGAATTTACTATAAAAAATAGGTATTATATAATTCTTTCAGTGATCATATCTTCATTTGCTGCGGTTTATTTAGCTTCTTCATATACCATTTTTGCGATTCTTATTATTTTTTTTCCTTTCTGTATAGGATTTATATACAGCATAAAAGTAGCAAATTTTAGATTGAAAGATATAATTTTCATGAAAAGTTTATCAGTTGCCCTGGCATGGGCCGTGATAGGGGCATTTATTCCTATGGTAGTTGATTCCAGAGGCATTAAGATGATTTCATTTGTTTTTGTTTTTTTCTTTATCAAACTATTTATTAATACTGTCATTTTTGACGTCCGTGATATAAACGGTGACAGTCTGAACGGAGTCAGGACAATACCTGTTTTTCTGGGGAGAAAAAAAACAAGAATTCTTCTTCTCATCATGAACTCAATTCTCATTTTCTGGCTAATATTTTCCTATTTCCAGGGTTTCTTCCACAGATATTTCATAGTTTTAATCTTTGCCACTGTATATGGATACTGGTACATCCTGTATTTTTGCAGGGAAACAATAAATATCCGTATGTCGCGGGATTTGCTGGTAGATGGAGAATTTATTGGCATAGCGATCCTGGCATCATTGTATTCATACAATAGTATTTTTTTACTAAACCTTCCTTGAATTCATTTGCCATATCAAATTTATTTCTAGCCCCTATTTCATAAGCGCACAAGGCTCATCACCGCCGTGCCAGCTTTTCCTTGGGCGCATACGGACAACATGAGCTAACTCGGAATTGTCATCAACTATGAATGCTACTCCTTTTTCAGTCCCCATCTTTTTCAGGGACTCACCTATTCCCTCTCGCATATATGTGGGGCGGACAGCTTCAAGAGCGCTTATGTCATCCTGTGCGGTAAGGCGATGGCAGATTATAATATCACTTTGTGACATGACATCCGGATGAAGCGCGGCTGGCCTCTGTGTTGCAAAAATTATAGAAAGTCCGGGTTGTCTTCCCTGCCTTAGCCATTCCGTTACAAGTACTCCTGTTGCAGGCGTTTCTCCTTCCCTGGGTAAAAATAAATGAGCTTCATCTACAAACATCCAGACCATAGGAATGCCTTCTTCATCTGGACTTTCTCCCATTTCCTTTTGTTCATAAATTCGTCTTGATCTTATACTTTCATCATAAATTTTAGAACCAAGGATCTTAACAGCTATGGCCTTGATATTCTGGTTGTCGATCGAGCTAAGGTCAAGAATGACCACCTTTCCCTTTCGGATAATATCGGAAATAATGATCCCTTTTTCCTGAAATATTCCCCAGGAAATGGCCGAGCGGAAATAGTTATTAGCGGCATTTCGCAAAGTCGTATCTTCTTCTTTATCCTTATTTACAAAACCTATGATGGTATTCAAAGAGATCCCTGATTCTTTTTCCCGGATCTCTTCGATTATTTTCATAATGAAAACACCCACCGGGCTTATCGGGTCAAGACCAAATAAAGAACACCAGTCATACCCTGAAAGTTCTGATGGTGAAATCGAAAATGGCTTAACATCAATATGCATTTTTTCATAATGTGCAACACTTCCTGCAGGGACAAACAAATCTACATCGATCCCTGCAGGAGAAAAACCCCATTTTGATAAAATATCGCTTTCCTTACTATTCGGGTGGCGCATGGTCCAGAAAATTCCCATTGTATCAATAACAAGAGCCGCAATATTTATATTACCCGGAAGGGAAGCAAGTTCTTCTATCAATGTTCCCATTGTATAGGACTTTCCATATCCGCGTTTACCGCAAATAAGAATGGCGTGTGGTCTTAATGCATCCATCTGGACTTTTGATCCCATGGACTTATCAAGAGCAAGATATCTTCCCACATCCAGGGTACCTGTGTCAGTATCTTTATCTCTCCTTCCGATCACGTATTGCTTATGTGTTACACCTGAATTTCGAATGTCTGGTGAGATTATGTTATATTTTGAATTCATTGTTAAGCCCATTAAAGTATAAAAAAAGTAAATGCTGCGGAAAGTATTTAATATTTATGTTATTATTTTATATAAGGAATAGTTATTATAATCATGATAATTCTAATTTATATTATAATAATAGTAATAATTATTATATTGAAGTTCGGATAAATTTAAATAATCCTGAGATTTACAGCTAGATTATCCTCAATTTGGAAGAATAAAATATTTATTTCAATTAAAAATGGACACAAAACAAATCAAAAGGAAAATGACTCTGCGTACTGCTTCAATAGTTGATACCATAAAGTCATTGGCCGGGGAAAAAAAAAGAGAAAGAAAACCTTGTTCATATAATGTCAGGAAATATAAACACCAGCGGGTAATTATTCTTGATTGCAAGAACTGCAAGTCGGGTTCATCATCCATCACAGATCCAATATGCAGGGAATATATTTTCCAGATCCTGAACTCTGAACCTGCAGCAAACCGACTTGTCCTCTCCCATCTTTTTGAACGGGACTATGAAATGGAAAACCTGGATTTCCTATATCATCTGGCTCAATTCATTAATAATATCCATGCATATAAAAATTCAGGATTTGGGACGGAATGCGAAGAATATACAACCCAGTGTAAAGAATGGTTGCTTTCGATTATAAATACAAGCACTTTTGACCCGATAAAAGCATATCTGGAAATAAGAGAAAAAATCAATACCCTTCAAAAATCAAATGCCAAAGCCATTAGAATCCAATTTATATCATTGTTGGAAAAAATGATATCCACTGTGCCTTTGCTGGCAGACCGGATAAGAGGTGAGAGGGAAAGTTGCGATTATTACAGGAATACTATTAAATCACTCGTCAGGCCGGGTTTTTCCACCTCAAGGATATATACGGCTCCGCCATCAAATACTGAATTTCTTGAAAGGTATGAAGTGCATAGATCCGGGGGGCGTATATTGCCAATAACGATCTACAGGCTTACTGACAGGCCGGAGAGCCTGTATTTTACGATTCCCCCGGAATATAATGACATGCGTCCAATAGAATTGGAAATTATTGAATCAGTCAGGAAGAAACTAATGAGGCACAGGCCAAAGGAAATCAATTTTTCAGAATCCTCCAATTCCAGGGAATATTTCGAAAGGCTCGGGGTCAGGATGATTTCAGATGAAGCCAGGGAGAAAAATTTAAAACTTGCCCCCGATGAAATAAACGTGTTATCAGATATACTTGCAAAATACACAACTGGATTGGGAATACTGGAAGATGTGCTTTCAGATGAACGGGTTACTGATGTTTATGTAAATTCACCGGCTGATATAAATCCCATCCATGTCGTAGTTGATGGAGAAGAATGTTTTTCGAATATCTTTTTATCCCAGGATGATATCGATTCCATGATAACCCGGTTCAGGGCGATAAGCGGAAGACCATTCGGGGAAGCAACCCCGGTTCTTGATATGGATCTGCCGGAATTCAAAACAAGAGTATCAGTGATTGGAGACCCGTTATCATCCGGCGGATTGGCTTATGCTTTCCGGAAACATGCGCGAAATCCATGGACGCTCCCGAAACTGATAAACACAGGCTCGATCACTCCGCTTGCTGCAGGTTTATTGAGTTTCCTTATGGACGGCCAGTCTTCTGTCCTTGTCGCGGGTGGTGTGGGTTCAGGAAAAACATCTCTTCTTTGCGCTTTGCTTCTGGAAATCCCCCAGAAATACAGGATATTGACCATTGAAGATACTCCAGAGCTTCCTATTGAAGATCTACAAAAACTTGGCTTTAAGATCCAGGGAATGAATACAAAAGCTGCGGTAGGTGGAACGAACATCGAGGTAAATCCTGAAACAGCGCTTCGCGCAGCCCTGAGAATGGGAAATGCCACTTTAGTACTTGGTGAAGTGAGAGGTCCTGAAGTAAAAGTTCTATATGAGGCAATGCAGGTAGGAGCTGCCGGAAATTCGGTTATAGGCACAATCCATGGCGCATCCACAAGGGCAGTATATGAACGCATCGTCAACAGTCTTGGAGTACCTGCGGCATCATTCAGGTCGACGGATGCAGTCATTGTAGCACAGAATGTGAGAATAAGCGGTACGCTGAAAAAGAAAAAAAGAATTGTGGAAATAGCCGAAGTAACGGGAGGAGAATGGGAAGAACATCCCGATTCAGATGATATTTTTAATGATATAATGGTATTTGACGCTACCCAGGATAAGCTTGTAGCGACTGATCTGCTTGACAGGGGAGGTTCTGTGCTTGTCAGTAAGATCGCCCATAAATGGGGTATGGGCATTGATGAAGCTTCCCTGAATATCAAGGTGCGGGCAATGATCAAAGAAACGATCGCAAAAGTGGGTGAACAATATCCCGGGTTTGTAGAATCTGACATGGTAATGAAAGCAAACAATGCTTTTTGTCTTTACCTTGACCAGATGCAGGATGATAAAGGAAAAGTGGACTTCCATGACGTTTATAACAAATGGATGGCGTGGTACCTTGATTTCGTGGAGAAAAACAGGTAAGGTAATTCATGAGTGACAACCAGGATATGTATTGCCGTGCCTGCCGTTTTTCTGTGAAACACTTTAGCTGGCTTGTGGGTGATATTGATAAATACAGGAAAAAAAGCGAAAAAACAGTGAGCAAAGAGTTTCTTGATGCAATAGGTTTTTCCGGATTTGAACTTGAGCCATGGGAAACCCATATACTTTCCTATACTTTCGGCCTTTTTTTGTTCATCTTATTAATTGGTCTTGATATAATTCTATTTAGCATTTCCACCTATGAAAGAAATTCAATGATTTTTGCGGCGATTTTTACTGCAATTGTTCCCATAGTGGCAATGATTTACTTGAGTGAGTATCCCAAGATACATGCAAAATTCCTGAAAATCCATACACTTGGGGATATGCCGGAAATCCAGAGCTATATTGTTATGTCAATGAAGCTTGTTCCCAATATGGAAAGAGCCATAATTTTCGCATCTGACAATTCATTCAGGCCCCTTGCAAGGGACTTAAAAAAACTTATGTGGGATATCCATATTCGCGTATATAGCAATATCGATGAAGCGCTTATCGTATTTGCAAACCAGTGGGGCAAGAACAGCGAATATTTCAAACGTTCTCTACACCTTGTAAAAAGTTCAACAAGCGAACCGGATGATGCCCAGAGAATAATGACCCTTAACAAATCGCTTGACATAGTTCTTGAGGGGACAAAAACCATGATGGATGCGTTTGCAGCCAAACTCAAAACCCCTACTTATGTCTTATATTCTATTTTTATCTTGATCCCTCTGGCTCTTGTGGCATTGATACCGGCTGTAAGCATCGTCGGGGTAAAGATAGATACTGTGACCCTTGTACTGGTCTATAATATCGGATTGCCTCTTTTTACTTTTCTGTATTCGGAATTTATTTTACTGCAGCGGCCTGCCACTTTTTCACCGCCGGACATTTCAGATAAACATCCTGAACTAACAAATATCAGTTCAATCAGGAAAAACATAATTATTATCGCATTGATAGCCGGGGCAGCAGTGGGTTTTTCAGGATATGTTCTTCTTTATTTGGGCAATCCTTTTAATATTATCTCAAAAGAAGCCATGGCTGGATTGGTTTTACCTACTTTCCCGATCATCTGGGCAATAACTGCGATGATTTGCGTATATTGCCTCGGAATATATACACCTTATAAAAAAATACGCGATTGTGTAAAACAGATAGAAAATGAATTTGCTGATGCTTTATTCATCCTGGGAAGAAGGATCACAGAAGGACGATCGGCAGAAGAAGCCTTCGGTCACACATCTGAAACGATGAAAGGGTCTAAAATCGGTGAATCTTTTGCGGATATTGCAAAAAACCTCACGTGCATGAGAACCACATTGCATGGCGCTATATTTAACGAGGAATATGGGGCCCTCAAGGATATTTACTCAGATAGGGTGCATACCATGATGAAACTCCTGACCGAGAGTGTCCAAAGAAGCCATGAGGCAGCAGGCATGGCGATCATAAAACTTGCAGACCATCTGAAGGAATTGCAGGAGGTGGAGGCAAATATCAGGAGGTCGCTGTATGATGTTACTTCCACGATGAGGTCAACGGCTATTATATTTGCCCCGCTCATAGCAGGAGTTACGCTTGCTCTTTCCGAAGTGATCCAGAAGATATTGCAAAATATATCAAAAGAGTCACGTAATTTGCCTGACGAATACAACATCGGGGATTTTATGAACGATGCAGGAACCGGAATGACCCAGACTGTCCCTCCTGATATTTTCCTGCTTGTCGTGGGAATATATATGATTTTTTTGGTGATGATCCTTACACGGTTTGCGGGCGGGATCGAATATGGCGATGATAGGCCTCAATTCATGTACGATCTTGGACATACCCTGCCTGTGTCAATCATGGTGTTCACGGTTACGACTATTGTTTCAAGAGTGATTTTCAGTTCAATGGTCTGAAGAATTATCAAATTAATTTAATTCTTCCTTCAAATACCCGCTCGGCGGTTCCTTCCATATAGGCGGTATCATCATCGATTGTAATTCTCAATTCTCCGCCTTTCGTATTCACTTTAACTGAATTTCCGGTCTTTCCAAGGCGATATGCCACTGCTGCGCAAGCTACTGAACCTGTGCCGCAGCTTAATGTTTCACCTTCAACTCCCCGCTCATAAGTGCGAATAGTTAATTCCTTTCGGGAATCCACATGAACAAAATTCACATTCGTACCTTTTGGAAAAATCGGGTCGGATCGGATCTCTGGCGCTATGGACAAAAATTTGGTATCATCAAGTGAATCTACAAAAATCACTGCGTGTGGAACCCCTGTGTTGACCGCAGATACTTCATATCCATGCAAGGCTATATTGAGAAATTCCCCTGCTCCTTTAGCAGGAATTTGTGTCCTCTGGAATTGCGGTTTTCCCATGCTTACAGAAATCCACGTTTTATCCTCACGCCGCAAACTTATTGGTAGAACACCCGCAAGCGTTTCGACTCTTGCTTTATCCTGTATATACTCTTTATCCAGGGCATATTTCGAAAGGCAGCGCACGCCATTGCCGCACATCTCAGCTTGCGTCCCATCTGAATTGAAAATCTGCATCTTTATATCTGCCATATCGGATCTTTCAAGAAAAAGCACACCATCTGCTCCTATTCCGAAGCGGCGATCGCAATACTTTAACGCAAAAGCGGCCTTTTTATTATCCTCAATGATCTTTTCATTATATTCATCGATCAGGATAAAATCATTTCCATTTCCCTGAAGTTTTGTAAAATGCAGCATATTATCTCCTATCTTTCTTCAATGCAGATGATATTATCTGGCCTGCGGTTTTGATCATCATATATGCGCCGCCAACTATCAATACTGGCCCGGCGCCCAGTGCTGCTGCGGCTATCCCCGCGCTTGCAAGAAGCGCAGTATCCTGGTTAGTGAGGAAACGTGAGACTTTATCAAGCGTTGAAGGTTCGATATCCACTGCATCGGTCTCAAGCACTATCTCGCCTTTCTGAAATATTTTTATCCATCCTGTTTCTTCAGAGACCAGAACAGCCGTGATCGACTCGTCATATAACGTAATACCTCTGGCTGCTGCATGTTTTGTCCCGAAACCAAGAACTGTTTCAGATTTCAATATCCTTGCCCCATATGAAACCATTTCACCCTTCGGGGTAAATATCATGGCGCCGTCAAGCGTAGCAAGTTTTTCGACAACAGCCTCCATGCCCTTACTGAGTAAATTCCCCGCGAACTGGATCTGTGGATAATGGAGCCGGTAATGTCCCTCAATTTGTTTCCTATCCGCAATTACGAAAAAAGCTCCCTGATTTTCTTTGGCAAGCCTCTTTGAGATATTGAGGATGCTGGTTATAACTTCAGATTTTTTATCAGGACTATTCTCTGTCTGGATCATAGAACCTACTTATTTTTAAGATAAGTTATATGTTTTGGTGAACTACCTCACTCTAAAGCTGTGAAGCTTCCTGTTTCATAGACCGAGCTTGCTTTGATGCGTGGGATACTGTTGAAGTATCTCAGGGCAATCAAAGTAGAGGACTCAATCTCCACAGGCGTTAATTCGATACGTTCCGTACCTACTTGTTTTAATCCTTCAATTTCCATATTGTCGGCTGAATTATAATCCCTGTCCATGATATTACCACATTTCTTATTCTCACAGACATAGACCCGTTTATCCAGAGGCATATCCTGAATGTTTCCACATTTTGAGCATGTTTTGGTTGATGGGAAATTCTTTGGTACTTCAATCAGAGTATGCGCTTTTTTCGTTAATGCGCTTATTATCCCGCCGATTGAAGTGGATAACATTTTCCTGCCCCATATCCGCTGCCATGCTTTTAAACTTTCATCCTGAACGCA
>CAJPFJ010000026.1 GCA_905339155.1 Methanosarcinales archaeon
TCTGGCTCTAACACGTTCCATTACATGCTTATGGTACTCCCTGGTGAGCCTTTTATATCGTTCATATTCCAGATCATTTATCTTTGAAATTGTTAATACATGATACATGTCCTGCGTATATAGTACCCTGCCTTCGAGAAAAATCCTTTTACGGATATAAACTGGCAATTCTTCGATGAATGAAATATCAATATTCTCCGGAACAGAATTGTTAAGGGATATTCTATCTTTAAGTGTAATTTCAACGTCAGGTTTTGGAATAACACATATATCTATGTCGCTCTTTTCTTTTTCAGTTCCTTTTGCCTTTGAACCAAAAAGAATGATCGAATGAACAAGCTTGGAACTCTTGAGTTTAAGGATCACCTCGTTGAGGTCTATGTTCGAATTATTCTGTTCGTTCATTTTTGGCACATGAACAATTTGATTTTTCATCATTATTCCTTCTGCTTTATAATTATTTAAAGACTGGCTCTTTTTATCTATTCGCCAAATGTTCACTTTTGGTCTGCTTCAGTAACGGCGCTGGGGGTTGCGACCCCCAGACCCCAGGGATGCGCCGCCGTTGGCGGAGTCTTCTGGTAATCGACGGTTGTTTGTAATTCTGTCCTGAAATTTTTTGTTTATATATTAATGCACCGTAGTTATCAGTTTTGTTAACTTTGGTGTATAAGATTATGTGAAAAATCGTGTGATAGAACGCGGATTTATTAAATTGTTGGTAAGTTTGCCTGATCATATCGTTTCTCCGTATGCTCTTTGCGCCGCCTGTCTGCATGCACCGCGCCTGGGGGAAGCGAGGGGGCGGGAGTGAAGGCGGAAATTTGGAATTGCATTTAAATCACCAAATAACAAGACTCCTATCATCCTTTGTTATGAATCCCGTCTCTAAATTATAATAGTCAGATAGAACAGCATTTCTCACATAACCCAAGAAACCAACTTCTTGGGGAGAATTCTTTACTTTTGTTGGAATTGAAATCACATATTGGTAGAAATCAGCTTTAATTGAATCAAATACCTTTTTTCGTTCAAACAAATCTTTTGCCTCAAGCTCCATGAATTTGCTCCAAACGTCCTTAGCATCATCATCAAGTTCAACAAAAACATCTTTCTTAGGATAATCTTCATCTATTAATTTAAAATTAGAAATAGATATATTCTCCCGCTCTTCAGAATCATAGCGCATCTTTCCAATTGCTTCTAATATCTTTCTTGATTCATCGTGTGATTTTTTCTCAACTGTTTCCTTGTAATAGTTATCTATAAGTTCAAGAAATTCTTGTTCTTGGATTTCTTCATGTTTACCTAATATCTTTTTTGTTATATCTAATAAAACTGAATCGTATATGTATGATGAATATTTTTTCCCAGTTTCATCTTTGAGTGAAAAAATATATACTTCGCCTTTTTCTAAGCCAGAATTATTTCTGTTGCATCTTCCTGAAGCCTGATTAATAGAATCGAATGGTGCAATATCTCTCACCACTACATCAAAGTCTATATCCACACCAGCCTCTACAAGCTGAGTTGTTATTACGATCTTATATTTACCTTTCTTGATATCACTAATCCTCGCAAGTCTTTCTTTTGGAATTATATGAGTTGAAATGAAGGAAATATCTTTGTGGTCTGCTTTGGCTAATTCATAGTAGTTTTTAGCAGCACTTATTGTATTGAAAATAAAAAGATACCTTTTATTTTGCTTAATTTTAAAAGTACTATATAATTCCTCCAATGTTAAATCCTTATCAAGCGATAGTTTTAATTTAACTCTATTCATCTTCTGGAAATATTTATCGCTTTCAACAAGACTAACCATCTCCGTCTTTTCAAAGATAAGCGGTTCTGTAGCGGTTATAAAAATGACATAAACATTTAATTTCTCAGTTAAAAATTGGAAAATAGTTTTAATTAAGAGCCAGTATTTGATTGGGACAGATTGTATCTCGTCAAGGATAATTATGGAATTATTGATTCTATGGAACTTTCTAAGATTCTTATTTCTATTTGTTAACAAAGTATGAAATAATTGAACAAAAGTTGTAACTATAATTTCAGAGTTCCACCCCTCTATCATGATTTTTGCGCTATCTGATTCAAGATCTTCATTCTTATTAATCTGATATGAAATTTCTGATAAATGATGGTGCTTCAATAATATGTTGTTATAAGGGATAATCCCATTGGCTTTGAGTACTTTCTCAATAACATCACTATTTTGTTCTATTATACTTAAGAAGGGTAATGCGTATATGATTCGTGGTATAAATTTGCCTTGGGTTTTATTATTCACCAACTCCCGCAATTTTAAAGCAAAGGATAGGGAAATAAGAGTTTTTCCAAGACCTGTGGGCAGATTTATTGAATAAAATCTTTTCTCAATGTCGATTTCTTTATTAATGACTTCGCGATATGCAGACTCCCTTATCGCATTAATTGATGAATCCTGAAATGATTGTTTGGACTTATATATATCTACAATATTCGCCAAAATACTCCCTGTTTGCCTATCAAAGTGGGAAATATCTCTAACTACAACATCGCTTTTATCACCATCAAGTAAAATGGAATAAAGAAGATTCAAAAGCAGATAATTTGAGGCATCACCAATATTCTGACGCAGAGCTTTCTTGATAGCTCTTAATTCTTCTGGAAATCTATCAATCCAGTCAGAAATAATCTTTTTTGTTAATTTAATCGGCAGACCAGCTTCAAAAAGAAGTTGCGAGAGGATAGTAAAATTATCTTCATTGATATTTTCAAGCTGTTTGTAAACTAATTTTTTATCTTCATCATTGAAGATTGCTTCATCAATCAAATCATGCAAATTCCCATGATGCCTTTTAACAACCTCGAAAGCAAAGAAAGGGTAATATCCAACATCTTCATTTGTTCTATTCAATAATTCTTTAACAAGATAATAAGCACAAACTGCTGAAAAAAGCCCATGACGGGTTTCTTTTTGGTTTTTTAATTTTAGTTTTTCTTTCTCAACTGCTTTTAAGTAATCTTGAAAAAATGTTGTTGCTTTACCTAAGTCATGAGATAACGCAATTGTTCTGGTTAGAATTTTTAGGCGTTCTTGTTGAGGGAATGATTTGTCTCTGCAAAATGAGCCAGCTAAATTTGCCACACCAATTAAATGTTCTTCCAACAGTCTGCCAGGGTGAGAATGAAGGTTAGAAGAAGGCAATATTTTCTCCATTTTCAAGCTTATAATAAGTGTTTAATTGTGCTTTTATGGTCTTACCTTGAGACTCAAAAATTACATCATCGTATTTTTCAATTATTCTTTCAGGATTCATTATAATCGGGATTTTTTCTTTAAAATATTTTTTTTCTGGTTCGATCTCGAATCTGTTAGGAGTCAGATTACTTGCAACAATTGGGGTGTAAATTTCAACCGCTGCTCCATTTAAAATTTTCTCCGTGTTGTAGACTCCAATGAATTTGAAATCAGCCAGTAATTCGCTTAAACCTAAAGAAATTGTGTAAATACTCTTATGTTCTTCTACAAGCTTGGCAAGTCTAAATAAAATCTTTTCATCTTCATGGATGAAGTAAATTCTAAAATAAGGATCCTTCAAGAATTCAGTTCTAATCTGAGTTCTTGGTTCATGGGTGCTTTTTGGAGTAATTTTTAACACAGGTGTCCAATAATTACCTTTTGTATTTATAAAATTCAACCCCATTCTTACTTTTTTAATGGGCTTAACAATCTTGAGCGCAATCCCACATTTATTTCGAGAAAAAATCTTTAAATATTCGTCCTTACTTGCTCCAAAAATTGCACCTAAAATACCTGCTATGGTTGAAGGTGGTGGAAATGAAAAAGTAAGGGGAGACGATGTTGTGAAAAATTTTCGAAAATGCCCGTAATCTCCCCAGAAGTCAAAAACTAATACTTTCATAATTGCCTTTAATATTTGAGAGATTCTACTGTAAATCCGCTCAAAGCATTCTCTATCTTAATATCTTGCCCGTTTGACATAAAGGTAATTCTTTCATCAACTTTCAACCTGATCTTTTCAATCTTCTCTTTATTTTCATTCAAGGTCTTTGTGAGATTTGTTATGTCAATTTTTAGATCGGATATATCCCTTATTTCTTTTTCATTGTTTTTATTTGTAATATGGGATATCCTTTTGTCCAATTCCCCAATGTAAAAATTACCTTCTTTATATACAATCTGTATTATCAGTCTGGGAATTTGCCCAAATTTGGAGCCAGATATTAAGTTTTTTGTCCCATTCCAGATGCCTTCAAGCATCAAAGAAATATCTTCTTCTGTTAATTTAAGTCCCTGATTTGATGCCGCATTCTCATTTACAATTCCATAAAATCCAATAAGGGAATAGGGAAGAATGTATCTCTCTGTAAATGTTCCTTGTTTTTTATCTGCTTTAGAAGGCATTACAGTTGTCCCTTTTATATAATTTAAATCAACTTTATGGAGTGATCGTCCATATTTAAACTGGACAGGACCAGTAAATACCATGTTTTTTCCTTCAACTGCGGTAGTAGCACCAAAAAGTCTTATGTCTATACATTTCTCAAGCAAATCTTCCTGAGTTTTAAAGTCGCCTAAACGATCTTCCTTTGTTCTTAAATTACCCTTGTCATCTCTAGTATCTATTATAAAAACATCCACTTCTTTTTGCCTGTAATCATGTAGATAATCCCTGATTGTTCTCTTTAATCTGACATCTGTAACAATGTTTTTCCCGGTCTCTTCATCAATCCTTGGTTTGTTTTCATCCATTGGATCGCCGTTGGGATTGGCATTGGTTACATCGTATAGGAAAAGGATCTCACTGCGATTTTTTATTAATTCTGACATAATTTAGTTCTCCTTACTAATATTTTTTACACCTGTTTCTTCATTATCCTGAATGTCTTCTTCTAAATCAACATCTTTTTCACCTTTTGCATACAGAATATCGTTAATCTCTCCAACAAGATTCATGCCCCCTGCAAAGAAGAAGTTAATCTCATCAACAGATAATTTCCAGTTATCTCCAGAGGCAAAGAGATAATTATACGCTTCTTCAGCGACGAGCCGTTTCCCTTTACCAAATGAGTTATACTCTTCAAACTTATTTTGTATAGCTGGTAAAAGAGCTTTAATATCCCTATCATCCATTTTTAGCCCTTTAAGCTTCTTCAAAAAAGGCTTTGATCCTCTTTCTTTTCCCTGTTTTCTCAACAGCATTTCTGTTAAAGCTCCTGTAAGAAAAAGCCCTCTTCTAACAGGTAAGCTAAAGGTATTGCCGTATTTATTAAATACATCTTCAAATTTACTTTCTTCCAAATCTTTCATCTCCGCAAATTTTATTAAGCCAAGATTTCCAAAAAATATTAAGCTTATCAAAGCATTTTTTATTGATGAGTGAAAATTGAATTTTTCTTTTCCTTTACTATCATAGTCTAAAAAGTCCCTCCGTATCTTTGTTAAAAAAAATCTATTCAAAAAAGAAAAGTCAATTGGTACTCCTCTGAAAATTTTATCTATAATATCTAAAAAATATGTATTGAGGTCATAATCTCTTTTATTCTCATCTGACTTAGTAAAAAAATGCCTGATTTTACCTAATGTAAAGCTGTCTCCTGTAATCTTATCAACATAATCCTTTGCTTTAAAAATTCTATTAATTCTTGATGGGAAGACATCTTCTATAAGTAATAATATTCTTTCAGCACTTTGCTCTGACTTTAAAAATAGGAAACTAAAAGTTAATGTATCTTTCTCATTCGTAAGCGCGTCTAAGATTTCTTTTTCATCATCTGTTATTCTTTTTTTGATCCTTTCTTTTAGTGAAATCGTCTTATTACTATCAAGCAAAATTCCAATAATTTCGGCATCAACTTCCGTAAGAAGGAGTTTTGGTATGAGTAAATAACTGAGTCCATAAAACCTATAATTGAGGCTAGCTTCAACAAACTTTCGCCCTTCTTCTAATTCAAGTTTGCATACGGAACAAACAGGAAAATTTTTCCAAGAATCATCTTCTTTAAAACCCCCGCTTATGAATCCTGGCTTATCAGTTGTGTAAAACTTAAAAACTCCTGCATCTTCGGATAACTCTTTTGGTATTCCACATATAGAGCAATTTGCAATTTTCCCTCCTATCATTTTAGATTCATTTTTTGTAAGTATTTTCTTAAAAATCTCAAAATCACCAATATATTTCCATTCTTTACCTTGCATAATCTTTAACGTCAAAAGCTTACCTTCTTTTTTAGGTAGGTCTGAAATGCAAGCATCTATTGCTTGGACAATTTGATCATGATGGTCTGAAAGAATGCCTTTTATGTTTTCTATAAATTCTTTCTCTTCTTTTGAAGTAGCGCTATTGTTGGAATATTTACTAAACCATTTTTGAATCTTTCCATCATAAGTCTTCTGAGGGTTTTTAATATTGATAATTGATATGGGGGTTGGATTTGGTCCTTGGGACACCCCTCCTCTGAAAAGGTATTTATGGATTTTAGCTGAATCATAGTCCTCCAGTTCAACCCCTTTAAATCTTTTCTCATCAAGATTTATTTTTATTAAAGCTACTTTTCCCCCCTTCTTAAAATTCGGCTCTTTGATAAGTATATCTAGATCTTTTTTTCCTGATTTGGCTATTCGCCATTTCCCAATGTCTCTTATTGCTGATAACATATAAACTCGGAATTGAACCTAAAATATAGATTGATCATTCATCATCACCCACATGCTTCTACCCGCCCGCTTCTGCGCCCTTATTTCCATAATCCCTTTCCATTTTCACCCTTCCATATCCGACCGCCGAACACCTCGCGCCCTTTCGCAGCGTCCGCAGCCTGATACCATACAAACAACCCATCTCCTTATATATCTTTTGAAAGCGATGTGAAAGTGTATTTTGCATTCGATGGAGAAGTTATAATAGGGCCAGAGAAGTTCGGTGTATAAAGACAGTTCTTGCCGCGTCAGGATTCATTGGACTTACGACATATGAAGTGAAATCGGTAATAATTAAGTACTTTCCATCCTATTAGAACATGTATGTTCCCCACGACGCGCATGAGAAGATTGCGCTCATCAAAATTCAGGCCGCTTGTCCGTGAAACGACTCTTGATGTCAAAGACTTGATATGTCCAATATTTGTTGATGAAACAATATCAGAACCTCTTGAAATTAATTCAATGCCGGGCGTTTTTCGCCAGTCTCTTAAAACTGTTGCCAGTGAGGCCGCAGGTATTTCAAAGCTCGGTATCCCAGCAATAATTATTTTTGGTATCCCCGATGAAAAAGACGAGACAGGAACCCACGCATATGGTGACGATGATGTTGTCCAGGAAGCTGTAAGGGCTATCAAAAATAAAGTGGGAGATGACCTGATCGTGATCACTGACCTTTGTCTTTGCGAATACACATCCCACGGCCACTGCGGCATGGTAAGTGAGAAGCATGAAATCCTCAATGATCCCACGCTTGATATCCTGGGAAAGACAGCAGTGAGCCATGCCAGAGCCGGCGCCGATATTGTTGCGCCTTCGGGAATGATGGATGGAATGGTGGGGGCGATCCGCAGCGCTCTTGATGATAATAATTTCATGGACGTTCCAATTATGTCCTATGCAGCAAAGTATTGCTCGGTGTTCTATGGCCCGTTCCGTGAAGCAGCAAGCTCTGGCTTTTCATTTGGAGACAGGGGTTCATACCAGATGGACCCTGGAAATTCCGATGAGGCGATTCGCGAAGTTGAACTTGATATTCAAGAAGGCGCAGACATAATTATGGTCAAGCCCGCAATGACATATCTTGACATCATTTACAGGGTAAAGAAAAAATTCAAGATACCAACAGCGGCGTACCATGTCAGCGGTGAATATTCGATGATAAAAGCGGCAGCACAGAATGGCTGGATCGATGAAAAGAGAGCTATGTATGAATCGCTGATATCGATAAAACGCGCTGGCGCAGATATGATATTGACATATTTTGCGAAAGATGTAGCTCTTGATCTGAATTCAAAGTAATGCCAGGATATAACAGGCACAGGATATTTAATTACATTATTTTTTTCGCTATTGTCTTTGTCCTTTATTATAAAAATATCTTTAGTTTCACTCCGGGAATGTTGCTTGCGATAGGTCTGGGATTTTACATAGGTACGGAATTTTTAACTCCTGATCTTGATACCAATAGCACAGCCTATAAAAGATGGGGAAGGCTAAAAATCCTTATGCTTCCCTATAAGTGGTTATTCACTCACAGGAAGAGTTCTCATGATATTCTTTATGGGGCGATTGTGAGGATATTGTACATCAGCGTAATAATCCTGGGATTTTATTATCTCATATTCAAATCACTTCCACAAGAATTGGATTTATCACCAGTATATGGAATCATTTTTTTATTTGGAATAATATCAGCTAATGCCCTCCATGTGATCCTGGATAAGATCATGTGAACTACCCCTTGCTTTCACAAGGGGCCTTCCCACGTCATAGCCTCTCTATTGAGATTGCTTAGTTGGGCTTGAATTCCGGCAATACCTGCCGTACTACTTCTATTCTTGATTAATATCGCAGATACCATTTTTTGTATTTGCAATTTTTCAAATAATACATGAGAATGTACTTCTTTCTGGAATGCTGTCTTTGACAATGGTAGCTGATTGGCCTGGTCATAATAGTTTATCCATTCAGGTTTTCCCCAGGGGAATACATCGAATGATTGTTTCAGTCGGTTAAGCTCTGCTTGCCGCTTTCGTTCTGCAAGAGAATCATTATAGAGGTGTCTGCATGTTGTGAGAGTTCTCTTAAGATCTACTTCTTGCTTCTTGTTTGGGTATATCCGAAATTGAAATGATTTTCTCATGGTATCTGAACAAACTATATATGGTTTTGATACTATATATCACTATGCCTATCCCTTAAAATGGTATCTGAACAATTCCTTTTTTGGGATAGGTATTACAATTGCAAAGGGTCTGATTCATCCCTCCCGGGAGGGGTCTTCTAAAAAGTGGCATCAAATGGTTCACGAAAATATAATTTTTGGTATAGACATTGCTAAAGGTTCTTCACATGCCAGGGAAAAACCAGCCTATGCCGTAGTGATACTCAAGAATGGGGATGCCGGGCATCACAAAATGGTGAGCCTCCATAAATTCATGCGAATGGCCTGGAAAGAAAAACCATCATTGATCGCTGTTGATAACATATATGAGATAGTTTCCGATAAGCAGGACCTTATTTCGTTCCTCGAGAAATTACCTCCCAATACTAAACTTATCCAGGTCACAGGAGGTGAGCAGCTTCTACCGCTTACAAAACTTGCACACCAGCAGGGATTATCCTTTGATAGGTTTGACCCAAATGCAGAAGCACTCATATGCGCGCAGCTTGCGCAAATGGGTGTGGGTTATGAAGTATCGGCATTTGAGGATAAAACGGTTATCAAGGTCAGCAGGGGGCGCTCACCAGGAAGGGGAGGGTGGAGCCAGAACAGGTACAGGCGCAAAATGCATGGATATGTCAGGCAAAGAGCAAGGGAGATAGAAGATTCCCTGAATGAATTGTCAAAAAGCATGGGATTGGCTTATTCCCAGAATATTACAGAGAGGTTCGGAGGATATTCAAAAGCTGAATTCATTGTGGATGCGCCAAGAAACCAGATCCATATCGGTTCGGGAAAATATGGGGATGTTCAGGTAAGTGTAAAAGGTATTGAACGTGATTCCCTGGTTTTTAAGCCGCTAAAAGTGAAAAAAAGAGATTATATCATAGTTGGGATAGATCCTGGCACTACAACAGCTATTGCCGTTCTTACACTTGATGGCGAATTGCGAAAGCTTCACAGTTCAAGGACTATTTCGATACCGGAAGTTATTGAAATGATCGCACAGGAAGGAAGACCTCTTGTTATCTCAAGCGATGTGTTCCCTACCCCGAATGCGGTTGAAAAGATCCGAAGGGCGTTTAATGCCGTATCAAGCTCTCCTTTTGAGGTACTCTCGGTTGAAGATAAGATCGAGTTTGCAACCCCATATGGTTACTCGAACAACCATGAACGTGATGCCATTGCTGCTGCTGTATCGTTTTATCGCAAAAACAAAAATAAGTTCGAACAAATCAGAAAGAAAATTCCGCATGGAGTGAATGCCGGCGAAGCGATAGCCCGGGTCGTAAGGGGAAAATCTGTGGAAGCTGTGATTTCAGGATTGACCAGAAACCAAATCAAAGAGCCTCAGGTCCAGGCAGTTCCTGAAAAAAGAGATGAAGAAACATTTCATTTGAGGGAATCCATCCGCAAATATGAAGAGATAATCAATGAAATGAAGACAAAACAGGAATTTTTTGAAAAAGAGATTATCCTCAGAGACGAAAAGATCCGGGAATTAGAAGAGCTGATAAAAAAGCAGCGTTCAGATGTATACAAAAGACTCAAAAAAGACAAAACAATGCAAATCCGGGATATGGATATCCATAGATTACAGAACAAGATATCTGAGAAAAACAGGAAAATTTCAGAATTAAATGAAAGGATCCATAAACTGAAAAGAGTCCGAAGGCTTGAAATAAGCGGCCGTGTTCTTCCTGTAAAGATAATATTTTCTTTTACGAAAGACAGTATACTCAAAACCCAGGAAACGGTGGGAATAAAAAAAGATGACATCATATTGTTGAAGGATGCCAGTGGCGGAGGGACAATTACTGCTAAAATGCTTGCCGACTTTGGGGTGCGGGCGGTCATCATCTGCAACGATATGTCGCATGCTGCGCAAGAAGAGCTTTTTAACCTTGGTGTGCCTGTTTTAAGGGCAAAGGATGTGAATATACAGTTTGACTCAATAGAAGAGCTTGCTGTGATCGATCCTGATGATATGAGAAACGCATTAGTTGACTGGAATAAGAAAGCGCAACAACGCATGGTGGAGGCAAAAGAACAATGGCTAAAGTCGCTGGTCGATGAGTACAGGAGCGAGAGAAGAAAAGAGATGAAAGATTGAATAAGATTATTTTTAAAATAATATAAGATTTTTATAGGATAAGTTTAAGTATTTTGCAGATTAAATTGAACATCATCTATCATTATAAATGATTTAATAATGATGATGGTGATGAGAAGAGGATTCATATGGTAGAAAAAAACGTTTCAAAAATACTTATAGGATTAGTTTTTGTGCTGATAGCATTGCAGGTAATTCAACCAGCAACGTCAAAAGCGCCTGATTTACCTAACAACTCATGTGCTGATTGCCACCGCCAATTGCTTTTTAGTTCAGAATCACAAAGGCAATTCATCGATATTCGCATCAAGCATCTTGAAAGCGGTATTTCATGCTCGATCGTTTGCCACGAGGATAAGCTCAATAAATCAACGGGCAGCACTTATGCATTGTGGTCAGTATCCACACATGCTCTTTTTGAAGTCACATGTGAAAAATGCCATGGGGGAGACCCGTTAAAGGTCTCGAAGCAGGAAGCTCATAAGGGTATTTCAAACATAAGTATACAACGCGCGAATACCCCTGAAATGTGTGGCAAATGCCATACGGCAGAGCTTGATCAATTCAAGAACTCAGAGCATTTCAAGCGGCTGGAATCCAACCAGGAAGGACCCGCACCCGCCTGTATCACATGTCACCAGGCGCACAGCGTCCGGGTTTTAACAGCATCCGAAATCGAGGATTTCTGCAGCAATTGCCATAATAACATTACAGGTATAAATCCCACAGTGCCAAAAAGAGCTGAAAGTGCTCTCTCTTCCGTAAAAGAATTGCAGTTTGAGATATCAAAAGCAAGAAGCTCCGTCATTTTGGCAAAAGCAAATAATAAGGATGTGACGGCCTCTGAGGCTGATCTTGAATCAGCAATGACCATATTGAAGGATATACCTTCTGTCTGGCACAGATTCAACCTCACGTACTTTGATACGGAAGTCCAGAAAGGATTAATTGATGCAAAGAATGCAGAAAAAGCAATGCCAGAAGAAACGGCACCGCCTGTAACACCAAAAGCCCCAGGATTTGAAGTGCTTCTGATGGTATCGGGTATCCTCGCAGTATATCTATTAAAACGGCATTGAATAATCATCATAAATAATATATTAAGAAAAGGTGATTGAATGAGTACAAGAAAAACGATAATATTAGCTGGTTTTATATATTTATTAGCCCTATTTGCCGCACCTGGTTATGCGGCAGACAATTCATGCCTGAGCTGCCATGAGAAACTTACAGCTTTCAATGAGAAAGAAAAAGAACTTAATGATATAAGAATAAAACATTTACAGAGAGATGTAGCATGTTCTCTTGAATGTCACGCCACTACTATTGATAAAATCGCAAAAAGCAATTATGAGCAGTGGACAAATTCAAAACATGCATTGTTCAATATCACATGCGACAATTGTCATGGCGGTAATACCAGTTCAGATGTAAAAGAAATAGCCCATACTGGAGTTTCACGGTCATCTGAATCCAACAGTTCAGTGTTCTACAGGAATGTGCCCGATACGTGCGGCAAATGCCATGAAGATGAATTGAAACAGTTTAAAGATTCCAAACATTATCAGAGATTAAAGGCGCTAAAACAAGCCCCATCATGCGATACATGCCACTTGCCCCATGAATTCAAAGTGCTAAATGCCAGTGAATTCCAGGATCTGTGCAGCAGCTGTCATAATATTGATATGAAAATTGCCCCTGAAATACCGGAGCAAGCTGTGAACGCATTCGAAAATGCTGAAAAGCTGAAGAATGAGATCCGGATTGCAGATGCTGCCTTAAAGCAGGCAAAACTGCAGGGAAAAAATGTCACAGTCGCTCAGAAAGAACTGGATGCAGCAATAGAAATCCGCGACAATCTTCCCATTTTGTGGCATAGTTTTAACCTGCCGCACTTTCAAAATGTGACAGATAATGGCATTATTTATGCCAGGACTTCACAGGCTGACTCGGGTTTACCCCCAACAAAGCCTACAACTCCCGGATTTATGGCAATACTATCAGTTACAGGAATAATTTCAATATACCTGCTAATACGCAGAAGATAAAGAGGTGTAATTAGAATGAACAAAAAACGAATAAATCAAATCATACTGCTAGTTGCATTAGTTCTACTGTTATTTGTACCCGCTTTGACTTCGGCCAGACCCGAATATGCAGCCAAGGAAAGCAGGAATTGCCCATATTGCCATACAAGGGATGGTCCGCCGCAGCTAAACGAGGTAGGTGCTTATTATGCATCCCACAATCATTCATTGGAAGGTTATGTTCCAACGCCTCAGCCAACACCAACTCCTGAACCTGAAAAGGAGATCGAAATAGGAGTTCATATGACAACATGGGATGTTGGACTGCGAGGATTGGCGATTATCCTGCTTGTACTTGGCATAGTTTATATAATAAGGTTGTGAGTGAATCATGCATATTGAGAAAATCGAATATGGGCCGGAAAAAGAAGGCTTCTGGTCTCAGGTTGCTTTTGCATTGATAATTCTATTGACACTTGCCGCGGCAGGAATTACAGGTATCATTTTCTTGAAAATATTATCAAGCGATGCCGAGATTGCATCTACAAGGCAATTTATCGAAGACGTAGGAAAGTTATTTGCATATCTGCTGTTTGACCTGGCAGCTATCATTTATCTATATGTTAAAGGGCTGCTGCAAGATGAATACGTTACCACACTGGAGTGAAATCCATGGAAGATAAGATCACTTTTACAATTACAAGAAGGAAGCTTACTGAAATTATTATGGGACTTGTTGCATTATTCTTTGCAGGAGGTGCTCTGGCATCGATATTGAAATACCTCTGGCCTGCGACTGCTGCAAAAGGAGAAAGTGTTGAAATAAAAATCGCAAACGTAGATGAAGTGCCAGCCGGCAGTGTCAGGAAATTCATGTTCAACGGAAAAGCGGCTGTACTCCTCCATATGCCAGCGGGTTTTCGTGCGTTCGGATCTGTTTGCACACATCTGGGATGCATTTCCTACTGGAAACCGGATGAGAATATAATGTTCTGTCCATGCCACCTGGGAAAGTTCGACCCCAATACTGGCGCCGTAATATCAGGACCGCCCCCATCACCTCTCCCGGCAATTGATGTAGTCGTGAAAGATGGGGCAGTATATGCCCTTAAATGGAAAGACCCTGCATATGTAAAAACCATTTCGTTCTATGCCGGAGCTGCGTGAGGTGACTGTATGAATCTGGAAGACAAAATATACAAATGGTTCGATGACAGGTTTAAGTTAAAAGAATTACTGACTCCAATAATCAAGCATCCTGCTCCGGAGTATGCAGTGACAAATCCATTGTATTGCCTTGGAGGAATTGCTTTCCTGTGTTTCCTGATACTTGTTGGTACGGGTGTATTCCTGGCAATGTATTATAAGCCCACGCCGCTGGAAGCATATAAGAGCGTTGAACATATCATGACCGCAGTTCCCATGGGAAGCCTGATAAGGAGCCTTCATCACTGGGCTGCGAACACGATGATAGCCGCGGTAATGCTTCATATGATGCGGATCTTCTTTATGGGCGCATATAAAAAACCGCGGGAATTGAACTGGGTTGTAGGTGTTTCACTTCTTTTGATCACCACCACTTTCGGTTTCTCAGGATATCTACTGCCATGGGACCAGCTTGCGTTCTGGGCAACAAAAATTGGAACAGGGATTGCAGGGTCGATACCAGTCATAGGTCAATATATTTCCTTAATACTGGTAGGAGGGACAGACATTGGCGCTGAAACAATGACAAGATTCTTTGCCATACATGTAATGATCCTTCCTATAACCATTGCAATTCTCCTGTTACTGCATTTTGCTATGGTCAGGATACAGGGAATTTCAGGGAGGCTCTGATATGTCATTGATAGAAATTGAAAAATATGAGGTGGAAGAAGAGCGCCATGAACCTGTCAGGATACGTGGATTTCCGTTTTTTCCGCATTTCCTGCTTCGTGAAGTAGTGGTGATGTGCTTAATTACAGGAAGCCTCATATTGATGGCCTCACTTTACCCGGCGGGTCTCCTTAAACCGGCTGATCCATTCGATACGCCAACTCCAATTTATCCCGAATGGTATTTCCTTTATGTCTTCGGGTTCCTCAAATTCTGGACATGGAATATCGGGCCAATAGAAGCAAAAGTGATCGGTGTGACTTTACCAATGGTATTATGGTATGGCCTTCTTTTCATTGTGCCTTTCATAGACAGGAATCCGTCAAGTGATATCAGAAAAAGAAAATTCGCAGTTGCCATGGGTGTTATTGCCATCCTTGGAATTCTGTATTTCACATACTTTAGTATTGTCTATCATTGATGAAAATGCCAAGATCAAAACATGATAAAATAGATTCAATATCTAAATTCATCGGCCTGATACTACTCGCAGTGAGTATAGATAATGTATCAAAGGGCAATTATTATATTGCCCTGTTTCTTTTTGGATTGGGTGCAATAATAGGAATTTTACCGATATTCATCGAAGTTGAGACCCCTGTTTAAGTTTGTCTTTTAATTTTTTCCCGTTCACTTTTCCACTTGAGATAATTTCTCCATCCACTTCCACAATCGGTATCTGATGTTTGAACTTTTCATAAGCAAATGCGTCTTTTTCAATATCTACTTCCTCTAAGGTAAAATGAAATTCACGCCTGATGATCTCAAGTTCCTCTTTTGCGATCAGGCATAAATGACATTCTTTTTTAGTATATATGGTCACACTCAACATAATAACTGTAAATATTCCCTAATATTCCCGTATGATCTCATAATTGGAAGTCCTCTCTACCGGTATCCTTCCTGCATTCCTGATTAAATAAATAAGCCTGTCTTTTGGCATATACTCAGGTGCGGCCCCGCCTGCTGCATGAGTGATGCGCTCTTCCATGACAGTGCCGTCGATATCATTAGCGCCATACGCAAGGGCGATCTGTGACATTTTTCCACCCAGCATTACCCAGTAACTTTTTATGTTATTGACATATCCATTCAATAAAAGACGCGCCACTGCAATCGTTTTCAGGTCTTCAAATCCTGTTGGTCCTTCTGTAACGATCCCATTTTTTTGAAGATATGTATTGTCAGGATGAAATCTTAATGGTATGAATGCCTGGAAACCATGTGTTTTTTTCTGCAATTCCCTTATCCTCAGGATATGGTCCACAATATCCTCATGAGTCTCAATATGACCGTAAAGCATCGTAGCATTGCTTTTTATTCCCAATCCATGTGCGATTTCCATGATATTGAGCCATCTTTCTCCGCTAATTTTATCCGGACATACCTGTTTTCTTGTTCTTTCATTGAATATCTCTCCCCCACCCCCCGGAAGGCCTGTGAGCCCGGCTTTTTTAAGACGCAATAATACTTCCCTTACACTCATTCCACAGATTTGGGATAGATGTGAGATCTCAACAGCAGTATATGCTTTCAAAGACAGGGCAGGATATTTTTCATGGATCTTTATAAGGATCTCCTCATAGTATTCAAATGGCAGTTTTGGATTAAGTGACCCTACAATATGAAGCTCAGTTGCACCATTGTTTGAGGCTTTTTCCGCCTTTTCCATTATCTCATCAATACTTAATGTGAAAGCTCCATCTTGCCCTTCTTCCCTGAAATATGCGCAGAACTTGCATTTTGAGTTGCATACATTGCTGTAATTTATGTGACAGTTCGTAACGAACATGACGTGGTCGCCAACTGTTTTTTTCCGGACATTGTCTGCAAGTGCGCCGATAAGTGACAGGTTCCTTGATTTCATAAGTAGCAAACCATCATCAAAATCAAGTTCCTCCGATGACTGTACTTTATTTATTATCGTTGATAGATCTTCCATCAAAATCTCCTTATACTCAAAATATAGATAAGAGCATTGTTAAAATGATTCATCTATTTATTATTTATTGATACATTTATTTGTTAGTTCGTTTTTCTTTCTCCAAATATTTTTGTTCCTAACCGGATCATTGTCGCGCCTTCTTCAATAGCAATTTCATAATCATGACTCATACCCATAGACAATACATTCAGGTTTGTTTTTTGTTTAATATTAAATAGTCTTTTAAAACAAGTTCTGGGATCATCCTTTGAGGCAATGGTCATAAGACCTGTAATATTAACATTTTGAAGTTGTAATTCTAAAACTTTTTCGTAAAAATCATCAAACTCTTCAAAATAAATGCCATGATAATTAGAATCCGGGGAAGTATTTACCTGGAACATAACATCTATTTTCGTGCCAAAACTGTCGATCTTTTCCAGGAGTTTTATTGAATCAATGGTTTGAATAACATCAAATATTTCGACAGCTTTTCTGGCTTTATTACTCTGGAGATGCCCTAAAAAATGTTTTCTTATATTAACTGAATGTATATATGGATATTTTTCATAAGCCTCCTCTACATAGTTCTCGCCAATCTGAAAGATCCCCGCATTAATTGCAGAAATTATTTCATCTAATGTTCTTGTTTTTGTAACGGCAAGAACTGAAATATTTCTATTTGAATTGATTATTTTTCTTGCATTATTTTGTATTTCGTCCAGGCTATGAAAACTATTAACAGTATTAAAGTGTGGAACGAAATTCCGGTTGTTCTTCTTTCCCATATTGGCTTCTTGTTCCAAATTTAATGCCTTGTTTATCATAAATTGAGTGAAGTTGTGCTTTTTCTTTATTATAATATTGATTCATGCTCTTTAAAATACCGGCTTTAATAACAATGGACACACAACAACTAAAATATCTGCCGGAATGGCTTATTTGATTCATGGAGTAATCGCTGCTGGCAGGTTTCATTATAATCCAATAAAAGTTTTAGGACAGAAAAAAATTTCAAAATTGAAAAGGAATATTGTTTTGCTTAATAAGGTTGGAAAGTTATGCCCGTGATAATGGTGACATTGATTGGCTTTCGATGGTTGAATCCCATGATGAGGATTACGCCTACAAAGACTTCTTGAAGTCGGTTGATACGGTGATTATGGGACGCAGGACATATGATCAGGTGCTGACATTTTGGGATTTTCCTTACAAGGATTCCAATTCTATTGGGCAA
>CAJPFJ010000027.1 GCA_905339155.1 Methanosarcinales archaeon
TAGGATATATTATGGATATCCTATGATATAAATCTTTCGGTCTGATGATATTGTTTTATCGAAAAAATGGATATTGGTATTGATGGTGAGTGCTAAAATTTGTACTGTATTAATTTTTTAACATTCTTTCGGAGATACTGATTATACCCCAACATATATAAAGCTTTAAATACCCTATATAAAGGTGAGATTATGGTAAATACTACGGAACCAAAGAAAACAATAAAGATAGAAAACGTTGTTGCATCGACGGCTATTGGGGCAAAACTTGACCTTAATGAAGTTATCAGGGTCCTTGAAGGAGCGGATTATAATAAGGAGAGATTCCCGGGTGTTGTTTACAGGACTGCGAACCCGAAAACCGCAGCTCTTATCTTCGGAAGCGGAAAGATCGTCTGTACAGGAGCAAAAAGTATTGCTGATGTAGGTGTGGGTCTTAACAAGGTATTTGAAAAATTAAAGACAATGGGAGTTGATATACCGGCGAAACCGGAAATAGTGATACAGAATATTGTGGCTTCAGCTGATCTCGGAAGAGTGCTGAACCTTAATGCCATAGCCATTGGCCTTGGACTTGAGAATATCGAATACGAACCTGAACAGTTCCCGGGTCTTGTTTACAGGTTATCAGTCCCGAAAGTGGTCATGCTTTTATTCGGATCGGGTAAACTTGTGGTTACGGGTGGAAAGAAACCCGAAGATGCCGAAGCAGCAGTTGAGAAGATAGTAATTGAACTTGATGGATTGGGTCTGTTATAAGGCAAATATTCAAGTTTACTATGAATATCTTTTTAATCGGAGGCGGAGGAAGGGAACACGCCATTGCAGAATCCGTTGCCCGAAGTTTTAAGAATCCGCAGCTTTATACCGCCATGAGCAAGAAAAATCCTGGTATCGTACGTTTATGTAAAGATTTCCTGCTTATAAAAGAGACAGATCCGGAAGTTGTAGATTTTGCCGTAAAAAACAATATTGAACTTGCTATAATAGGTCCGGAAGCCCCTCTTGCGGCTGGTATTTCGGACAGGTTATGGAATGCCGGGATCCCGGTCGTGGGGCCGCGCCGACTGGCAGCCCGGATCGAATTTGATAAAGCATGGACACGTGATTTTATGAAGAAATACGAAATTCCAGGATGCCCGGGTTTTAAAGTGTTCAGGAAAGGAAAAGGCGGCACAGATGAATACATCGACGAGCTGGGTGATGTCGTGATAAAACCAGCCGGTCTCACAGGCGGAAAAGGCGTCAGGGTCATGGGAGACCATTTTGGCATTCAAGGTGCAAAAGCATATGCAAAAGAAATCTTGAAAAATGATGACGTTGTGATCGAAGAGCGATTGATCGGTGAAGAGTTTACTGTCCAGGCATTCGCGGATGGCAAAAACCTTGCATTTGCACCATCTGTGCAGGATCATAAGAGGGCTTATGATGGCGATAAAGGACCCAATACCGGCGGGATGGGTTCATACAATGATTCAAAAGATATATTGCCATTCATGAGAGGATCAGACTACAGTGATGCCAAAAAAATCATGAACGATACTGTGAGGGCGATAAAAAAAGAAACAGGTGTTCCCTATCAGGGCATCCTGTATGGCCAGTTCATGGCAACGGCTTATGGTATATCGGTCATAGAATTCAATGCGCGCTTCGGAGACCCGGAAGCAATGAATGTTCTTCCTATTCTTGAAAATGATTTCCTTGAGGTCTGTTCAAATATTGTCAACGGGACACTTGATAAGATAAATGTCAAATTTAAAAAACAGGCAACGGTTTGCAAGTATGCAGTCCCTGCCGGTTATCCTGATGATCCGGTAAAGGATTCTGTTGTGGAAATTGATAAAATGAAAGATTCTCTTCTTTTCTATTCAAGCGTGTATGAAAAAGATAATAAAATATATACGACTGGCTCAAGGGCTCTTGCTGTCCTGGGAATAGCAGACACCATCGAGGATGCAGAAAAGAAGGCCCAGGATGGCCTGTCGTGTTTGAGAGGAGCGTTGCATAGCAGACGTGATATCGGTACAAATGAACTCATAATGAAAAGAATCCAGCATATGAAAGAGTTAAGGGCTAACTAAACATATATTAATCATAATTATGGATAACGATATTACAAATGAAGAACCGGAAAAGCAATTGGAAAAACCACCGGAAAAGGATAAATCTCTTGAAAATCTTGAGCGGATGCTTGAAAAATTGCCTGAAAACGCAAGAAAGCCGATCCTTGACCTTATAAACAAGCGAAAAGTTGAGCTTGGACTTCTAAAATCGGAATTAAAACCTCTGGGTTATAAATTGAAAAAAGGAAAAACAAAACCAAAGCCCCAGACAAAAGAAAGCATGGAATCCCTTCGAAAAATTGCAGGGAATATTGGCAAGATTAAAGAAATACAAAAAACAGATTTTCATGATGTGGATGTCAAAGATGAACCCCTGAAAAAAGAGAAAAAATCCCTGGAAGAAGTTGATTCATACAAATATTGAACCATTCATGCTTTTATAACATGACATTATCCAGGCTTATAATCCAGAAGATCAAACAGCAAGGACCGATTTCCTTTCATGATTTCATGGAAATGGCATTGTATTACCCCGGGCTTGGATATTACACATGTGAAAAAGAGAAAATAGGAAAGACCGGGGATTATTATACCAGTTCCAATCTTACCGGGGCCTTTGGTGAACTGCTGGGAAGACAAATTGAAGAGATCTGGCATATACTTGGAGAAAAACAGTTCACTGTTGTGGAAATGGGCGCTGGCCAGGGTATTCTTTCAGGAGATGTACTATCATATCTAAAAAAAAATCATAAATTTTACCAGGAATTAAATTACTGCATCGTGGAAAAAAGCCTTTCTTTGCAAAGAGAACAAAAAAAAAGATTGAGTAATGAAAATGTAAAATGGTATGATTCAATAAACGATCTTAAGGGAATGGAGGGTTGTATTTATTCAAATGAACTTCCGGATGCATTTCCCGTGCATCTGGTAGAAATGGAAAATGAACTCCTTGAGGTCTTTGTGGGGTATGAAAAAAATTTCATTGAGATATTAAAACCCGCTTCCACTCAACAAAAGGATTATTTGAAAGAACTGGATGTAACACTACCATACGGATATCGCACCGAAATAAACCTTGATGCGATAAAATGGATCCGCAAGATCAGTTCAGCTTTAAAAAAAGGTTTTGTCATAACCATAGATTACGGTTATCCATCAGATGAGCTTTACCAGGAATACAGGAACCGCGGCACTCTTATGTGCTATTATAACCACTCTGTGAATGAGTCGCCATTTGTGCATATCGGGGAGCAGGATATTACATCTCATGTGAATTTCCAAGCATTAGATCACTGGGGGCAAAAATACGGGCTTGATTTATGTGGTTTCACAGACCAGGCGCATTTTCTTTTGGGGCTTGGGATCGATAAATACCTGAAGAAGTTGCAGGAAAAAAGTCCAATGGATTATTATAAGAAAATGCTTCCCATAAAATCGCTAATAATGGATATGGGAGAGACATTTAAAGTCATGATACAGAAAAAAGGAGTTGGGCCTGCTGAATTATCAGGTTTGAAGTTCCCATACAGGATTGATCCTTGAAATAAAAAACAAAAAGATGTGAAATCAGATTACAAGACACATCGGTTCTTCACAACAGACAACTTCCCCGGAACTGTCTGAAGCGCAGATCATTTCACATCCACAAACCTCACAATAATATGTTTCCCCTGTTTCTGCTTTACTGGCCTTCTTTGTCTTCACTTTCTTTTTTGGTTTCACAGCTTTTGTTTCAGATCTCATTGCGGTTATCTTACCTCTTTCATCCCACCACGAAGACGGTGTGGTGGCTGTTTTTTTAGCCATAAAATTTTACCTCCATCTTTATGAATATAAATTTAACATTACTATCAGTATCTCCGAAGGAAAATGAGCCTATTGACAGCCCACCCTTTACAAACAGCGTCTTAGATAATAACCGATGTGGATAAACTACCGAAAGACGTACCTGATGTTCTCACAGCCTGCATGTCTTGTTACTGGGGCTAA
>CAJPFJ010000028.1 GCA_905339155.1 Methanosarcinales archaeon
GCTTCCTGCTTCATAGAATACCTACTGGATTCTCAGACAAGCTTGAATTCCGGCGATACCCGCCGTACTATGTCACATCCCTTATCCAGTTCGGCTTTACGAAAGACAGGAATAGGATGTTACGTTTAAGTCGTTTCGACCTTGTGCGCCATAGTAGGTGAACAATATCAACAGGATTATGAAAGATATGAATGAATATATAGTTAATCGGTCTAAAAAAATACATATGCAAAGGGTCTGATTCATCCCCTTCCTGTCGGAAAGGGGTATTCTTAATCCTTTGAACCCACGGAGATAAAAGATCAAAGCCAAATATTAAATATTAGATAATGGATTGAAATAATTATGGCAAAAGGTAAGCAGGGTATTGAAGAGAGACAAAATGAAGAAGTCGAACAAATTGAGATGAAAATAATCAAGTTATTAAGAATCAGTACAAATAGCGAGGTTGTGATCCTTGGAGAAAACAATAAGCAGATCATAGCACCTGTGCAGATTACTAAAAGTCTGGTGGGCAGAAGGGAATTTCGCCCCTCAGAACTTAATAACTTCCTTGTTGGTAAAATAAATTCAGTATCTCCAATTCAACCTTTCATTGCTTATCCTATCATAAATAAAACTACTGGTTTATGTTATTTAATAACATTTGAAAAAATAATCCCTACAACACCTGAGTTCATTGAGGCGCAGGTTTATGGAAGACCTTATTCGATACCTTCGGTGATCAGGTTTGGTTTGGGAACATATAAGATAAAGACAAAAAATGACCTGCCTATAACAGTTAATCTTGGTAATTTCAGTAATAACAGCGCAATAAAGTTTGAAGGACTAAATATTAAACGAAACTTCAGTCATACGGCAAAGCCGGTCCATAGCCTCATAAAGATCCTCAGGGATATCGTGGAACTTGATGCTGAAAATGATTTTAAGACACCTGAGGAACTTTTGAAGGCTTTGAATAAAAGACTTTAATTATTATGCAGAAAAGGTGGCAAGAGGAGCTTTGCCACCTTTGCTGGTACACAACCTATCATTTGTTTAACAATACCTAAATGTATTTCTCAGCACATATAGATTTTTGTAAATTTAATGCTTAGTATAATTGTTATAATTATGTTAATGTATATGATATAGATAAAATAAGCTTTCAAATCTCAGGAAAGCGATCCGGAGGGAAGAAGCCATTTTTATAAAAATCAGACAAAGGCTATATATTCTTGAAGAACTTATTCAATGACAGGACTTGTATCATAGTTCAAGATCAAAAACGGTAGAAAGATCAGTGATGGGTGGAAAATGGTATCCGATAGATTTCATAGACATGGACTCCTATATCGAGGTGGGTCTGGATGAAGTTATGGATGACTCTGTACATGATGGTCTGGGTTGCATTTATTGAGTTCCTTCTCGTGATGACTCCCGGGGGCTCTTCAGTTCTCGTATATCTGCACATCGTTCTCGGCGTAATCATCATCGGGCTTGCATTTTACAACTTCTCCGGTATTCGCAAGACTCGGGTTATGGGCAGGGTGAAGCGCATCGCTCAGGCAAGTTTCAATCTTTCAGGGGCTGCTGGCATATTCGGAATTCTGATATTCTTTGGTATTGGCAAGGCTTCAGTAATCCCGGTAATCAATATCTCGATTTATGGTCTCATCCTTTTTTTGCATGTCATCAGCTCGTTTGCGATAATCACCCAGGCTGCTGCGATAGCGATTGCATACGATATGTGGGAGGACAAAGAATTCTTAAAGGAGACCGAACCGGGTGTTGTTCCTCCTAACCCGATGCAGCAGGAAGGTATTCACTGAGTAGGGAAGATATGCCCTCTGAATTGTGGTAGTTCAGTTTTACTTTGGCATCTTAATCTCAAGAACTCCATTTTATCTGTTTAAATCAAGACATATTCTTAAGTACTGAGACCTGTTTGTATATACTAGAGGATTTTTGGGTTTTTCGTTTAATCCCAAAGATACTACATAAAAACTCAGATATATTAAATACATTGTCTGTATAATATAATCAGTGGTGTGTGATTTATGAAATCAACGAAATCGTTGTGTCCTGAATGTCTTGCTGTTATCGATGCTTCGATACTTGAAGAGAATGGAAAAATGATTCTTGAAAAAACGTGCAAAAAACACGGGCTTTACAGGGATATCTACTGGTCTGATCCAGTGCAGTTCAAGCGTTTTGAACGCTATTGGCATGATGGTGGCGGTCTATTAAATCCAAGCGGTCCGGATGGGAATTGTCCCCACTCATGCGGGATCTGTAAGTCCCATAAAACTACTACAATTCTTGCGAACATTGATGTCACAAACCGCTGCAACCAGGCATGCCCTGTATGTTTTGCCAATGCATCAGCCTCAGGTTATCTTTACGAACCAACACTATCCCAGATCAGGGCAATGATGCAGATGCTTCGAAATGAAAAGCCGGTCCCATGTCCTGCTGTTCAGTTTTCGGGAGGTGAACCCACGATGCGCGAGGATATCGTAGAGATCGTGAAGATGGCCAGCGAATTTAATTTCACACAGGTCCAGATGGCAACCAACGGGATCAAACTTTCAAGGAGCCTGGAGTTATGCCAAAGATTAAATGATGCAGGTCTTCACACCGTTTATTTGCAGTTTGACGGGGTGACTGAAGAGCCTTATATCAAGAACAGGGGTTTCAATGCGCTCCCTATCAAACTTAAAGCGATCGAGAATTGCAGAAAAGGGGGGCTTAACAGTGTTTCTCTTGTGCCCACGCTTGCAAAAGGTGTAAATGATATGCAGGTAGGCGATATTATCCGCTTTGCTGTAAAGAACATGGATACTGTAAAAGGTATCAATTTCCAGCCAATTTCCTTTGCAGGAAGGATAAATAAAGAAGAGAGGATGGAAAAAAGAATTACTATTTCAGACTTATTTAGATTGATAGATGAACAGACAGATGGGGCTATTACTGCACAGGATTTCTATCCTGTGCCATTTGTTGTGCCCGTCTCTCATTTTGTTACCGCTGAGGAAGGTATCCCCAATATTGAATTTACAGTACATCCGCATTGCGGAGCTGGTACCTATGTTTATATCGAAAATGGAAAAATGATACCTATTACCCGCTTTATCGATGTGGAAGGACTTCTTGAAAATATTGATGACCTGGCCTTGAATGGAGAGAAATGGCTTGGCAAATCACTCGGCAAGATAAAAAGGATTGGCAGCCTTATTTCCATATTGCCTAAATATATCGATCTTGCAAAAGCTCCCAAGTCAGTAGATGTGAAAAAACTCTTTATTGATGTCCTTAAGGAAGGATCCGGGGAAGCTACAAAGGAATTCCACCGCCATACTCTCTTTATCGGTTCAATGCATTTTATGGATCTCTATAACATGGACCTTGAGAGGATCAAAAGATGTGGAGTTCATTATGCAACGCCAGACGGGAGGATCATTCCTTTCTGTACTTATAATACTATCCACAGGGCGCAGGTGGAGAAAAAGTTCTCAACACCGTTGACAGGTGCAATTCATTGTGTTCCAATCCATAGTGTTGATTTCAGCAAGGACACGGATCCTGTGCGTGCACCTCTTATCTTAACCATTCCTCCATTTTGAGCATAGTTTAATGACCACGCGCTGCCATAGGCACGCTGTACATCCACAGGGCTGTCAATCCGAACATCAGCATCAATACGATATACGGCAAAACCGATGATTTCGAATTGGGATTATTCTGCGATATCTTATATGCTGTGTAAATAGCTCCCAGAACGCCCAGTACTGAAAGAATATACTGGATTATCTGAACCGTTGGCATATTCAGGATCGATGGATCACCTGTAATATTCCATCCAACAAGAGAAGCTGAGGTATATATCACAGACAACCCTTCACCCAGGAAATGTTTTGCATTGTGAGCAAGGTGTATTCCAAGTCCAAGGGGGATAAGAGCATATCCATAGCGAACGAAGCTGGAAAGTGTTGTTTCCGCAGGAACATCCATATCAATATTCAATTGCGCAGACGAGTCAGATATTACATTTGTATTCTGTGTTTTTTTCGGCAAGATACTCGAAACAAAACTTGCACCCAGCATCAGAAAGACAGGTATAATCATTGCGGCTGCAAATATTATAGTCCACGCGATTGTGAAATTGGTGATGCCGGTTGTATTTTCAAACCATTCCATGAATGGCCCCCATACTTCAAGCATAACCACAGTCTGGACTACTACTATCCCGATAAGAGCTGTTGCAAGGAAAGATTCCTCAAACCGCGGTTTTTTTATGAACCACAATTCACTTGTCGGGGGGCGCGGTGTTATCCTTATAGCATCATACTGGCATGTCTTTATGCAGTTTGAGCAGAAATTGCATGACCTGTTTGAGTCCATTGTTCTTGGATATTCGAACATTGAGCATCCGTCAACCTTTCCATCTCCTTTAAAGCATGTCGGAGTCTTGCAGGCTTTGCATTTTTCGTTGTCAGCCCGGAGTTCAAGCGCTGAACTCATGGAATAATTACTTGACAGGCCGCCGAGGAAACAGAGATAACGGCACCAGGCTCTCCTTTCATAAACTGCGCCCATAAGGACTACTCCTGTGAACACAAAAAGCAGGAGATAGCCGGTGTTCCTTGGATTTTCCACAAGCCCAAGCACGGAATCAACCCATGTTATTATCAGGAAAGCAATTATTATGATCCAGACGCCATAAGTCTGAAGGAATTTTGGCACTTTCTTATGCATTCCCACATTTTTTTGCACTTCATCGCTCACTCGTGATAGGGGACAAACTGAACACCAGAACCTGCCAAATACAAGGAATAAGACCGGCAAGATCGGCCACAACAGTATCCATACCATTACCGAGCCGAAATTAAGAGATGTTTCTTCAGGGCCAAGAAATAGCTGGATGACAAGGATGCCAAATATTATCATTGTTGGCAAAACAAATATTAATGGATACCATTTGCTTTTTAAAAGAGCTTTAAGCTGTGGGTTGTTAAGGAAATTTATTTTCTTAAGATTCCCAGTATTGAATGCAACAAATCCTAAAGCCACAATGGCAAGAAGGAACAAAGCTATTACTAACCAGTTGACCTGTCCCCCCATGGAGTGGCCGCCTTCACTTGTTGTAGTGGCATGATCTGATGCAGGCATGTTGCCCATATCCATATTTCCCATGTCCATATTCTGTTCATTTGCAATCACTGGCAAAATGAACACAGCCAGCAGCAAAATCGTATATAAGAAAAACAACTTTTTTAGTTTCATCTTTTTCACCATGTAGTTTACATCCCTTGTGTAAGGTTTACGACCATTGTAAACAAATCTTATTGGTCATTCCCTGTATATAAAGGAATATCAATTGAAATTTAATTATAGTGTTACAGTGTCAAAGATTTACTGACATTTATCAGGCTTTTATTGCCCTGTACAGTGAAAGAGTACCGAATATCGTCATGAATCTTGCGGTTTCTTCGGCCCGGTCAAAACCAGCCTTCTGGAACATCTGTGGCAGCAACCCATCTATGTTATCTCTTGTTTCCTCAAGATGCCGGAATACCAGGGAGATCAAATACATCAGTGCATTATGAGGCTTCCCAAAGTCAGCGACATGCAATTCTCCCCCTGGTTTTAGAACCCTGAATATTTCTTTAAATGTGCGGGCTTTGTTCTCTGTTGTCAGATGATGAAAAACAAGGCTTGAAACTACACGGTCAAAAGAGCTGTCAGGATACGGCAATTCAAATGACATCCCGGTATCAAGAAAAATGTCAAGACCTTCCTTTGCGACTTTTGCCCTTGCTATACCAAGAATTTTTGGGTCTCCGTCAAGCCCGGTCACTTCGGTGTCGGGATAAGCTTTCTTTATAAGAATAGTCAGGGTTGCAGTACCACAGCCCACGTCGAGTAGCCGGTAACCATTTTTGATATTAGCCTGCTCAACCAGAGTTCGCTTGAAGGTGGATTCGCGCATCAACAGCATCACAGGGTCGTACAGAGTGCTGAGCCATTCAAACCTGAGCGCTGGTATGTATCTATCGTAATTCATATCTATTTCTTTAGCCTTTTTTCAATTACTCCAGGCCATATCGAAGCCGATACTATCATCGAAAGAATGAATGCATAAACCATCCCCGCATACACATCAGTATAACTATATTGAGTGGATGGGGCAACTTTTTGGATAGCAAATATATAAAATAATACCACGATCAAAATCGATGTTATCGTACTTGCTGCAACACTGTAAAATCCAGTTTTATTTTCCATAACTCACCTCTAAAGCTTTATCCTCTTCATCAAAAGCGTGTTCAATGTCACAGAAACAGAGCTTGTAGCCATTGCTGCTGCTGCAAGTGCGGGATTGAGCAAAAACGGCGGATTCGTGAACGGATAGAGAATTCCTGCAGCTATGGGTATTCCCACAATGTTATAGAAGAAAGCCCAGAACAGGTTCTGCTTAATCTTGTTCAATGTAAGCCTGCTGAGGCGTATGGCCTTTGCCACATCGCGCACATCGCTTTTTATCAGGACAATTTGCGCTGACTCGATCGCAACATCTGTACCGCTTCCAATAGCGATACCAACATCAGACTGCATGAGCGCTGGCGCATCATTTATGCCATCGCCTACCATCGCCACTTTTTTCCCTTGCTCCTGGAGGTTCTTTATCCGGGATGCTTTTTCCTCAGGCAGCACTTCTGATAATACAATGTCTATACCTACCTGTTTTGCGATCGCATCAGCTGTGCGCTTATTATCTCCGGTGATCATGGCGACCGTAAATCCCATGGTATGAAGTTCACTCACTGCTTCCTTTGAATGCTCTTTCAATGTATCGGCAACAGCGATAATTCCTACAATTTCATTATCGGATGACACAAGCATGGCAGTTTTCCCCTGGGTTTCGAGTTCTTCCATCCTGATATTCTGGGGCGTGATGTCCATATTGTTTTCAGTCATCAGTTTTCGCGTGCCCACAAGGACTCGCTTTCCGTCGAATTTTACTTCTATTCCTCTTCCTGGAATTGCTTTGAAGCTTTCTGAATCAGGGATTTCAATACCCCGTTCTTTTGCGCCTTTCAATATAGCCTCTCCAAGCGGATGTTCCGACCCTTTTTCAGCAATAGCAGCAAGTTTCAGGATTTCATTCTCTGCTCCTTTTATTGCTATTACATCGGTTAGTGAAGGCTCACCTTTTGTAAGCGTTCCTGTCTTATCAAATACAATAGTATCAAGTTTCTGCGCACGCTCAAGCGCTTCACCGCCTTTTATTAGAATACCATTCTCGGCTCCTTTTCCTGTGCCCACCATTATCGCAGTAGGTGTGGCAAGCCCCACCGCACATGGGCATGAGATGATCAGGACTGTTATGGATATCAATAGCGAGAAGAGGAAGGGTGATGTCATTCCCATCCCGAAAGTTGCGGGAACATTGAAATATTCAAAACCGATAAAGAACCAGAAAAAGAATGTTAGAAGCGCGAGCACATGGACTGCAAGAATGAAATGCCCGGCAACAATATCAGCAAGTTTCTGGATCGGTGCTTTCTGGGTCTGGGCGTCTTCCACTAATTTGATTATCTGGGCAAGCGCTGTATCTGCTCCAACTTTTGTGGCTGTGAATTTTATCATCCCTGTCTTGTTCATGGTGGCGCCTATAACTTCTGAGCCTACCGTTTTTTCTACAGGTATGCTCTCGCCTGTCAGCATTGATTCATCAATTGCAGTAAGACCATCTATGACTTTTCCATCCACAGGTATTTTTTCACCGGGTCTTACAATCACCACATCATTGACAGTGACATTTTCTACAGGTATCTCTTTTTCTTCACCGTTCACAATGATTCGGGCTGTCTTTGCACGTAAACCCATCAGCTTCCTTATTGCCTCGGAAGTTTTTCCTTTGGTAAGCGCCTCAAGATACCGCCCCAGCACTATGAACATAATAAGAAGTGCTGCTGTATCGTAATAGGTATGTTTGTATGCTTCACCAAGATCAAGGAAAGTTGCTGCTACGCTGATAATATACGCAGCTCCTGTCCCTGTAGCGATCAGGAGGTTCATGTCCGTGACGCCGTGTTTTAAACCTTTGTATGTGCCCTCGAAGAACTGACGCCCCGGGAAGAGCATTACGATGGTGGCAAGAATAAATAGCAAATAATCGTTTTTCAGTATTTCGGGAACAAATCCCCAGCCAAGGTTTCGTCCCATATCCCCAAGTGAAATAGGAACCGCAAGAACCAGCGCTATTATGAAATTGATCTTCTGTTTTTTTATCTCTGACTCTCTTGCTCTTTGCTCCCTGTCAGCTTCTGTCTTATCAATTTTTTCAGATGCCGTATAACCAACATTTTCAATGACTTTTTTTATTTCCGGGACTGAGACTATTTCGGGATCATAATTGATCTTTGCCTGCTCAAGAGGAAAACTCACATTTGCAAAGGTTATGCCGCTTGTTTTCTTAAGAGCGGTTTCTATGTTAAGAGCACATGTTGCGCAGTGCATCCCCATAATTTTTAGCGTGATCTCTGTCTTTGCGACCCCATATCCGATGCCTGTAATAGCGTTTTCAAAAGCTGCCGGGTTCACCTTTCCTGAATCATACTCGATCGTTGCTTTTTCAACCGAGAAATTGACCGTTGCTTTTTTTACCCCCTCTATCTTATTAAGTACCTTCTCGATATTCTGGGCACATGATGCGCAGGTCATTCCTGTAAGTTTCAAAGTGGTTTTTTGTATTCCACCGGATTTGGCTTCTTCTTTCACTAATGGCAAAGTGACAATCTGTTTAACAGGTACAGGGCAGGCTTCTTCTTCGTCGATGACGTCATACCCGGATGCTATGATCGCTTTTTTTATAGCTTCAATATCAGTAATAGAAGTATCAAACGAAACCGTAACCTGTCCCTTTTTATGATCCGATGAGGCTTTTGTGACGCCTTTAACACTCTTTGCTGCTTCACTGACAGTTTTTTCGCAGTGCTCGCACATCATGCCTTTAATTTTTATCAAAACGTCTTCCAATTTAATTCTCCAGATTTTTTTTAAATATATACAATAATTAAGTAATTAATTTATCTTTATCTTTTAAGTTTGTTTTGGTTGAAATATAGGAAAATAATTGGCTTTTGGTTTACGTTTGTAAAAAATCATATGAATATTTTTCCTATCTTAAACCACAAACCACTTAATACAATCCTAAAGATGATGGCTGAGTGCATCCAGCTTTGCCGCGATTGTGCTGTATTGCAGGAGCGGGCGGATGAGCGCCATTGCAGCCGAGACGATGGTCAAGCTGGGATATACAGATGTCTGGAACCTGAAGGTATGCACGAGTGTGAGCAGAAGGGTTACACCCTGCTGAACAAGCCTTAAGAGCTTTAATCCTCTCAGTATCAACAATCATTTCCTATTACAACAGCCATAATCATTTTCTTACGGTCAACACAGGGATTCTCGAACCCCGTATAACTTTATCAGCCACACTTCCAAGTAGAAATTTCTCAATCCCACTTCTGCCCAGTGTGCCCATTACTATTAAATCAACAGATTGTTCCTCTGCAAGTTTCAATATCTCCTTTGCTGGTTGGCCTTCTATGATCCATTTCCTAACCTCCAGACCTTCTTTCTTTGCCAAATCCTCAACGTATTTTATAGCCTCATCACCTTCATGTTTCAAAATCCTTTTAAAGCCTTCGATGGAAACATCAGTTGGGAGATATGATTTAGGATCATAATTTGTTTTTATATCCAGACTGCTGGGAGGGGATATGAGGCTTATCACAAAAACAGCATAAAGCTCTGCTTCTGAGAGCTTTGCAAGTTCAATTGCATGGGTTACTGCCTTTTTAGTATGCTCTGATCCATCAGTTGCTATTAAGATTTTTTTATACAGCTTGCTCGTAAATTTTCCTCCCGGATTTTGACTCCATGCTGTGCAGTATTAAGCGCAGGAAGAATGACATTTGCATGTTCCCCTGGCGATTTTCTTTACCATTTTGATCTTCACGTTTTCACCTCCGTAAATAGATTATTTTAATTCATTAATAAGTTTTTGGTTTAAGTTTATAAAATTTTACTGGTATTTTCTTGTTGTTACCGCTAAAACGCCTCCGACATCTTACAGGTACGTCAGGACACCATTAGCATGACATAACAGCGGATCAGGGGCTAAAATCCCTCCATATTGCCTTGCCCTGAAACGACACCCTCCCCTGCAATCATGAATCACCTTGCAATCATGACAATCAAGCTTATCAAGCGTCCATAGATAGTCTTTGCATAGGTTTACGTATGCTGCCCTCAGATCATCAACATTCCCCACAGGTTCATCTTCAAAAAAACCACATTTACTGACCGTGCCATCAGGCGATACAGCACATAGGTGAGAGCCGCAAGTATAATTACCCGTACTCTCATGCGCACCCGCTCCGAAGCCATAACTTAAATGCGATGCTGCTTCTTTCAGATCAAGCATGAGATCCTGATTATTTTTAAGGTTACCCACCATGCAGGGCACATCAACGCTCCATGAAATGATATTCATGTCAGAAAAAAGCTTTTGCATTTCATCGAATTCTTCCGCATTGCGTTTGTGCGCCATTGTAGCGATAGAAACAGGAATATTGAAACTCTGGAGATTAGCAACCCCACGCATGGCTTTTTCATAAGAGCCCTTCCCGCGCAAAATATCATGAGAACTGATGCCATCGATACTGACCTGTACCTCATCCATATATTCTGAGAGTTTCTTTGCCTCTTTTTTACCGATCAAAGTCCCGTTCGAAAGAATTACTTTTCTAAGTTCATAGGAAGGCAGAATCTCCATAAGCTCCCAGAATCCAGAATGCATAAGTGGCTCCCCTCCTGAGATCATGAGCTTCAAGCCGCCCATGCTTTCAAACTGTGAAACCGTCTTCTCGAATCGGCTGACTTCAATGTCAATATTTCCTGATTTCCCAAGATAACAGTGTTTGCAGGCAAGATTGCATTTGTTCGTTATGTTCAGTAGAAGATAGCGCAAGGAAGGAATTGGTGATCGCTCAACTTTTATTTTTCTCGGATGTGAAGAATCCTGCATCAAGATTATTCCTTCATCCAACATGAAATCAATAGTTTCTTTATCGCTCTCAGCACCCGGGAAAGACAATGGAAAAGGAGTATTCCCATCGCATTTTTTTAAGAATTCAAATGCCTCATCATCCAGTTCATATAACTGGTCATCAGGGATATTATAGACAAAGGGCGCCTCCAGATTTCGCAGCGTATGATCCGGCGCAAGTACCGGATAAAACTCATTTGAATGCATCTTTTATTTCTTCCTGCGTGATCATGCCTTTCTGGAGCATGCTTTTTAAGATCTTGAATGCTGCACATTCGAGTTCGATATCATCTTCCTTGAAGAACTCGCAGCGGCTGCAAATAAGCGTTATATAGGGATTTTTCTCATTTTGTTTCATGCTAATTCATATGGTTGATTATTGTATAATTAACATTCCATAATGAAAATCATATCCCATAAAAAGTGGTCGGGAAATATGGCGAAAGCAACCTGATCATGAGTTTATCGATCCCGAACAGCAGCATAATCCCAATCACTATGAGGACAAGCCCTGACAATTTCTTAAGAAGCTCTCCATTCCTTGAAAACCACGGGTACCTTTTTGTCACTTTTTTCCCGTAATGTGCTATGGCCAACATGGGAATGCTCATACCCACAGAATAAACAAAAAGCATCCAGGCGCCAAAAGGAATATTCCCGACTGATGCGACATATGCAAGAACTGCGCCAAGAATAGGCCCGACACATGGGATCCATAGGATGCCAAGTGAAAGACCAAGGAAAAATCCTCCTGCAAGAGTGCTTTCTGATCCGGTGGATGAAAATCTATTTAGAAAACTAAAATTTTGCCTTAGATACTGCATGATCGAGCTTGAGATCTTCAAGAATTCCATGTTTATATCATCATCAAAAAGCACTGTTCCCATTCCTATTATAAAAAGGATCGCAATGTTTCGCAAATAGTCCGTGTACGCGCCAAAACTCGCTCCGAATGCTGAAACCAGAACACCCATTGTCGTGAAGCTAACTGTCAGGCCTGAAACGATAGCCAACGGACGCAGACTATGTCCTCCGGAACCTGACATTACAACCGGGACAAGGGGCAGACAGCAGGGTTTGAGTATTGTAACAAGACCTGCAATGAAAACAAGAATCAATGAGGGGGCAGAAGGTTCCATTTTATTTATCCTTTTATTTCAACGAACATTTATTTACATACGGTGTAAAGTAATATATAATTTACTGTCAGAGTTGCTCCAGATCAAATTGTCGCAATTGTTACTAATAATGCTTGAAGCTCTTGCACTTGCTCTTACTGTTTTTCTCCCTGATGATAATATGAAAAACCTTGGCATTGTGTGGATACCAGGGGTTATGACTGGCATGCTGCTGGGCGGCGCTGACCCGATGGAGGCTGCATCGATACAGATAGCGATTTTCACTTCGATCTTTGTGGCAGGAATGATCGCGTCAAGCTTTGTGCTGCATTACTCTACGGATAGTTTTTTTACGAAGGCAGCGCAGTTGAGGGAAGATATGGAGTAGTTATTATCAACAGGATTTATCTTCCCTGAAGCAAAGGAGCTAAATCCCCAAGATCAAAAACCATATAACCCATATCTCTTAATTTTTCCTTATCCAAAATCTCCTTTGCGATAATGCCATATCTGATCTTTCGCCTGGCATTATACCAGTTCACAAGCGTTGCTTTTCTCTTTAATTCATCCAATATGATCTCTGCCTCATTTGAATCCAATGAACTCCACTTACATTCGAAAAGAGATATTTCCTTTTTCTCCTTGTTCAAAGTAATTATGTCTATCTCTTCAGTTTTATGCCACCATCTGCCAATATCCATAAATTCAAATGGCAGCAAACCTTTTCGGTTCATTTCTATCAAAAATTCGACTGCCTGTTTTTCAAATGCCTTTCCGAAATAAGAATTTATATCTTTCATGATAAATTCAAATGCCTTCTCTGGATTGATTTCCAGCAATCGTGAATTCTTGTAAATGAACCTGAACCAGAAATTAAAAAAATTATCCAGAAGGAAATATCTGGTGTCTCTGGTGCGACTCATTATCACAGGTTTTTCACGGATTACTATCTCATAATTATTTACAAGCTCGTTAAGGTATTTTGATACTGCGCCCGGCTGCAAACCGGTATAATCTGAAATCTCCTTTGGGGTTACATTTCCAGATGAAACTGCTTCCAGTATCGAGAAATAGCTCCTATGCTCGGAGCCAAACTCAAGTGTAAGAATGTTTTTTCCTTCCTCTGCCAGTATCTTTGTGTCAATAAATAATTTTTTAAAAGTCTCTACAGGGTCATCAGTCCCCATCTGCCCGGCAAGAAGAAGATATTTAGGAACACCACCGAAAATAAAATAGAACCTTGAAGCCTCCTCTATTTCTAAATCAAAAAACGCATTCAAGAACGTGAAACTATGAAAAAAGTCAAATGGTTTTATATTAAAAAGCATCGTAGCTCTTCCAAATAGCGGTTCTTTAGTATCTTGGAATATTTTCTTTATCATACCGACATATGAACCGATTATCAGGAACATATGCTGCGATTTAGTATGATTCAAGTCCCAGTACCTCTGGAATTTTGAAAATATGCCGGGATTGACTTTACTCAGATTCTGGAATTCATCAAACACTAGAATCAATTTCTCTTCCTGCTCAAAGATCAGATTAAAGAAATCATCCCAGCTATCAATCCGCGGTTTTATTTTGAGTATGTCTCCAAGCGACTCTTCTATGTCATTAAAAATCATGGCTTCAGGTTTTATTTCTATGAAAAAATAGACAGCTTTCTTTCCTTTTATGAATTCGCGGCTCAATTCGGTTTTTCCGACCCTGCGGCGGCCGTATACTACGACAAGAGAAGATGATTTTGATTTGTAAATATCTTCCAGTATGCGAATTTCTTTCTTTCGGTTTATGAAGCCTACCATAGAGTAACATACTATTCAGTATGTATATATAGATTACGATTTATATGAACTTTATGATACGACATATTAATCAAGATTGCTTGTGAAAAATGATATTTTTTGCGAGTTTGGCGAGGTAATTAAGGGGGGAAGAGAGCAAGAACAAAGGATTTTTAAAATCAATTTGAAGATGGTACAATCAAAATATTTTTTTCGGAAGTTTGAATATAGTTTTCATATTGGCTTTACATCATCGTAAGTTATTATCCATTTCTGATCGCACACTTTACTTATTCCATTTGCGATCTGTTGATGATCATTATCTTTGTATTCTTCATCAGTAAAACGTTCTTTCCGACATTCGATACCTTTCAATCATTTCTTCCTTGGTATAATTTCCAGAACGCCGCTGCTTATATAACGTATAAATTCAAGAGCTCAATAATGAATACATATCACCCATACTTCTTAAGACTTTGAATCCCTTATCTGTGATCATGTAATCCCCCCGTTCATGGCGCTGTAAGATCATTCCGCTATCAAGAAGTTTTTGCAAATGGAAAAGTAAATTGCCGCCACGAAGTCCCGTGAGTTCGGAAAGCGCAGAAAAGGTTTTTGTCTCTATCGCTATAGCTTTCAGTATTTGCAGGCGCACCTTGTTGGATAGCGGTTCAAGTACCTCGGCTATGAAACCTTCCGGAAGAGTAGCCATATCCAGTTTTTTTTCTTCATTTGAACTATATATCTGAAGAGAACGCATTAAATCGACCTGCTTTCCGAAAAGCGTCTGGACATTTGAAAAACATTTCTCGCACTGCTTCGATGGGGCATTGTTTCTCATACCGTTTAAATCAGACTGGTTTTTCAAAATAATATCTTCATTAACTTCGTCCTGCTTTATCAGATTTGCATTCTTTTGCAGGAATCCTGTGAAGTTTGATTTACATGTCCCTCTCAGCTCACATTTTTTAACCATATTACTTTCAAGACCTCCCTCGATATCATCAAGAACATGCCCGATGATCGCGTTGGTAAAATTAGTACGGGAACCAGAAAGAACTGATTCCAGATGCTGCTGGCTTGACTTCTCAATGAATCGTTTTATATCTTTATGGATATCCTGCAGCATTCCCTTTATTTCGAGGATTTCTTTATGTGAATCCTCTTTTTTATTAGCCATATGAAAGATATTTTGTCGTATCAGCCTAAAAAGGTTTCTATTACAACTTTAAAGGTTATGTTTGTATATTAAAATGTAGTTTGTATATTTTTATGACGGCTAAGTATATGGCAATAACCTGCCAATATGATTATCGAGGTATAATAAAATGCCAGAATGGAAATACACAAACAAAACTGTAACAAAAGAAGAAGCACAGAAGTCGCTAGATGCCGTAAAAAGCGCATGTTTCAAATGTGAAACACATGGCTCAGGCTGTCCGATCTCAAAAACAGCAGGTGAAATAAAAGCGATGATGGAGGAAAAAGCATGAGCGTCCGAGATGAAATACATGCACAGATCGTTGGAGGACTTGCCGGTGCAAAGTTCCCGATAAAGACGCCGGAACAACTCCTGGCGGCATTCCCAAACGGTGCAAATACAACATGCAAAGCAAGCGACCTTGAAGTTACAGCAGGTGATCAATATGACGAGGATAAAACTTATAGAAAAAGAAGATGCAAGTGACCAGGTCAGAGCAGTCTATAAAGATATAGAAGCAGCTTTCGGAATGGTCCCTAACCTTTTCAAAACGTATGCCCATTTTCCTTCACTACTCAAAGTGAACTGGGAAAAGACAAAAGTATTGCTGTTGGGCAGCGATAATAAATTGATTTTTAAGAGGTGTATGAAATGAAAGTTATAGGAATAAGCGGCAGTCCCACAAAAGACAGCAATACAGACATGCTGATAAAAGCGATACTGGATGCCACAGGAGCTGAAACGGAGTTTGTCAAGCTTTCGTCCATAAAAGTAGGCCCCTGTATCGCCTGTATGAAATGCGTAAATACGAATGAGTGCATAATCAATGATGATTTCAAATGGCTTTCCAAAAAAGTAATGGAAGCAGATGCCATCGTTGTGGGTTCATCAACCTTCTATGGCGCAGCAAGCGCTTTTACAAAGGCGTTCATTGAGAGGCTTTATTCAAAGAGACATATAAAACTCCTGACCGGCGGGAAAATAGCAGCAACAGTCGCTGTAGGAGTAGCTGCTGAAAAAATGGTTGGCGAATGGTTGGGAAATGCCCTTCGCGCAGGAGGCATGGAGATCGTTGGAGGCATGACAGCAAAAGGTACACCATGTTGTTTTGTGTGCGGGCCTGGTGAAAGCTGTGCTTTTACTGTCTGGAATGCCTACTCGAAAGAACTTACTGGTATGAATTTTGCGGTTGAAGAGGCGTATAAAGGATATCTTGAACTGCTGCCAGACAACAAACCATACCAGCATGGCTCTGCAAGGATCCTGAAAGGTTACAGGTCTGTGAAGGATGAACCCGAAGTTATGGCCGAAGCAGAAAGAATCGGGAAACTTATTAAAGAGAGAATCAAGACCAGCAAAAGAACAGCAGGCGATTCAAATTGCAAGTGTTAGGGATTAGTGGGAGCCCGATTAAGAATAGCAACACTGACAGGCTTATAAAAACAGTTCTTGAAGCTACGGGTCTTAATTACGAATTAATTAAACTTTCAGAATACGATATCCATCCATGCAGGGCATGTCTTGGATGTGCCGGGGACAATATCTGCAAGCAGCAGGACGACTGGCACATTATTGAAAATAAGATTAGGGAATGTGCGGCTCTTGTTATAGGGGGCTATCCTACATACGGTACTCTTGACTCAAGAACAAAGATGCTGACCGAACGAATGTACTCCATGCATCATCAAAAAATGCTCAATAAAGGTAAAATTGGGGTAGCGGTGGCAGTCGGGATTGGACGAGGAATACAAAGTGTGGATCATGCCGTGGACCAGATTGCTGCTTTTATGGAGATGGAAGGGATTAATGTCATCGGTAAGCTTAGCGGAACCGGGAACGTTTCATGTCTTTCATGCGGGTATGGACATACCTGCAAGATAAGCGCAGTTCCGTTATTGTTCGGTAAAAGTGCGGTGCCTTCGAAGGATAAATATACGGCAATAGAAGAACAGAAGGATGTCATTGAAAAAGCAAATGAGATCGGGCATAAAATAAGGGAGATGCTGGTAAATTAATAAAATAAAATCATGGCAAACTTATTAAAGAGAAAATAAAGAATTGAGATGATTTCTGGGTAGAATCATTTTTTCCTAATTTTCTTAAGAAGTGTTCCGCATACAGGGCAATCATCTCCCTGCGGGAACCGCCGCTTGCATCCGATACAGAATTTTTCCCACAGAAGAACATCCTTTATCTTTTTCTGTCCTGCCGGCATGACCTTTATTCCCAAATGGATTGCAGTGTTCTGGACTGCATAATCATCGGTGATCAATATGGTATCTTCAATCCGTGTATATTCAAGAGCCTTTGCCAGCAGGCCAATATCGGTTTTTGAGAGTTCTTCACTATCCTTTGTTGTTCTTGCTTTTGATATTACTTCCTTGATGAAGATTTGAAGCGGAGGCTCGATCCTCACATTCATCAATTCCAGAATTGTTCGGGATCTCTCATCCCTGATCTCATCTACAACTGAGGGGACGGTTATTATATTTCCTTCGATCCTTTTCCCGATAATGAACAGGGACGAATCAGCGATATAGATCATTCTGATATTTCCAGGTTTATTCTGGATTTCCTTATTATATTTTTCGGGAATTATTTCGCATCAAGTTCATTTCCAAATGCTTTTCCAGGTACTATTGCAGCAGCGATCGCCGAAGCTATCAATGCCTTGTATATATCGACACCAATGAATGGTAATGCTCCGAGCTCAATGGCTTTTTGTGCATTTACTCCAAGTACCAAATACAATTGGACTACACCAAAAATATAGATTATCGCAATTCCAAGAGCCATAAGACTGATAAGGCCCGCGAAACTCCTCGATTTTATATAACTGTCTGTGAACCAGCCGATGATCAATGAAGCAAAAATAAATCCAATTATATAACCCCCAGTGACTCCTGTGAGGATTTCTAAACCTGCTTTCCCGCCGCTGAACCATGGAACTCCGGCAACGCCTAATGCTGCATATAATCCCTGGCTTATTCCGCCATACAATTTTCCAAGGATAATCCCTGAAAGAAGAACGGCAAAAACCTGGCCAGTGATTGGCACTGGTGTATAAGGAAGATAGAACCTGATTTGGGCAAATATTCCTGTCAGGCATGCAAAAACAAAAGCAAGAACAAGTTTGTTTGCAAATTTTGATTCAAATCTCCATTTAAAGAAATCATATTTGGCGGATTCATATTTTATGAGAATATCTTTAAAACCATTAGTGAATTCAGACATATTATATCACGATTGTCAACTTTTTTTCCATTTAGGTTGATAATGTTTATAAATTAATCGGAGGGTTTTTCCAATACTTTTTATTTTCTTCTCACAATACATCCTTATATCATCCTGCATAATATCACAAGCATGGCAAGCTACAAGTTGATGGTAAAGGATGTTATAAAAAAAGCAGATATTCTTCTTGAGGTAATAGATGCCAGGTTTCCAGACGAAACACGAAATAGCGAAGTTGAGCGAGATATAGCGCGTGCAAATAAGCCGTTCATAATTGTCATCAATAAATGCGATCTTGTATCAAAGGAAACACTTGAAAAAACTAAATCCCGATTGTCAAAGATCGCACCCACGGTCTTTGTGTCCAATCAGGAAAAGTTCGGGACAACTTTGTTAAGACATAAGATCCTTGAAATCGCCGGCATAAAAGGGCGTGACATACTGGTGGGTTCCATTGGCTATCCCAATACGGGTAAATCATCGGTGATAAATGGCGTATCCGGCAGGCACTCGGCCAGGACGTCCCCGATATCAGGTTTCACAAGAGGAGTTCAACTTGTAGATGCAGGTTCACGACTCATGTTCATGGATACGCCGGGTGTAATACCATTTGGTGAGAACGACGAGTATATACAGGGTCTTCTTGGAGTGAAAGATGCAACACACCTGCAGGATAAAATCGGAGTAGCTATGAAGATAATAGAGAAGTTATGTGCCGAGAACAAAACTGCCCTGGAATCCTTATATAAAGTCACAATAGAAGGACAGGATTGTTATGATGTACTTCTACTTATAGGAAAAAAGTGCAACTTCCTTAAGAAGAAGGGAGAAGTGGATGAAGAAAGAGCAGCTATGAAGATAATTAATGATTGGCAAAAAGGGCTGCTTTTGATTTATAGAGTGACGCTTCTGCGGTAAATCCATTTTCATTACTCTTCACCTCCTTTTATCTTATTTATTTTCAGATTCATCGATCATAGGATGGGAATCTCATTTTTATGGAAGCAACCAACCATGTACCGAGCTACATGTTAACATACATTCAGCTATCGAAAGAGTTTGTTTACTTGGCCGTTATTATTGATGTTTTCAGTAGACGATGCATTGGCTGGGAACTCAGTCGTCATATCGACAAAGCCTTTAGAAAGGGTACCGCCGAGATTCGTCCGAAAATATACTCTAAGGAAACCAATCTCAGCAAATCTTTATTGAACTCGTAAGAGTGTATAAAACTCAGGATTATATAAAATTTGAGGCTTATTTTTATATTTAAAGGATTAATATTGCTTATTTATTAACTAATAATGGTTTTTGCCACTTTTTACACAGCCTGTCGTACTCACAATACAGAATAATGTTGTCTATTCAATCGGACTGACATAAATAAGATATAAATCCAAGCTTGCTTCTTCTTTTATGAATAAACTGCATACCTATTCTTCTTTACGATAAGCAACAGTCTCTGAACATCAGGAGAATATCTGCACATATTTAAACGTGGAAAAAGTGAGGTTTGCTTAGCGTTGTTTTTTTCTCCATTACTACCGGAAGGTCTGCTAGCTTAAAAATTCCTGCTTTACCTTTTTGGGGGATAGTCAAAAATTGCCATTGAATGTCTCATTAGTAAGAAATAGCATTATGGGCAAGCACTCTATTTTCATGTACATGAATTTAACCGAAAGGTTTATCTATAAAAATGTTAAATATTAAATTAGTGGGAATATGGTTAAAAACGAGAAGTATGTAAAAATTTCAACTCATGTGGGTTCGATAACGTTTGTCCCTTATTTTACCACAGGCAGTTATAGTGCTATCTCAAATGTTACTGAAAGAGTGGAACCATATGGAAAGCACTGAGAAGAATGAATCTAATTGCAGGGGAGAGAAAAAGTTCATGGAACAAATAGAAGTAAATAAACAATCACCTGGAAAGCTCGGTGAGGTAAGCGCAGCGATTGCAAAGCCTCCCGAAGGCAGTAGCCCCGTGTACGAAAACTGGCTGTGGGAAAAATGACTCTCATGGCAAAAAATCAAGATTACATCTTGAAACACATAGATCCAGAAACAGGCTACGGTCTCCTCTATTCCGAGAAGAATGATAGATGCCTTTTTCTGAACACCGTAGCAACTCTACTGTGGACGATGCCCTCCGATTTTTTGGATTCCTCCCGGGAGAGCTGCACAGTAGCTAAGAGCATGAAATCACCTAATGCTGCCGATTACGTGGCAAAAGTCGCTGATGACATGCGCCAGAGCGGGCTGTTCCGTCCCCTAGAGGATGGCGAGGCTCTCAAGGGCGCTTCGATGAATGATGAAGTATATACACTGAACCAGATATATTTTTATGCTGCGATGGAATGCAACGCCCACTGCTATCATTGCTATCAGCCAACGACAAAAGTCGATGCTTCCACAGAGCAGAAGAGCAAACGGGTTGGGAAGGAGGTCTTCATGAATTTCATTGAGAGCGCCCTGCCCCTTGGCTTGGAGCACGTCAAAATCACAGGGGGTGAACCACTGCTCAGAGGCGATCTCGGAGAGATCATCAGGGGAATCAGGAAGCTGGGGCCAAGCGTGGCTCTGGAGACCAACGGCTTTCTGATCGATGAAAAGGCTGCAGATATGCTCTCTCAAGGTGAGGTGGAGGTCTCTATATCCCTGGATGGGGGGTCGGAGGTGGTGCATGACTCCCTCCGAGGGCTTCCAGGTTCCTTCCAGAGAGCCACCAGAGCGATGAAGATGCTATCTGATAGAGGATGCGAACCCCAAGTGGTCATGTCCATCTCCCGAAGGAATCTGGGCGAGGTCGAGAAGACCATAAGCGTGGCCGCATCAAATGGCTGCAGCCTTGTGAAGATCAACCCCCTCAGCACATTTGGCAGTGCAGAGAGGCTGAAGGGTAGCGAGATAATACTGACCATAAAAGAGCTCATAGAGATGCGTAAGCGAAGAAAGGATTTGGAGGCGAAGTATGGTGTATCGCTCTTCTTCGAGTTGCCCCCCTCCTTTGCCTCCCCTTATGAGATCGCCAGTGGCCGAACAGGCATGTGCCCATTTAAAAATATGCTGGGTGTACTACCCGATGGATCCATCTCCTTCTGTGGCATTGGGAACATCTACCACGATCTCATCTTTGGCAGGATCGATGAAGAAGGCTTTGATATTCAGCGACTCTGGCAGGAAGCAGAAGCTCTGATCGAGATCCGCACCCTCCTTTCAGGCAAACTGAAAGGGGTATGCGGTCTGTGCGTCTTCGAATCATTTTGCAAAGGCTCCTGCCGGGCCCATGCTTATGGAGAGTCAAGGTCATTTCTGGCTCCCGACCCTTTGTGTCAGCGTGCCTTTGAGGAGGGCATTTTTCCAGATTATTATTTAATTATGATCACAGAGATGATAGGAGGTGAAAAGGAATGGCTAATTTAATCGGGTCCATGCGCGATATGCTCGATGCCCTGGAGGCACAGCAGACACCAGGTGTGGCTGAATTGGCAAAAAAGGTAAGATGCCGATCTGGTAGCTGCAGCAGTGGCACAATCAAGAAGTTAGCAGAAGAAGAGGTCTCAGAGTAGGTCTCTGCACAGAAAGCCAATGTCATAAATCTAAGAGCTTGTCTGAAAATTTAATGTATTTCGACAAGCTCTGACAGTACCAATTTACCACAACTTATCACCAATGAGAGGAGCTGATTCATTCCAATTTTTGGGGAGCTATTTATGGGACCAAGAGAAGTAGTTATTTTTTGCTCCATGGAGGAGGATCACTGGGAGCCTACCCTGATACGAGGGGCCTTATGGCATCACGGCATAAGGTCACGGGTCTTAGGTTACAAGAGCTTGGAGAAGGTCGATGAGAATGCCCTCTGCATAGTCCTCTCAACGCATAAGAAGAAGGAGGCAGCCTTAATATGTCCAGGCGACCTGGCAAAGCCAATAGTGCTGGCAGGTCATGATATCACACAGGAGTATATTATGAAGAGATTTGCTGTCTCAGAAGACGAGATAGTCGTATACGGAGAACCATACGCCCTCCTCCCGAAGCTGGCGATGGATCAAGATTTCTTGAGCCAAATGAGAGGAAAGGCGGTCCTTGGACCGCTACTCGATACCCGGGAGTACAGTACATATCCTGCTATAGAAAAAAACGAGTTTGTCTCGATCATGACCTCGATGGGATGCATGAAGAGATGCGGTTACTGCACTTACGGCAGGACTTTTTCCGGCCTTTACTCCAAGAAATTTTCAAGAAGATCGCGCCCCTGGAAATCGGTTCAAAAAGAACTCATCGATTTCATGGGAAAGGGCATCAACGTCTTCGCCCTGCTGGCAGATCAGTTTCTGTCAGCAGATCCGGAGGAGAACCAGGAGTTGTACGCTCTGGCCTCAAATTGGGATGTCAAGAAGTATGGGCGGCCCATGCTTACTTTTACCATTTCCCCACTGGAGGTTCTCGGCAATAGATCCCTTTTGAAGGCCATGTCCATGTTGTTCCAGATCTATCCCAGATACTCCATCGATAGCTTCGATCCGGACACGCTGGCCCTCTTGGACCTGGACTTCGATGCCTCCCAGGCACTGGAAGCTCTGGAATTCCTGACTCACTTGAGGCTCTCCTTCCGCATCAACTACATTTTCATTCGGCCCGGCATGACCCTCAGACGCATCGAGAAGGAGCTAAATCACTTCAAATCTATAGCTGCTGCCACCTCTTACATGACCCCCTATGAAAAGCTCCTGCTGGCCTTTGATCTCTTCTCCCATGATCTCCAAGCAATGAGAGGCACATCGGTATGGGAGGAGAAGAGGGTACATGAGGGATATGAAGCCTGGCTTCAGCCGGAGATATTGAGGGTAATGTCCAAGATCCAAGAAGCCATGCGGGGGGAGATGGGCCACCTGCAAACCACGAATAAAAGAGATGAACCTTTGCATGCCATCATCGATGCAGGACTGGTGGAGATAAAGTCTTAGAGCCTGTCTGAAAATTAGACATTTCTTGACGAATAGATAGTTCGTTAGTGTCAGAACAAAATAAACGAACATCTTATCAGATTGACCTATCTGATAAAGAATGGCAAAAGGTTGAAAATTGTATTCTAAAACCAAAAACGAAACGAGGCAGAAAGCATAAACATCCTCTGCGGGAAATAATTAAAGGGTATCACCACGATGTTAGATCGAGAGAGTCATGTCCTCCTATCGTCCTTTCTTACACAAGTTCGCCAGTAATATGTGAAACATATTATATATGTCCAAAACGTACTTATTCGTGCATAAAAAGGACGAGAAGGCAACAGGTTAATTCACGGGAACGGATCCCAAACGCCGATGTTTGTTACACTCTCGACCTACTTTATGTAGGTGCAAGAATGATTAACTATTCTCGCAAGGATGTTGTATATACGAATGCCCGTCAAGGAATTCTCAATAGAGGTTCGATGCAGCAGGACGCCCAAGTCCTTAGGGTTTGGGTAGTTCACTCGTGGAGTTGAATTTCCATAGTCTGGCAGGACGAGCAGATAGCCGCTTTAAATATAATGATTAATGATAAATAGTATAAATATTATAAAAAAAACATATATGAAAGTTATTACTATATATATGAGAACGTGCAATGGTACATAGCCAGAAATGTCAAGTCGTGGGTTATAAGCATTAGAGCTCGAAATCAACAGAAACTTTTCTACTGGGTTCAAGAAAAAGACTCCTGAATCAATTCAGGGGACTAATCAAAAGGTGAAATAATGGAATTTAAAGAAATAAATGTACTGGAGAGTATCGTCCAGCAAATTGGTGAAGAGCCGTTTGCTGACATCGCAGTTGATGCGGGAAAGGGGAATTTTCTCTATTCGAATGCCAATCATGTGTTATACGATAATGCTCTTGAGGAGATGGACATGGAAAGAGCGAGATATCTGCTAAATACAGACGAAATGTCAGAAGAAATATTAAAAATAAATTAAGGTGAATTATTATGGTTAAAAAAACTGAAGAAATAAAAGATATAAATGAAGAAAATAAGGATATTTTCAAAACATGGACAGACAGCCACAAAGCCGTTTCAAAAATGTGGGAAGATTCTTACTTAAATCTATACAAGCCCTGGTTTGAATCCACAGAAGCGCTTTTCGGGAAAGCGTCTCTTCTCTCAAAAGATGCTACACCAGAAAAATATAAGGAATTTTATGGTGAATGGATGAAAACGTCCCAGAACAGCTTCGGAAAATTTTATCAAATCCCGACCCTTGAATCCAGCAAGGAAACATATGAGAAACTCTTGAGTAGCGCAGAGGAATCGAAAAAAATCTACATGTCATGGATCGCCGAATTAGAGGAGAATTCCAGGGCGACCCGCGAAGTACTCCAGAGCGAACAAGATCCTGCAAAATCTAAAGAAGTGTATGAGATGTGGATCAAGTCATATGGAAAAATGCTTGATGATCTTCTTACACTGCCGATGCGGCAAAATATGAAAGAGATCTTTGAGAAAGCAGGAGTTCCGGATTTCTATTCAGAGACATTTGAGCAGATATCAAAACTATGGAAAGACTCATACGCAAAACTCTATGTGCCGTATATTGATTCTATGCTGAAGCTTTCTGAGAAATCAGCACATATCTCCAGGGGTAATGCAAGCCCTGAAGCCTATAAGGAATTTTATACCTTATGGCTGGATGCATATCAGGAGACCTATGGCAAGTTATTTGATATCCAGTCCAGGCAACCTTCAAAAGAAGTATTGGAGTATTTCTTGCACAACGCAAACGTTAATCAAAACCTCTACAAGTCATGGATAGCAACCCTTGAAAAACTGTCATTGAAGTCTCAGGAATTATCGAAACGAACATCTGATCCGGAGGCATATAAGCAATTTTATAATCTCTGGGCAAAAACGTATGAAAAGGCATTTGATAACTTCTTTGAGAATATGCCCACCGCCAGCCCGTTTAAAGAGATTCTGGAGCCAGTAAAGAATGCTGCCAGGATATACTCTGATACATATACCAGCATATCCAGGAGTTGGGAGAAATCATATCCGTCTTCCACAGGTGCGGTTTAAATATAAACAAATTCAAAACAAATTAAACAGAGAGAATAATATGGATAATAATATGGATAAAAAAATTGAAGAAAGAAAAGATATGAAGGAAGAAAGGAAAGGCAATTCTCGGGTAGAGGCTCGTAAAACTGTCTCAACAACTCCATCTTCGTGGTGGGAAGATAGAAAGAAGATAGAGCAAACAGGTCCGAAAGATCAAAAGAAGAGTATATACGAACCTGAAAAACAGATGGGAGTCAACGTTGAAGAAAAGAAAGATATCTCTCAGATAATGTGCGGTAGCCACACAGCCCTTTCAAGAATGTTTGAGGATTCATATTTAAGGTTATACAAGAACTGGTTAGAAATCGGAAAATTTTATCAAATCCCGACCCTTGAATCCAGAAAGGAAACATTTGAGAAACTCTTGAGTAGCGCAGAGGAATCAAAAAGAATCTACATATCATGTATCGCCGAATTAGAGGAGAATTCCAGGGCGGCACGCGAAGTACTCCAGGGCGAAAAAGGGAATGCAAACCCCGAAGCCTATAAGGAATTTTATACTCTCTGGACAAATACATATGAAAAGTCATTTGATAACTTCTTTGAGAATATGCCCACCGCCAGCCCGTTTAAAGAGGTTCTGGAGCCTGTAAAGAATGCTGCCCGGATATACTCAGATACATTTACCAGCATATCCAGGATGTGGATTAAATCGTATCCCTGCTTCACAGGTGCAGTTTAAGATTGGAAAATCCAATCTTAAATATCCTTGCAAACTTGCTTGGAAGGAAAGGATTACCTTTTATAGTTAATTATTAAAAAAATTGCAGCAAAGTTATTTGATAATTATTAATATAGCAAGAGACATCATAGCAAGATAAGTTATATATATGCGAATGGGTATAAAACATTCAGCGAGGGTTAAGAATCACAGATATATTTTATGTTTTGATGGATATTCCAAAATTATCACATGGTGGCTTGATATTAAAAACCAGGAACAATAGAAGATTCAATCAAGCTAAACTGCCCGCGTTTTGATAAAAAATAAATTAAAAAGTGAAATATTATGGTTAAGAAAACAGAAGAAAGAAAAGATACAACAGAAATAGAAATGGGTAATATCCGATTCGCGTTCAGCTTCTGCATGCCTGGGGAAGAATAAAAAATGAGCTCTCAAGGTCAAAAAAAAACTGGAAATATGGAAAAATCCAGTTTTGAATCCACACAGGAATTTTATGATGAATGGCTAAAAACATACAAAGCCACAATGGGTAAATTCATTGAGATGCCTGCTGTAGGCCCGGCACGTGAGAAATCTGAGAAAATGATGAAGGGTTTCTCAACCTTTATGAACCTTTATGCAGCAGGAATGGATACCAGTTCCAACTTACAGGCCGTATTCATGGAAGCAATGAGAAAAGTCCAGGAAAAAACTGGAACGGATATGGATGGGGAGATAACTCCTGAGAAATATAAGGAATTTTACAATACCTGGATCCAGACATATAGCGATACCTTCAAAGAATATTCCAAATCAGATCATTTTGTAGCAGATATGGGGAAACTGAATTCCCATTATTTAGATTTTCAACAATACCAGAAAGATATGCTTGAGGAGAATTACCTGAAACCAATGAATCTCCCTACAAAGACGCAGATCGACGAGATCAATAAAGAGTTGTATTTTCTCAAAAAAGCGGTAAAGGAACTGACCAGACAGATCAAAGAACTGAAAGAGAAAAAATAGGTTTCAGTAAGGAGATAACATGAATGGACTTAATTTAATTGGAGATATTGATAAATTCAAATACGGAATGGAAGTTTTACTTAAAGCACCTGAGTTCTCGGTTGCAACAACGCCCTCAGAGATTGTTTATACCGAAGATAAGATGAGACTTATCCATTATATACCAACAGTTGAAAAGCCACATGCAGTTCCAGTACTCATAGTTTATGCACTTGTGAACCGGTATTATATTCTGGATCTACAGCCGGATAAAAGCGTAATAAAGAAACTCCTGGAAGAAGGTTTCGATGTTTATGTCATTGACTGGGGATATCCCTCGGGTTCAGACAGGTACCTCAAACTTGATGATTATGTGAACAGCTATATGAATAATTCAATTGACTGGATCAGGGAACGGTCAGGATCAGATAAGATCACCCTTCTTGGTGTATGCCAGGGCGGGACTTTTTCTGTGATGTATTCATCCCTGCATCCTGAAAAGGTAAAAAATCTTGTCACTCTTGTGGCGCCAGTGAATTTCGATACTGATAAAGGTATCCTTAATCTCTGGGCAAAAGGCCTGGATGTGGACAAGATCGTGGATTACTACGGGATAGTGCCAGGAGATTTCCTGAATTCAGGGTTCTTGCTCCTTGATCCCTTCAGGCTTATGATCGATAAGTATGTAGGTATGTTTGACAGGATCGAATGTAATCCGGAAGATAATACCTGCAACCTTCGAAATGAAGATATCATCAAGAATTTCCTTAGAATGGAAAAATGGATTTTCGATAGTCCTGACCAGGCAGGAGAAACCTTCAGGCAGTTCATGAAAGACTGCTACCAGAAAAACCTTCTCATCAAAAATGAGATGATGCTCAATGGAAAGAAGATCAATTTAAAAAATATTACGATGCCTTTGCTCAATGTCATGGCAGAATTCGATCATCTCGTTCCTAACGATGCGAGTAAACCGTTGTCTGATGCAGTATCCAGTACAGATAAAGAAACACTTGTTTTCCCGACAGGTCACATAGGTATATTTGTGGGCTCAAAATCCCAGAAAGAAGTATGTCCCAGGATCGCAGCATGGTTGAAGCCCAGATCATTTCTGAATGGAAAAGTAGAAAAATCAAAGGTGATATAAAATGAGACTTGAAAATAAAGTTGTAATTATTACAGGAGCAGGAAGCGGAATTGGTAAAGAGACCGCGCTCCTGTTCGCAAAGGAAGGCGCAAAAGTCGTTGTCGCCGATGTTAATGAAAAAGGTGGCGAGGAGACTGTTGCCCAGATCAAGAAAAATGGAGATGGATTTTTCTTCAAATTAGATGTGTCCAACAGGGAACAATCAAAACAGATGGTCAAGGCCACTCTTGAAAAATATGGTAAGATTGACGTCCTGATAAATAATGCAGGAATTGTCCAGGATGCCTTCGTATCGAAAATGACTGAAGGACAATGGGACAAGGTTATTGACATCAATCTTAAAGGAGTTTTTAACTGTATCCAGGCTGTTGTCGAAGTTATGTTGAACCAGGGTTCAGGCGCAATAATCAATACATCCTCGATCGTAGGACTCAATGGCAACGTCGGCCAGGTCAATTATGCTGCAACCAAAGCCGGCCTGATCGGAATGACCAAGAGCCTTGCAAAGGAACTCGGAAGAAAAGGGATAAGAGTAAATGCAGTTGCCCCGGGATTTATCTCAACTCCCATGACATCAGCAGTACCTGAAAAGATCCTTGAAATGATGAAAGAAAAAACACCATTGCGAAGGCTTGGAGAACCAAAAGATATTGCGAAAGCATATTTATACCTTGCGTCAGATGATGCGAATTTTGTAAATGGGGCAGTGCTTTGCGTTGATGGTGGATTGGTAATATAATAATATTTATATAAATTAAATAGGTGAAAAAGAATGAATAATGTAGTTATTGTGTCGGCTGCCAGAACCGCTGTCGGGAAATTCGGGGGAAGTTTGAAGGATTTTAATCCCGGACAACTTGGTTCAGTGGTATTGAAAGATGCCTTGAAAAAGGGAAAAATTGAACAAAGTGAAGTTGATGAAGTTATCATGGGAAATGTTCTTGGCGCAGGCCATGGCCAGAACGTCGCAAGACAAAGTGCGATATGGGCCGGGATTCCGGAAGAAGTACCCTCCTTTACCGTGGGCAAAGTATGCGGTTCAGGTTTAAAATCAGTTGTTCTTGGAGCACAATCCATCATGCTGGGAGATGCTGATGTTGTGCTGGCAGGAGGGATGGAATCCATGTCCCAGGCTCCATACATTCTGAAAAATAATCGCTGGGGAGCAAAGATGGGAAACGGGGAAGTTGTAGATCTTATGATCCATGATGGATTATGGGATATTTTCAATAATTACCATATGGGCGTAACGGCAGAGAATGTTGCTGAAAAATATAAAATTACACGCCAAGAGCAAGATGAATTCTCAGCAAAAAGCCAGAATAAGGCAGAGGCTGCGATAAAGGCGGGGAAGTTCAAGGATGAGATCGTGCCAGTGGGCATCCCCCAGCCAAAAGGAGAGCCTGTTCTCTTTGATACTGATGAATTCCCAAGGTTCGGGACAACAAAAGAGACGCTTGGTAAATTAAAACCTGCATTTAAGAAAGACGGGACAGTAACCGCAGGCAACGCTTCAGGGATCAATGATGGGGCAGCCTGTGTTCTACTTATGTCTGAAGAAAAAGCAAGAAAAAATGGACTCACTCCAATGGCAACCATCAAAAGCTATGGATTGAGTGGGGTCGCACCTGAACTGATGGGGCTTGGTCCAGTGGGCGCTACACAAAAAGCCCTAAAACGAGCCGGAATTTTGGCAGACAAACTTGACCTTGTGGAATTGAATGAAGCTTTTGCATCCCAGAGCATAGCGGTCAGCAGGGATCTGGGCTTGAACCCGGAGCATGTCAATGTAAACGGCGGAGCCATAGCTTTAGGACATCCCATTGGAGCAAGTGGCGCAAGGATACTTGTAACGCTGCTGCATGAATTAAGAAGAAGAAACGGAACATATGGCCTTGCATCCCTCTGTATCGGAGGAGGACAGGGTATTGCCATGGTAGTAAAGAGGTAGTTTAAATGGCAAAAAAGGGAAGTCTGGATGGAAAAGTCGCCCTTGTAACCGGAGGATCACGGGGGATAGGTCAGGCGATTGCGATGAGGCTGGCAGAGGATGGAGCGGATATTGCAATTAATTATCAATCCACTAAAGTACAGGCTGAAAAATTATCAAAGATGATAGACCAGATGGGCATGGCAGATGAATTTGAGAAATTATCCCTGAAGATAGACCTGATGGAAACAAAGGAGAATGCAAAGGAAGTATCAGATTTAATAGATTCTATGGGCAAGCACTCTATCATATGCCAGGCGAATGTCAATGACTTTGACCAGGTGAACAGGATGCGAGAAGAGGTGGTAAAACAATTCGGTAAAATAGATATCCTGGTCAATAACGCAGGAATAGTAAGGGATAAATCTTTTGTTAAAATGACTCCCCAGATGTGGAGCGAAGTCTTATCTGTAAACCTGGATGGAGCTTTCTATTGTACCAAAGCGGTCATAGAGGGTATGCTGGAGAGGAAGTACGGCAGAATTGTGAATATATCCTCGGTTATCGGAAGGATGGGTAACCGCGGACAGGCGAACTATGCAGCCTCAAAGGCAGGATTAATAGCTCTATCGCAAACGCTGGCAAAAGAATTTGCAGGTAAGGGTATAACCGTAAACGCTGTTGCGCCCGGATTTATTGAAACTGATATGCTAAAATCTGTTCCTAAAGAAATAATGGATAAGATCCTTGCCCAGATACCTCTGGGAAGACTCGGAAAGCCTTCCGAAGTGGCAGGGGCTGTGGCATACCTTGTCTCAGAAGATGGGGATTACATAACAGGACAGGTAGTGGATATTAACGGAGGATTATATATTTAATTTGCTTCTATTATTTTCCTGGTCTCATGCATACTGACCCGCCACAAAACCAGATGCCCATGCCCAGTGTAAATTGTATCCGCCAAGCTGCCCTGTCACATCTATGACCTCTCCTGTGAAATAGAGACCTTTTACACTTTTTGCTTCCATCGTTTTGGATGAGAGTTCCTTCGTATCAATTCCGCCAAGTGTGGCCTCAGCTGTTTTAAAATCCTCGGTAGTATTCGGTTTGATCTCCCAGTTATGAAGTTGATTAGCGATCGTCTTTCGTTCCTTTTCATTATATTGATTTACAGGTTTTGACTGGATATTTGAGGCGCACCAGATCTTTGAAAGGCGCGAGGGCAAAAACTCTGAAAGCAAGTTATGCATATCGATTTTGCTCTTGTTAAGTTGTCTTTCAATGAAAATCCCCAATATATCAATTCCAGGCAGCAGGTCAATAACGATGGTATCGCCGTCCTTCCAGTATGAGGATATCTGGAGTATTGCAGGGCCGCTAAGTCCCCTGTGAGTGAAAAGGATGCTTCCCCGAAACTCCATTTTGTTGCATTTGATGGTGCCGTCAATTGAGATACCGCTTAATTCGCTAAATATTAACGAGTCTGTGCGGGAAAAAATAAATGGAACAAGCGCGGGTTTTAGCTCAGTGACTTTAAGCCCGAACTGCTTTGCGATATTATGCCCCATTCCGGAAGCTCCTATCTGTGGATAAGACAATGCGCCGGTTGCGATAACAAGCGACTCCGATTCAAAAATACCATGATCAGTGGATATTATGAACGAATCTTCTTTTTTCACATCCATTATATGGCAATTTAAAATAATTTCCACTGCAGCATTGTTACTTTCCTTCTCCAGCATTCTGATTATTTCCTCAGCGCTTCCCTGGCAGAACAATTGACCAGGATCTCTTTCCTCATATTTTACACCATGTTTTTCAAGAAGGGAAATGAAATCACGAGGAGCAAAACGGGAAAGTGCAGATTTACAAAAGTGCGGATTATTTGATATAAAATTTGTAGAGTGTGTATTGATATTTGTAAAATTGCAACTTCCTCCACCTGAAATTCTAATTTTTTTCCCGATTTTATCAGCATGGTCTATAACAAGAACAGAGCGACCTCTTTTTCCTGATTCGATTGCACACATCATGCCTGATGCGCCTGCTCCTATTATGACGACATCTTTTTTGATCATATTTTCCTGATTTTTAAGATTTGGTTGTTTTCTTTTGTATTACCTTTAATGAAAGCGTGGGTAAAATAATTATAGTGTAAGAATCATTTTGTAATAGTTAATGAGGTTTAAATGGTTACTATCGACCCATGCTCACGGCTCAAGGTTATCAAGACCCAGCTTATTCCGGCAATACTTACAAGCGCCAGGGAAAATACCACTTCTGACATCAAAAAAGCTATAGAACTCAGTCTTCCCTCTCTTGAAGAAAATTGCCATAAACTTGCTGAAAAATGTCAGGAAAAATTTCCTGAGTGCGGAAATGAAATCGAGTTATGCAGCACCGAAAATATAAAAAAAACTTTCGCAGATACGAGGGAAAAACTTGAAAAGATATGGATTGAACGCAAGGATCTGGAAGAAAAAGAAGCAACTGGAATAGATATTTGATTTCAGGCCAGGATCATTTCTTTTTCAGGTTCATCTGCGGTTATTATGTAAATCATGCACCCACCAATCCCCTTTAACAGTATGCTCTTTCTTCCATATCGGAACTTCAACCTTTAATCGTTCGATCGCTTCCTTTAATATTGGAAAAAGCTCTTCCCTGTGGCCTGCGGCAACAGCGATATAAACAATATCCCCACCCCCGGGGATTATTCCTGTTTTGTGATGCATCAATACATCGACTATGCCCTCTTTTTCCTTAAGCTGCTTGCATATTTCATCCATCTTTTTACGGGCAAGTGCTCCGTACGCTTCAAATTCCAGAAATTCGGTTCGGGTTTTGCCTGTCACAGCCCTGACAATTCCAGTAAAAGTACCGATAGCTCCTGCTTTTTCAAACGATTTTGAACTCTTGAGCTTTGCGAGCAGGGAATCAAGTGTATGGTATTCGGGCTGCGCCATAATTATTTCTATGAGTTCATCAATTTCTACGCTTTCCGGATTCTCCAGTCTTTTGACAATTTCTGGCGCTTGTACATCGAAAAGTGCCATTTTAGGCAGTTTGCTTTCTTTGAAACCCTCCACTACTGCAAAATCCATTCCTGCATTTGCAAGCTCATCCAGTGCGGTTGTTAGATCATTGTTGCGCGAGAATTTCACAAGCTCATTCGGAGTAATTGCGACAACAACATCGGCGCCAGCCTCTGCATGTTTCCATGTATCGGTATCTGGCACATTAATATCATGTTCATGGAGATGCTTTATCGTCCCAACTGAACCATGTTTTTTTAAAGCTTTGACCAGCTGTCCCACTAATGTTGTTTTTCCTGTTTTTTTATAACCTACGACCGATATTATTTTCATGAATATGTTAGAGATGTATTACATTGATTCGGGGGCAAATATCCCGAGAGTGTTAAGGGTATTTGCAAGAACGATACGGGAACATTCAACAAGCCCGAGGCGCGCTGCCTTGAACTCAGGTTCGGCAGAGAGAACGGGTACGAACCTGTAGAATTGGTTGAAAGAATCCGCAAGTTCCCTTGCGTATATGGCAAGAAGGTTTGGTTTCAATTCCCGTGAAGCATTCTCGATCACGCTTTCAAATACGGATAGCTTTTTGATCAGCGCTATTTCCTGTTCTTCAAGAAGTATATTGGGATCGAAATTCTCAAATGATATTCCTTCATCCTTTGCGTTCTTTATTATGCTGCACGCTCTTGCATGGGCATACTGGATGAATGGCGCGCCCTGTTTTTCAAAATCCACGGCCTCTTTCCAATCAAACGTTGTAGCTTTCTCAGGGGATATCCGGATAATATCGTATCGTACCGCGCCGATGCTCACAAAAGCCGCTACTTTTTTCTTAAATTCCAGATCTTTGTCAGGAAGCTTTTTATCCACGACTTCAAAAGCTGCTTTTTCAACTTCGTCAATGAGTTCATCAGCTGAAATGAAAACGCCGCGTCGGGTGCTCATGGAACCTTCCGGAAGCGATACGAACTCAAAAATAACGATCTCAGGTTCTTTATGACCCAGAATCCGAAGTAATGCTTTGAGTTGTGATGAAATAAGTTTGTGGTCGGCACCAAGGATATCGATCATCCTGTCGCATTGGGTTGCCTTCCATTCATGGTATGAAAGGTCCCGGGTGGTATAAAGAGAAGTTCCGTCCGAACGCTGGATAACAAGTGACTTCTGTATGCCCATATCCAAAAGGTCAACCATGAACGCGCCATCCTTCAACGCAGTGCGGTCAAGCGCCTTGACTTTGTCCATGATCCTGTTCACTTCCCCGGAGCGAACAAATTGTGATTCCCAGATGAATTTATCATGATGGATATTCATGCGCGCCAGGGATTCTTTTATCCCTTCCATGCATGTATCGATGGCATTTTTGAATTTTGCTTCTGTATTGGGGTTGCCTATCTCGTATTTTTTCATTATGGCATCTACCTCTGGAGAGTGCTCTTTTTCATCAACGAGGGTCTTATTGGCATTAATATAAACTTGCGCGATCGCATTGTCTTTCTTTTTGGTTTTATCAAACTCGAAATTCTCAAGTCCCCATACAACCACTGCGATCTGACGCCCCATATCATTAATATAATACTGCGTCTCCACGTTATATCCGGCGCGCTTGAGGATCCGGGCAAGGGTATCGCCTATTACGGAATTCCTGATGTGACCGATATGCAACGGGCCGTCAGGATTTGCAGATGTGTGCTCCAGGATTACTTTCCCCTTCTTGTCCAGGTTCCCGAAATTCTCCCTGTCATGGAGAACGGCAAGGACGGTTTCATTCAGGAAGGTGCGGCTTATGAAAAAGTTGATATAAGGTCCGGTCATTTCGACCCGGGCAACATAAGAATCTGCTTCTATCAAGATATTTTTATAAATTTGTTCACTAATTTCTTTAGGGCTTTTCTTATATTTTGGCGCCAGCTTGAATCCTACCGATGACGCAAGGTCGGAATGAGCCGATTCAGTCAAAGCAAGGTCTTCTGCTTCGAATCCTGCTTTTTCAACAGCGCTGGATAATATTGATGAAACTTCATCTTTGAATTTAAGGAACATAAAATCGATGATTACACACAAGCTAAGTACATAATTTTTGCTGAAAAAGCCAGATATGTATCATTAAAGTATAATATCATATTAGTTATCTTTGTTGATAACAAAAATGATAACAAACATGATACGCAAATACTCACATTTGATAAAGTATATGGTAACAAATAACGACCATTAGTATCCAGATATAGTTTAAAAAACGTTATAAGCTTTGAAATTAATGGATGGATTTGCAAGGAGATTAATAGCGTGCAGGGCGTTATAATATATTCAACAAAAAACTGTCCGAATTGCAGGGTACTAAAGCAATTCCTGGAAAACACAAAAGTACAATTCACAGAGGTAGATATGGCTACCCCGGCTGCATTGACAGAACTGAGGATGAACGGAGTATTCACGATGGCTGCGCCGGTGCTGCAAATAGGCAATAAATTCCATACGTATAATGAGTTATTCACGCAAGACAGGATCAACCAGGGTAAGGTTGAGTCCCTTGTTAAAGACGTCGCATAGGGTATGACAGGAACCAGGGTACAGGTTCCCCGAAGCACCGAACAAAAACTGCATGACTGAACAAATGAGGTGAAAAAAGATGGGCAAATATATAGAAGTACAGATAATGAACCTTATGGAAGAACATAAGGAAGAAGTGTATAATGCTTTTGCAGAAGGAAATGAGCAAAAACAAGCAAATTCGGGATCGATAGCCAAACAAAAACCAAAAGAAGTCCAGACGATACAGAAAACACTCGTGGGGTCGCTTGTTTCAACTATCCCGAAGGTCAGGACAACAGACGGTCACCTTATGGATTGGGACAGGGATACGATCGTAAAACAGCTTCTTAAAGAAACAAAGCTTTGCGAGCAGTTCTATGGGACTTCCGGGATCACCGGGGAAGAAGCAAAAGGGATCGCCAGGGAAACCGAGAAAAGGATAAAGGACATGAACTTGAAGTTCCTCTCAGGTCCTCTTGTCCGGGAACTGGTCAATATTATACTACTTGAGCATGGCCATACTGAATGGCGAAACATTTCAACCAGAGTGGGGACACCTGTTTTTGACGCTTACCGCATAGATATGGGTTCAGGTTTTGAGGCACGCGACAATGCCAACCTCCAGGAGAACGCAGAGACAAGCCACAAGAAAAAAGCGGACAAGATGAGCAAGGAACAATACCTTCTAATGATACCGCCAAAACTTGCAGACTCACACCTTAATGGCGATATACATATTCATGACCTGGAATATTTCGGGACGCGGGCGTTTTGCCAGGACTGGGACCTGCGGTATTTCTTCTATTACGGCCTCATGCCCGACGGAAGCGGCACAAAAGCAAGTGTAGCAGGACCCGCAAAGAAAGCCGAAGTGGCAATCCTTCATGCTGTGAAAGCCCTTGGAAGCGCACAGACGAATTTTGCTGGCGGGCAGGGCTTTTATAATTTTCTTACATTCATGGCGCCTTATTTTGAAGGCATGAGCTACAATGAGATCGAGCAGCTCACACAGATGTTCGTTTATGAAATGACCCAGATGATGGTGGCTCGCGGGGGGCAACTGGTCTTCTCCTCAGTCCAGCTCTCCCCCGGTGTCCCTTTACTCTGGCGCGACAAACCTGTGGTCTATAAAGGAAGTGTCTGGGATGGCGAGCAGGCTCCAAAGCGAACCTACGGCGAGTTCGAGCGCGAGGTTCGACTTGGCTTTGAAGCCATGATGAACGTGATGCTAAAGGGCGATTACTGGGGAAAACCTTTCAATTTCCCAAAACCTGAGATAAGCATCGAACCGGATTTCATGACCGAGGATGAAGAATTCAACCGCGCCCATCCTGAGCTTTTGAGCTACAATGAACTTTACACCAAGGCATTTGAGCTTGCGGCGCGCTACGGCACGCCTTATTTTGATAACCAGCTTCCCGAATACAGGGGAGCGGGAAAAGGCATTAGCTGCTACCAGTGCTGTGCTTACAATTTCTCTTCATCGCACGATAAGGATAATGAGTTCGAAGACAAGCTCTTTTTCCGTGACGGAAAGCATTTCTCGATGGGTGCATGGCAGGTAGTGTCCCTCAACTGCCCGCGCGCAGCCTACAAAGCAAAGAAGGATGATGAAGCGCTGTTCCGGGAATTGAAGAGGATGATGGACCAGTGTATTGAGCTCTTCAAGGTGAAGAAGAAGTGGATGGATATCGTAATCGCAAATGGAAGGATGCCTTTTGTGACCCAGAGGCCAAAGGACCCATTCACAATGACCCACGGGCAGATCGCTGTCGATACAAAGGGGCTTGTCTATACGATAGGCGTCATAGGAATTAACGAGATGGTGCAGCACCATACCGGAAAGCAGATACATGAAAGCGAAGATGGACGAAGGCTTGCTATCCGCGCCATGTTCGAGATGAAGTTCTATGCAAAGGAGCTCTCAGAGAAGTTCGGCATGGAGATAGCGCTTGCAAGAACACCAGCCGAAACAACAGCCCAGAGGTTTGCTGTATCCGATATCCTGCACAAGGAATACAGGAAATGCGCAGAGCCAATCATAAAAGGCAATGTTCCGGAAGCATTGAAGCACATCTCGGAAACAAGAGACCTGCCGATCTATTACACAAATGGCACACATATTCCCCCCAATGCAGATGTGTCTCTCCCGCAGCGCATCAAGCTTGAAGAGACCTTTTTCCCGATAGTGGATGGAGGCAATATCCTTGATATCTGGCTTGGTGAAGCTGCGCCAGACCCGCACGGCCTTCAGGAATTTGCAATGAACATTGCTAAGAATACGCAGGTTGGTTATTTTGCCTTCACGAAGGACATGACGGTTTGCATGGAGGATTTCCATGTGGCGTCAGGGCTGCTGGATGAGTGCCCCAACTGCGAGAGCGAGAATGTGGAGCATTTGAGCAGGGTGACAGGGTATATCCAGGCTGTCTCAGGGTGGAATGAGGGGAAGAAGCAGGAGCTCAAGGACAGGAAGAGATATGGGGTGGGGGTGTGAAGAGCCCCTTCATCTTTGCCAATAAAGCCGAAAATTCATGGTTATGGAAAGCCTCAAAGGAAGAACGGATAGAAATGGCAAAGCAGATAGCATCCACGGTTGAATCAACTGATGAGGAAATATATTATATCGATACGGCAAACCTGCAGGATATGCCCAGGGAAGAAAGGACATGGCTTGCGAAGAAGATCGCGTCATCTAGCGGATGGAATTGTCTCCCCTGAAAGGAAAGAAGGGATATGAGCGACTTATTCGATAAAGTTCTATCAAAAACAAATTTATGGGCTGATATTTCAATAGGTATATTTTTAATTTCTTTTTTATCTGTTCCTGAAAATAATTTGGAATTATTCTTAACTGGAATAATAATATTTAGTGTTTTTCTATCATTTATTCTTGAAAAAATATGTAATATCGAAAGTTTATGGAAACTTCTATTTCTAAAGCAATTGGCAGATATTGAATTTAATAACAGGAAATTTACGGAAAATCCATCTTTTTTTGATTTACAAAAAGATGCAAAAGAGGAAGTAAACAAACTTGATGAACACATAAAAGAATTTTTTTTAGAATATATGGAAATTTTAATGCTTTTTTTCATAAATTGTTTAATATTATTATTATTATTATTCAAAGTAATTCCATTAATAACTTTTACTTTTTTCAGTTTAAGTATTAATAACTTGTTATTGATTTTTTTGGTTTTATTATTAAATATTTTATTTCTATATAATGCAAAATCTCAAATAGTCAAAGATTTCTCAATGTACAAAGAAATTTACAAAAAATATGGAAAGCTGAGAAATCTCAGTTTACAAGGAGAAGACTGATATATTATGACATCTGAGCCATTTAAAATTCAAAAAATTAGCATAAATAAATTTTATGCTGAAGAATATATAGGTCCAAAAAAGATAATTGATGAGAAGTCATTATTCATATATGGAACTAATAATACAGGTAAATCTACAAGTTTCGATGGAATTATTTATTCAATTTTTGGGTGGGATTTCATAGATAGAAAATCGAAAATAGCTGATACAGAAATTGAACTCAAGAATAACGAATTTCTATTAAAAATTCAAAGAAAATATAATTCTGAGCCCCTAATGGAGATAAGAAAAATTTCTGGAGAAAGAAAAGGGGAAAGAGCTGAAATAAAAGGCAAGGACAACATTTATAATAAATTGTTGGAACTCATTGGAATCCCTAAATCTCCAACTCATGCAAAAAAATTGATTGCAGCATTGACAATTCCACAACGTGACGACGATTCACTTTTGAGAAAATATAATGATAGAGATTTAGAATATATTATCTCTACCTATTCTAGTGGATTAGAAGCCATTAGTCGAATAAGGGAAATTGAAAAAGAAGTTGAGATTAAGAAAAGCGATATTGAAAAAATTAAATATAAAAAACTTGACATTGAAAAGGAAATAAATGATATCGAACTTGAAGAGAAAAGAAATAAGCATTATATTTCAGAATTAAAAGAATTTATTCAACAATATGATTCTAAAGATCTCTTTAAAACCATAGAAATTTTAAATAAAAATAAAGAAATTAATGAAACTTTGATTGAACTCAATTCTAAAAGAACGGGGTATTATGACAAAAAGTATAAAATCAGCAAAGAAATTAGCGATCATAAGCAATATTATAAAAAAGAATTAATTGATGCAATTAAGAGCACATTATCCGTTCTAGTTTGCCCGGTTTGTGAAGACGATTTAGATCTTAACAAAATTGAAAATAGAAAAAATAGAGGTCTTTGTCCTTTTTGCGGTTCGAATCATAATCCTGAAAAAGTTTATAAAATTATTGAAAATGAAATCAATGTTTCTAATAAAAAATTTGATAGCCTTGAAAAAGAGGCAAAAGAAATCGAACATAAAATCAAAGAGATTGATGAAAAAAATAAAGAAATCAGTAAAAAAATTCTTATTTCCATTATCAATCCTGTAATAATACGAAGTACAAACGAAACAGTAGATGGAATAAGGGAAAAATATGAACAATATAAAACAAAAATAAAACAATATGAAACAGATATAGCAGAAAACGAAGAAAAAATTATTGAAAATAAAAAATATATTAAAAAATTAGATGATGCAACTAATGAAATTTCTGAAAATATCATCAAATTAGAAAGAGAAAGTGTCAATTTGAAAGATAAAGAAACTAAAGAAGGAGTATATAAATTTAACAAAGAACTTAATAAAAATTATTCAAAGTTGATAAGTCCTCAACCATATAATTTGGAATTAGATTCTGGAAAAATAATTTTACATAAAAATGCAATTCTAAAAGATTGTTCAGATAGAGATTCCCTTGGTTATTCTGAAAGAAAATTGATTGATTTTGCATTATGGACTACTTTTCTCTCAATTAACAAAATTAATAACAATGTCAGATTAAATTTTGGTATAGTTGATGATATATTTGAAAATATTGATAACACAGAAATAAAATGGAAGGATAATTTATTATTAATGTTAAATAATATTAAAGAAAAATGTCAGTTAATTATTTTCTCAATAGATAAGGAGATTAACAAAAGCATTAATTTAGATATTCTATATCCATTACAGTTCCAGAATTTAGGTTACTTTGTCCAAAAAGAGGAAGAATGAAAAGTTTTCAATTATTTCAAAACAGAAATTATTGGGTTTTAGAAATCTTAAATTATTCAAATAAAACTATTGATGAGGGTATCTCAGGCAAACTCAAAATGGAAAAATTATCGGCTGAGGTCAGAGAGGGACTAATCAAACAAGGAAATGAAAATCCCTGGAGATTGATAAGAGACTTTAGAGGACCAACTGAACCGGGTCTATCGAGATTGATGATAAGCTTTCAAAAATTAGGGTTAGTAGAGATTGAGCAGATTAAAAGTCAAGGTGTAAAATATTTAATTACAGAAAAAGGAATTAAAGTAAAAAACAGTCTTGACAAATTTTTCTCTAAAATTAATCCAATTGAAATCCAAATCAAAGAGATCATAGAAGAGGAAGTTCTAAAAAAATGGATTAAAAAAACCGGAAATGAAATTGTAGAATCTTCCGAAATAATTCAAAATATGAAGAAAGAAAATTTAGGAAAACGATTGTAAATTACTGTTAAGTTATATTTGCCACATATGATATAGAAAAACTTTAGGTGGATGATATCATGCCATTCAAAGCAACATTAGAGTCTCAATTGTAGAATACTTTCAGTCTGCTCGGATATGTATTCAAATGAACTGCACATAATGAAAGCATCCCAAGCGTATGGAAAATAATAGAAAAATAAGAGGAAAAACTAAATGATTTCTCTACTACCTCAAAAAATAAAAAAAACAGTCGAAATGAACTTATTTGAATTCATCCCAAACGATAAAGTTTCTTCTCAAAATCCAAGTGAGAAACCTGAAATAGTAACCCCTGAACAACTTAATACTTTCTCAAAAATTGACGCTCTAGATTTCAAACTCTCGCAGTACTTCAATAATAAATTCATAGTGCAGCGATCTCTGACCCGGCAACTTGTCAGCTTTCAAGCAAACAAGATGATAGCGTCATATCGCTGGTACAAATACAAGGAGGCTTTTTCTGCTCCTCTTGTGGGGTATCTGCTTTCCAGATACGGGATCGAATCCGGTAAAGTTTTAGACCCATTTGCAGGGAGCGGCACTACCCTGTTTGCGGCCAGCGCTGCTGGCATGGGTGTTGATGGTATCGAACTTCTTCCGATAGGTGAGCAGATCATTGCCGCCAGATTGTGTTTAGAAAGAGAATTTACAGTCGATGATTTTGCAGATATCAAACGCTGGCTGAAAAAATGTCCCTGGAAGCAATCAAACGAAAGATATCCCCTACAAAAATTGAGAATAACGGATGGCGCATACTCCCCGGAAACATCCGATGCAATCGAGAGGTACATGGGCGCCATGCAGAAGGAGAACGAGCGTGTCCGGCTTATCTTGCGTTTTGCCCTGCTATGCATTATGGAGTCCATCAGTTATACGCGTAAGGATGGCCAGTATCTTCGGTGGGATTATAGATCAGGGCGCAGGAAAGGAGGAAAAACATTCAATAAAGGGGAGATCCTTAATTTTGACGAGGCGATATGCGCGAAGATTGAAGAGATCTTACATGACATGAAGCTTGTCAGTGGACATTTGGAGAAACACGATCAGGGTAATATCCATCTTTTTAAAGGTTCATGTCTGGATATAATGCCAGAACTATCGTGTGATTCATACAATGCGATCGTAACATCTCCCCCCTACTGCAATCGTTATGACTACACTCGTACTTATGCTCTGGAACTGGCTTTGCTTGGAGTTAATGAGAAAGAGCTCATAAATCTCAGGCAACAAATGCTAAGCTGTACCGTTGAAAATCGGGCCAAAGATTTGCTGGCGATCAATCCCCAATGGGCTAAAGCTGTAGAGGCGGCAGACCAGCAAGAGTTGCTGCAGGCTATCCTGCATTACCTGGAAGACCAAAAAGCGCAGGGTAAGCTGAACAACAGTGGAATACCCCGGATGGTTCGAGGTTACTTCTATGAAATGGCATGTATTATCGCAGAATGTTCGCGAGTTATGAAACAAAATGCATACATGTTCATGGTCAATGACAATGTTCGCTATGCAGGTGCAAGCGTCTCAGTAGATATGATACTTTCATCCATAGCGCAAAAGCTGGGACTTCAGGTTGAAAATATTCTTGTTTTGCCGAATGGAAAAGGTAACAGCAGTCAACAAATGGGAGAGCATGGGCGTGATTCTTTACGAAAATGCGTGTATATATGGAGAAAAGCATAATGCCACAGGACAGACCACATCGCCAGCATTTAACAAGTAGCAGAAGCCTTGTGACAACATATGAGGAGACGCGGGCTGGTTTTGTGGCTCTTGCTCTTGAAAGGAATCGTAGAGCAACGCCATTCATTGAAGAAGCGAGGTCCCTAAAAGCGGCAGCATCTCAAGCGGCAAACCCGGCTTCATTAATCAATTTTAAAGGGATACAAGCAGCTTTGTTAACTGCGGCTGGAGTTTCAGATAAAGCTTCGGGGCATATGGAGCAACAAGACAAAGAAGAGGCGATACAAGGACTGATAGAACATTTCCTTGAACCAGCCGGATTGAACTTTGTAGAAGAACTGGTATTTCGATTCCTTTTGACAAAAGGAGACGCATTAGGTGGATCCATGCGAAATGTGGGTGGAGCAATTGCACAACGCAAGCTTACTCGCGCAATTATTGCCACTCTTTCCATCGCAGGAATTTCATTTCAATGGCTTTCTGCCAAGAGCAATACATGGATACAAGGGTCAGGAAATGATCCAGACATAGAGTTAGATATAAAGGGGCTTAGTTGGTCAAACAATGGTCAAAATCGGACTGTCAGATACAACCTTACTGTACCTTTTCTGAGGAAAAACGTAGATCTATGCCTTTTTCAATGCAATTGTCAGGAACTTTCCGTTTGTTATACGAATCCTGCGCTTTACATTGCACTTGGAGAACTCAAAGGGGGAATTGATCCGGCAGGGGCGGATGAGCACTGGAAAACAGCGAGAACATCCTTATCCCGCATACGCGATGCATTTGCGGATCATAGCCTTTCGCCTCATATATTCTTTGTCGGGGCTGCTATTGAAAATAGCATGGCTGAGGAAATCTGGAATCAATTGGAAGATAACACACTTAGTAACGCTGCCAATTTGACTGATGCAAATCAGGTCGCCTCTTTGTGCCGATGGTTATGCAACCTATAGCTAAATCTCATTGCGGAACTGCAATGAATCAGGTAAAAAGTTCAGTGAAGCAAACGCGCGATTTGATGTTTACAAACAAGAAGGCGGTTCCTATTGTCGCAGTAGATTACGTCTTTATCAATCCTGATTATAGAGAAGATGCCGAAAAATGGTTAAAAGAAGAGCGTGAAAAAATAATTACAAAGAAGGAGGTAGAAAAAATATGAAAAGATTACAGCGGGATGCTGTGATATGATATTATCGTTGATAGAAAATCTCAGGGCAAAGGGAAGCTGGTGCGGGGAAACCCACATTCAAAAAGCAACATATTTCGTTCAGGAATTGCTCAGGGTTCCCCTGGAATTTGAATTTGTTCTGTATAAACATGGGCCGTATTCATTTGATTTGAGTGATGAATTGACAGCAATGCGGGCAGATGCACTCCTCAAATTACAACCCCAACAACCACCTTATGGGCCCAGCTTTATTCATAGTATTGGCAGCAAATTAATAAAAAAGCGTTATCCAAAGACTTTGAAAAAGTACAATCCTATGGTGAAATTCGTTGCAAATAAACTTGGAGATAAAGGTGTTACAGAGCTTGAACGTTTAGCTACAGCACTTTATGTGACTCGTAAAATAGAAACGGATAATAGTATTGAAGCCAGAGCGCAATGTATCCATAAGCTAAAACCACACGTTTCTCTGGATGAAGCACGGGATGCTGTCAGCGTAGTTGATAATTTCATTGAAGAATCGCGGGATGTATAAGTTCAGCTCCCCAATTCTCGCTGAAACCTCGCTCCCATTACACAAACTCCGGCGCCGCCACAGGGATGATTAGTGGGGGGAGCTTTGATTTATACCTTTTCCGGTGCAATAAATCTGCGTTTATCGGCGTTCATCTGCGGTTTTTTTATAAAGTTATACAAAACAACCTTTCTGGATCACGCGAATCCCGGCGCCGCCAAGAGGCGATGAATTGGGAGCGCCATTATGACATATATCAAGGTAATTTATACCATGAGATGATTTATTTATATGAAAAACAAAAGTTAGAGGTATATGAGATCATTTCTGGTATCAATTCAGAAAGAGGACAAATTCTTTGTTGCGCGGTGTCCTGAACTCGGTGTGACTTCGCAAGGAAAAACTCTGGAAGAAGCACAAACGAACATTAAAGAAGCTATAGAACTTTACATTGAAAGTTTCGGTGAAGACCTGCCACGAGAAATATCAAAACCATTCTGGACCACGGTTGAAGTCGCTCATGCCTAGACTTCCTGTTATTTCAGGAAAAGAGCTCATAATGGCTCTGAAAAAGGCAGGATTTGTCGAGGTGCGACAGAGGGGAAGCCATATATCGCTTCAAAAGGTCACTTCAGAAATAACCCACAAGACTGTTGTTCCCTTGCATAGAGAACTCGCAAAAGGAACAATAATAGATATTCTTCATCAAACAGGATTAAGCAGAGATGATCTATTGGAATTGTTATAATTTCAGAATCCCGACTCCCCCGAATCTTGCTGCCTCCCCTCCCCCTCACGCGAATCACGGCGCCGCAGGGAAAGTGAGGGGGCATGGCTGCTTCGGTTCATACACAATGGGATTGTGGAGCGCCTGAAAATTTATTGTATTTTATTTATAAAACTTAGGATGTTTCGTAAAACCCAGCCCCCCTCATCGACAGACCGATGGCGCCGCAGAGGGAGCGATGGGCAGGGGACGCTTTTGAAAACAAAGATACCATGATGAAATGCTAAACATCAGAGATTGACAATGCCAAAAATAAAAACGATATAAATGATGCAGACAATTTTTTGTAAATTCCTTTTCTATGTCCAATCTTTAGCACTCTAATTTCTTTCTCATGGATTGAATAGACTACTCTGAAATCTCCACTCCTTATGCGATAAGTATTGTTCCGACCCTTGATTTTCTTATATGGTAAACTGAATGGCCCATTTTCAAGTAACTTTAAGTTCTCAATAATCCGACTTTTGTCTTCCTTACCAAGATTTTTGAGAAATTTAGCAGCCCCAGTGCTTAAAAAAATTCCAAAACTCATATAATGTCGTTCAAAGATATTTTCATGCCTTTGTGCATATCTTCTTCGATCTCATCAAGTTCTTTTAATTCCTTGACGGAGAGCTCGTCGAATCCAAGAAAATTATCTATTTTTAGATTCAATTTTGCAAGCTGATCTTCAATATTCATCAAATGTATTAGAATATCTTTGTTCATATTAACATTCATATTTTGTTATATTGTTCAAAGTTAAATAAAAGGTTTTGTAAAAAGCTCAAAAAATGCATTCAAAGATGCTTTACCCTTCCCCCTCTGTCTCTCCTCCCGCCCCTCTCATCAGCAGATCGACGGCGCCGCCATAGGAGCAATGGGGTAGGGGCGCCTTTTTATTCTGTGAAAATGGTTGCGTGGTGTTCGTATAAGCGCAAGAAATTTATCCACATTATTTTATAAAAATCAAGGCGCTTCTCGGAAACCAGCTCCAACTCACGTGAATCCCGGCGCCGCAGAGGGAGCAAGGGGCGGCTCTGATTGAGTGTTATCACGATATGAATCGGTTTGAAATGTTGAAATTAGATTACTTTCGCCCTACTTATCAAATTATTATAAATAATGAAGTACATAATAAGTCATGGTTATTTGATGGATATAAAGCAAATAAAGGACTGCATCAAAGCTGATAAATATGAAATGTCCCAACATGCCCTCGAAAGAGCTTTAGAGCGCGATATCTGGAAAGAAGATATTGAACATGCAATAATTCATGGTGAGATAATAGAAGAAATATGAAGAAGATAACCATATCCATCTTGCCTGATATACGGGAAAGATAAGAAAGGAGATCCAATCCATATAGTCTGTGCTTTTTCACCGACCATTCGGATGATAACTATTTATCATCCTGATGAAAATAAATTGATAGAATACAAAAGGAGAAAATAGATGCAAGAGAAATGTCAATTTTGTGGCGGGACTATAGAGAAAAAAACGGTCAGCCTTGACCTATGGAGGAAGGAATAATTGTATGTTTTCAAGAATGTACCGGCCAAAGTATGCGAACAATGCGGTGAGAAATACTTTTCTTCTAAAATTTATGGTATAATTGACAAGCTTCTAAAGGAAAAATCAGAGCTTGATGAAACAATGGTTGTTCCTGTCATTTCTTTGAAGAAGTTTACAGACGAAGCAGAGGCCATTAGTTAGTTTCGTTTTTCAAATTTCATCTTCTAATTTGCTGAATCCTCGCCCTTCCCATCACGCAAATCCCGGCGCCTCCAGGGGAGCGATTGTGTCCTCTGTTCCTCATGACCGGGGATGTCAAGTGTGTTAGCGCAATGAGGGTAATTTCTTTGAAAAACGAATTATTTCAATTTTTCATTCATATTCTTTTAATAAATTATAAGTGTTATTGTGCTGATTATCAGTATATGCAAGCAATCACTTCAGCCCGAATGGCTGCCATAGATGCAAATTGTGAATATCTTGGTATAAAACGTCTCCAGCTCATGGAAAACGCCGGCGCTGCCGTTGCTTATGCTGTAAAAGAAAGAATCAGCTCCGGAAAGGTTGTGATCGTTGCAGGCAGAGGCAATAATGGGGGTGATGCCTTCGTTGCTGCGCGTCACCTCAGTGGTTATGATGTCACAGTGATACTCATTGGAAAAAAAGAAGATATCAAAACACCAGAAGCACTGCATAACTGGAATGCCCTTGAAAAAACATCAATTAAGCTTATCGAAGCCTCAACAGCTTTCGAACCTTCCATATTAAAAAATGCAAAGGTTATCATTGACGGGATATTTGGAACCGGCGTGCGAGGGAAAATCCATGAGCCTGAATCCATTATTATTGATCTGATAAACGGCTCCGGCGCTTTTGTGCTTTCTGTTGATGTGCCATCGGGTTTTGATCCTGATGGTGGGGAATTTGATAAATCAGTGCATGCAAGAATGACGCTTACGTTTCATAAAATGAAAGCAGGTTTTCTTTCACAAAATACCCAACAATATACAGGTGAAGTCCGGGTTGTTGATATCGGGATACCCATAGAAGCAGAATTTTATGTTGGACCAGGCGATATCCAGCCGTTCTTAAAAAGACCTGCTATAAACCATAAAGGCGACGCAGGAAGAGTACTTGTGATCGGGGGCGGCCCATATTCAGGAGCGCCTGCACTTTCTGCACTTTCTGCACTCAGGGCTGGAGCTGATATAGTTACAGTTGCTGCCCCAAAGAATGTTTCGGATATCATTGCCTCTTTTTCTCCAAATCTCATCGTAAGAAAGCTTACCGGGGATATACTTGTTCAAGATGATTTACCAATTATTTCCAAGCTTATTGAAAAACACGATATTGTTGTAATGGGTATGGGTCTTGGAAATGCAGATGAGACCCGTTTGGCCATTGAAAAAATAGTGCCATTATGCAAGAAAGCAGTTATTGACGCAGATGCTCTATATCCACAATTTGTGCCGCTCCTGAACAAAAATATGATCCTGACGCCCCATGCTGGCGAAATGAAACGGTTGTCTGGTATTGGTGTCCCGGATGAGCAGATAGAAAGAATTGAATTCATAAAAAATTTTGCATACAACAATGAAGTCACAATATTATTAAAAGGTGCAGTTGATCTAATATCTGATGGCACAGAAGTCAGAGCCAACAGAACAGGTAATGCAGGCATGACCGTAGGTGGAACGGGAGATGTCCTTGCTGGCCTTACAGGAGCCCTTTTTGCCAGATGCAAATCACCCCTTGAAGCCGCTGCTTGCGGAGCATTTATTAATGGCGCAGCTGGTGATATGGCGTTTCAAGAATTTGGATATGGTCTTCTGGCAACAGATATCTTTGATTTTATCCCGGCTGTGATGAAAGCATGAAATTCTCACATATTGAGGATGGCAGGGCTAAAATGGTTGATATCAGTGAAAAGCACGATATTTTTAGACATGCAAAAGCCATCGGTGAGATACAATTAAAGCCGGTAACAATTGCTGCTATCAAGAATATGGAAATTGATAAAGGATCGGTGCTTGAAACTGCACGCATCGCTTCTGTTATAGCAATAAAAACCACTTCTTCAGTGATCCCCATGTGTCATCAGATACCGATAACGGGAATTGATGTTCAATTTGATCTTGGAGTGGAAAATGTGAAAGTTACAGTTGAGGTCAAATCCATTGGAAAAACCGGGGTTGAAATGGAAGCGCTTCATGGAGTAAGTGTAGCCCTCCTGACAATTTGGGACATGGTAAAATCAGTGGAAAAAGATAAAACGGGGAACTATCCATCTACAAGGATCAAAAATATCCTGGTAATTGAGAAAATCAAAGAAGAAATAGAATAGTGCAGGCCAGGCGCCTAATAAAAACGATGGGTCGAAGGAGACTGAGGGTACTAAAGGCATTAGGCGCCTGATCCTACAGCAATATTAATGATGAATTTGAAAGTATTTAATATTAACTGTTATATTCTTTCGTATGAATAATTATTATTATTATCATAATTGTTCTACAGTAATACACAAACAATCCTGAAAATTTGTTTTTAGAAAAATTGTGTAGCCATCAGGCGCCTAATAAAAACGATGGGTCGAAGGAGACTGAGGGTACTAAAGGCATTAGGCGCCTGATCCTACAGCAATCCATTTAATGTTCTGCTACTATTTAATATTTACCTATATATTCTTTGAAAGGAATAATTATTATAATACTCATAATGAACGAGTACTTCGAGTTAGCTCGCCTGCGATATTGGTGTGCATCATGGCAGTTACTTTTTCGTGATCTCTCGTTTGTCCAAGTACCCACATCAGTTTTACAAGAGCTACCTCAGACAGCATATCTTCACTTTCGATCGCACCCGCTTTCAGTATATCCCTGCCCGTGTCATAAACACGATCGCATACCCTGCCGTTTATGCATTGTGAAGTCATGACCACGGGGATCCCGGCATCCGTAATTGTTCTTATAAGAGGAATCCATTCTGTGGAAACATGCCCGAGACCTGTGCCTTCAATAACAATGCCCTTATATCCGGAACCTGAATGAAATAAAAGAGATTCATTACTTGCACCAGCAACATATTTTATCAGGGCACATTTTGATTCAAGCTTATCATTTATTGCAAGTTTTTTTTCTCCTCTTTTTATAAATGAAGAAAGTATTTTAATTTCCCTTGATGGATACTCCACGCGTCCTATGGGGCGCACGTTGATCGATTGGAAAGCATCGCGGCGCGAGGTATGCATCTTCCGCACTTTTGTTCCCCTGTGGATATAACAGAAATCATCACTCGTAGAACCATGCATCACTACGCAAACCTCGGCAATATCACTTGTTGCGACCTTTGCTGCACATATTGCATTCATGGCATTATCGCTGCTTGGCCTGTCAGCACTTCGCTGGGAGCCAACAAGCACGATAGGAACAGGGGTCTCGATCATGAAAGAAAGCGCTGCAGCAGTATACATCATAGTATCTGTGCCATGAGTGATAATTATGCCGTCTGCGCCATTTTTTATTTCTTCATATACGGCGCGTGCAAGCTCTACCCAGTAAGAAGGTCGCATGTTCTCGCTCAGGATGCTGTAAATCATCCTGCAATTATAATTTGCTATTTCTTCAAGTTCCGGGATCGCGGCAAGGACATCATCTGCTGAGAATTGGGATGTTACAGCCCCGGTACGGTAATCTATCTTGCTTGCTATGGTGCCGCCTGTTGAAAGAATTGAGATCCTGGGAAGATTTTCTTTTTTCATTTTTTGCGCGTAACCTGATTCAGTAAGGGAGATTTTTCCTTCTTTCTTATCAAGCAATGTTAAGGACGCTGATTCTTTTTTTATTCCGATATTATACCCATTTTTTAATTTTAAAACTATCCTGTCTGTCTGCGAGGGCATTAGAGTCCCCTCATATTTCACGCCATTGGTTTCCACACTGACTTTATCGTAAATTTCTGGTCGCATGATAATCCCTGTATCTTATTTCATAATAGCCATAGATAATAAAAAACTATTGCCAGATCAACCCATAATCTTATGGCTCATCAGCGCAGAAATATACCAAAGGGAGATTTTTATGTCAGTTCATAATAAAAGAAAGACAAATTCTGAAAAATGTCCGGTATGTGGTGGTGAGGATCACCCGCTGATTGATGAGACTATAAATTTTGACGAACTTGCGCCCAATGCCCCGGTGCTTGCAGAAGTCACTCCGGGTCACTGGGTAAAAGTAGTTGAAAGAAAGCCGCCAAAAACATAAACATTAATTAGATAGTATGATAACTTGGGGATATGGTAAGAGCAATCGGTATAGACCCGGGAACAAAAAGTTTTGATTTTTGCGGTCTTGATGATGAAAAAATAATTCTTGATATTTCAATATCCACGAAGGACATAATCAAAGATCCTGAGTTGATTTCAAATATCATACAAGAAACAAAAGCAGATTTCGTTGTGGGGCCTTCAGGCTTTGGAATTCCCATCACTGATATCAAAGATGTAGGTGAAAGGGAATTATTTCTTATGTCGCTTATCAAGAAGGATGATAAGAAAAGTCTCCTTGGACTTCGCACATCCATAAAGCGGATGCAATACAACAAACTCCCTGTCTTTTTTATTCCGGGGGTCATCCATCTTTCCACTATTCCATCATATAGGAAGCTGAATAAGATCGATATGGGTACAGCGGATAAATTATGCTGTACTGCGCTTGGAATACGTGACCAGGCGTTAAAGTTTAATATCGGGTACAATGAAATATCATTCATATTGCTTGAAATGGGGTTCGGATATACTGCCGCTGTCGCGGTTAAGAATGGACAGATCGTTGACGGGGTCGGCGGAAGCACAGGTAGTATCGGTTATCTCTCACTCGGGGGAATGGATTCGGAGCTTGCTTATCTTTTGGGGGGTTTTAATAAGGAACTTGTTTTTAAGGGAGGAGTTGAAAAATTTGCAAGAACACCGGAAGAACTGATGGATAACGATAATGCTTTGAATGCATATCTTGAAGGCGCAATTAAAGATGTCCTGCAACTTACGGCATCTGTTGATCCAAGGGAGATACTTGTATCTGGCAGGATATCAAGAGTTAAAGGTCTTTTCGAAGAATTAAAAAGCCGGCTTGATATTGCACCCATTCGAATGATCGAAGGTCTTGGGACAAAAACAGTCAAGGAAGCTGCCCAGGGGGCTGCTATCATTGCAAACGGGATTGCAGGCGGGAACTATTCGCAGCTTATTGGAACGATGCAAATAAAGGAAGCTAAGGGAACATCACTGGATTATATTTTATTGCCTGAGATAGAAAATATCAAGAAAGATTATAATATTTGATGCACAAAGCTTTTTAAATGAACAAAACATCTTGGAGTTCCGCGCTGGGCTCGTGGCTTAGCTTGGATATAGCGCCGGGCTTCTAACCCGGATGTCGAGGGTTCGAATCCCTCCGGGCCCGTAAAAATATATCCCGGCAAAAAAATCAAAAGCGCCTCGGTGGCTTAGAGGTATAGCGCGTCCTTGGTAAGGACGAGGTCGAGGGTTCAATTCCCTCCCGGGGCTTCTTGTTATTAGTACGAATCCGATTACTTTCGTCCTTCACTCGTTATATGTTCGTACAAGAATACGGAAGGGAAAGGACATGATAGAGATAAAGCATGTCACCTTTGATGAACTAATCCAGCTTCACGCTTTTATCATATCTTTTCGCAATTCATAAGAAAATATACTTTTTTATCTTATTATATCTGTGTAGAGACTGATAAAAACTAAAAAATACTTTGTAGTACCTTTAAAATGTAAAATAAACTCAAATAATTGTCAGAATAATTATATTGGATTGCAAACAAAATTAAAAATGAAAAAAAGGAGACAAAAAATATGAATAGAAAAACCATAGCTATATGCTTTTTATTAATACTGGAAATTCTAATAGGAATACCGGAATCTTTTGCATACCCACAGAATGATGGTTCATGCAGCTCCTGCCATATCATGACTCCAGTCCATACTGGAGACGCTCCCGGACAGATAATGAATCCTATGAGGTATAATTTAGGTGTTATCGGGACTGGTCTCGTTGTGATGTCTCAATTCTACAGTCTTCATAAAAGGGTACTTCGCAAAAGGGGAAGACAGCCATGAATATAGGTTCAATTAAGGTAACATTAAGACTTGGCTCAATCTGCACACATATTTTGGTCTGCTCGGCTTTCTTCTAGTTATGCTTCATGCAGGCTTCCCCTTCCAGTTCCCATATACTGTTTTCAATGCAGGGCAGGTAAGAATTGTCTATTGAAAATTTTAACTTTCTAAAATGTGTCCTCATCTTCATCATCGAAATCTTCGGAGTTCATCCTTCCCATTAATTCAGTAAGGTCCAAAAGAAGACGCACACAATTCATACCATTCATGCCCATTATTTTTGCGTTTTCGTTAAATTCACTTGCAGCAATGTATGCTACACACCTTGGTGTGCAATCTCGATCCATATAACAGCATTTTTTTTGTATTATTGATTGTTTCATTGCCTGTTTATTGGCATTAAGTCATATAATAATTTCTCAAAACATTGAAAATCACCTCTCTTTGACCACACTTTATTTTCAGCCTTCTCTCCCCTTCCCCCAGACCCCGAACCTCCTGCGTACCCATCTCCTGCAGAGGGATAAGCCAAATGAAAGCTGCATACGGGAAATCTGTTATGCAGTTTGATGAGGAGGTTGAAAGGCCTCTTCTTTACTCTACAAGTTCATGGGCTTATCGCTTCATCCAGGTTATATAAAAATGCTTCCAGCTCTTTTTCTGGAATACGTGCTCCCGCTGCAAATGGATGACCGCCCCCTGTCCCGCCGTGATCTGGCGCCACACGGCGCAGTATTGTATTTAAATCCACATCACCGTTGCGCCTGCGGATACTTATATCATACACATGTTTATGCGACCTGTACTCGCAGGATATCCCCACATTCGCATTCCCGATAGAAGCAGCATATATTGCCGCTTTTGACATATATCCGTTAATATCCCGAACATAAGCAAGATTTCTTAATTTCACTACTTTACGCCTGACATCGTCCTTTAGCTCCTCTTCCTTTCTTGAGGCAATGACAGCCGATTCAAGAAGACCCACAATTTCGGGAGGGGGTATATCCCCGGAAAGTGCATCTAATATCCTCCTTTTATAATCATAATCCCTGCCCACGTGCGTTATTCCCTGGATTAGTGTCCCCGCATAGAAATACAGGGTTCTCGTATCCCAGTCGCGCTCCCATTTTTTTATGAGAGGCGTCTCACTGAAATCACCTATGGCCCCGTAAATTGCCACCCTTCTCATATCCCGGCTGAGTTTTTTCTCTAAAGTTCGGTATGCCTGTTCCGAAGATGAATAGTTGTCGTGATGAAACCAGCTTTTGTTATATTCCTTTTCAGGCAGAGGATGGTGGTCCATATATATTATATTTGATTCAGTATCAAGCTCATTTAATTTAATTTTCAATTGAGGGAATGTTTTCTCGTCAAATGCGATATCGCATATCACAATATTGTCATAATTTCCGGCGAGATTGTTCAGTTGCCCGAGCAGGCTCACAGGGCTTGCAAAAAATACAGTGGAATCGGGAAATGCACTTTTAACAACAGCTCCAGCACAGATACCATCACAATCGCCATGGGTAAAAATCATCGAACTCATATTCACCTGAAAGCCATAACTAGGGATCAATCATAGTAATTACATGTCCCTCAGAGTTTAAAACGCCTTGTCATCCACTTATCCCTGAATAAGGATAAGTGAGATTTCAAGTTAACGTCAGGAAGATATAACCCTGGAATAAATGAGTAGCGCTCCCGATGCTTCTTTTATTTAATCAAATTGAAAATACATTCCAGCAAAAAGCAAAGATATAAGTAATGATTAAACATCGTTAATAATCCCTGATCAATATGACCAATTATTCCAAAAATAACTTAATGAAATTCATCAATCATAAACCCGGGAACATAGAGATATGCGATGTCACTTTGAGGGATGGCGAACAGACGCCAGGCGTTGCTTTTTCGACACAGGAAAAAATCGCGATTGCCGAGAAGCTTGACAGTATTGGCGTCGATGTTATCGAGGCCGGGTTCCCGGTAGTATCGGCAGCAGAAGAATCTACGGTTCGTGAAATCGCACATCTTGGGCTTGATGCAAAAATCTGCTGCCTTGCACGCTCCGTTGCAAGAGACATTGACACTGTGTTGAAATGTGATGTTGATTTCGTAAGCATCTTTATCGCAACATCTGATCTGCATCTGAAATACAAATACCATAAGACATTTGAAGAGGCTACATCATGCGCCCTTGATGTGCTCGATTATGCCAAAGACCACGGCCTTGTCGTACGTTTTGCCGCTGAAGATGCAACCCGTACGGATATCGGGGTACTGAAGTCCATTTTCAAGTCAGCGGAAGATCACGGCGCGGATTATGTCAGTATCGCCGACACGGTAGGAATATTGAATCCAAGCACAGCATTCTACCTTGTCAGTGAGATAAAGAAATCTATAAAAACCAGGTTGTGTATCCATTGTCATAATGACCTGGGCATGGCGGTTGCGAACACGCTAAGTGGCGCCGAGGCAGGAGCATTCCAGCTGCATACTACGGTCAATGGGATCGGGGAACGCTGCGGCAATGCTGCTCTTGAAGAATTGCTGGTGAGCCTGCGCGTTCAATACGGTATTGAGAAATATGATGTAAGCAAATTGATGGAGCTTTCAAAGCTTGTTGAAGAATATGCAGAAATACCGATCCCGAAGACAAAAGCGATAGTGGGAGCAAATGCCTTTGCCCATGAGTCCGGCATTCACGTAGCCGCCGTTCTTGAGGAACCCATGACTTATGAACTGTTTGCACCAGAAATGGTTGGCGCAAAACGCGAAATAATTATCGGGAAACACACAGGTTCAAAGGCCTTGAAGGGAGTAGTGCAAAAGATGGGATATGATCTAACGCATGAGCAGATGTCCACGCTTCTGGATAAGGTCAAGAAATGCAGCCAGGCCAAGAAAAAGGTAACATGTGGACGGCTTACTGAATTTATTAAGGAGCTTGAGTAAGATTATTTCCCTTTCTTCCTGATAATTGCCACATCCCCCAGCGTGGTTCCCCTGATGAACCCGCCGCCCCTCTGGTCCTGTGAAGATACTCTTTCGGTAAGTTTGATATTTAATGTAGTTTCAAGCTTCTTTCGGACTGTATCTTCGGGTACAAGCTCTTCACGTTCGATCTTTCTGATGAGCGTAGCTTTTTCCATCATCTTTGATGCCAGATCTTCAATGGTCAATCCCTGGGATTCCCTTGCTTTTTTGATGACCCGCGCATAATCCGGTAAGATCTCATCTTCAAGTTTATCAAAAGCATCTCTTTTCGGCCTGTGTGTCACTATTACCCTTTCAGTCGGGGCCATTTTTCTTGACACTGGCGTCCACTTGTCCTGTGGCTTCCCATAATGAGCGCATTTGCTGCAGACATCCAGGACAGTCCCTTCGACTATCACACGAATAGAGTTTCCCTTTATATCAGTACCACAAATTTCACATTCCATCACATCATCTCGGCGAAAACTCTATATACCGTCCACGCTTAAATATCATTCGATGTCAGAATCCCAGGATAATACCCAGGAAAGCCCTGTCTCGATGGGTAACAATGATTTTTCACGCTATCTGATGGACAGGATAAAAATGCTTGAGGAAAGGAATACTCTCCTCAAGGAACAGACCAATAAGATAGAAATGGAAAAGCGTTTTACTGAAAGCCAGGTTCTTAACTACGAAAGAGAGATACGGCAGCTAAAAAGTGAGCTTGAACGAATAAAAACCCCTCCACTTGTAGTTGGTACTGTTGTGGATGTTCTTGATGGTGGGAAAGTGATAATCAGGAGCAGTACGGGCCCCCAGTTCGTTGTCGGGTCAACCCAGTTCATCAACAACTCAGAACTTGTGCCTGGAACTTCAGTTTCATTAAATTACCAGAGCCTTGCTGTTGTCGGGATACTTCCGTCTTCACGCGACCCATTTGTACACGGTATGGAGGTCATTGGATCCCCGAACGTTTCATATTCGGATATCGGGGGTCTTGAGGAACCGATCCGTGAACTTCGGGAGACTGTTGAACTGCCGCTTACAAAACCAGAGGTATTCGAACGTATCGGAATTGAGCCCCCCAAGGGCATATTGTTATATGGGGCCCCCGGAACAGGAAAATCGCTACTTGCAAAAGCCGTTGCAAGCCAGACAAAAGCAACATTTATCAGGATAGTGGGTTCGGAACTCGTACAAAAATATATTGGTGAAGGTGCGCGGCTTGTAAGGGATCTTTTCAAAATGGCAAAAGAAAAATCACCCAGCATTATATTTATAGACGAGCTTGATTCCATAGGAGCAAAAAGAATTGATTCGTCTACATCGGGAGACCGTGAAGTCCATCGCACTTTGATGCAGCTATTATCAGAAATGGATGGATTTAACCCCAGGGGAAATGTCAGGATCATCGCTGCGACGAACAGGCCGGATATTCTTGATCTTGCTCTTCTTCGCCCTGGAAGATTTGATCGGTTCATCTCTATCCCGATGCCTAACAAGGATGCCAGGAAAATGATACTTAAGATTCATTCCAGGAAAATGAAGCTATCAGAAGAAGTTGATTTTGATGAGCTTTCCTCACTCACCGATGGTGCGAATGGTTCAGATCTAAAGGCGATCGCAATGGAAGCAGGAATGTTCGCAGTAAGGGATGAGCGTTTTAGTGTTGGAATGGAAGACTTCCAAAAAGCCATCAGGAAGTTATTGATTACACCCACCAAGCTCAATCTTCATTCAGAAGGCATGTTCGCCTGATTTATTTTATGCCTGGATTTCTCTTATGAGCATGATAATAATTTATATCATCATTACAAAAATAAAACGCAAGTGTTTTATACTAAATTCAATTATTAACCATTATGATTATTTGGACATGATACAGGGATGAGATAAAATTCATATTTTGGGGATTTAATGGAAACGATCGCGAATATGCTTGAAAAGATCCTTGAAGATCTGCAATCAGCCGGGGGTGTAGAACTTTGCGCTATAGTTTCAAAACAGGGGTTGCTGATGGTTTCCAGAGAAGCAAGTCCGGGACTTGATAGTGAAGCGTTTGCTGCTTTAACTGCCACTTTATATATGTCGGCTGAATCTACCACAATGCGATTGAGTAAACAGAAACCCAGATCCATAATTGTCCAAACTGATGATAAGCAGCTCATAACATATGCATCCGGCCCGGATGCGTTGATAGTTGTCCTTGTGGGGAACGAGGGTTATATTGGCCTGATCCTGGGCGAAATGAAAAAAGCCGCAGAAAAAGTTATCAATATCATTTAGCTCGAAAACTATATTATTGAATGCGCCATACATTAACAGGGAGTACAATGAATGTCAAGCTTATATTATTATGTCTAATAATTCTGCTTTCGGCGGGATGCATAACAAAGGAGGATAACAACATGGAAAATATTTCAATTTCATCAGATGGATTTAAAGAGGGGGATATGATACCTGACAAATTTACATGTGAGGGCAAGGATATTTCACCTTCGGTTTCCTGGAAAGGTATACCTGCAGGAACAAAGAGCATTGCATTGATAATGGATGACCCTGATGCTCCTGGAGGGACATTCGTGCACTGGGTGCTGTATAACATGCCTGCAAAGACTCTGAAGCTGCCAGAGGGCATGCCACATAACCAGACGCTTACGGATGGAAGCATGCAGGGTATGACAGATTTTGGGCGGGCAGGTTATGGCGGCCCCTGTCCTCCTCCTGGAAAACCACACAGGTATTATTTTAAAGTGAATGCTCTTGATATAAAAATCAACCTGCCGCCAGGGGCTTCAAAGAATCAGCTTGAGAGCTCCATGAAGGGCCATGTACTGGCCAGCGGTGAACTGATAGGGAAATACCAGAGATAGGTTCACAGGAAAATATATCATCTATACTGGTAAATTAACAGGTACGGGTTAAAACAAAAGGTGAGATCATGACTACACAGGATAATCTGAAAGAAGCTTTTGCTGGAGAATCACAGGCGAACAGGAAATACCTTGCTTTTGCAGATAAAGCCGAACAGGAAGGCTATAGACAGGTAGCGAAGCTATTTCGCGCAGCTGCTGACGCAGAAACAGTGCATGCAAAAAACCATCTGCGGGTAATGGGTGACGTCGGTAAAACAATAGATAATCTAAAAAGTGCCGTCTCAGGTGAAACCGCAGAATTCAAGGATATGTATCCTAAATTCATCGAGCAGGCAAAAAAGGAGATGGCATCGGATGCGGCAATCCTTAGTTTTGATGTTGCAAACCAGGTGGAAAAGATCCATGCAGGTCTTTACCAGAAAGCTCTTGATAATCTTGGAAAGAACAAGGAGACTGAGTATCATGTTTGCCAGATATGCGGCAATACGGTAGAAGGAGACGCTCCGGATAAATGCCCCATATGCAATGCTCCAAAATCGATGTTCAAAAAGGTAGATTGAGGCGATAATAATGGCAAAGAAACTTGCGATAATATACGGCACAGGCTTTGGCAATACCGGGTTGATGGCAAAAGCGATCGAGGAAGGGGCAAAGGCTGCAGGTCTTGATGTTTTGATCAAGAAAGTGGATGCAGCAACTCCGGCTGATGTTGAAAATGCAGATGCGATAGCAATAGGCCTGGCAACCTATAAGGGCGCAGGAATGCCATCGGTTATAAAATATGTGGAAAGCCTGGCTAAAGTTCCCCTCAAGAACAAGATTGGAACAGCCTTCGGATCATACGGATGGAGCGGAGAAGGACCACTTATCATAACCAAAACACTTTCAAGCTATGGGATGACGGTAATTGACCCACCTCTTCGGATAAAGCGTATCCCTGAAGAAGAGGGGCTTGAGGAATGCAGGAAGCTTGGAAGATTGCTTGCTGAAAAGCTTAAGAAATAAGAAAGGAATTCCATAGTTAAAGGGTCCGGGATATTTGCAATCAAGGAACTATTTATGATATCCCAAACCTTAAAAAAAGAACTGAAGAACAAATGTAGCACCCTGGGAATACCTCTTGTAGGTTTTGCACCTGTTGGAAGATGGAAAAATCCACCTGATGAGCTTCCGAACGTTCTCTTACCATGGATCCCTGAAGATTTCTGGCCGCAATCCATTTATCCTGAAGCTAAAACCATAATAGTGATCGGGCTGCCGGTGTCATTACCTATCGTGGAGACTGCGCCTTCTATTTATTACCATGAACTTTACAAAACAGTGAATTCATTGCTTGATTCTAAAGCTTATGAAATCGCGAATTTCCTGAATGAAAAAGGATTCGGTTCTATATATCTCCCAAGAGATGGATATGGTGATATAAAAATTTTGATAGACAAACCCTTCGCATTTTTTTCTCATAAACACGCTGCATATCTTGCAGGGTTGGGTTCTTTCGGTCACAATAATGTGCTGCTTACTCCTGAATATGGACCAAGGGTCAGGTTCACATCGATTTTCACCCCGGCAGAAATAGAACCCGATCCCATAAAGATCAAGGATATTTGCATCCACTGCCTTCTATGTGCGAAAAATTGCCCTGTGGAAGCGATTCCTGCAAAAGGGGATTTTCCACCTCCTGTTGATAAGAGAGCCTGTGCAATACGAAGCGCCCAGCTCAGGGACGAATTCAGGTCGCCATGTGGGATTTGTATCAAAGTTTGTCCTGTTGGGAAGGACAGGGAATTGTTCGACAGGAAGAACATGTCAATATATTCCAAAAATAAAAAATTCGAGAAATATCACAGTGCCTGGGAGCATGTCAGGAAATATGGAAGTAAACCTGCAAAACATTTATCATAATTGGAACTAAGAGAGAAAATTATGAAGCTTTTCGTCCCATCCCCCGGACATATCGACAGCCTCAAGGAATTATTGACCCAGAAGGAGAAGATATACTCTATTTTCATGGCAGGTTCCCCCGATTATATAGGCACGGGAAGAAGCAATCTTGCATCTCCCCAGCTTGAGGATATAAAGGAACAGACTGAATTCGCCCATAAGAACGGGGTTAAGATGGAACTTGTGCTGAATTCAAGCTGCATGGGAGGGCGCCAGCTTACACCTGAGGGATATAGGACAAACCACTGGTATGTTGAAAAACTTGTGGATATCGGGATCGATTCAATAGTCGTGGCCGATCCTTATCTTGTTGAGACCATTTCAAGGGATTTTGATGTGGATGTTGTAGTATCGGTTCTTGCTTTTGTGGATTCCCCGCAAAAGGCCGAGTTCTTCGAAGACCTTGGCGCGAAATCAATAGTAATTGATTCAAATGTAAACCGGCATTTCGATGTTCTTCATGCCATCAGGGATTCCGTGGATTGCGAATTAAAGCTCCTTGTGAATGAAGGATGCCTTTACCGCTGTCCATTCAGGTATGCACATTTTAACTTCTTCTCTCATGCTTTCGGACCTGAACCAAGACCCAATGTGCTTGATGATTATTATTATTTTAAATGCCTTGAATTAAGGATCGAAAACCCGGAATTGATCATAAAATCCCCCTGGATAAGACCTGAGGATATCAAGCTCTACAAAGATATCACTGATGTTTATAAGATCGGGGGCAGGACGCATTTTGTGGACTGGATCCTGAATTGTGTGGACGCATACTATAATGAAAGTTATGAAGGGAATCTCATGGACCTGCTTGATTGCCCCAAGGATTTGAAAGACCTGTATAATATTCCAAACAAAAGCCTGGATGGTATCTTGGAAAAACAGTGGACTAACTGTAAAAAAGTATGCAAGAAATGCGGTTATTGCAAAACACTTACAAAGAAAGTAACCCTGGTTTATTCAAATGGGGGAACAGAACTGGAGAAGTGTTTGCCATGGGAAAAAGGGGCGGTGAAAACATGATTTTAGAAGAAATTTTAAAAAATAGGGCAAGTTTTGAAGAAAAGATTAGAAAACTGATAGGCAGACCGGTACTTTTAATAGAGCTTGATATGTTTGCCCTGCCCTGCGGATGTTCGGGTATTACAGCAAATATGAGAGGTCTTGAAGTTGATGATCTTGATGTTTTTGAACCTCAAATCCTGCCATTGGTCAAAGAAATGGCCGAAAGTCTCGGGGTCAAGCCAACGGTTACTTTCGCCCGCCTTGTGCCAGGAAGCTCCATCGTTGCATCGCTTAACTGGCGCACGCTATGCCAGCGATGCTATCCGGAATTCGCAAGAGGGACGGGGAAAATGCCAAGGCCTGATCTGTATATGCTGCTGTTTGAGAGGCGAAAATAGTATTTTTCCGGTTCCTGAAATTTTTCTCCTAATTCTCTTTGGAATTGGAATATTCTCTTACTACTTTTATTGATGTTTGAAAAGATATTTCAGATGATAATCTTGCTACAATAAATGTGAGAACGGCCATCACAATACCAAGTGTTGTATCGTTTTTTCCGAAAGATACACCTACAAGAACCAATAAAATGTTATAGGTCCCCCCGACGATATGCTGGATATTCTGAAGTCCTCTTGAGTTATCAGGTAACTTTGTTTTTTTTGCATTCATATTGATCTCTTTTATTTGCCTTTAATATTGATGACGAAAAAGTATATGGGAACAATGATATCTATTGCTATAACAGGAGAGTAGTAACAGGTGCATATACTCCATTTCCGCATTCAGAACACATTTTTCTCTTTGAAGAATCACTCTTAATATGGTGTCCGCATACCAAACATTCATATTCGATCATTTCTTTTATCATAATAATTACCATAATGATGTCATTGGATATAAGCATTATTATTCGCGCATTAAGAGAAAAAAATCAATGAATGCAAAAATATTTAGTAGTTCACTGCGAATAGCGGCAAGAAGAAGTTTAAAAAATATGATCAAAACGTATATGATAAGAGATATAATCATGGACCTTACACCCCTTTTAACAACATTTGGCCTTATCGCTCTGGCTGAACTTGGCGATAAAACTCAACTCACAGTGATAGCTCTGTCGGCAAGATATGACAGGAAGAAGATTTTTGCAGGCGTCCTACTTGCTTTTATTGTTGTAACGGGGCTGGGCGTTCTTGTCGGGGAAGGACTATTGCGATTGATCCCGGAAAATATTATCAAGATGATCGCCGGTTTCATGTTCATTGTTTTTGGGATAATGATGCTAAGATCAAAGGAAGATTGCGAAGAGGCCAATAATTCTCCAGTGATCAACCCTTTTATTTCCACTTTCAGCATGATAGCCCTTGCCGAGATGGGAGATAAAACCCAGCTTTCGGCTATCACACTCTCGGCGAAATACAATTCACCTTATCTGGTTTTTACAGGCGCGGTCATTGCTCTTGCGGTAATTAGCCTTCTGGGGATACTTGCCGGTAAAAAACTATGCGAAATAGTGCCGCTATCAAAAATAAAGCTGGGCGCAGGTGCGTTGTTTATCCTGTTCGGGATAATGTTTATAGCAGGATTTTAGAAAAAAAGAAAAATGAATGCGGGTCAGAAACCCAGCTTTTCATTTACGAAAATTAAATTTATCTTTCTGTTCTCATTTATTTCCCTTTCAAAGATCAGGTATTTCCCGATCGTAGTGCCCGAATAACCAATGCTTTTCATTCGTTTATCTTCGAGAGGAAAGCAATATTCACGAATACGTTTGAATCCTTCTTCCAGTGTGGGTACGATCTTTTGGGTTCCCACGATCCAGATAACATTGTCCGAAGAGAATGCATATGAAGGAAGAGAGCTGCCTGTCGCATTCACGATCAATACTTCACCGGTTTGTGCAACTGCATGAACACTTCCAAGGAAGTATTCGGAGGTTATGCTTTTCTTACGAAACTCCATTTGTTTAACAGGATCTTTTTCCGAAAGGATCCGGTCTTTCAGATTTTTCCAGGGGTGTTTCCCTGATTTAAGCAGGTCCGTTAAACCGATTTGATCAAGTGTTGTTGAGCCGCCGGTCATTACCTCTTTCCCCGGTGGTATCAGAGCATTAATTTTCCGAAGGGCTTCTTCTTTAGTGTTTACAAGCTCGGCATTGACATTACGTGCTTTCAAGGCTTCCATTGATCTTTTGATTACTTCTTGTGATGCTAATGTATCATATTTCATAGATATCTCCCGGACAAATAAAGAAGTTCAACTATATATAAATAGATAATGTTAAAATTTTATTTAAATATTTTTTATATTATATTGTCAGTAACCTTTACATACAGTCAAGACAATTAAAGGGTATGTATGAAGAGGTGTTAAACTGAATAGGAGAGACAATAACAGCCAGCAACCGGAAGAATTTACAAGAGTTAGAGTGCCGCAAAAAAAAGCGGGCGAAGTGCTGGGCACTGTTGAAAGTCTATTGGGGGCAAATAAGCTGCGTGTCAGGTGTATGGATGGTGTCGTACGACTTACCCGCATTCCGGGCAAAATGAAAAAAAGTACCTGGATACGAGAAGGGGATGTTGTTATAGTTGTGCCCTGGTCTTTCCAGAATGAAAAAGCGGATATCATCTGGAAATACAGCGGACCCCAGGTAAACTGGCTTGAAAGGAAAGGATTTTTGAAAAGTTAATTAACTATATGGCCAGTGATAAGACGCTTTCCCGTATGGATGAGAAAGTCGATGAATTCCGCATGCGTTTAAAGGATTCCGACCTGAAACAGGTATTTGACGATGTTTTTGACACAGCCACTTTGATGGCTCTCTATGACCTTTCAAAAAAAGGCTATATTGATGCTCTTGGGGGTTGTTTCAGTACTGGCAAAGAAGCAAATCTTTTTCACGCTGTAGCAAAAAAAGATGATATCTCAGAAGTCGCAGTAAAAATTTACATGATCTCTACTGCTAATTTTAATTCCATGAAAGACTACATTTTGGGAGACCCCCGGTTCCAGGGGATCAGGCATGCAAGAAAAGATATCATTCTTGCATGGACAAAAAAAGAATTCAAGAATTTAAAACGTGCACAAGAGGCTGGTGTAAGGGTGCCAAAACCCTATATTACACAGAGGAACATACTATTAATGGAATTTATAGGGAAAGACGGTGTTCCGATGCCCCAACTGAAAGATGTCAGACTGACAACAGCGGAAGCATCACATATTTTTAACTTACTGGTCGATTATATGAACCGGTTATACTCCAGGGCAAAACTTGTTCATGCAGATCTTAGCGAATACAATATATTGGTCGATATGAATAAGATGGAACCTGTGATAATTGATATGGGCCAGTCTGTCCTGACCAGTCATTTCAATGCAGAAACTTACCTGCGGCGCGATGTTGCAAATATCGCACGCTTTTTCGGCAAATTGAACATTCCGGCAGATGAAAATAATATGATTTCGATTATCAAAAGGAACATAGAGGAGGATAAATGACAGAGCATATTAAAATACCGCTTGAAAGAGTAGCGGTCCTGGTTGGCCCGAAAGGCAATATAAAAGAACTCATTGAAAAAAAATCAACCGCAATGTTAAATATTGATAGCGAGAGCGGGGATGTGGAAATTTCAAACCCGACTGACCCGCTTATGGGAATGCGCGCAAAGGAAGTCGTACAGGCAATAGCAAGGGGATTCAGTCCTGAAAAGGCTTTGAAATTGTTTGACCATGACCTTATTATGTTTGAAACTATAGATCTCTCAAATATTGCAAGGACAGAAAAAGACCTCATGAGGATAAGGGGTAGACTCATCGGGAAGGATGGAAAGACAAGGGAGATATTTGAAACCCTTACTGGCGCGTATATCTCAGTTTATGGGAAAACAGTAAGCCTGATAGGGTACCCGGAGCAGAATACAGTAGCAAGAACTGGTATCAATATGCTTCTTGAAGGTTCAGCCCATGGCCCGGTTTATTCATTCCTTGAGAAGAAGAAGAGCGATTTAAAGAGAGCAGAATTGGGATTATAGGATTTCATACATCCTTTATTATTTTTCATATCGAAAGATTAAAATAATACCGAAGCATAATATATTTCAGGAGTAAATATGAAAGCCCTTAAGATCAAACAGCTTGATGAAAAAGACGAAGAGATCGCAGATATACTTATTTCCCTTGGAATGAGCCGAAATGTCGCAATGAGCCTTACCTATCTTCAGAATATGAATTCTGCAACATCGGTAGACCTCGAAAGAGTAGCCAGGTTACGCCAGCCGGAAGTCAGTATTGCCATGAGACAGTTAAAAGAACGCGACTGGATAGATGAACGGGAAGAGAAGACGCCGGGAAAAGGAAGACCATATAAGATATATTCGCTTAAAGTTGGTTTTAAGGATATTGTTGCCCAGCTTGAAAAACACCAGAAAAAAACTGTTGATGAAGCAAAGGCCAACCTTGAGCGATTGAAAAAATTGGGGAAATAGAAAGTTTGAACTGCTGATTGTAGGTTGCTTTTAGCAACCTGCGCAATGATTTTTTTATTATTTATCAATGTCGTTCCACAAGTACGATATTGGTGCAAACCTTCTGTTCAATTTTAAACACATTCAATTATTATTAAAATACAGTTCCTTTAATCTTGGATCATAATCTTCAGGAATTACTGTCTGAATAATTGTATATGAGCATGGAAAGTTATATGTTTTTTGATTGACAAGAGAAAAACAGGAGGTTTTATCAAGTATGAGTTACGGTAGATAATAGGCAGGTCAAAAAGAGTTCTTATTTTTATTATTCTTGACATGAGTGGGAAAATAACTCAACTAGAATTCAAATAAAAATAATTGTAATTAAAGTAGATATAAATAAAATAAAAAAGAGGTAAAAATATGAATAATAAATTGAAAATTGGGCTTCTGCTATTAGTAGTAGCTCTTGTAGCAGTGCCGGAAGTATCGGCAAATCCAGGGTATTTTAGCGCCCTAACAACCGTATATGGAAATGTTGGCACTTCCTGCAGTTCGTGCCATACTACTGCCCCCAGCTTGAATGCCTATGGGACTTCATTTGCAGCTATAGCCACCCATATTTCAGATCCAACAGGAGCTTTGAATACCATAGGAGCCCCTGATGGTGTGCCTACACCGACAGCAACAGAAACACCAACGGAAACAGCAACACCCACCCCAACACCAGTATTAGATATCATTCCACCTGCGACGACTTTAAGTGGAGTTACTGAGAACAGTTCTTTTAATAACAGTGTGACAATCACCCTGAATGCTACAGATAATGCTGGAGGGTCTGGAGTCAACGAAACAATTTATATGGTTAACGGCGGTGCAACTGTCACATATTCAGCGCCATTCGTTGTTGATACTATAGGTCAGGATAATGTATCATATTGGTCAACAGACAATGCAGGAAATGTTGAGACTACGCAGATAGTAAACTTTACTATAACATCTGAAGGTGTTACTCCATCAACAAATAATCTTACTTCAGTAAAAGTAGAGACTGCGCCTGTAATAGATGGTTTAGTAGATTCAATGTGGGATCAAGCGACGCCATTGATGGTTAATTTATCAGGCGGAGCCAATGCTGGTTCACATGTAGTCACTTTGAAAAGCGTTTATACTGAGGATTCGGTATATTTCCTCGCAACATGGAATGATCTAACAGAAAGTTTAAGACGCATGCCCTGGCAGAAACAGGCTGATGGCACGTGGAAACAGCTTAAAACACCTGATGCAAAAGAAGGAGGAGAAAATACTTATTACGAAGATAAGTTCTCTCAAATATGGAATAAAAATATTACCGGGTTTGAAACAAGTGGATGCTCTGCAACATGTCATGCAGGTGAAAATTCTGATATCAAGGACTATGGTAATATGTACACTGCAAATCCTGGAGAAATAGGCGATATTTGGCACATGAAAATTGTGCGAACCAATGCAACAGGCTTTGTGGATGATCAATATATAGATTCTACACGCTATAGCAATGATACAGCAGATGCAGGTAGACATAGTGATCCGGGGCTTGCGCCATACTATAATAACATAAATGAAAACAATACTGCACCGAATTTCACCTCGGCAGACCAGCCAGCTCCGCCCTATTGGATCTTTGACGATCAGAAGCAACCATTCAATGACACATACAATACTAGCGATGAGATTGCAGGTATCATTGTAAGGTCTCCGACTGGAGATAGAGCAGATATCATGGGCAAAGCAGTTTATATGGATGGCAAATGGACACTGGAATATGGCAGAAAATTGATTACTGGAAGTGAGTTTGATGTTCAGTTCTCAGATATGGAAAAGGAATATCTCTTTGGGACAGCAGTCTTCGATAATGCACAGACAAGACACAGCTATGAAAGTGGAGTGAGCAAATTCATCTTTGCGCCATCTGCTAATGTCACAGATACTATTCCTCCTACCACAACTATAAGTGGAGTTACTGAGGACGGTTCGTTTAATAACAGTGTGACGATCACCCTGAACGCTACAGATAATGCAGGAGGGTCTGGAGTTAACGAAACAATATATATGGTTAACGGAGGTCCGACTACCACATATTCAGCGCCATTCGTTGTCAATACTATAGGTCAGGATAATGTAACATACTGGTCAACGGACAATGCGGGAAATGTTGAACCCCAGAATATGGTAAACTTTACCATTGGAAATGTATCAATAGAAGATACAATCGCCCCTACTACAACTATAAGTGGAGTTACTGAGGACGGTTCGTTTAATAACAGTGTGACAATCACCCTGAATGCTACAGATAATGCAGGAGGGTCTGGAGTAAACGAAACAATATATATGGTTAACGGCGGTGCAACTACCACATATTCAGCGCCATTCGTTGTCGATACTATAGGTCAGGATAATGTAACATACTGGTCAACGGACAATGCGGGAAATGTTGAACCCCGGAATATGGTAAACTTTACCATTATACCAGAGGTAAATGCTACTGCAACGCGTGAAATAGGGGGAAAATCTATTTTACCAGGAGAATCAACAAATATTACCGTAAGAATCGCTGGCATTACAAAAGCAATTGGCCTCCATGAAATTCCTCCACAAGGATGGAATGTAACAAGAGGATCAGATAATGCAGATGGTTTCAAGAACAATACAAATGAATGGGTATGGATAAACTCAGACGCCAATAAGACTGTTACTTATACATTGACGGCACCCATGAACATTTCTATTGGAACTTATCAGATCGAAGGAACAATTAGAGATGTAAATGGAACATTGGCCAATGTAGAAGGAGATAATAGTATTAAAATAGATATTCTTGAAGTCTACAGAAGACTCGGTGACGATCCTGCTGTTGTGGAAACAGGAGATCTATTGAGCGCTTTTGATGACTTCAGAAATAACAGGGCTCCCGCACCATTTGACCGACCATTGAATACAGAGGAGGTTGCTGAACTGATTAATGAATGGATAACTTCTTAAGTTACAAAAAATTATCCGCTTGAAACAAAATAAGATGAAATTAAATTAAAAAATACCACTTTCATGATATTGCTGCATCAATAACAATGCTGGCAACATTGTTATAGCAACAATATCGTGAACATTTTTGTGGGAGAATAGAACATGAAAAGTGATATTAAAAAGAAATCTCGATACATTATCAATATATGTTTAATATTATTGATATTTACGTCGGTGTCGATAGCACAGGCATTGGTATCTGCTGACAGGACTATTGAGAAAAATGCATTGACAGCAGGTAGTGAAACAAGTATAACTATTATCATAAAGAATGATAATACTCAACTGTCGAGTATTGCGCTGGAAGAGTCAATACCGCCTGGCTGGAATCTAACAAGAATATCTGATGATGCAGATGTTTTCAGGACTGCTACCAATGAATGGGTATGGTATGGAGGAAATAATACTGATAAAAATGTGAAATATAAAATAAATATCCCATCTGGTACAGCACCGGGAACTTATATGATTAATGGTAAGATCAAAACAAGTAATACAACAATAAATGTTACAGGATACAACACCATAAAAGTTAGCGGTAGTGTTAGCGGTGGTAGTAGCAGTGGAAGTAGCATCGATGGTACACCAACAATAACACCTGTGAAAAGCGCAAATGCTACAGCTTCACAGACAGAAACTGTTACAGCCCAACCAACAGTAACAATAGGAAAACAAACAAGTGTTGCACCCATAGAAACAGATATAGCGCCAACGAATACTAAATCACCAGGATTTGGTATAATAATTTCAATTGGAATATTTGCGGCAATATATATAATGAGAAGAATGAAATAGTCAATCTTTTCCTATTTTAATTTATTTTGAATATTCTTATGAAAATCCTTTGCACTTCTATGTATCTTTATCCCATGAACCTTACAAAAATTCTCAAGCATCCCATAAAAAAGATCATGCTCATTTGTTCGGATCACAGCGGCATCATGCGCCCGCATCAGTATATCGGGATAATCGCTGCGGATGATACACTGTGCCCTGATTATGTCTGCGATCTTATCAACCATGCCCTCTTTTTGAACCCAGGCAGGAAATTCCACGCGAGCAGGAAGACCCCGCCCTGTCCTCACATAAAAAAAAGCGAGTTCGTTCCTGAATCTGCCGTAGTTATCAAGAACGGATTTTGCCTCATCGCCTCGCCTATCATCACGATCGCAGAAAAATGCTGCTGTGCGCTCACCCCATGACATATTAGAAAAAAGATGCGTATCTGAGAGTTTGCTTTTCCTCAATCCGAAAAGGAAATGCATCATCAGCGTAATGTCCCCTGGCATGGTGGTATCGATAAAACCTATCACCGGGTTTTTTGTTTTTTCCGAAGCTTCAAGCAGTTTCATTATGGCTTTTACATATATTTCCCGCGTGTTCTTGTTCAACACGTTAATATGTGAAAGAATTAGAGCTCCGTCAAGCAGGACAAAGATGCTTCTGTATTCATTGATCAAGCGGACAATACCATCGCATTCCATTGAAAAACGGCGCGCATCGACATACTCGCTCCCGAAGGAATACACACTTGCCTTCTCAAACTCATCGGGCGTAATTACCATCGCATCTGTTTCCTGCTTATAATCCATATTTTCTGTGTGCCTGTTAAAAATGCGCGATATCTGGATAACAGCAAGGGGTATCTCATAATTCTTATCCGAATATATCTGGCTTCCGTCCACTGCTCCGACAGGAACACCATTCAGGACAGAATCCACCCATTCCATCGCTTCATTACGGTTTTTCCAGTTTAACAGGAATGTGTGAATGAGTCTTCCAGGCTCAAGAAGCTTCGCGCCGCTATAGGACGGAAGGTGTTTATTAAGCTCCAGGTTGATCATGTTCAATTTGTCAAGTTCAGTTCTGTATTCTTTGGTCAACTCGGAGCGTTCGACCTCATAGGATTTTATTGCGGAAAGTTTCTCATCGAATTGAAGCGAGATATTTTTTAAGTCGAGCATGTTTCAACCCTGCTTTCGCCATCGATCTTTTCGATCCTTATGACATTCCCATATTTTTCATTGAATGTGTCATCATGGGATATGACAAAAACCTGTTTAAAACCGCGGATCTTGGTTATCTCTTCTGATAGTTTTTCCCTTCGGAGTTCATCCATATTCTGGGTTGGCTCATCAAGGAACACAAAATCACAATTAGACAGGGCTTTCAATAATGCAAGCCGAACAGAAAGCGCTGCGCTCATCCGTTCGCCGCCGCTTAATTGCCGGAAATATTTTATCTCGCCATTCGAATCTATTTCTATATCGTAATCATTAACCCATTTCAGACTGGAAGAATGATCATCCATAATCTCGCTGAAGATATTGCTGGCTTCCTGGCTTATCTCTCCTATGAATTCATTGACAATGAATTCCGAGGAATTTTTAATGGTTTCCCGGATGAAATTTGAGAACGATAAAAATTCTTTTTCATTTTCACGTTTTCTCTTTATTTCTTTTATTTTCAGGATATTAGAGTCCATGGATGCAATATCTTTTGATAGTCTCTCCAGGTTCTTTCTTTTTCCCCGCACAGCTTCCGCTTTACTGCTTGACGTTTGTCCAAGTTCCTCAAGCCGGGAAATAACATCGTTTAATCCCTGCTCACTGAACTGCAACAGGATTTCGTCGCGCTTCTGGATATTTTCTGTAAGGGAAGCGTTTATGACTCCAATACTCTCTTCGATCTTTTTGCATTCCTGTGTATATTCGTTCAATTTCAAAGAAAGAGGCAAATTCTGTAGATAACTGTTATGTTCCGGTTCAAATTTTGCTGTTTTCTCATTGGACAAATTGAGCTTTTCATCAATGCCATCATAAACTAAATATCGATATTTCAATTTTTCGCGTTCGGTTTTGCTTGAATCAAGCGATGAAGGAATATGTTCAAGAGTTTTGAGTTCGGAAAGATTCTTTTCGATGAGCCCATTCAATTTATCATATTCTTTATCAGGGGATTTCAGGGCTTTAAGTTCTTTATTCCGGCTCTCAATTAGCTCATCTACGATCCTGATCTCATCCGGATTTCCAACAAGTATCTCCCTGAATCCGAACTTAATATTGATCACCTGAAGTTGTTCCAGACACCCTGAAATCTTCCCGGGTACTTCATTTAAGGATTCAAGATCTGAGTTTTTTGAGTTTGTTAAAGATTCGATCGTATTTATCTGGCCTTCCGGATCATTAAGGTCTTTTAATGATCGCTCAATAGATTTTATGTCCCTGGTCGTGTTTTCAAGATGCTCCTTTATATTATCTATCTCGATATTCAGGTTGAACCTGGAGTTTAGCTCCAATATTTTCTTGCTGCATTCAGAAAAAGCATCCGGCAGGTTATCAAACGTTTCAAGGTCTTGATTTTTTGATATGATTAAAGCTTTGATACTCTCAAATTCAGAAACGGATTTCTTTGTCGTTTCAAATTCCTTCTTATGAGCTTGTAGCTTATGATAAACGGTTTTTAATTCCTCTTCGCTGCCTGAAAGTTCACCGAATCCCAACATGGAATAAGACGATCCAAGGGATTCAAGTTTTTGCATGCATTTAATAAGTTCGCTATGAGCATTTTTATATATATTGAGTTCTTTCTTTTTGGAAGCAATGAGCACCAGAACGTCTTCACGCTCTTTTTTCGGAGCATTGAGTTGTTTCAGTTCATTTGAGACAAGTTTGGATTGTTCTTCTATCTCTTTTAATTCCTTTTTCTTTGAATCGATCTCCTTATTGAAGTACTGGCCAAAATCATCTATAGACTTGCATTTAACTCCATTTAAAACCGGACAAATACCTTCTGTCCCGGCAAGTTTCATATTATGTTTTATCTGTTTAAGCAGTGAATTGACCGCAGTTTGATGATGGCCAAGTTCGAGGAGACTTGCCTCAAGTAAAGTCTGCTTTTCGATCAGAGGTTCGATGGTTTTTACTCTTTTTTCATGCTCTGCGATCTCTGAAACAAGCTTATTTGCCGCTGCATCTCTCTCAGTGGCTCTTTGCAGATCAAAATCAAGTTTTGATATGGCATCGAAAAAAGAAGACAGTTTTGCGATCTCTTCATCTAAAGTGTTATATTTCTCTACTTCCGGTATCAACTGTTTTTTCTTTGACAACAGGGTAGTTATTTCTTTTCTGATTTTTTCAGCGCGCGCCTCTTTTTCTCTGAGTGAGGCTACATCCGATGACAGCGCTCGGAGAGGAGTCTCAAGTTCCTCTGTCAGGTTTTTTATTCTGGATATAAGTTCCAGTTGTTTTTCTTTTAATGGTGAAAGACCAGCCTTTTTGATATTAAGTTGCTCTATATCCTTGCGGATCTCCTCCAAACGCTTTTGTTTTTCCCTGAGGTTCGCCAGATCCGATAAAATAGCCGCCATTGGTTCTCTTAATTCTTTTTGAAGCTCCTTTATAGATTCCTCAAGCTTTCGCTCTGTTTCGATCGCAGGAAGAAGCTCGTTCTTTTTTTCTTCAAGGTCATAATTTTCTTGCTTGAGTTTAACTGAACGATCAAGTTTTTCAAGAAGACCGCTGATCTTAAAGTCAAGTTTTGAAAGTTCTTCTTTTAACCTGTCCCTTTTTATTCTCTCCTCGTTCAGACTTTTCAAAACCAGATTCTCTTTCTTGAAAGACTCTTCAACCGGAAGGAGTTCATCTACGATTTTACTGGCTGTTTGGGCAAGAGTAAGTTCATTTTTTGCTTTTTTTAGCTGGTTATTGCGTTCTACGAGGCGGATGTGCTCATTCGCTATCAGGGATGAAAGATTATCGATTCGGGATTTTTTTTCTGCCAGATCCTCTTTTTTTTGCTTAAGCTCAGTGATCTTAATTTTATTATCTTCAATGTCTTTTTTAAGGGTTTCAATCTCTACTTCAAGTAATTCTTTTTCCTGTTTTAATTCCTGGTATTTTTCTGTGCGGGTATGCAGGGGAAGTAGTTCCCTGTCAAGTGAGTCGATGGTCTTTTCGATGGAATTTATGACTGCGCGAAGATTTGTATAAGCTGTCTGGTATTCCTCAACGCGAAGGATCGTATCAAAAACTTTCTTTCTTGGGCCCGGGTTCAGGAGGAAAGCAGTTGTGAAAGTTCCCTGGGGAACACCCACCGCATTTGCAAAGATGGATGAAATGTCTTCAGGCGAACCTATGCCGTACAACAGGTTTTTCGTGATCCAATCTGTAACATCCTTCTTTCCATTGATTTCGGCAACAGGGGTCTTGATAGAATAATTACTGCCTCCAATTTTCCTGTTGATAATATATTCAATTTCGTCGTTTCCTTCAATGGTGACAGACACCAGACCGGATTTTTCTCCATGACGCAGGAATTCCCCTATATTATATGGAATATAATCGAAGAGCGCATAACCAATAGCTTCAAGAATTGTTGTCTTCCCATGCCCGTTCATTCCACAGATGCCGTTTATTCCCTCCCTGAATTCAACAATCTCATGTTTATAGGACTTGACATTCTTTAGTTCTACCGATTTAATGATCATTCAATTCTCCGAAATGGGAAAGAAGGGTCTTTACTTCAGTATGCTTTATCACTTTTTTATCATTATCATCCAATGATCTATTATTCTTGAACCTTTCAAAGCACCATCTCAATTCCTTCTGGATATCACTTTCTTCAATGCCTGCTGCTGCCATTTTTTTCACTTCGACCATTGCATTCACTATTTCAGATAAATTCTCCCGGTAACGGCCATCGAGTTTTATCCTGTCTGAAAAAATGCGAAGTTCGATCTCCTCGCGTGTCTGGCCGCGCGTATCTCCTTCATTGAGGACATATTGGGAATTTGTTTTAATTATTTTGACTTCAGAATAAAGAGGTTTAAAATGTTCGTTAAGCATCTCCTTGATTCGCGAAATGTCAATATCAGATTTCGGAAAATTTAGCTCCCCATAAAGCAAAAGCTCGATGAGCGGACCTCTTCCGGATGGGATCGAAGGTTCCCTTTCGATTCTTGCAGCTATGTTCGGATACAGATCCTGCGGTGCCTGTATATTACTTAAATCAAGTTTTATTCTCTTTAAAGAACGTGTGATCGGAGATATCAACTCCGGGCCTTTATTATTCACATGATAGAACCCTTTTGGCAACCCATATTCATTCATAGAGACCATTTCAACGCTGCCTGGATTGAATACCCAGCCATCTATTTCATACATCATGTGGTAATGCCCGAGCGCGAGATAATTTACGACTTCTTTCAATGGAAGAAGAGAATTGAAGGGAATTTCCCCTGCTGTTTCATGTTTTATCTGTCCTTCCATGCCAAAATGCATCATCAGGATAGTATATTTTTCTCCATTGGTCTCCCTTATTTTCTTGATCTCTTCGGCTATCCTTGGAATTGTAGATATGGTATTTGAGCCAAGGTATCTAATACCGAAAATACGCACATTGTCAAGTTCAATAAAGTCTCCCATAAGTGATAATCCATTAGTTTCTTTAATTTTAATGAGCTTGAGGAGATATTGTGAATTCAATATCTCAAGCCAGCTTTTGCCATCCTGGTGAAATGCAAGGTCATGGTTTCCCTCGATGGCAAAAACTTGCGTGGATGGACTTTTTTCTTTAAGTTCCGATAGCACTTTGTATGCCTGCTCGTATGTGGGTGCATTTATGTTCCGTTTATGGAACAGGTCCCCTGAGATGAGGATGAACTCAGCTTTGTGGTCGATAGCATACTGGATTACGGATTTAAAGGCGCGGGCATAGTCACGGAAGCGTTCTTCGAGGCCATATTGTGCATAGCCAAGGTGGATGTCGCTGGCGTGAATGAAGTTCATGGGGAGTTAATAGGTCGTCAGGGTTAAAAATGGTTGTGGGGGTGAAAGTAAGAGATATTTTCTTGATGTTATCAGAAAGATCATTAAATGAAATTAATCCTATCCAACATATAGTCTCTTTTTATGCAAGACTATAACATATATCTTAAACTTGCAACTATAAAATGATATCCCGAATATTTCTCAGGAAGCTCATCATAGATTCATATGCGATATCTTTTCCGATCTCTTCATAAAAGCCTTTATATTCAAAAACGACTATTTCATTTCATGGATAATAAAGGTCTGGCTGGTGCATTCATGTTTGTTGGGGGAGTGCAGTTCGTTATAGGCATGGTTCTTGCAGAAATATTTTATCCCGGATATAGCGTATCCGGGAATTACATAAGCGACCTGGGGGCTACGTGCCGCGATACCTGCACGATCTATCAGCCCTCTGCTTTTATCTATAACACATCCGCTATTTTCCTTGGCATACTTATTCTCTTGAGTTCATATTGCATCTGGCTCGAATTTCAAAATCATTTAATATCCATATTCATCGGCCTTTCAGGGCTTGGGGCGTTCGGTGTTGGATTGTTCCCTGAAACAGCAGGTATTTTTCATGTAATCGTATCGCTCATCGCTTTTCTCTTCGCAGCTTTGTCAGCGATAGCAACCAGGAATTTTGTGAAACCGCCTTTTACCTTTTTCTCAGTGTTCCTGGGGATCGAAAGCTTAGCAGCTCTTGTTTTATTCGGATTGGAATTTTATTCAGGGCTTGGCCCCGGGGGAATGGAGAGGATGATCGCATATCCTGTCCTCTTATGGGCGATCGGGTTTGGGGGATATTTGATGTCCTCAGATGTTATCAGTAAATATGGATTAATTGAAAAGTCATTAAAAACCAGAGACAATAATCAATAATTCATTAATAGAAAGAAAATAAAAATAGATATCAAAAGGGACTATCATGGAAAACCAGATATTATGGCTTAACAGGAAAGAAGTGGAGTCACTTCTTGACATGAAAGGGACACTAAAAGTAGTGGAAGAAGCATTCAGGCAGCATGGGCTAAAGAAGGTGCAGATGCCTTCGAAGCTTTATCTTTATTTTAAAAACCACAATGGAGACCTTCGGACTATGCCAGCATATCTTGAAGAGCAGGATATCGCTGGTGTAAAGATAGTGAATGTCCATCCGGATAACCCCAAAATTGGACTTCCGACAGTTATGGCCCTTATGATCCTGAATTCCACAGAAACAGGCGCGCCTCTTGCTATTATGGACGCCACTTATCTTACAGATATGAGAACTGGCGCTGCAGGCGGAGTCGCTGTGAAATATCTTTCCCGGAAGAATGCAAAAACAGTGGGTTTTGTAGGAACGGGGAACCAGGCAAGAAGCCAATTGCTGGCGATAAGTGAAATTATAGATATCCATGAGATAAAAGCCACAAGCACCTCTGAAAAGCAGACACTTGCATTCAAGGATGATATGGAATTAAAAATAGAGTGTGAAATTACAGCAAAGAAAACCATTAGAGAGGTGTGTGATTGTGATATTCTCGTGACTACCACTCCATCAAGAGAGCCAATTGTGAAAAACGATTGGATCCTGGAAGGGACTCATATCAATGCGATAGGCGCAGATGCACCCGGAAAGGAAGAGCTTGACCCGTTGATACTCAAGCGGGCAAAGGTCATTGTGGATGATATCCAGCAGGCTTCACATTCAGGAGAGGTGAATGTACCGATATCGAATGGATCTCTCCTGGTAAATGATATTTTTGGGGAATTTGGCGAGGTGCTTACCGGGAAGAAGAAAGCAAGGACAAATGATTCGGATATTACGGTATTTGATTCGACAGGGCTTGCGATACAGGATGTTGCGACTGCGGATATGGTGTACAGGAAGGCATTAAAAGCGAATATGGGAGTTAAATTGCAGCAGTTCTGATCACTTTTTCCATGAGGTTTTACCCCCTGGGGTCCCATTGTCGCAGCGGCGGCCCACCGCGGTTGTATGCTGTTGAATCCAGGACTGCCAGCCAGTCGAAATTGGTGAAGCTTTCAGGAGTTAGTGCGAAGTATGTCGGGTTCTTCATACTGCCCGAACGAGTCGGAAGACCTGCAATTGCAGAGGCTGGAAGCCCCTGGCCTTGGTGAGTTGGAATGAACCGCGCTGGCCCCGGCACAGCGGTCAGCCGTGCCTCAAGAGTGCCGGCTTCGGGCTGGCCGATGCCATTGGCTGGAGATTCGCCCACTGCCGAACCGATGACGGCATAGCGCGGGCCGAACATCTCATTGAGGTGCGATCCCGCCGGCCACCATGTGTATACGTCAGCGCCAAGTTGCATTTTTGTCTTCCCGCGCTGCAGATGGCTGTTGTGAGCAAAGGCAAGCACTTTCCCACGCTCACGGGATACCATGTACGCCAGATTATCCGCCATCAACGCGTCTCGAATGCCGAGAAGTCTGACAACCCGTTCGCCCGACTTTCGCGCCAACGCGGCATGATAGTTCAGTAACTGCCGTGCCACCGAAGCATACTGCATAGCTTCCAGATAGCGGCTCTTGTCACTCTTAGCCACCAATTCGGGACGGCGTACCCGCAGTTCTGTAATGAGATCCTCAGTCTCAATCCGCAACGCAGTTGCCTCCGGTGACTGGCCTACCGACTTTGTCGGGTCCATCATTGCAGCTGGGTTCTCCCATTCGGAGTCCTGACCAAGAAGCGTATCGATACGCTGGCGATGCTCCTGGCCGCTGGCACTATCAACCGAGGCGAGGTAATCAAGAACAAAATGCAGGACATGACCTGGACTATCGGTACCTGTCATTTCGGTCGGACTATCGAAGCCGTAGAACTGGAGTTTGACAGGATTGGAAGGATCGGCATTGTATAGCCGCATCCACTCCACAAGTTCCCGATTCGCGTCAAGCCGGCCAAAGCCGTGGCTAAATCCGGTGTCCTGCACAGCCTCATACGATGCCGGGCCGCGACCGGCTATGTACTCATTCACTACACGCGCCTGAGGGAAACTGCTTTCGATGGCAATGGCGCTGTAGCCATGCGTATCCACCAGGCGCTGGAAGAGCCGGTTACGGAGTATAAGAATGTCCTCGCCGCCGTGGAGTGCTTCTCCAAAGCCAAGCAATTCAACCGCTTCTTCAAGTGAGGCGATGACCCTGTCGATGGATGTGTTGAAGGTTTTGGAAGAATCGACGGAGAACGGAATCGCTTCATGTAGAATCCAATCATCGAGGGACACCGGGTCGGAGCTTCTCTCTCGAAATAATTTTTTTTTCATTTTTTCAAGATCTCGTTTTTGTACTGTGGAAATTGTGTGCGTTTCTTATATCTTCTTCACCAGGTCAAACAGCGCTGCTTTCGGATCTTTTGCTTTGATAACCCCTGATGCAAGAAGCACGCCTTTCGCCCCAAGCCCGATTGCCGCTGCCACATCATCTCCTGTGGAAATCCCGGCGCCGCACAGGACTTTAACCGTTGGGTTTATCTTTTTCACAGCGCTCACTGAGCCGCTAACGATTTCGGGATTTGCTTTAGAAACAGGAATGCCAGAACCAATGAGTTCTGGCGGCTCAACTGCCACAAAATCGGGGGAAAGCGCTGCTGCTGCTGATGTTACTGCAATATTATTCGTACAGACAATTGTCGCTAATCCTGCTTGTTTTGCTGATTGGATTGCTGAATCGATTTCAGATAAAAGGATACGGCGCTCCGAATGGTTGATTAGTGTTCCTTTTGCTCCGGCTGACAGGATGCAATCAGCAGTTATGTGACCTGTATAACTTCCCGCACCAGCGCTGTCGATATGCTGGGCGAACACAGGTATTTTTACCGCACCTGCAACCCTGAAAATATCAGGTGTCTGCGGGCAGGCAATTATTTCAACACCTGATCCAATACTGACTTCTTCACAGTATTTTGCCATCAGTACTGCTTTCTCGCCCATGCTTTCGGCATAAGTTTTGAAATTCAATACTATCAATGGTTTTTTGCCCATGGGAATAGAAAACCAAAAAAAAAATTACGGAGTGTAAACTCCTTCTCCGGGATGCACAACTATCCCCTGTGGTGTAATCTCATATGGATGGATGCCCTTACTATGGTCTGATCCTCTCATCTTGAAAACTTCGATACTTCGAACCCTGACATCATCAACCCGTTTGTTATACATTACTATTGTACCTTCAGTTACAAACGTTTCAACTCCAAACCTGCTTGTTGAATTTTCTTCTATTATTTCACATGTCATAAACGAAGTTAATCCCAATACTTCAAGAGTCGTGCTCAATTTTAAAAGCTCAACCCTTATCTTTGAAGGATCCTGCAGATAAAAACCGATAGATGTTGTTCCATCAACCAGCGCCCTCTTGGCATCGATCGTATCCTGTATGGCAATTATCTGGTCCATCATTGAGCGAAGATCAAAAGGTCTCACATCAACATATTTTTCATGGGATGGAATGCCTATCTTGGTTGAACATGCATCAATTATTGCAAGCTTTCCCTCATCTTCTAAGGCCTCAAAATCCCATCCGAATTTCAGGACATTTTCCCTGACCTGGTCAGGGCGCTCTTCTGTCGCTATATAAATACCATGTTCCCCATATTTTGTTATGCCATTATAGAGATACTGGAGCCCAAATATGGTCTTTCCACAACCGGCTGCTCCTGATAATAAATATGATCTATTTCTTAGTAATCCACCGCCACACAATTCATCAAAACCTTCTATCCCGGTAGGTACACGCTTTGACTCACCTTTTTCTGTCTTTATCTTTTTCTTGTCAGCCATGAAATTCAACAGTGATATAATATTCTTTCACTATATAAATACTTATTCGTCTTATACTTATAATTATGAGACTTTTACCTATGCAATACTGTAAGGCGGGGAATAAATTCCAGAAGAAAAGATCCTTGAAGAAGTTATGGAGGCTCCAACGTAAAATTCTGATTTCCTTCACTCCTCCACCCTTGCCACATTCATATCCCTCTTAAGTCCCATGGCCTCAGCCACCGATTCGCATTTGGTCTTCAAAAGATATGCGATCGGCCTGAAATTATACTCAGACATTGTCTCATAATTCGCCATCCCCTTGCTGATAATAAGCGATGCATTCCCGAGCGCATCCACAAGCTCAGGCGGCGCCTCCTGAAGACACAAACCGATAGCATTTGAACCGGTCGTAAGCACCCTGTAAACCATTTTATCAATACCAAGTTCCAGCGTTTCTTTCATGGTGACATCGTTCAGGATCGGCTCTCCTCTTACAACAAGGGTGATCTTGCCTCCGAGCTTTATTATTTGCTCAAATAACAGCATGTCAAATACGATCTCACCGCAATTATCAGCAAGATAGATAACGTTACTCAACATCGTTTTTATCTTATCAGAGTCATCAACATCAAGCCCGTGTTCGATCTGCTTTTGCATCGCATCTTTTGCTGTTGCCTTATCAGCGTCAAATCCCAGCACTCCGAAATCAAACGAGTTGCCAATGATCGAGACAAGCACCGCGCGCCTGAATGAGTCTTTTTCAGATACAAATTCCCTTGCAAGAGGCAAAAGCTTCATTGCAGCCACATTGCTCTCCTTTTTTTTATCTGAATATGGGTCTATGTCTCCCAGTATCCTGTATGCTTCCCTGTGTATCCTGGTTGAAAGGCCTGTCGCTGGCGCGCCGTCAACCATGTATTTTCGCAGTACTTCAATGCCTGCAAGAACAACTTTTTTCTGTAATTTCAGGTCATTTGTTGAAAGTTGCGCCTCGAACTGTACCCTTGATAATAAACACGGCGCACATCTGGGATGAGTCTTCAAGATTTTTGTCTCCTAAAATTCAAATAATTGTTTCTGCTTTGTTTCATTCTGTACCTTTCTTTCTCCCATTCCTCTTAACATTTCTCTTGTTACACCAAAATCAGATAATATACGTTCAACCGGCGGCAGTATCTGTTTATTGATATAATAATCAACATCAATTGGCAGGTTTTTCTTTTGCGCATATTCAGGATCTTCAGCCCTGTCAACAAATATCGCATTGCCTGCAACGATGACAAAAGGTATCCTGTCACCAACATTTGAGATTATGCCTCTTTTCCGGAGTTTTTCTATTACGGTTATATGAGGTTGCCTGTTCCTGTAACTTTCAATTTTTTTAGTATATTGGCGCGTCAAAATCAGGTCCTCAAAAAGCGGGCTTGTGGCATCTATTGTTTTTATGCTGTTTATTGTATTCTTGACAAGAAGAACGGCATCATCTACTTTTCCTTCCTTCAGGACAAGTTCAAGGACTTTCTCAATGGTTTTTGTGGTGAGTTCGCACCAGTCGCGGCGCACTGTCTCCATCCCTTTCACTTTTATCTTTTCCTTCATACCCTGCGCCGTTTTTTCCTGGATAAGGAGAGCGTATCGCTTCTTGGCAAGGAATATAGCGCGCCTGGCAAAAGAATCAAAAACAAGTTCCATTGGCTTAACAAGAGAATCCGTTACGATATCAGCAATACTATTCCCGACAAGCTGCGCCTCATCAAACGTTATCTCTTTATCAAGGAGATGCACAAAAACACTGTCCGTATCTCCATAAACCACTGATAATCTAATGTGTTTTCCGCTTATGTTTTCATCTTTTTTGAAAGCTTTTCCATCCTTCAGGATTATTTCCCTTATGTCGTTCTCTATTAATTCCTTCGTTCGCAGGATGTTCTCGCGCCCAAAGCTCGTTACTGCGCTTGCAAGTGTCAAACTGTAAAGCCGCGCCCTTGTATACCCGGAATAGCCGTAGAAACTGTTAAGAAGTATCTTAAGAGCCAGTTGTGTGGCATCAAGTACGCGTTTTTCCTCTTCATTTGCGGTCTTCATTTTAGCGCGCGTCTCCTGCCTGCGGTTCAAAAGATCTTCAAGAATGGAGGGCACAATACCTTTTACAACATTGCGGGAAACAAAAACACCTCCTGTAGGCGCAACGACAACATCATCTGGCTGTTGTCCCACAACTTCGGTTGTATAACAAAGATTATGTGCCATCATTATGGTCGGATAAAGTGATTTGTAATCAAGGATAACGATATTTTCAAGCAGGCCTTTCTTTGGTGGCAGGACTTGCGCGCCTGCAAGTTCTTCCCCTTCATCATAGCGCTCATCGGACATCTCGCCAGTGGGGCGCACAGGCAGGACACGATCATTTTTCCTGTACTCGCGAAGCATCAGGTTCTCTACCATCTGGGTCTGTCCGCCATCAAGGATATCCTGCAGCAGCGTCCCGCTCACCCTTGCAAGAGCTATGTATTTATCAATAAGCCGAAGTTTCAACAGGAAAAGAAGTGCAAGTTCCGAGTCACGCCTTGCATATTCGATGAATTTTGAAAGCTTCTCGCCGTTGTCTTTCCAGTAATTTTCCATTTCCAGGAATGGTATGTCTAATTTTTCAGAACCCAGCAATTCCTTTGCTGAATTCCTTAACGTATATTGCTTGAGCGAAAATTCCCTTCGAAGAAGAGGCAGTACGTCCACAGCAATGCGGCCCATCACGCTAATTCTTGTGACATTCCCGATCTTCCTGTAATAAAGGGTTCTGCCGTCTCTTCCTGCTATAGGCTCTATCCTTGCTCCTTTCTTATTAAGTGTTTTGATCCTGTCAACAATATACGGAATATCAAAACTGTTCGAGTTATAACCAACAAGGATATCAGGGTCATACTTCTTTATTATTTCGAAAAACCGGCGAAGCATTGCTTCTTCGCTGCCGCAGCTCTCGGTCTGGCCATCAACTTTTGCATCCTTTCCAACCAGCACAAGTGTTTTTGAGCCTTCAAAATCAGGTGAAAAAGCAAGGCTAATTAATACAATTGGCGAGGTTTCAGGCACAGGCATGGCGCCATTTAATGGCAGGCACTCGATATCGAATGCAAGATGCCGCAGTGGAGCGTTTTTCAGGATTTCAACAGGTTCAACATTCCTTGATGTTATTTTCAGGTCGCTTATGACCTCGTTGTTGGTGCCCCCTTCCGATTCTGCTTTTGCCCAGCCCATGCCGCCAAGCCCTTTATCAACCATATACCTGTTCCTGAAAAGAATGTCTGTCTCATATATCTCATCAACCATTTTTCGTACATCATCACGGATGATGGGAACACTTTTCGGATCATTCAGGATGATCTTTAGCATGCCTGTTTTGTTCTTGAAATAGCCCACGGGTTCAAACCGCTGGACTGACTCTATTCTTTTTATATGCTCTTTAAACTTTTCCAGCAAAATAACTGACAATTCAGGCGCTGCTTTTGTATAAAAATAAGGTTCAAAACCCGGCACACGGCAGCATATACTATTTCCGGACTCATCCCTTCCATAGAGCCTTATTACAGGCTTATCATCGCTGTAAGTATAGTCGGCATCGAGAATCTGGAAGTTCATGATGGTTAGATTTGATTTAATATGTTTATATGTTTCTTATTATTCATTATTAAAACATTAAAGTATCAAACAAAACCAGCGATCGCATTCTTCCTGTACTCTGAAAAATCGTCCTCCAATATCGCTTCCCTTGCCCCTTTCACTATTGACTGGATAAAGTGGAGATTATGTATGGAAGCAAGCCGAAGCGCCAGCAATTCGGATTCCTTGAAAAGATGATGCAGGTATGCTCTTGTATAGTTCTTGCAGGTATAACATCCGCAATTTTCATCAACAGGTGAAAAATCCATTGTAAATTTATTCCGCGCAATATCAATACTCCCTTTTGATGTCATAAGTGTCTGGTGCCTTGCATTTCGCGTTGGGAACGCACTGTCAAAAATATCGATGCCGGATTCGATCGCATTTAATATCTCGATCGGTGAACCCACGCCCATAAGGTAGCGCGCTTTATCTTCAGGAACAAGGGGAACGCTAGTTTTCAAAACATCATTCATTATTTCCTTGGGCTCACCAATCGATAGGCCGCCTATCCCATAGCCATCAAAATCCATCTCGATCAGTTCTTCGGCACACCTTTTCCGTAATTCTGCAAATGTCCCTCCCTGGAGTATGGCAAAAAAGAGCTGGCCATGGTTTTGTTCCACATTTTTAGCCATGGCTGCCCACTTTATTGTACGTTCCATTGAAGCTTGCACAACTTTAAACTCACTACCATAAACAGGACAATCATCAAGTATCATAGCCACATCGCTTCCAAGCAGCTTCTGGTTCTCAAGACAAATTTCAGGAGTATAAGAATACTTTTTCCCGTCCCGCAGGTTCTTATAAATAATTCCCTCATCGTTGATCTTGAATGGAAAATCCTTCCGTATCATCTGGAAACCGCCGCTGTCAGTGAATATGCCTCCCTTCCAGTTCATGAATTTATGCAGGCCGCCAGCTCTGTGGATAACCTCCATTCCGGGAGCGAGCAACAGGTGAAAAGCATTGCTGATAAGCACTTCTGTCCCCATTTCGTACAGCTCATCGGTTGTGATCGTCTTCACGGTCGCTTTTGTGGCAACAGGCATGAATGCAGGAGTTTCTATGATGCCATGGTTTGTCCTGAGTCTTCCTGCTCTTGCTCCTGTATTTTTATCTGTGTGGATCAACTTGTACATTATTATTTATCCCTTCGATTGAAAACAAGCATTGCATCCCCGAAACTGTAAAACCTGTATGAATGTGATATGGCTTCATTATAAGCCTCCATCAATCGTTTCCGGCCTGCAAAAGCGCTCACAAGCATCAAGAGCGTGGATTTTGGGAGGTGGAAGTTTGTGATCATAGCATCAATTCTTGACCCGAATTTATATTCAGGATAAATAAAAAGCTCGCTGAATCCCTCTTTTTCTACTATTTTCCCATCAATGCATGAACTCTCAAGCGCCTTGACTGTTGTTGTCCCTACTGCTATGATTTTTCCTGGCGTTCCATTGATAACATCTGCATTTTCCCTTCGGACAGAAATATATTCAGGTTCCATGATATGATATCGGATATCCTCAGCCTTGACTGGCGTGAAAGTCCCGGGGCTTACATGAAGAGTGACATAAGCGATATTGACACCTTTTTCTTTTATTCTCCCCAATAGATCGTTCGTGAAATGAAGACCGGCTGTTGGCGCTGCAATTGAGCCTTTTTCTTTCGAATAGACCGTCTGGTAACGGTTCTTATTATGGAGTTTTTGTTTGATATACGGAGGTAGCGGAGCTTCTCCTATTTTTTCAAGAATATCAGGAAGATCCCCATTGCAATTAAAATTAACAAGATACCTGTTTGTGTTGGGCCTCTCCAATATCCGGAGCACTGTTGCCTCAAGCTCACCGAAACTGAGTCTTGTACCTTCATGAATATTCTTTCCGCGTATCATGCACTCATAACCAGCCTCATTTCTTGATACAACAAGTGCTTCCACATGGCCACCTGTGCTTTTTTTTCCTATGAGCTTTGCGGGTATTACTCTTGAATCATTAAGAACAAGAGTATCTCCGGCTTCAAAGTAATCAGGGACATCGCAGAAAAAACGGTGATCGATCTGTTTCCCGACCACCATTAATCTTGATGCATCTCTTGGTTCAATTGGAGATTGGGCAATAAGTTCTCCGGGAAGATGATAGTCAAATTCGGAAAGTTTCATTGACCGCTAAGTTTGCATGTTGGTTTAAGTATTTTCCTAAATTCCCAATTTTTTAGGCACTATGACACCCAATTTTTCAACAAGTTCTTTCTGTTGTTTCGCCAGTTCCTGAACAATTATCTCATCATCATAGACTTTGCATTTCAAATTTTTCATTGTCAGTAAAACTTCCTTCACAGTATAATCATTTCCGATCTCTTTTTTCATTAGGGCGAATACTGTCAACGTAATAAATATCAAGAGCAAGTAGCTCCTTAATGTTTCTTCTCTATGAACCCTTAGGGGAATTAGATCAAGATCATCTTTAGCAAACCCAATCAATTTTTCAACTGTTTGTCTCATATAATAAAGAGGAACTACCTCTTGTTTTTCAATCTCAAATGAAGAAACAAGAACCATTGCACCACTTTTCAAGAGTTCAAATTCGACTTTTTCTTCTTCAGATTCTTTATCAGGCATAGCCTCTTTGATCAGGTCTTTGTATAATTTGGTTCTTGCAGGCAATCGTGTAAGAAAATCTATAACTCCTAAATTTAATTCTTTGATATTATCTTCAGAATAAAATCGAGCATCGACAAGGGCAAAACTACTATTGATATCAAATTTTTTTAGTTCTTCTATTGTCGTGGTAAGAGCTGACACATCAACAATGTTTCCAGGGAGATATCTAAAATAAAGTGGCAGAGAAGTCTTTTTATCAATAACAAATAGAAGTCTGATTTGTTTGTCTATTTATCAGGACATCCCAAGCGTATCAAGAGTGTGGACCGACCTCAATTGGGGTGTCTCAAGCAACTCGCTGACGCTGAAAGTCATTACCTCCGAAGGAACGGTACTCGGCCCTTATCATGATTCATCTGATGGGGTAACTGATGGAAGAATATACTTGTCTTTCATAAAAGGCAGCGGAAATTTCACAGCAGGAAAGTGGAAGTTTGAAGTGTATGGAGAAAGGGTATCGGGAAGCCAGACCTACAACTTTGATGTGTGGTACTGAGAAAAAAAGCGCAAATAATATAACCTAACACATTTAAATGATAGTGCGGTAATGAAACAAAATAACCTCACTATTGCAATATTTTTATTTTTTTTGTTAATCGTACCTGCGGTTGCAGCAAATGACGATATCATAGTTGAGTCAGGTTATAAAGTGCCAGCAAGCGGAGAAAGACACGACCCAGTACTTCATGAAAAAGTTGGATGAAACAGGAATGAATGTTCCGATCTCATGGTTGGATAATCGAAGAATTGAGGTTAAGTTTAAATAAATTGTAACCTGAATTATGGTGTGGAAATCCCGGAAATATGCTGAAAGTATGGAATGAATGCCAGGGAAAAAAAGAGACGGTCTTAGGATTAGCGTATGAAAATGAGGTGGCGGGAAGGCAATATTATAAGACACGCATTTCTTTTATAAATAAGCATTGTCATGATGCTCAATATCAAGAAATATTACCAGTTTTCTCTCTTCCATCACGCGATATGTCAAAATAAACGAACTTCTAACATGCACTCTAAAACGATCCTCATATTTGAGATGTTTATAATGGTAAGGATTATTAATAATCTCAAATATCTTTTTTCGGCAGGCAATTAACAGAACTCGATCCTTCTTTTGAAGTTTTTTGAATTTATTTTCGAGTGTTTCTGTCAATTCAAATTCGTAAGGTATATTCATACACCGAAGTGCTTATCGAATTCTTCAATATCCTTGAAATGTACTTTTTTATCTTCCTTTTCAATTTTATCAAGTTTCTTCAAATAGATTGGATTGATTTTTTTATGAACATCACTATCGATTTCATTTACTGTTATTTCGATCTGGATTATCTTTTCTCTAAGGAAATTGAGATTGTTTCTAATTTCATTCAATACTTCCGTTTCTGTCATGAAGTTTCACCTGTCAATAATCTAATTATCCTATCATTATTTATAATGTAGTGATATTTTTTAGAGAAACAGTCCTGAATAAAGTTTCTTTACTGCTCTTTCGCATCGCGCTTATAATGGATAACACCTCCTTGTCCCTCTGCGATAAGCCGGACTCCTGCACTTCCAGAATATTCTATCCGAGACTAATTGACCTATCAAGCTATATATAAAGAAATCATAGATATATTTGCATCTCAAAAAAAATGATGCTGTGAACATTATGGAAGAATTAATCGTAGATGATACATATAAAATCCATTTCCCAAAATCATTAGTTGATTGCTCAATATTAGACCCAGAGATCGCTTTATTATTACCATAAAAGATAATGAAATTGTACTCGAAAAAGTAAAAAAAGAGAAAAAAGTGGGTAAAGATTCTTTGGTCGAACTGCTTGAGTCTCCGGTTCATGTGGATATAGTAAAGATTAAGGAATTAAATTTAAAAGCCCTTGAGGAAGATCTTTGGACAACATAAAAAAATATTGGTTGATTCAACATTTTCATATTTGCAAATATCAAAGAATATCCTGAATACCCTGTTGCAAAATCAAAAATAAAAGAATTGATAAAGACTCACAAGTTACTTGTTAACACAATAATCATTTCTGAAATCCAGTATAAGTTATTTAGATTGTTGGATCAAGAAGAATCCTATAACAGGACACTTAAAATTCTGAATTCAAAGCATGTTGGATATGAATTTATAACTCAAAGCACCATATTAAAAGCTTTAGAACTCAGCTACAACTCCAATACCCGGATAAATGATGCCATAATAGCACAAAATGCAATGGATCTTGATGTTGAAGTTTTTACAGACAACATTAAGGATTTTAGGAAAATATCGAACTTAAATAATTCCACTAAGATAAATAAATGAAGTCGAAGCCGGACTCCTGCACTCGCAGGCGGACAGCGAGAGGTTGATACGGGCGTTGTGGGGAGGATGCTGGCGGGTAGATCTCCAAGAGCAAGTAGCAGAGGAAATGAAAAACAACATCGCAATTCTTAATGATAAAACACGGACAAAGCCTTTATATGATTGAATTTGATAATATTACCTGAGAAAAAAGGAAGATAAGATGTTAAAGTTAAGACAATATGAAAAGGAACTAATAAAAATTGTCGATAATCTGCCAGAAGACAAAGTAATTGAAGTAATTGATTTCGCAAAATTTCTTAAGAGTCAACATCCTGATACATCTAAATCACAAGTTGACGAAGGTTCACTTCTTTTGCAACAAAGATCTTTAAGCAAAATATGGGACTCACCAGAAGAAGATATTTATGATTTATGATAGAGGAGATGTTGTAATATTACCTTTCCCATTTATTACCACTGATGGAGTTCAACAAAAAGCAAGACCCGCTCTTGTTGTTTCAGATCATAGTATTGAAAGAAGGTTTGAGGATGTTATTCTTGCCGGAATAACTTCCCGGAGAATGTATGCTATTAGGCAAACCGAGTTTATAGTACAAGAGGGAACAGATGAATTCATTCGATCAGGTCTTGCTAAAACTTCAGTGGTAAGATGTGAATATCTAATGACAGTTCCGGAAGGGATAATTTCACGAAAATTGGGGAAATTATCTGGCCAGGGAATGTATAAAATAGATAAAATCTTGAAAATGAGTCTTGGTTTGTGATAAAGTTTTTAAGGTTCTATCATATTATGAGTTGTTATCAAAGATTTTCAGGTTTTCAATAAATCATGATAGAAGTGTTATGAATATGACACAAAGCTTCAATTAAGTTGATCAAATATGCTTTATCCAACCGGAACTCCTACGCAGCCAGAAATAATTGCAATTGCCCTATCCAGGCTCAATATAAAATCCACTGAAGTATTTGCGGATATAGGATGTGGCAGCGGTTCTGTTTCGATAGCTGCGGCAAAATTAGCCAGACATGTATTTGCCATTGACAACAGGGATGATGCTATTAATGCAACATCACAAAATATTAAAGAATGCGGCATAAAAAATGTCACGATTTTAAAAGGAGATGCCAATATACTGCTTCCCGATATTGATATCGACTGCGCGTTCATTGGAGGAAGCAAAAACATCAAACAGGTTTTAGAAATATTGGTCAAACAGAAGAAAAATTCAAATGTTCGCTTTGTTGTAAGCGCCGTTAAGATCGAAACAGTTTCCCTTGCAATGGAAATTATGAAAAAGGACCATTTTTTAAAGGAATTGCTACAGATACAAATATCAAGGGGAAATGAGCTTGCAGGAGGTACTATGTTAAAACCTGAAAATCCAATTTTCCTGGCAGTTGGTGGCGCATAATGTTGATCGGCATTGGTCTTGGTCCCGGAAATCCAGATCTACTTACTCTTGCTGCCATAAAAGCCCTGAAAGAAAGCAGGAAAGTTTTTGTACCAGGAAAACTCGCCGAGAAGCTCGTTTCGCCTTATGCTAAAGCGCAGATGCTTGATTTTCCTATGATCCTGGATAAGAAAGAGCTGTCAAAATTATGGGAAAAAAATGCCGGGATCGTAGCTCTTGAAGCAAAAAAAGGAATGGTCTCTTTTGCAGTTCTGGGTGATCCGAATGTGTTTTCAACATTCTCACACCTTAAAAGGACAATAGAAGAAAAATATCCTGAAATTGAAATTACAACGATCCCCGGCGTAAGCTCAATAACAGCCCAGGCGGCCCGCACAAATACAAGTATGGACAGCTCGTTCATAGTATCTGATGGGTCGCCTGTCAATACAAAAATAATCCTGAAATCAAAGCATCCTGAAGATGTTAAGAAAACGTTGATAGAAGAGGGTTTTGATGAATTTATTTTTGCCCGGCGTCTGTTTATGGAAAATGAATTTGTCACAGGTGAGATCCCCCGGACAGGGGACTATTTCAGCCTGATGGTTGCAAAAAGGGGGAAAATCCGGACAAATATTGAATATGATAACAAAAGCGACAACAAAGATAAAACAAACAAAAAAATAATCTATTTTGTCGGAGCAGGCCCCGGAAATCCCAAATACATCACAGTCAGGGGACGCGAACTTCTTGAATCTGCCGACTTTGTTATGTATGCCGGATCACTTGTCAATCCCGTTATTCTAAATTATGTGCATGGTGAGAAACTTGACAGCTTCGGAATGAAACTTGAAGATATCGCTGATGTGCTATCGAATAAAGTAGATGAAGGAAGAACCGTAGTCCGGCTGCATAGCGGTGACCCTTCATTATATGGCGCGATCATCGAACAGATAGACTGTCTTAAAAAACGAGGGATAGATGTGGAGATCGTTCCCGGGGTGACATCGCTGTTTGCCGCCGCAGCTTCACTAAAAACCCAGCTTACGATAAACGGCATTACAGAGACCCTTATTATCACACGACCCGCCGGAACAACGCTAGTGAAAGACTCGATAAGGGAACTGTCGCGCCATAATGCTACAATGGCAATTTATCTTGGTACGGATAAACTCAGGAAGATCATGAAAGAGGTGGAATATCCTGAGGAAACACCCGCTGCTGTTGTGTATCATGCCTCATGGGAAGATGAATTAGTGATCCTTGGGACAGTAGGGGACATTGCAGACAGGGTTGAAGCAGAAGGGATCAATAGATCATCAATGATAGTTATAGGGAATGTCCTGACACCGCAGAATTATAAGAGGTCTCATCTATATGGGTGAGCTTGCAATAATCGCTTTTTCACGGAATTTTGATATTGCGAAAAAAATAAAGGATGTTACTGGTGGAGATATAATAGAATACTCCACAGATGCTTTCAAAATTGCATTTGAGAAATACAGGTTGATAATAGCCATAATGGCATCAGGTATTGCTGTACGAAATATCGCTCCTCTTCTTTGCGATAAATGGAAAGATCCGGCAGTCGTGGTCATTGATTCCGGGTTGAACTTTGCAATTCCTATCCTTGGCGGTCACCATGGAGGGAATGAACTGGCAAAAAAACTTGCCGTTATGGGTTTGATCCCTGTGATAACGACAGCTACTGAGGTCATGGGAAAAGAATCCGTGGAGGGGATCGCAGATTGCCTTGGTTGCAGGATAATAAACAGGGATTCAACAAAAAAAGTCAATCTGAATTTGCTGGATAGCGATGTTGAAGTCCTGGATATCAAAGGCCCAAAGATCGTAATTGTGGGAGATGATGTCAGTATCCTTAAAAGGAGGGGGCTTATTGTGGGAATAGGGGCAAACAGGGGTGTTGGCAAGTCAGAAGTTGTTGAAGCAATAAATAAAGCGCTTTTGGAACTGGATGCCAGGATCGAGGATGTGAATTATTTTGCATCTGCAATAATAAAGAAAAATGAATCTGGAATTATTGACGCAGCAGCATCATTCTCAAAAGAGCTAATATTTGTTTCGCATGAGGTCATTAATTCCATACATGCGCCAACTCCATCTAAAGCAAAAAGCCTTGGGCTAAACGGGGTATGCGAACCGGCTGCGCTTGCCCTTTCAGAGGAAAAGAAACTGTTACTAAAAAAGAGGATTTATGGAAATGTCACAATCGCGATCGCACGGTAAATTATATATTGTAGGCATAGGACCCGGAGGAATTGAGCATCTCACCAAAAAGGCAGAAAGCGCCCTGCTTGAATCTGAATACGTTATCGGGAATGGCACTTATCTTGACCAGATAGCTGTGATCATAAAAGACCAAAAGATCATACGAAGCGCAATGGGCGGCGAGGTTGAGCGAGCAAGGAAGGCTGTAGAACTTGGAAAAAGCCATATTGTGTCTATAATCAGCGGAGGAGACGCAAATGTGTATGGCATGGCCGGGCTTGTATTAGAGGTGGCCCAGAAAGCCGAAGAGATCGAAATTGAAGTCATACCTGGCGTAACTGCAATAAATGCCGCGGCTTCACTTCTGGGAGCTCCGCTAGTTAATGATTTCGCTATAATAAGCTTAAGCGACCTTCTAACTTCCATCGAAATGATAAAGCGCCGTTTAAACAGCGCGGCAGAGGCTGACTTTGTGATCGCCATATACAATCCGAAAAGCAGGAACCGCAAGGAGACCTTTGCAAAGGCTATAGAGATAATCCGGAAATACAGGAATGAAAATACCCCGGTGGGCATCGTAAAAAGCGCTACCCGAATTGGCGAGACCGTTATTTCAACAACACTTGGCAGGATAATGGAGTATAATGACGTGATCGATATGAGTACGATCGTTCTTATCGGTAACAGTGAGTCAAGACTATGGAAAAACAGGATAATAACCCCACGAGGATACCAGAGAAAATATGAATATTGAATTTGGCGCGCGAACAAGGGAAGCAAGAAAGATCAACGAAAAAAGCTGGTCAATAGTGCAAAGTTTCGTAAAAGGAGATACGCCTGAGGATAGAATAAAGCAGCGCTGTGTGATCGCAACTGGCGATCTGGCATTTGCAGAACTCATGAGGTTTAACAATGATCCGGTAAATGCAGGAATAGGCGCCATCCGCAAAGGCGCTCCCATCTTTACAGATATCAGGATGGCCCAGGTGGGAATTACAAAGCGAGGCCATAAATGCGACGTCAAGTGCGTCCTTGATGAAGGAGCCGATATTGCCAGAGATACAGGAGTAACGAGAACAAGCGCTGGCTTCATGGCGCTTGAGAAAGAGCTCAATGGAGCTATAATCGTTATCGGTAACGCACCTTCAGCAGCGCTCACGGTTTGCGGGATGATCCATAAAGGTCTTCGTCCGGGGCTTCTTGTGGCGACGCCTGTGGGTTTTGTGAATGCTGCTGAATCGAAAGAACTTGTAAGAACGCTGGAAGTGCCATCCATCACATGCGTTGGGACAAGAGGCGGGACACCCGTTGCGGTCGCTGTTGTTAATGAACTTGTGGAAATAGCAGCACGAACCTGAAAATAATGTAAGTATAAACTCAAATAATCGCATGCTCATTATGGAAATGGATAGAATTGTGGAAAAGATTAAAATACATCTTAGTCGTATAGTATAAGTTGACGAGCGGGTAACATTTTTTTACTAACCCCCACTCCCCAACCTGCTCGTCATTCTATTATGTTTCGTAAACTTCAATATTATCTCCACACAATAGGTATTCATGAAGTTAGATGGATCTTATGGCGAAGGGGGCGGCCAGATATTACGAACCGCTGTTGCGCTTTCTGCTGTTACGGGGATTCCTGTAGAAATAGAACATATACGAAAGGGAAGACCGAAACCAGGGCTTTTAGCACAGCATGTTAAGGCAGTGGAAGGGCTGGCCAGGATATGCGATGCCCGGGTTTCAGGGTGTTGCCTCCAATCGACATGGATCAGTTTCATACCTGGAAAAATAAAGGGCGGAAATTATAAGGTTGATATCGGTACGGCCGGCAGCATATCGCTTTTTCTCCAATGCCTTATGCCTGCACTTATGCATTCTCAAGGAGAAACAAGGATAAATATCACTGGTGGAACTGATGTCCAGTGGTCTCCTTCCATCGATTATATGAGATTTGTAACGCTTGTCTCCCTGGGAAAGATGGGATATAAATGCGAAATAAGTTTGATTAGAAGAGGTTATTATCCCAGGGGAGGAGGGTGCGTTGAAGCTATTATTAATCCATCATACCTTAAGAGTACGAATTTTGAGACGAACCAGTGTACTATTGTAGAAGGGATTTCCCATTCATCCGGTCTTCCATCCCATGTGGCGCAAAGGCAGGCGAGTTCTGCTAAAAAGTTCCTGAATGACCAGGGATACAATTCAAATATATCAACAGAAGTGAACGATCATCCTTCAACAGGAAGCGGTATTACCCTGTGGTGCGGCGCCGTTGGCGGGATTGCCCTAGGAAAACCTGGTCTGAAGGCAGAAAAAGTTGGCGTAATTGCAGCCAAAGCTTTGCTCAATGAATTGAAACCGGGTGTGGGCGTTGATGAATATCTTGCTGACCAATTGATTCCCTATATGGCGCTGGCGGGAGGCGGTTCTTTTACCACGCGGATAATTTCCATGCACACAAAGACCAATATCTGGGTGACTGAGCAATTCTTGCCTGTGAAATTCAAGATTGAGGAGTTAGAAAATGGATTATTCAGGGTGTGGATTTAATCCTGCATCACACTCAGGTACTGCGGCGGGATCTCATCAGCAAGCACAATATTTTCGGTAGCAGAAAGCATGGTCACTCCTTCATCCTGTGCCAATTCTGCATTTACCACAAGTAAAACCGGGTCTTCCGTATGGATCTTTGCTACTTCTCTTGCTTTTTCCGCTGATGTACTCAGATGAACATACCTCTGCCTCATGGGCCTTATTCCTTTTTCAAGGAGTATATCCACTTCTTCCCTGCTTGCACCGTAATACAGTTCAGGAAGGAGATTTTCATCATAATCAAGGTCAACATCCACGGAATGACCATATCGCGCCCTGATCTTTGTTCCTTTTATTTCATACCTGCCTTTCTCATCAGATTCGATTATTGAAAAAAGCTTTTCCTTGTTTGACCATTTATACCGCGTTACCATGGCATCCACAAGTACATCAACACCTACCCAACCGTGCTGGTTCATGGCCAGTCCCAGATCATCCGGGAAATGACGCAGCGCACCTGAGATAAAACGGCCAAGCCGCTCTGTCTGCTCATCGTTAAGCATGAGCGTCCCTGCTTCACCGCATGCGCATGTGTCGCCTCTAAAGAACCCGTGATTCTGGCATTTCTTGATCATTTCTAGTATGTATAGGAATCACTTTGTTATATATTTTACCAAACTATCTTTTGACCTCTACGATCTTCATTGAATAACCTTTCCTGCATGATTCGAAGATATCACCTTCAATGTCAGTGATTACAAATTTTTCACCAGTCTGCATCCCTGATGGACGGCACATGGGATAATTTTCGCAATCCTGGTTGTTGCATGGAGGCTCAAAAACTATCTTTGAACCCTTTATCGCTTTTCTTGATTCAATAGCCATCCTGATAGGAGCTTCTATAACTTCCACTGCAAACACACCTGAATCATGCACAAAACATTCAAGCTTTGACGGGTTCCGGATGTTCACAATTTTATACCTGCTTCCAGGATTAAGGCCCAGGCACGTTTTATTGAGTTTACATGGTTGGCATTCTTTTGCTGCGCTTTTAAAAATAAATTCATTCCCTATTTTTGCAAGCCTTGTTCCTATCAATGTTATTATTGTATCCGATTCTTCCATAAAATTTCACCTGATTTTATATTATCTTATTATTTGATTGTAATTACTTTTGTAATTTTTGCAACTTTTTCCGCTGCTTCCGGGGTTAATCCTGTGCCAAGTATAGTGTATCTCTCAGGACGGATATTATGGGCATGAAGGAGTGCTTTTATAATATACCCTTCCTCTATCCCGAGTTCAGAAGCATTTGTGGGTGCTCCAATTGTCTTAAGGGATGTCCTGATCTCCTGCCAGTTACCGCCGTGAAGGTACATCATCATAATTGTTCCCACACCGCACTGTTCGCCGTGAAGTGCGGGTTTTGGAGCAAGCTCATCAAGCGCGTGGCTGAATTTGTGTTCAGAACCGCTTGCAGGACGCGAAGAGCCGGCTATACTCATAGCTACGCCGCTTGCCACGAGCGCTTTCATAACAGTCCAGGCCGACTCTTCCAGACCGGGTTTTATCAGTCCTGCCGATTCAATAAGTATTTTTGCTGTAAGCTTTGAAATGATAGATGCATATTCACTGAAAGGTTCGTCGCGAAGCCTGTGGGCGAGTTCCCAATCCCGTACCGCAGTATAGTTGGAAATGATATCGCCACATCCTGCTGCAAGTAAGCGGTAAGGAGCCTGGGCAATAATAGATGTATCCGCAACGACTGCAATAGGGGTTTGTGCGGCTTCCGAAACGGTTTTGTTATCCCGGATTAAAGACGCTCTTGATGAGACGATACCATCATGGGATGCCGCAGTCGGAACACTGATGAAAGGGATATCAAGATGCATGGAAGCAAACTTGGCAATGTCTATGGATTTTCCCCCGCCAACACCCAATAAAAAAGAAGCTTTTGCCTCGCTGGCAAGATTTTCCACTTTTCGTACCTCCTCAAGTGTGGGTTTTTCGACTACTGTTGTATCGACATTAAACCCTGAATCTTCAAGAGAGACTTTAACTGTTTTTCCTGCCTTCTTTAGCGTTGTGGCTCCGGCAACTATCAGCGTGCACCCATTAAGTTTAAGGTCTTTACAAACCTTACCTGTCTCATCGATCACACCATGACCTACAACCACATTCCTGGGCAGCTGCATCCATTTGTTCTTATAGTTTTCTTTAGTTTCTTTCATAAGGATTCAATATGAGTATAATAGATAGCGTCTGGCATTATATAGATAAGTATTACTTAAGCGGCATAATCAATGACACTTCTTATAATCCTGTGGATACGCTCACTTATGCAATCGTGCTTGGTATAAGCCTTTTTGGAGTCTTAAAGTTATTGGAAAAACTCAAAGTGAAGATCGACGCCAGATTCATGCTTTCAGTAACGCCTTATATCATTGCCGGTTGCGCTCTTCGCGTGCTGGAAGATTCAAAAGTATTCGTTCCCCCACTGAAGTATCTCTTTATAACGCCCATAATATATTTTTTCATTTTTGCAGTGACTGTAAGCATTCTTGCGATCGCAATTTATCTTGAGCGAAAAGGAAAGATCAGGGATTACCATACGTTTTTTGGATATACGGGCGCAGTATGGGCATTGTTAAACATCGGCGCGCTTCTGGCAGTTGGCAGAATTGAGAATCCATATCCTGCTGCTGTTATATTTATTCTGGGCATATCATCGACAGGAATTGTATATTTCATATCCCGCCAACTCAATTTCACGCTTCTCACGGATAAAGTAAATATTTCAATTCTTTTTACCCATCTTCTTGATGCATCATCAACATTTATTGGCATGGACTGGCTCAATTATTATGAAAAGCATGTTGCTCCAACATTTTTCATTGACCTTTCGAGCAATTTTACTGATCATCCTGCCTTAATTATGTTCCCGCTTAAATTGCTGGTATTCATACCAGTTTTATATATACTTGATAACAAATTAGTAGACGAAAAAGAAAAAAAACTTATTGGTATTATGAAACTTGCAATATTGGTGCTCGGGCTTTCACCGGCTGTCCGGAACACGCTCAGGATCCTTATGGGAGTGTAAAATGGAAAAAGAATTAAAATACATCAGGACTTCATGGAAATATATATTAATAGTTACCGGCATTTTCATAATTTCACTAGTTGCAGGATTGCTGGTATCTTTGAAGGATCTCGGATTGCCGGAAAATTACCTTGAAGTTTTAAAGAATTCTTTTGGCTGGATAAAAATTCTTTCTCCAATCCAGATAATGCTTGTTATTTTCCTGAACAATGCAGTAAAGAGCCTTTTTTCGATCGTTCTTGGAGCAGGTTTAGGAATAATTCCCATAATTTTTATTGGAGGAAATGGAATTATATTGGGTTTGATAGCAAATGAAGTTTCAAAGCAACAGGGGATAATTTTTGTACTTGCCGCACTTTTGCCGCACGGTATTATAGAAGTTCCCATGGTATTGATCAGCGCTGGCCTGGGGCTTCGCCTTGGATATTCTATGTATAGTTCCATGAAAGGTGAAAAGAGAGATATGAAATATGAGTTAATTGAGAGTTTACGTATATTCATGAGAATAATTATGCCTCTTTTGTTTGTTGCTGCTATCATCGAAACATTTGTGACCCCGTTAATAGTTTTGTGGGTTTCCGGTTAACCATGCCCCATTATCTTGGCGAACTCCTGCTATACTGGTGTCCTTCCTGCAATCTTCCGGTGCTTGGAAAAACCTGCGCTTGCGGCCTGGCCACAAAAAAAATCGAAATAACACCTCCGGGTGACATTCGGCCAGCTTTTCCATACGATATAGACCTCATCAACAGGACAACTGAAAAACAATTCGGCCTTAAACTCATCCCACAAGGTCATCTTGTAGTCCTGAATAAAGCCCCTTATGAAGACAGGATGGATGAAGTGATATTTGACGGGGCTATCATGGGTTCTATCCGTTTTGAACTTGAAAAAATGGACTGGGTATTTATTCCCAGGCTTGAGGGGGCAAGATGTCTTGCGGATGGGACAAAATGCATAGTTATTGATAAAGGCGCTGTTAATTTTATTATTAAAGGCGCATCTGTACTTGCACCAGGTGTTAACAAAGCCAATCCTGGTATTGAAGAAGAGGATGAGGTAATTATCCTGACGCCTGAAAATGAAGTAATAGCTACTGGCAGGGCAAGGATGAATGCTAAAAGGATGCTCACACATGAAAAGGGAATGGCCGTAAAAACAAGATGGCACGATAAACCGCATGCCCTGGAGCACCCCGGGGAACGGGCAAAAACATGGGAGGATGCTGTCCAGGCAAATATCCATATTCTGGGAAAAAAGGAAGAAAAAGCTCACAGTTTCATAAAAAATGTTGTTGAGACCCAAAAAAGACCGGTGACAGTTTCATATTCCGGCGGAAAGGACAGTCTTGTAACGCTGCATCTTGTGCGTGATACCTTAACGGAATTTGATATCCTCTTCGCTGATACGGGTCTGGAATTCACTGAAACAGTAGATAATGTGAAACAAACAGCCAAAGAGCTTTCTTTACAATTGAAAATCCATTCCTCAGGTGATTCTTTCTGGCAGTCGATAGATAATTTCGGGCCGCCCACTGTGGAAGCAAGATGGTGCTGCAAAGTCTGCAAACTCGGTGCTATCACAAAGGTCATAGAACAGAACTATGAGAATGGGTGCCTGACATTTATCGGGCAGAGAAAATATGAAAGCCAGATAAGGGCCAACAGTGAGCATATCTGGAAAAATCCCTCCGTTGGAAACCAGATAGGAGCTACCCCGATCCAGAACTGGACTGCGCTTCACGTGTGGTTGTATCTTTTCTGGAAAAAAGCAAAATACAATCCACTCTACGAAGAGGGATTTGACAGGATCGGATGCTGGCTTTGCCCTTCGGCAAGCATGGCTGATTTCTCGCGATTGTCTCAAATCCATCCCGAATTAAGTGAAAAGCTTGAAAAATACTTGAAAGAGTATGCTTCCCGTAACGGATTATCCGATGAATGGGTAAAATACGGCTTCTGGCGCTGGCAGGTTCTCCCAAAATCGATAGGTATGATCGCGCAAAAGTTGGGGATTAATATTGTCCCCAGGAGTGAAAAAAAACCTGTCCAATTCACATTGACTTCAGGATATCGCCCATGCAAAGCAGGAGGCATCACGGCAGAAGGAAGTTTCGGGACACCTTTGAATCTTTCACTTATCGAAGAAACTGGTTTCTTGACCATTATCGGTGAAACAAATTCGATTGACGGGATGATCCTTGCTTCGCGAAATGAGAACAATGTTCATGTATATGCAAGCGGTACAGTGGTTGCAAGAGGCGGGAATGAAGATGAAGCCAGGGAATTAATACAACTTTCACAGATGACGATACGCAGAGCAGTGTTATGCACCGGGTGCGGGGTGTGCGTGGGAAAGTGTGCGGTGCGGGCGGTAAGTGTCAACGGGACTGCAAGAATAAGTGAGAAATGCATCCGTTGCGGGAAATGCACATGGTCATGTCCTGTGGTGAAGTTCAGATAATAGTCTTACTTGTTCGGCGATGGATTTTCTCTGATCAGGGCAAATTCACTTCCTTAACATGATAGAACCGAAAAATCCATCTGTATTAGATATATGCGGTAATGATCTGAAAAATCCGTCTTCACAGGTTAATTTACTAAAATTGAAATCAGGCATTTGCGATGCAGGAACAATGCAAAAATCCCTGTTCTCATTGAGAAAAACGGTTACATTATCCTCATTTTCCTCCTTGCTTATCGTACATGTAGCATAGACCAATCTTCCTCCTGGTTTAACAAGGCTGCTGTATTCACTTAATATCTCTTTCTGTTTCACTGCAAGTCCTTTGACATCGTCCGGGGTCAATCGCCATTTCGAATCCGGGTTCCTCCTGAAAACTCCCATGCCTGAACATGGCGCATCTATAAAAACGCAATCCGCCATATTATTATATTCATTTAATGCCTCTGTTTTTGCAGTCTTAATATTAAAGGCGCCAGCTTTTCCTGCCCTTTGTCGCAGGTTCGAAAGTTTGACCGGTGACAGGTCTGAAGCGATTATAGTTCCACGGTTTTTCATCAGTCCTGAAAGGAAAAGGGTTTTTCCGCCATTCCCTGCACATGCATCAATTACAAGTTCCCCGGGCTTTACACCTGTAAGAAGGGTAACAAGCTGGCTTCCTTCATCCTGCACTTCGAAAAGTCCTTCCTTAAAAACTTTGGTTTTAAAAATATCTTTTTTCTTATCAACGATAAGGCCAAATGGTGATAATTCCGTTCTTGATGAAGAATACCCCTCTTCACCCAGCGCTTTTTGAAGTAATCCGACAACCGATTTGTGTGGATTCACCCTTATCGTTAAAGGCGGCTCCATGTTATTAGCACGGCATATCGCCTCAACTTCTTTAACAGATCCCAATTCTTTGAGCCATTTTTCCACTATCCAGCGCGGATGTGAATGGTATGCCAGGATATATTCGATGGGAGCCATTTCCGGATCAGGGAAAATAACCGCATCTTTATTCTTTAATATTGCCTCAATTGTCCTTTTTACGAATCCGCTTAATTTCGTATGGTTCGATGACATCGCTACTGCATTGTTTATTATTCCCGCTGCCGATGCATCTGTAAATATGGCCTGGTATGCGCATATCCTGAACGAATTAAGTATAACCGGATCAAGATTTTTTGTGATGGCATATGATGCATGTCCAATTATGTAATCCAGCCTTCCAAGATGGCGCAAGATCCCATAAACGAAATCAAAGATAACAGCTTTTTCATCCGATGAAAAATCTTCCTTTTTAAAAAGCTCACTAATGAGCTTATCAGGATATTTTTTTTCATGGAGTATTGAGTTCAATAGCAAAAGAATTGAATTGTAGCTCTTTTGCCTGATAAGAACTTTACTTTTAATATTCTTTATCAAAAATAATCATACCTGTCTTAAGACCGGCCGCCTCTTCTTGCGTAAGTTCCCTGTGTGTTGCTTTTTCTGCAATTATGGCGCTATTGCCCAGAGGATCTTCGATAATAACCGTAATTTCGAATTCCCCGGCCTTGATCTTCTCGATGGTGGATTGCAATTCTTGCGCGCGTTGGGATTCTTCATTCCATCTTACTACCATCTCCAGGATATCACTCACCCTGTCAAGTACGCCTTCGATATTTGAAACAAAAGAGTCAGAAGCAGGCCCCGGCTCAATATCGATTCCAAGTTCGGGTATCCTTATTGTTCCTGATGTCGAGCGCACCACGCGAGCATCAATGTCGTCCCGTGTGGTGATTTTCATTTCATAATGAACGGGTTTTCGCTGTGCCATGATCATGGTATCAGAGTATCTTAAACCGCATTCACACTTTGAAGTAATATGCATTACTTCACCAAAAAAAGGAATATTATCCTTTACCCAGTTTGTAACAAGTTCTTTGCTGCAAAGTGGGCAAACGCTTTTTGTAACTGTTAAAACAGTACTTGATTCTGAGTTCACTTTAACTTTTGCCGGTCTATGCGCACACCACGCGGGGTTACGATTACCTGGTCTTCTTTGATCATGGCGATATCGCCATGGACGTCATTGACCACCGCTTTTAAGTCTTTGATCGCCCTGTCAAAAACCAACTTATCTTTTTTTGCAGGCGACACATCGATCATCAGTATATTGCCATCATAAATTTGTTTTTTTAAATGAGGCATCATTTCAAGTCCTGATAATTCAGCGATTTTAATATAAGTATTGGCTGTTTCGCCCTCAAAATCCCCTTCGTAGTCCGTAAGATCAAGTTCCTGATATTCATCCGAATCTAATCTCGTCTTTTTCCTTCCGCCAAAAAGATTATCTAAAAATTTACCCATGCAATAATCACCTTTACTTCGTACTCTTTACTGTTTATATCTATTTATTTATTTCTGTTCAAGGTTCCAGATATCATCCCCTACATAATGTATGGATTTTACTGCCTTGCCTTTTCCCCCGACCATTTCTTTTCCTACCATAAGGGCTCTCCCGATACCGATCGCTTTCCCGTGTGCTTTCTCCACGATGATAACAAGATCGCCTATGTTTATAGTGGGATCTGCTTCAATAATCCCCGGGCTCATCGTGTCAGCTCCGTTTATGATGAACCTGACAGCTCCGGGATCAACAAAGACTTTGCGGCGCGCCGGGTTCAATTTAAGGGCGCCTTTTACGGTAGGAAATATTTTCCCGTCTATCTTGAATAAAAGAGGTTCTCCATCCACGAAAATGAAATCCTGCCCGTCGCTTTCGACATATTCAAGCTTTCTGTTCTCAAATGATGAAGCATCACCGAAGGCCTCGACAATATCATTTACAAGGGCTTTCTGATCCGTCTTTCTTAATACATTCCTTGACTTTATTTTCATTACTCACCAATAGTTTTAAATATTGTACGAACTACTTTGGTGCACTATTGAATTAATGGTTTATTAATATTAAGGAGCGTTTTTATGGGAAACAGACCCCTCGACATTCTAAATAATGCGTTAAATAAGTCAGTATTGATACGTTTAAAAGGCCAGAGAGAGTTCAGAGGCGAATTACAGGGATACGATATCCATATGAATATCGTCCTGGCTAATGCTGAGGAAATAAAAGAGAACGGAACGAAAAAACTTGGAACAGCAGTTGTACGCGGGGATAATATAGTATTTATTTCCCCATAATATTAAAAAGGTGATTAAAATATGTCAAAAGGTACGCCTTCATTCGGTAAGAATCAGAAGAAAACACATGTTGTATGCAGAAGATGTGGGAAAGCATCAATGAACACGCACACAAAAATGTGTGCAGCGTGTGGTTTCGGTAGAACCGCACACATGAGATCCTACAAATGGCAAGAAAAATGCGGTTACTAAGGTGACCACGGTTGCATGAAGAATGCGGTATAGTCGGTGTTTCTTTTAAAGAGGAAACATCTGCTGCACTGTCAATCTATTATGCACTTTTTGCTCTCCAGCACAGGGGACAGGAATCCGCAGGAATAACTGTTCATGATGGCAGCCAGGTCCGTACCTTAAAAGGTATGGGTCTTGTGCCTGATGTTTTTAATAGAGCGGATATACAGAAACTTAAAGGTCATGTTGGTATAGGGCATGTCCGATATTCAACTACAGGCAGTTCGAAGATCGAGAATTGCCAGCCTCTTCTCGTAAGTTTTAAGAGCGGGACTATAGCTATCGCCCATAATGGTAATCTTGTAAACTCAAAGGAACTCAGGACCGAACTTGAAAAAGAGGGACGGATATTTTTATCGGAATCGGACACAGAAGTCATAGCTCATCTCCTTGTCAAGGAACTGATGCACAGCGAACTCAAGGATGCCGTTAAAGATGTAATAAAACAGCTTGTTGGTTCATATTCAATTGCTATCCTGATAGATAAAACGCTTATTGTTATTCGTGACCCGCTTGGCATAAAACCCCTATGCTTTGGCTCGCTCGATAATGGTTATGTAGTGGCGTCCGAGAGTGTTGCTATTGATATTTTGAACGGGCAGCTGATACGTGATGTGGCTCCAGGCGAGATGCTGGTTTTCAGCAATGGGACATACGAAAGCCATCAGTTGATTAAATCAAAAAATTACGCCCATTGTGTTTTTGAATATATTTATTTCGCAAGGCCGGATTCAGTCATAGATGGCCAGCTTGTCTATAATGTGAGGATGCGAATAGGAGAGATGCTTTTTAAGGAGCATCCGGCCACAGCCGATATCGTTTCGCCTGTTCCTGATTCAGGGATCACTTATGCGATCGGTTTCTCAAAGAAATCAGGTATTGATTATATAGAAGGGCTTATGAAAAACCGTTACATAGGCCGGACTTTCATTATGCCAGGGCAGGATATGAGGGAAACAGCAGTCAGGTTGAAACTTAATGCAATAAAACCAAATATTGATGGGAAAAGCATCGTTCTCATTGATGACAGCATTGTGCGTGGAACAACTTCGCGCCGTATAATAGATATGATCCGCAAATCAGGAACAAAGGAGGTACATATGCGAGTGGCAAGCCCCCCCATTATTTCTCCCTGTTATCTGGGGATCGATATGGCAACGCGTGAAGAACTCATAGCGGCTCACAAGGCTGTAAAAGGCGTTGAGGCCTTGATAAATGCAGATTCCCTGGGATATTTAAGTATTGAAGGACTTGTAAAATCCATCGGGATCCCATTGGATGATCTGTGCCTGGGGTGTTTGAGCGGGATATATCCGGTTGAAATTCCGGGGGAGAAATGCATAAAGAGGCAGTTGAAATTGTCGGAATTCTAAGGGAAAACTAAAAAAGAGGGGACTTCTATTAAACAGTGAGGCACAACTATGGGCATAATAAAAAGGCTGGGACTTAATTTTTCCTGGTTGAAAAGATTATTTAAGAGAAAAAAGGCGAAAATCGGAATATATGGCCCCCCCAATGCTGGCAAAACAACACTGGCTAACAGGATCGTCAGGGACTGGACGGGGGATGCCATGGGTTCGGTATCCCATATTCCGCATGAGACACGAAGAGCAAGAAGGCGTGAAGATGTTACAATAGTGAGTAACGGTTCTTCCGTAACACTGGATATTATAGATACACCAGGAATTGCTACAAAGATCGATTTTCATGATTTCATGACATTCGGATTGCCGGAAGAGGAATCGAAAAGACGCGCCAAAGAGGCAACAGAAGGAGTAATGGAATCAGTAAAATGGCTTGAAGACTTAGACGGGGTGATACTGGTAATGGATGCAACTGAAGACCCGTATACACAGGTGAATGTGGTTATAATAGGGAATTTTGAAGCTCGAAAACTTCCCATATTGATAGCAGCAAATAAGATAGACCTTCCAAATTCATCACCGGCAAGGATACAAAGCGCTTTTCCACAGCATCCACTGGTTCCCATATCCGCTCTGGATGGGAAGAATATAGATTTATTGTATAAAGAAATTGCAGAGCATTTCGGGTGATCATATGAACGGAATTCAGATGGATTTAATATCGGAAGAAAAGCTTGATGGCATGACCTCCATGGAAAAAGTGAGGTTGATTCTTGATGAAGTGCGAAGTGGAAAGATACTCATACTTGAAAAAGGTCTTACTCCCAGTGAACAGACAAAACTTATTGAGCTAACAATGGCAGAGATAGAACCTGATGATTTTTCAGGAATTGAGATCGAGAGTTATCCTGTAAAACAAAACGAAAATTTCCTGAATAAACTTTTTGGAAAGACAACTCTCAAGACACGGCTTACAGTTATTGGCCCGGCTTCACAATTAAAAACAATTAGAAAAGACAGGGATTTAATAAGCGCATTAGTCTCACTATAAACCATGCCACATAAATGCACAAGATGCGAGAGCATATTCAAAGATGGTGCAGCTATTATATTGAATGGCTGCCCGAAATGCGGCTGGAATAAATTCCTTTATGTGAGAGATGACTTACTTGTTCCAGGACCAGTTGTAAAAATCGAGGATGCGACAAACGCAGGACAAATTTCCCCTGAAGCCTCGAATTTCATAAAAGAAGTCGATGAGATACTGGGAATTAAGAAAGAAACAACCGAGTTAAAAAATGAACCTAAAGCTGAAAATGCACCAAAAGAGATAGGGGAGCGGATTGAATCAATCAGGATATTATCACCCGGGCAGTATGAATTGAATCTTGAATCGTTGCTTGAAAGAAAAGAAATTGTCATGGCGCTCAAAGAAGATGGTACATATATCGTTAATTTGCCATCCGTTTTCAAGAAAAAGAAGGGTCACTGACGATAGAACTTGTTTGGAGTGGCATCAAGGCCAAAATATTCAGTGGGTCGCGTGTCTCCGGGAATATATATAATTATTGTTTTAATGTGGTATCCAAACTTAACAGAATCGTGTAAATAATAATTCAAATTCTTATCAAATCTTGAAATGTTCTTTACATGCAGAATTGTCTTTCCCTGATCCATTTTTACGACCTCATAATCGAAATTAGAGAAGAGTTCTCTCATCTCTGGCTCGAGGCTTTTTCCTCCCATTAAAAGAATATACATTTTTGGAATAGCACCAAGGTCATAATTTACTGTGAATTCTGCATCTGTCTTATTGAATTTTATTGTGAGTGATGAAATCTCAAAAGTATGGGCGCCTTGCGTTCCCTCTGACAATGGGATAAAAAATGTTAATAGTAAAATAATAAAAATTACCGGGATTGAATTTTTCATCAGGGTTTTGTTATGCATTATGTCAATATATCCTTTGCGTCCATAACTATTATCGTCCATTAACCACCTTCATACAAAAAAAATCCGGGTGAACATAAATGCCAAAAATCACAATTATCGGAGCAGGAGCGGTCGGTGCAACAGCCGCGCAAAGAATAGCAGAAAAAGAACTCGGGAATGTGGTCATGACAGATATAGTTGAAGGACTGCCCCAGGGTAAAGCTCTTGACCTTTTGGAAGCTGGCCCACTTCTGGGTTATGATTCAAATATCATCGGAACGAACGATTACAGAGATATCGAAGGTTCGGATGTAGTTGTCATTACTGCGGGAATAGCAAGAAAACCAGGCATGACAAGGGATGACCTTCTGAAAATAAATACAAAAATAATAACCGATATCTCACAGAATATCAAACGTTTCGCGCCTGATTCTGTGGTTATCACTGTTACGAACCCGCTTGATATAATGACTTATGTGACCCTGAAAACCACAGGTTTTGAACCAAACCGTGTATTCGGGATGAGCGGTGTACTTGATTCGGGCAGGTTTGCCGCCTTTATAGCCCTTGAACTTGACTGCTCGGTGCGGGATATTAATGCGATGGTTCTGGGAGGGCACGGGGATAGCATGGTGCCTCTTCCCCGGTTTACAACTGTGTCGGGTGTCCCGATAACAGAGCTGATGCCCGAATCAACCATCAATCGGCTTGTTGAGCGAACTATCAACGGGGGAGCTGAGATTGTCAACTTTCTCAAAACCGGAAGCGCATTCTATGCCCCATCTGCTGCCGTGACAAATATGGTTGAAGCTGTGATAAAGGATATGAAACGTATTCTTCCAGTATGCGCTTATTTGAGAGGGGAGTATGGCAAGAAAGACATCTATCTTGGGGTTCCGGTAAAAATCGGAAGGAATGGTATTGAAGATATACTTGAACTTGAACTTACTGATGAAGAGAGAAAAGCCCTGGATAGATCTGCAGATGCTGTAAAATCGGGGATAGCTTCACTTAATGGATTAAATATCTGACAAATATTGCCGCAATCATCAGTTATATTTTGATCCTGCAAGTTAAACACCCAGATTATTTAAATATCAACCCTTATATCAAGGAGAAACATGACCCTGGAAAAACTCGACATATCGATCCTTAAAAAATCCGGTTATATGAAGCAGAAACAAAAAGATCTTTTCGTGGTCAGGCTTCGAATGCCCTGCGGCAATGTCACTTCAGACCAGCTTCAGGGGATAAGCCGTCTCGCCCAACAATATGGCACCGGATACATCCATATCACAACCCGCCAGGGGATGCAGATCCCGGATGTGGATATACATAACCTGGATGCGATAACAAAAGAACTCGAAGACAATGGCACCCCTCCAGGCTCCTGCGGTCCGAGGGTACGTAATATAATTTCATGCCCGGGGAATCTCGAATGCAATTACGGCATTATAGACACTTACGGCCTGGCAGGAATACTGGATAAGGAATTTTTTGGCGAAGATATGCCTGTTAAGATAAAATTCGCTGTAACAGGATGCCCTAACGCCTGTGCCAAGCCGCAGGAGAACGACCTCGGAGTAATGGGCATACTCAAACCTATTATTGATACCGATGCTTGCTCCGGATGCGGGACATGCACTTTCATGTGCCCGGAGAAAGCTATCGTATTGGAAGATGATAAGGCCAGAATCATCTGGGAGAAATGCAACCTGTGCGGCGCATGTGTTGGAACTTGCCCTTCAGATCTTATAAATGAGGAGTGGAAAGGCCTTAGGCTCTTTGTGGGCGGGAAAATAGGAAAACACCCCAAACTCGGGAGAGAATTAACAGATGCAAAATCCGCCCGGGAAGCTGTCGCCATATTCAGGAGGATTATTGACTGGTCAAAGAAGAATACCAATATTGGTGAGCGGTTTGGAGATTGCATTGAACGTGTGGGATTTGAGAAATTCAGTAAAGATATCTTAGGATAGTGAAAAAATGTCAGAAAAACTTAACATTGAAAAATTGGCAAAAGATTATGAGAACAAGTCGCCCCGGGAAATCCTGGAGCTTGCGCTTAATAATTTCAAGAACATCGCAATATCTTTCAGCGGCGCTGAGGATGTTGTATTGATCGACATGGCTAAGAAGATCGGTAATGATTTCAGGGTCTTTTCACTTGATACAGGGCGCCTCCATCCTGAGACATACCAGTTCATCGAGGAAGTCAGGAAGACCTATAATATCCCGGTCGAAGTGTTTTTCGCAAACCGCGATGCCACTGAAAAGCTGGTGAAAGAAAAAGGATTGTACTCATTCTACCAGGATGGTCACAAGGAATGCTGCGATGCACGCAAAGTCGATCCATTAAAGCGCGCCCTCAATACAGTGGATGCATGGATAACCGGCCAGCGAAAAGACCAGAGCCCCGGTACAAGAACAAATGTTCCTGTCATCCAGAAAGATCCGACTTTCGGGACAGGAAATCTGATAAAATTCAATCCTATTGCCAACTGGACTTCAAAACAGGTCTGGGATTATATAAGGGAAAATAATGTTCCTTATAATAAACTTCACGAAAAAGGATTCGTAAGCATCGGATGCGAACCATGTACCAAACCCATATTGCCCGGACAGCATGAGCGCGAGGGTCGCTGGTGGTGGGAAGATGCCACAAAGAAAGAATGCGGGCTGCATGCGGGAAATGTGAAGAAATAGAGCTAAAAGAGAATACATCTCTTTTTTTATTTTCATAGGGCTACTTTCTCAGTCATCTTCTTGTGCATATATCCCAATATCACCCAAGCCGCCTTATTCTAATTATCTGGTCATCTTCCTCAGTTGGCGCACCTCTGCCATCCCTGTTGCTTGTAAGGACATACAGATTATTGTCTGGACCTACTACAGAGTCACGCAACCTGCCAAAATTCCTGTTCAGGACACAGCGAAGTGTTGGTTTTTCATCAACTATTACCTCAAATAAACTCTGTCCTCTTAATCCCGCAAAGAACAAAGACCCTTCAAAATAGGCAATACCTGAAGGTGCCCATGTATCCGTGCTGCTGTGAATCACGGGACTTACAAGTCCCTGTGCTTTTTCATCACCGCGAATATCCGGCCATCCATAGTTTTTTCCTGGCTCGATGAGGTTTAACTCATCATAAGCCTGTGAGCCGTGCTCGGTAGCCCAGAGCCTCCCCTTATCATCCCATGCCAGACCCTGGGGGTTCCGGTGACCAAAAGAATAAACAGGCGAACCGGGGAAAGGATTATTCCCGGGGACTGTCCCATCGTCGTTCAAGCGGAGTATCTTCCCTGCCAGGGAGTTTTTATCCTGAGCAGAGTTTGAAACAGCAGCATCGCCGGTAGTAATGTACAGGAGTCTGTCAGGACCGAACTTTATCCTGCCGCCGTTGTGTATCGAAGCTCCCGGAATGTTGTCTATAACTAATTTTTCGTCAAGCAGATCTCTATCTTGCATTCTGAATCTTACAACCCTGTTAGCTAAACCAGCACCATCTCGATAGGAATAATACACATAAATAAACTGGTTTTGAGCAAAATCAGGATGTACAGCAATACCAAGCAAACCCCCTTCTCCAGTGTGCGCCACCTCATCAATGGTAAGCAAAGGATCCGGCAAAAGCCCTTCTTTTATATCGATCAATCTTATCCTGCCTGCCCTCTCGGTGAAAATAATACTGCCGTCGGGCAGAAAATCAAGAGCCCAGGGAATATCTAATTTTTTAGCCACCGAAACAGCAAGAGGCGCATCCTCTAGACTCTCATTTTCGGGTGCTGGTAAGATTGGGGGTTCTGCCTGAGAAATGTCGCCCTGCCTATTAGCAAAAAAATTCCACCAGGTCAGGCTGATTAGCAGGACTACAAAAACAATTACAGCACCAGGAAGCAATTTTTTGGTTGAAGGCTGAGTAACAATTCCCCCGGAATATTTCCATTCTATAATTTATCAAAAATTTTATATAAGGGTTTCGGAAAGTAAGATCTCAAAGATTTCATACATAAAATTTATATCATGAGATGAGAATTTTCTATTGGAGTTGGTTATGTATGAAGATGTTAATTTTTGGCTTGGTGATAGCCATTGTGGTTATCTCAGGATGTACGGATAGCAGCACAAAAGAGGTTTATGAGGCAAAGGGTACCATGGTAAACATTACAAGCGGAAACATGACTTACCCTGCTTACCTCGCAGCACCCTCAGAAGAAGCAAGGAAACCGGCTATAGTGCTGGTTCACTCCAATCGAGGTCTCGAACCCGGCTACCGTAACCTCACTGACAGGTTGGCTTCGGAGGGATATATCGTGCTCGCGCTTCAGTGGCAGACTTTCGAGCAAAGCCCAGGGGACGAGACTATAGAACTGCTCCTTCGCGACTCAGTGGCTTACCTTCGCACCAGACAGGATGTCAGCAGCAATATAGGGCTTACAGGATTCTGTGCTGGAGGAAGGTACACTATGCTATTTCTTCCCCAGATAGATGAATTCAAATCAGGAGTCGCCTTTTATGGCTTCCCCTATCGCGGATCTGCAAACCAATCCATGCCCGCGGATATGATCGAGCAACTAAAAGCACCACTATTAATAATACACGGAACACATGATCAGGGAAGCCCGATCGCCGACATTTACCGCTATGCTACAGCACTCAATGCTTCTGGCAAATACTTTGAGCTTAAGGTCTACCAGGGTCAGCCCCATGGGTTCATGATCGAAAATGGCGAGCTCTCCCAGAGCTTTGCAGCAAAGAATGCCTATACAGAGATGGTAACATTCTTTGACCGGACACTGCGCGAATGATAGAATACCGACTTGTCGGTTGTTTTACTTTTTAAACTGTCCAGCAGCCATTACCACTATTGCCACTACTACGCTTATGCCTCCCAATACTCTTAGAGGTAAGCCCAGCTCTCTTAACGGCATCACCTGGTTGAAATAGAAACCAATGGTCACCAGAATGGCTCCAGCAACTGCAAGTACGCTGCCCAGCCTCTTGGTCCTATCCGACAGGGAAACGCTATCGATGCTCAGTCCATAAAATATGTTCAGAAATGCTAAAAGAGCGCTGTGTACATGGAGGAGTCTATTTGCTCCCCTTATACCCTGTTCTCCCATATACAGAGTCAAATTTTGCCCGGCAATCGATATCTCTCTCGTGGCAGCAGCATACGCAGCGCCAAGGCTGCTAAACTGGCTTGTTATGTACAGGCCCATCAATGGGCCTATCAACAACCATATCCATCCAAACTTTTTATTCAAGTCACCTATGGCCATTTTTTATTACCTCCACTTATTAATAGAAATAGAACTTGATATCTTTATATTTAACCTTTATCGCTTATTTGAATTCTATGTAAACAAAATGTAGTATACAATAACGCCCAGAAACATTGCTACGGTCCATGAAGAAAAAGCTACTACCATAAACATCCTTGTCTTCTTAATTTCACCCAATACAAAGAATAATCCCATGAATAGTGCCAATAACCCTATAATTACATGGGAGAAAATAAGAAGACCCCTGAGAGTTGTAGAAATAAGTGACAGAAGATTAGAAACCAGAGAAAAACTCATCCAAATAAAAGACAAGCCACTTAAAAAGATAGAGGTTTTAGCAGTTTTATCATGTTTTAGAAAATTTTTTGTTTTAGCATATTTCCATCCCAAAAAAAGGATTAGAAGACCTGCTGTCTGAGCAATCAAAGTCATATCAGCAAACCAGCTTGCCTCGGTTCCAAAAAAACCCATAAGATCTTCCTTTATTGTTACTCCATATCTTTGATGGCACACTCTTCCATGAATCTTCTCCTTATATAACTTGCCTATTTTGTCTTCTTTCTTCCTTTACAAACAATTATTACACAGCAATCACATTCAAGCCCAAAATCTGGGATTACAATGACACAAATAAAACCTCACGGTGGAAAATTGATCAATCGAACATTAACCGAACAAAAACGCAAAAAGATCACGGAGCAGGCTTCGCAATACCAGAGCGTGCCGGTCAGCGTTGACCTGATGAAGGATATTGAAAATATCGCTTCCGGGCTTTTCAGCCCTCTTGAAGGTTTCAATGGCCGGGAAGATTACGAGAGCATTCTCTACAACAAGCGCCTCTCCAACGGCCTTCCATGGACGCTTCCTATTGTTCTTGACACCGATAACAAAGATATAAAGGAAGGAGATGAAATTCTCCTGAAAAACGACGCAAATCTCGTAGCTATGATGCAGGTTGAAGAAATCTATGGTTACGATAAAAGAGCATTCGCTGAGCAGGTATATGGGACAAACGATGCCGCCCATCCGGGTGTGGCAAAGACGTACTCCATGAAGGACACGCTGCTTGGAGGAAAGATAAGCCTTATAAACGAATCGGAAACCCCTTATTTCAAATATGCGATGAAGCCCCAGGAGACAAGGAATCTCTTCAAGGAAAAAGGCTGGGAAAAAGTGGTAGGGTTCCAGACCAGGAACGTTGCGCATCTTGGCCATGAATATCTCCAGAAATCAGCACTTACCATGGTCGATGGACTTTTCATAAATCCTGTCATCGGCAAAAAGAAAACTGGTGATTTCAAGGACGATGTAATACTTGAAAGCTACGAAGTGCTTATCGATAATTATTATCCCAAGGACAGGGTGGTGCTTGGTATTTTCCAGACAGAGATGCGCTATGCAGGCCCCCGTGAAGCCATATTCCATGCTATCGTGAGAAAGAACTATGGCTGCACGCATTTCATCATCGGAAGGGACCATGCAGGTGTAGGAAGCTACTATCATCCTTTCGCGGCGCAGGAGATATTCAAGGAGTTCCCTGATATCGGCATTGAGCCTATGTTCTTCATGTCGTTCTTTTACTGCAACAAGTGCGGCGGTATATCCAACGACAAGGTCTGTCCCCATACGGACAGGGTGGATTTCAGCGGCACAAAGATGCGACAGATGATTGAAGCAGGTAAGAGGCCGCCGGCGGATTCAATGAGGCCGGAGGTTGCTGATGTGATATTGAAGTCAGGTCATCCATTTGTAGAGTGATCCTTCTTTGATTGGAAATCATTAATACTTTTAATTTCTCTTTAGAGGAATCAAATAATGAAAGGAGAGTGAATCATGCTCGATAAAAATGCCATGAAAAGTATCATAAAATCATTGGGTCTTGTTTTCGGGGATATTGGAACAAGTCCTATATACACTCTCACGGTTATTTTTCTATTGACCCCACCCACGATGTCTCACGTTATGGGTATTCTTTCCCTGATTATCTGGACACTTATTATCATAGTTACGATAGAATATGCATGGCTCGCCATGAGCCTAGGCCAGAAAGGTGAAGGTGGCACCATTGTCCTTCAGCAGTTGATAATACCTATGCTCAAGTCAGGCAGGCAGATATCGTTTGTCACTTTGCTCACTTTTATTGGCATATCACTTCTTTTCGGGGATGGTGTAATTACTCCTGCCATCAGCATACTCAGTGCCGTTGAAGGTTTGAAACTGATCCCAGGACTTGAAGGAACAAGTATAAACACACTCGTTATCATAGCGGCCATTATTGCGATATTATTATTTGCATTTCAGAAAAAAGGAACGGAAAAAGTTGCATGGGTATTCGGACCTGTCATGGTTTTGTGGTTCATATCATTAGCTTTTTCCGGTTTAATCAATATTATTGATTATCCGACCGTTTTACTGTCTTTTAGCCCATACTATGCAATAACCTACCTTGCACAGAACGGTATTACAGGATTCTTCTTACTTTCCCAGGTTATTCTTTGTGCGACTGGAGGAGAAGCATTATATGCAGATATGGGGCATCTGGGAAAACTACCAATAATAAGAGCATGGTATTTTGTATTAATTGCCCTTTTATTAAACTACCTGGGGCAGGGATCGTATATTATCCAGCATCCCGATGCGCACAATGTGCTTTTTGAAATGATATTCCGTGAGGCTTCGATATTTTATATCCCATTTCTTATTTTAAGTATCCTTGCCACGGTAATTGCCTCCCAGGCGATGATTAGTGGTATGTTCTCGATAGTATATCAGGGAATTACAACACACATTCTGCCGATGTTGAAAGTGGATTACACATCAAGTGAACTGATGTCCCAGATATACATTGATTCTGCAAACTGGTTCTTGTTGGGTTCAGTTCTTGTTGTTATGTTCATATTCAAGCAATCGTATCTGCTTGCTGAAGCATACGGTCTTGCAGTTACCGGAACCATGACCCTTACAGGTATAATGATGACCTGGATATTCTATTTGAAGGGGAATAGATTAAAGACTATTATATCGCTAATTGTTACTTTTGTGGATATGGCCTTCCTGGTTTCAAGTCTTCATAAGATACCCTTTGGGGGCTACTGGTCGATAGTACTGGCGATAATACCTTTCAGTATAATCATGATTTACACATCAGGTCAGGCTAGACTATACAGGGCACTTTCGCCTATGGAACTTGATTTATTTCTTAATGAATATAATAACTTATATAATAATGTGTGTAAAATCAAAGGGACTGCTCTTTTTTTTGCAAGAGATGTAAGAAAGATACCGCCATATATCGTTAACACCATGTTCAAAAATAATATAATTTATGAAGAAAATATTATCGTTTCAATAATTAGGATGGATAATCCTTTCGGTGTTTCGGGTTCTTTCAAAGGTTACCTTGGAGATGGATTAAGAGTTTACGAGATATATCTGGGTTACCTGGAAGTCGTTGATGTTGAAAAGATTTTAAAAGAGTCTGGTATTGAAGAAAAAACCATTTTCTATGGTCTTGAAGATATTGTTTCGGACAATGTGATCTGGAGAATATATTCAGCCATAAAAAGAAATACTCCTGCTTTCGTCCAATTTTATAAACTTCCGTCCCATAAGCTTCATGGTATCATATCCCGGATTGAAATGTGAAAACCTGAATATATATACATTTTTTTTAGAAACAATTATTAGGAATAAGACAATGTCAGGAAGATTTAGCGAAGGGATTAATAAAGAACATGCTTTACAGGGAAACTATCAAAGGAATTATTAAATCACTGGGTTTGGTGTTTGGCGATATCGGAACCAGCCCGATCTATACCCTGACAGTCATTTTATTAATGACAAGTCTTACTGAAAGCCATATTTTAGGTATCCTTTCACTCATTATCTGGACCCTTATTATCGTAGTTTCTATAGAATATACATGGCTTGCTATGAGCCTTGGCCAGAAAGGCGAAGGTGGCACGATAGTTCTTCGTGAAATACTTATTCCCATGTTAAAGTCAGGAAGACAAATCGGATTTGTTTCTCTCCTTTCTTTCATTGGCATATCCCTCCTTTTTGGCGACGGAGTGATCACGCCTGCAATTAGTATACTGAGCGCTGTTGAAGGATTGAAATTGATCCCCGGACTTGAGGGGATGGGGCAACAAACACTGGTCTTTATCGCGGCAATAATTGCGATAACCCTTTTTGCTGTCCAGAAAAAAGGAACTGAAAAAGTCGCAGGAGCGTTCGGACCTTTAATGTTTTTGTGGTTTATTGCGCTTGCAGTTTCGGGTATTGTCTCAATAATACAGGTCCCTTCTGTCCTTAAGGCGATAAATCCATACTATGCCATCATTTTCTTACTGGAAAACGGCATTGCGGGATTCTTCGTATTATCCCAGGTCATACTTTGCGCCACAGGTGGAGAAGCCCTGTTCGCTGATATGGGACAATTGGGAAGACTTCCGATCGTAAGGGCATGGAAATTTGTTTTTGTTACCCTTTTATTGAATTACCTTGGTCAGGGGGCTTATGTGATTGGTCATCCCGAAGCAAAAAGCGTGTTGTTTGAGATGATATTTTTCCAGGCGCATATTCTCTATATACCTTTCCTTGTTTTAAGTATCATTGCAACTGTTATCGCATCCCAGGCAATGATAAGCGGCATGTTCTCCATAGTGTACCAGGGTATGACGACACGTATATTGCCAATGCTCAAAGTGGATTATACGTCACGGAAACTCCAGTCACAGATATATATTGATTCAGCTAACTGGTTTTTGCTTTTTTCCGTACTTATGGTCATGATAATCTTCAAGGAGTCCCGCAGTCTTGCAGCGGCATATGGCCTTGCTGTCACAGGCGACATGGTACTTACCGGAGTAATGATGTCATGGATCTTCTATTTGAGGAAAAAAATGTCAAAATTTACGATCGCAATTTTTATTACGATTATCGATATAGCGTTCCTGTTGTCAAGTCTTCATAAGATACCTTCCGGAGGGTACTGGTCAATAATTCTTGCTTCAATTCCATTCAGTGTAATTATTATATATATATCAGGGCAGAAAAAGCTTGGAAAGACTCTTTCACCAATGCTGCTTGATGATTTTCTTAAGGAATATGATAAGTTTTACAACAACATGCCTAAAATAAAAGGTACAGCCCTTTTCTTTGCAAGAGAGATAATAAAAATCCCTCCGTATATTGCCAATACGATGTTCAAAAACAATATTATTTATGAGGATAACATAATTGTTTCACTTATAAAAACAGAGAATCCTTACGGAGTCTCCGGTTCATTCAAGGGCGACCTGGCTGATGGGTTAAGGGTATTTGAAATATATATGGGATATATGGAAGTTGTTGATGTTGAAGCCTTATTAAAGGAGAATGGAATTGAGGAAAAAACCATCTTTTATGGTCTTGAGGACATTGTTTCGGACAATGTTATCTGGAGGATATATTCGACAATTAAAAAGGTTACTCCGGCTTTCGTTCAATTTTATAAACTTCCACCCCACAAGCTTCATGGGGTTATCTCAAGGGTTGAGATGTAAAATATATTATTTAATTATAAAAATTAAGTTCATAAGGCTTAAATATAATCGATATTATAAGTTGTTCTGTAGATGATCCCGAATCGGAAAAATAATTATAGCTTGATGAATAAATTCTTTTTTCTATTATTAATCTTATTAGCATTTTCAATACCTGTTGGGGCTCTTAAGAATGAGTCCTTTTTCCTTGAAAATTATACTGGTTTAGATTTCATGAAGGGATATTACAAAATAGAGGTAATCGAGATCAGTAAACCTGTCGATGTGTCCTCCTTCGTAAAGGTCAACCTGATTACAGGTGGATTGACAAAACAATATTATATAAGGCAAAATGAGGATCCCTCTATCAATATTGAACCTTTTAATAAGATTAATCTTAATTTGTCATTTATTACTCAAACAGTTGCAAAGATTTCAGTGGAATATCCGGACAACTGGGAACTTCCAGTAAAATATAACATTGAAATACCCGCAGTCGCTGAGAAAATACCAAATATCGTAGTGACAAAATCAGTTGATAAAACAACACTTAATAAAGGGGATGTTGTTGAATTTAAAATGATAGTGGAAAACACTGGTAATGGAACCGCTCACAACCTTACCTTAGAAGAAAGGCTCCCGTCCGGATTTACAGGCGCGCCTGGCTCAAAATTTCCTCCTGCTATACAAGATGAACTTAAAGCGGGTGAACGCCTGGAGCTTTTGTTCGCCCTGAAGGCAGTGGAATCCGGATCATATAATATTGAATCCACTACAGTCAAGTACGATTCAAAAACCGCAATTTCAAATTCCGTTTCATTAACTGTTCTTGAGGAAAAAAAAGAAAAATCCCTCCTTTTTACCAATGTTACCCTTGATAAATACAATTTATTTACAGGTGAGTCGGCCAAAGCCACGGTGAAAATAACAAATAATGGCAATGTTTCTGCCGAATCAATAATTATAGAAGGAAAGACTCCAAAAGGAATGGAAGTAATTGAAGGAGATCTACGACAGTTATATAAAAAAATAGAACCAGGCGAATCTGAAGAATATTTTGTGACCTTAAATGCAGTTGATGCTGGAAATTACTCAATCAAATTAAAAACAAGTTATTCTGATGATCCGACAGGTTATTCTTCCAGTTTTGATCCTATTACTGTTACGGAAAAAGAAAAAAATTACCTGTATATCCTTATCCCCGCAATAATAATCATAGCCGGAATAGTGTTATTTATTATGAAAAGACATAAGGAGTACAGGTTCTAGAGGAAATATGCTCAATATACTTATAATCGGGGTTGGACAATGTGGTAACAGGATACTTGATTCCATTAACAAAGAAGCGTTTGGGGGAAGTTCACTGGCAAAGTATTATGGAACCCAGAAATTTAAAAGCCATGTTGAAACGATCGCTATCAATACAGCCGTAAATGACCTGAAAGAATTGAAGCATACAAAAGCCAAAGACAGGATCCAGGTGCCTCATCTGCATGGTGTGGGGGCTAACAGAAATGTTGGAAAACAGACTTTTGAGGAAAATAAAGAGTTGCTCCTCCGGGTTATCGAGGAGCGCGGCGATTTTGATGTAGCGTTTGTTATGGCTTCATCATCAGGCGGCACCGGTTCATCTTTTGCGCCCCTTTTGATAAATGCGATGAAAGAGCGATATAAATACAATGTGTATGGAATAATTGTGCTTCCATTCAGGGAAGAAGGTTCGATATATTTGCAGAATTCCATCTTTTGTGTAAAAGAAATAATGGATGGGAATTGTGATGGTACAATAATTGTAGATAATCAATATTTAAAGCATCTCGGAAAGGATATAAAAAATGCGTATGATGAGATTAATTCGACAGTGGCAAAGAGATTTCTCTTTTTATTAAAGGCGCTTGATAGCGAAATGATGATGGTGACTGACCTTGGGGATTTTAAGACTGTCATGTCGGGGGGAACAAAACTTGCAACAATGGGTTTTGGAATAGGAGACAAAAATATGCCTGTAAAAGGTGTTATCCAGCATAGTATTTCGCAAGCCGGTCTTCTTTTTAAGCTTGATCCCTATAAGGAATCAAACCGTGCGATGATAATAATTGAAGGAGACCAGAAATACCTGAATATCAATGATATTACAAGTGAAGTCGAGAAGCTTTCTGAGCAAATAGGGCAGATCTTCAAAGGTATTCTCTTGCGGGACGGGCAAATGCCAAGAGTACTGACCTTACTTTCGATACGCTCTTCTTCTGAACTTGATAGGTTATTTGAAATCGGTATTGATGCGGTGCACAAAGAACGGGAGAAAAAGGAGCAAACACTTGGATTGAACCAGGAAATAAAGAGCAGGCTTGAAGGATTGGAACCCCAGTATTAATCGAAAAATTCATATTACTTTAAGAGGTATCACATATTATGGCAAAAGACAAGAAATTAATGCAATCGAATATTTGCAATGGATGTGGAATATGTGTATCAGTCTGCCCGCAAAATATAAAACTTTCAAAAGCTGATGATTTTGATATAAATAAAGCAGCGCTTGCGATCACAGTGACAATGGGCGCAGCAGTTATCGATCAGAATGTGTGTATCGCATGTGGTATATGCACACGCAACTGCCCTGTATCGTCGTTGACGATCGTTCCGGCGTGAGTTAAAATTGGAAAAAACAATAAATTTTGTAACGCGTATCCGCGATTATTTTTTTCAAAAAACTCATGCTAATAGGAACGGATATCAAGAAAGCCTCTGAAATCATCAAGAAAAACGGCATAGTCATCTATCCAACTGAAACCGTATATGGCATCGGGGCAAATATTTTCTCAAATATCGCACTTGAAAAAGTGTTCGCAATAAAAAAACGGGATAAGGATAAGCCTGTTTCTGTTGCTGTTTCTGATCTTAAAATGATGGAAGATCTTGTGTATATCGAGGAAAAGGAAAGGTATTTTATTCAAAAGTTCCTGCCCGGACCCGTGACTGTCGTTCTTAATAAGAAGGATAAAGTCCCTGACATGCTCACTTCAGGATCGGAACTTGTGGGAATACGTTTCCCTCTGCATGAAACAACCATCAAGCTCATTCAACTTGCAGGAGTCCCGATAACATCCACGAGCGCCAACTTTTCAGGGGAGGCGCCGCCAAGAAGCGTGGGCGAGATCAGGGTTGGCGCGGATTATATAATTGACGGCGGGGAATGCAAAGGCCAGCCTTCAACAGTGGTTGACCTTGTTAATCGAAAGATCATAAGGATTGGCGCAAGGTTTGAAGAAGTGAGAGCCGCACTTGAAAATTTCTGAGCTGCAACCTTTTTTTTAATGCATAGAAACTATAATTTGATAGTGGAAATGAAAGACATTCTACAAACGAGGTTTACGAGACTCTTAAAAATGTGGCGATAAAATTTGGGCACTTATAAAACTGCACAAAATGGAACAACCAAATGCTATATTCCTTTAACGGTATCTATTCCATCAAGACCACAGACATTTTCAATAAACTCTTTGGCTGACATAAAGTTTACATGTTCTTTTATTTTCATCTGTGTCAATCTTCTATTTGCGGTCACAAAATATTCTGCTTCGCCAGCAAAGTAACTACAAATATGGGGTATGTCATCGATGTCTGCTATAAAGCTCTTCCAATCATCAACAAACACGCTCCACTCGAAATCGTTAATCACCTCAGATGATGGCAGGGACATCATATAAAGTCTCATCATAGATGCAAAGTCTTTACCTTTATTTATTTTAAACCATGCCAGCACTTCATCTATCAGATAATCGCTCAGAATAACTTTGAGATTACCCTTGATCTCTCTTAGTATCAGCCTACTGTTGCTGTTGGGCTGGAGTATGCCGATGATGTACACATTTGTATCAAAATACGCGGTAGGCATATCCTTCCCATATCTTCTTTCTTATATCCTTTATTTCAGTTAAAAGTTTATCAACGTCTTTGTAAGACATTTGCGGCGCTGCATTGCTTTTTTCTTCAAGTTCCCTTAGAATAACTTCGTTTATGGCTTTTTTTACGGCATAAGTGATGAATTCACCTTTGTTTTTGAACTCGCCTAGCTTTATAAAGTGATCTATTAAGGCGGAATCCTTTGCCGGAAGCCTGACAACTTCAGTGTCTGCGTTCATATGGGAATATTATAACTTATAGTATTTTAGTCTTGTTTATGGGACATGGTCAAGTATATATTCAGGCAGGCTGCGTAAATAGAACTACAAAAAGAGGGAGGATAACTTGGCGTATCTAATTTTTTAAGGGGTTGAATTTGAGGTTTGTGAATTTGTTACGTGGATGTGCATTTACAATTAACCGCTCCCTCATCAATAGAAACACAGCCACAAGAGACGCCAGAATTTAAAGCAATTCTTGCGATTTTTGTTATTTTCGTGCCCTTCACCAATAACAAAAACCAAAACAATGAATAATCTTTAGCAATCCTCGTGCACCTGCGCCGTGATGCTCCACACCTTCCAGTGCGGAGTTCGTGACGTAATATTGAAACATATCAAAGATATTGTATATTGGCATAACTATGTTTGTAGTTTGGCTAATGTGCAACAAAAAGCTATATTTCGATTATACTTTCATTGACTTATCTTTATGATTAATCAGTGATCGCTGGAGGGGGCATTCTCTTGTGTCCGCTTGAAGAGATTCGTGCTGCCAGTTTATCAACTATTTCAGGTGGGAATTGGGATTTTATATCAGAAATATTCTTTTTTTCATCAACAAGCATGGTGAGTATCTGATCGGCCATCTCATATGACACACCCAGTTCACTTTCATCGGTTTGTCCAGGCCATAATCCTGCAGTGGGTGTTTTTTCAATCATTCGGGCAGGAATACCCATATATTTTGATAGGCTGCGCACCTGGGTTTTATAAAGATCCCCAATTGGTTCGATATCAACTCCACCGTCACCGTATTTTGTAAAATACCCAAGAAGCAGTTCGGTCTTATTCCCGGTACCGACCACCATGCGCCCCATGAGATTTGCATGATAATACAATATGCACATGCGCGTGCGGGCTTTCAGATTGCCGTTAGCGGTCTTTGCTTTGCTGTCAAAAACCGGAATTGCGGATGAAAACGAGGCCAGAATAGGTGATATTTCAATTATTTTATAATCTATGCCAAGGATATTGGCGACTTCAATGGCATCATCAATATCCTGCTTTGATGAGATGCCTTTTTCCGGAAGCAGCAATCCAAGGACGTTTTCCTTGCCCAGGGCGGAAACTGTCAGGTATGCTGTTAATGAGGAATCTATACCTCCGCTTAAACCGATGACAGCCCCGTTTGCTACCGATCCGGAAACCTTTGAACTTATGAATGCAACAATTTTATCTTTTATTTCAGGATAACTTATCTTTTTCATCTCTTTTTAATGAATTCCAGTATATTAAAATATTACTTTCACTCCGCTCCAATAAGGTTTATATGTTCACAGGATAAGGTAGTATTGCCTCTCAAACACAAAAATCAAACAAGAGGCTTGAGGAAAGATATGATAGAAATAGCAAAACAGATAGAAGCCCGATTCTTGGAACTGGGCGTTAAAGTAGAGACAGGTGAAATCAATACAATGCTGGATCAATTGATCAATAAGTTCAAGGTTCCGCCTGAAGAAGCTCGTCGAAATGTAACAAATCACTTTTTAAAGAAACATAATATCCCGAAGACTGAATTTTTCACACCGCGGGCAACACCGCAGGTTAAAGCATCCGATATAAAAGAGGATGGAAAATGGGTATCTCTTCGCTGCAAAGTAGTCCAGTTGTGGGAGACAAACCATGAATCTCTTTCCCAGACTGGGTTGCTGGGTGATGAATCAGGAACAGTGGCATTCAAGAAATGGACAAAGGCGAACCTTCCCCAGGTCGAGGAAGGAAAAAGCTATATGTTCAAGAATGTGGCAACTTCCGAATGGCAGGGACGTTTCAGCGTCAGCCTGAATAAAACCAGTGAAATTATACCGATACCTGAAGATATCAAGGTAGGAAACACACTGGTGGAATTCCAGGGCGCAATTGTGGATATCCAGAGCGGCTCTGGCCTGATAAAGCGGTGCCCGGAATGCAAAAGGGCGCTAATAAAAGGCGCATGTGGCGAACACGGGAAGGTCGATGGAATATATGACCTGAGAGTCAAAGCTGTCATGGATAATGGAGAAAAGGTTCAGGACATCCTGATGAACAGGGAAGTGACAGAAGCTTTTACCGGTATCACCCTTGATAAAGCAAAGGAAATGGCAACAGAAGCGCTTGACCAGGCTGTTGTGCTTGATGTTATAAAGAGCAAGCTTGTTGGACGCTATTATGTTGTGACTGGAGCAAAGCTTGACAGGTTCATACTCGTTGATACGATCAAGCAGGATGTATCGCCTATAGAAGAAGACCTGGCGAGGGTACTGGCAGCAACTGCAGCGCCTGTAGCACTGGAGGCGTAACAATGGCTGAAAACGGATCAGGATTTGTAAGAGAAATAGCGCACCGCATATTCGCAGCAGAGCTAAAAGAATCAAACCTTCAGGCAAAGGAAGGGAATGACCAGTATTCACCGCAATACCTCATCACCCCGACAGGCGCAAAAGCAAATCGCGTCTTCATAGTGGGCACGCTCACAGAAAAGGAAGACATCGGAACAGATTCTGAATTCTGGCGCGGGCGCATCGTTGACCCAACAGGCGCATTCTTCGTATCAGCCGGGCAGTACCAGCCCGAAGCGGCGCAGGTACTTGCCAAGTCCGCGCCTCCGGAGTTTATTGCTGTTATAGGAAAACCCACGACCTTTACGACCAAAGAAGGAAATGTCCTTGTATCCATCAGGGCTGAATCCATGCATGTGGTGGATGGCGCCACAAGGGACAGGTGGGTGGTTGAGACCGCAGACCTGACCGCTAAGAGGCTTGCAAAATTGCAGGGTAATGAGCCTGATGCTGTGAAGGCAAGGGAGCATTATTCTACGAGTGTGGAGCAGTATAAGGCGATGGTGGCAATGGCGCTGGAGTCGATGAGGGCAAAGTGAGAAGGGTACAGAAATAAGTGCCCACTTTTTAATTTTTTGAGATTTATGATTAACCAATGTGAAAAAACAATTTCACATATGGATAGCTACGTTCCAAAAAATTACCAAAAGACATTAATAATATATGTTGCAATATATCAGGATATATTTATGGATTATGATAAAATTAAATTCGTCTTAAATACTTCACCATCATTTAAATTATTAACGAGTCCTCATGCAGCATTTATTTTGAGTTTTTTATATATTAGATTCAAAAAAGCTGAAAAAATCAGTATTCCTAACGCAGAATTAGTTGAAGTCTTAAGCGATTACTTGGAAGATTTAAGGAAAAACAATCCGGAAACATATCCTAAAATTGCCCAATATTATATAGATGATTGGTGCGATGATGATCATGGCTTTTTGAGAAGATATCATGCTATGAACAGTGATGATCCTGTTCTTGAATTGACTCCAGAGACAGAAAAAGTATTCCAATGGCTTGAAGAGATTGATAAAAAAGAATTTGTTGGTACTGAATCAAGATTCCTTAGAATTTTCCAAGAACTTCAAGATATTATTAATAAAAGTACAGAGGATCCAAAAGAAAGGTTAAACCAATTGCAAAAGCAAAAAGTGAATATTGAAGCTGAGATTGAAAAAATAAGATCAACTGGTCAGGTTGACTTACTTAACTCAACTCAAATAAAAGAAAAGTTTTTTTGGGTCAATAATGAAGCACGCAAATTACTCTCTGATTTCCGGCAAGTCGAGCAAAATTTTAAAGATATAACCCATTCTATTAAAGAAAAGCAGTTAAAAGAAGCTTTAATAAAAGGGATGATTGTTGGATTTGTTTTGGATGCTGATGATTCTCTTAAAGACTCAGATCAAGGGAAAAGTTTCTATGCATTTTGGAAATTTTTAATGTCTCCTTCTAAGCAAGAGGAATTAAAATATTTAGTTGAAAGAGTTTATGATCTACCTGATATTCGTGCTTTGGAGACAGATGAGAAGTTTTTGAAAAAAATTAAGAAAAATCTACTGGGTGCAGGTGAGAAGGTTATTAAATCAAATCATCGCCTATCGGAGCAGTTAAGAAAAATATTAGATGAAACAAATTTCCTTGAAAATCAAAGAGTAATAGAATTGATTAGAGATATAGAACAAATAGCATTAGGCATTATTGAGAAAAACCCGATTGATAAAGATTTTATATTTTTAGAAAGCAATCCTGATGTCGAACTGGTTATGGATAGACCACTTTGGAAGCCGGTACAAAAACCAGCCTTCAGAGATATATTAATTGAAGTAGGCCAAGACGAATTGAAAATGGATGATTTATTTAATCAGTTTTTCATAGACGAAACTGAATTAAAACAAAGAATTCATACTTTCATACTATATCGTCCTCAAATAACTTTAGAGGAAGTAATAGAAAAATTTCCGATAGAAAGAGGAATTTCTGAATTAATTATCTATTTTAAGATTGCTTCTGAAGATAGTAAACATATAATTAATGATGAAAAACAAGTTTATATCATTATCAATAATAAATTCGATAGCAATAGACCATGCCGGAGAATTAAAACCCCGCAAATCATTTTTAATGGATAAATAGATCATTTATGGAAACTGATAAAATATTAAAATACGCGCCTGCAGTTATCAAACTATTGCAGGGAGCAGTTTACTATGATGATAAAGATATTTGGGAAAATCTGCTGTCTAACAGCACCTCTATAGAAGAATATTTCGAGAAAATTGGCATAAGAGTTATTATAAACGAAAGTGATGGCTATGCATTTATAGAACAGAAAAGATTTGAAGAGGAGAATAATATCAATTTGCCTAGGCTCACTCGTAAAATCCCATTGAGTTATGATGTTACATTATTATGTGTTTTACTTCGTGAAAAGTTGTTACAGTATGATACGGGAAGTAGTTATTCGTTACGGCCAATTATTAGTAAAGAAGATATATACGAAATGTTATCTCAATTCTTCAAAGAAAGAACGGACGAGAAAAAGCAACGAAGGAAATTTGATACAATTATAAATAAGGTAATAGAATTAGGCTTTTTAAGACCCCTAGAAAATTCTGGAAAAGAAGAATACGAGATTAGGGCCATTTTAAAAGCTAGAATTAAAGCTGAAACATTAAACGAAATTAAACAAATGCTACAGAGACATGCGGAGGATATCCGTGCAGAGAAATCTATTTGAAATAAATAATGATCAAGTGGGTTTCCGCTTACATAGGCTGGAAATGTATAATTGGGGTACTTTTAACAAAAAAATATGGAGTATTGAACCAGATGGTTATACTTCTTTACTTACTGGTTTTAATGGTTCAGGTAAATCCACAGTAGTAGATGCATTATTAACTCTATTAGTTCCAAACATTAAAAGAAATTATAATCTTGCGTCTATAGGAACTGAAAAAAGACGAGAGAGAGACGAAAAAACCTATGTTTTAGGCGCTTATGGAAGATTAAAGGACGAAGTCGATCAAAACACAAGTAAAGTTCAGTATCTAAGAACGAAAGATGATTATTCTGTTTTGCTTGCATATTTCTTTAATCAGGACTATCAGCACAAGGTAACTTTAGCTCAAGTGTTCTGGTTTGAAAATGATTCAATTAGAAAATTTTTTTTGATATCAGAAAAAGAAATGAATATAAAAGAACACTTTAACAACGTTTCTAGCATAAGAGATTTAAAGAAAAAACTTAACGCAAATGAGAATACCAAACTTTATGATCAATTTATAGATTATAGCGCTGCCTTTCGCAGAATTTTTGGTTCATTATCTGAAAAAGCATTGGATTTATTTAATCAAACTGTTGCCATAAAAGTAATTGGTGATTTAAATGATTTTCTACGTAATTATATGCTGGAAAAATTAGATGTTAATGAAAAAATAAGTGAGCTGAAGAAAAATTACGTTAATTTAACTAAATCATATGATGCCATCCAAAAAGCTGAAAAACAATTACAACTGTTAAAACCATTAATAAATGAAGCAAATGAGTTTGAAACACTCTCTTCTGGTATACGAGAATCTGAAAATTGCCTCCGAGTTCTCTCTGCTTTTTTCTCTAAAATTAAAATTGATTTATTTAATAAAGCCACCATTGATAAACAATATCAGTTATCCCAGATAAAAAATCAGATAATTACTCTGAATATGGAATTGGAAAATTTAAGGCAGATAGAAAAGGAACTGAATATTGCAATCAACAAAGATGAAATCGGACAACATATCGAAAACATTGAGAAGGAAATTAAATATCGCCAGGAAGAGTTAGAGAGGAAGAAGAAAAACGCTGAAAAATATATCAGCCTGGCAAATCGATTAAAATACAATCCAGAACCAGATGAAAATGGATTCTATGCTTCGCTCTCAGATGGGTGTTTATTCAAAAAATCAATTGAAGAACAATTACAAAACCTAATTCTTCAGAGAGATGGGTTAAAATTTGAATTAAAACAACTCGAAGATAAATATAAAGAAAATAATATTGAGCTTCAATCTTTAAAACAAAGAAAAAATCAGATACCAAATAAAAATCTTGAGATAAGAAAAAGGATTTCAGCATTTTTAGAAATTCCCGATCAGGAATTACCTTTTATCGGTGAGTTGTTAAAAGTGAAGGACACAGAAAAAGATTGGGAAGGAGCGATTGAACGTCTATTACATAATTTTGGTTTACGCATCCTTGTCCCAGAGATTCATTATAACAGATTCAATAGTTATGTAAATAAGACTGATTTGAGAGGTAAGATTATATATAACAATGTAATACTAAAAAATGATTATAAATCTTATAGAGAACTAGATTCAGATGAGATTTGTAATAAAATAGAACTAAAACCTGATACAGAATTTCATGGATGGCTAAAAAACCAGTTGATCGAACATTATAATCATATTTGTTGTGCTGACTTAGAACATTTCCAAAGAGAATTAAACGCTTTGACTAAAAGTGGGCTTATAAAAGGAAAGACACTGCATATAAAAGATGATACCACAAATATATTTGAGAGAAGAAATTATATTTTAGGGTGGAATAATCAAGAAAAAATTAATGCTATTCAAAATGATTTGAGTGACCTACAGATTAAAATAAATCAAATAAGTGAAAGTATTAGAACTGTCGAGCGAGAACAAAATCAACTTAACCGCAAAAAAGAAATTTTGCAGGATTTTACAAATTACAAAGATTTCACAGAGATAGGGTGGAAGAGAATAGAAACTGACATCGGAAATCTAATGCAACAAAAGAAAAAATTAATGGAGAGCTCTGATAAACTAAAACAATTACAAAAAGAATTGGATAGTATTAAAACAAAACAAAAAGATGCGGACTTATTGAGAAACGAATCCACGAAGAAAGAAGCAAATCTTGAGAGAGACATTAGAGAATACCAAAAATATTTGGTTAGCTCCCAAGAATTGTTAAAATATCATAAAGATGAAGAAATATTATTATATTCCTCAAAAATAGAACCATATCTACAAGGTAAAGCAATAATAATCGAGACCGTCGAAAAATTAGAAGATGATATTAGAAATATATTCCAAAATCAAATAAAACAAAAAGGAGATAAAGCAAAAAAAACTGAAAAAGCTATTGAAAAAATGATGTCAGATTATATAAGAGATAATCCAGAAGAAACCACAGAAGTAATTCCAAATATAGATTTCATAAATGAATTTAAGAAATTTCTAAATAAAATCGAAAGAGAGGATTTACCTCGACATAAAAAACGCTTCAAGGAATTGCTTAACGAAAATGTTATTCGGGATATTGCTAGTTTTCAATCAATCCTTGAATCACAGGAAGAGGATATCAAAGCAAAAATTGAGGCTTTGAATCAATCTTTAGTAACTATTGATTATTCGATATCAACTTTTATTATTCTGGTTAGTAAGTCTAATCGTGACGCTGAAATCAGAACCTTTAGATTAATGTTAAAAGATTGTTTACCCGATATAGGGAGAGTAGATAGTCCTGAATCAAATGAAGCAAGTTTCCATAAAATAAGGAAAATTATAGAACAATTTGATAAAGAACAGCGATGGACTGAAAAAGTTACTGATGTGCGGAACTGGTTAGACTTCGCAGCCAGTGAGAGATATAAAACAAATAATTTAGAAAAGAATCATTATTCAGATTCGTCAGGTTTATCTGGCGGTCAGAAAGCTAAGCTGGCGTATACGATTCTTGCTTCAGCCATTGCTTATCAATTTGGATTGGATTCGCATCAAATTAAATCAAAATCATTCCGCTTTGTAGCCATAGATGAGGCATTTAGTAAATCCGATGAAGCAAATTCTCGCCATGCCATGGAGTTATTTAAAAAATTGAATTTACAGTTACTAGTAGTTACGCCACATGATAAAATTCATATCGTAGAGCCTTATATTTCTGCTGTGCATTATGTAGAAAATAACCAGGACTTGAACAATTCTAAGGTCCATACTCTAACAATGCAAGAATATACTGAAAGGAAAAAAGAATTTAAAGATTTGCATCCCTAATCATGATCAATCCTGCCGGAATAAGGAAAAAAGCTGAAAGATTGTATTACGAATATCTAACTGCGCTATTAAAATCAGAATTGTTTTTCCCTATAGAGATTCCTTTTGGTAAGCCCAATCACACTGGCGATTATGTTATAATCAAAAATGAAGTTGAAGAATTAATCAATGGATCAAAAGACAAACTAGGTTATGGTTATAAATTCGAATTGGAGCGATTCAACACACGCAAATATGGATTGCAATCCTTACCTTCCAGAATCTATTTTGAGAATGAGATCGATTATCTGAAATATATCAAGAAAGAGAAAGAAGTTTCTGAATTTAAAATAGCTATCTCTCAGATTCGAGAATCAATACCTAGTCTCAATGATTGGATTAATAAAAATACTAGTAAAGTTATTGATAATATCGGCAAATGGAATGATATTTTGAAAGTTTGTGAATATTTTCAAAAAATTAATAAACCAAATCTTTACATTCGTGAATTACCTATTGAAATTCATACAAAATTCATCGAAGAAAACAAAGGAACTTTGAAGCAACTTTTAGACTTTTTACTGCCCAACGAAGCCATAAGAAAGGATGAATCTGAATTTGAAAAAAGGTTTTATCTGAGATATGATGAACCACTTATAAGAGTAAGAGCCTTAGACCAAAGTTTATTGGCAAAGTATAATTTATCTTTCTCAGATTTTTCTGTTCCAATTATAATATTCAATGATCTCAAAATAGAGAATGGACGATTTATAATTACAGAGAATAAAATGAATTTTCTGACTTTACCATATTTAAAAGATACATTCGGGCTATTTGGTGGAGGTTTTAGAATTGAGATATTGAAACAAATCGATTGGCTAAAGAAATCAAATATTATCTACTGGGGCGATATTGATGCACAAGGATTTCAAATATTGTCTCAAATAAGGTCATATTTCCCATGCACAAAATCAGTTATGATGGATTTTAAAACTCTAAATCTTTTTCAACAATTTATCGTTTCAGGAACACCCACTAATGCAGCTATTAATTTGCAAAATTTAACGACTGAAGAAAAAGAACTATTTGATTTTTTGAATGAGACAAATTGTCGTCTTGAGCAAGAAAAATTTGACCAAAACTATGTAATTGAAAATTTAATGGAATTAATTTAGAAAGTAAGGGTCTTTCCCTGCTATGAGGTAAACTGATGGACGCTGAAGAAGAAAGTGACCTTAAAAAAATCATCAATGCTATATTAAAAGAAATCAGCAGCATCGAAGCAATATATCTATTTGGCAGCATCGCAAAAGGAAAAGAGAACGAAAAAAGCGATTATGACATTGCAGTAATAGTAAGAGAATATCCTGAGAAGGATTTAAGCAAAATAGCCCGAATAAGATACTCCCTTCTTGGAAAAATAAAAAGGCCGCTTGAGATATTACTCATTGGCATAGATGACCTAGAATATACCTCACCCTTCCTTTATGAAATATACTATGCAAGTAAGCTTCTCTATGGGACAGATATACTGCTCAGGTGTGAAAATGTTGTAAAGAACATAAAACCCATTATTGCAGAAGGCAATAAAGTAGGCTATCATGTCTGATATTAAAGAAGCAAGGGCTATCAGATATTTACTGGATGCGGTGAACGATACATCAATTATCAGACCAGCGTTGGAAGAGGGGCTTTACTCTATGGCGATATTCCACTCCCAGCAGGCTTCCGAAAAATCAGCAAAAGCATGTCTCTCATTTCTTGATATTTTGATCACAGATGAACATATCTTTACAAACTATCTCGTCAAATCCGTAATCTTGGAATCTAAAGATCTGAATAATGACTTTATGAAGCTGCTGCCTGATGTTAACAAACTTGAATCCTATTATATACCTTCAAGGTATGGCGTTGACAGGTTCGGCAAGATACATTACAGGAAATATGATGAAAAAGAAGTCAAAGACCTTTGCAGGTCAGCTATAGATTTTGTAGAATTGTGCTTTAAATTTGTCGAAGATAAAAGCGGTAGGATGATACCCCGAAAAAGAGAAGAATTAGAACAATTCTTTGTAAATAATTATTATAAATTCATAAGAGAATTAAGATAGATTTGGCTTTTTGAATAAAAAAACGTAATAAAAATACTTTGAGCTTCAATCCAGTTTCCCAAAACCTATTTAACTTGAAAAAACATAGTAAAAATCAAGTGAACAAATGTCAACAACCGTAGAAATAAAAGGAGAATTCGAAACAAAAATTAAGCGCCTGATCGATGCCGGGCTCTATGGAAACATTGCTGAAGCTGTCCGTGACGCCCTTCGCCATCTACTTCGGGATTATGACGAAAAAGAGATAGCTGTGGCGCTTTACAGGGATAAGAAGATATCCCTTGCCAAAGCGGCAAGCATAGCAGGCGTTTCCCTAGTCAGGATGAAGGAGATCCTTCTGGAAAAAGGTATTAATCCCAGGCTTGGGGTGGAGGGGGTAAGAGAACTTGAAGAGGACTATGAAACCCTGAAGGGGATTAAAAATTGATAGTACTCGATACAAGTGTAATAAGTGCTTTTTCGCAGATTGGAAGGTTCGCCCTCCTTCAGGAAATAATCAGGCGGCTTGGAGTTAAGGCGGTCATTCCGCAAACAGTGGAAGAGGAAATAATATTTCCTGAAGCCATATCCAGCTTATCAAAAAATGGGGGATGGATAGATATCAAGATAGCAGGATTACAAAGAATATCTTTTGAGTCTTCATGAGGGTGAATCAGGCGTCATTGCCCTGGCAAAAAAATACGGTTGGATAGCCGCTCTTGATGACCTTGATGCCAGAAAAATTGCACGAAAAGAGCAAATAAAGATAACAGGGACACTTGGCATAATCAAGATTGGATATGAACTCTGTCCGATAAAAGATAAAAAAGAGCTCAAGAATATTATCGGTGATTTGGGAAAAGCAGGATTTTTCATGACACATGATATTGCGCAAGGTATTCTTGATACAGAAAAGCACAATAACAAATAAATATACGGGACGCACTAATATCTATTGTGGGGCAGTAACATAAATATGGGAGATTTTCCATGATAATCCCAGAAAAATTATTTTTCACAAAAGGAGTAGGAATGCACAAAGACAGGCTTACTTCGTTTGAGCTTGCATTGAGGGAGGCAGGGGTTGAGAAATGTAACCTCGTTTCAGTATCAAGCATCCTGCCGCCAAATTGCAGGATCATTCCAAAAGAAGAGGGATTAAAAAATCTAAATCCGGGACAGATAACCTTCTGCGTAATTGCCAGGAATGAAACCAATGAGCCTAATCGATTGATGGCTGCAGCCATTGGGGTTGCTGTTCCGAAAGATACCAGTGTTTATGGATATCTATCCGAGCATCATTCATTTGGAGAAGTGGCAAAAAAGGCAGGGGAATATGCGGAAGACCTTGCAGCCACGATGCTTGCAACAACTTTGGGCATCGAATTTGACATAAACACAGCATGGGATGAAAGAAAGCAGATATACAAGGCAAGCGGGCACATATTTAAGACCTCCAATATCTGTCAGTCAGCCGAAGGTAATAAGGATGGATTATGGACTACGGTGTTTGCTGCCGCAGTATTGATAGAATAATAACCTGAGATTCCGATTAATGTGGGCTATGTTTACAGAAATAAGCCTAACCAGCTCGATTCATGGTGTCTAGTTGTAGCATATATATGTGCTACAAAATTACTTTTGGAATATTTGAGGAAATCAATATAAAATAAATCCCGGAAGGATAATCAACCACAGAGTGGGCGCAGAGAGCACAGAGTTAATGTTTCTCTGTGTCCTCTGTGCGCTCTGTGGTTTTCTCGTAGAAGAAGATTTAATAAGTTCCCTAACTGGCGATGTCAAGTCTTTATATAATCTCTAATGTTTACTCTTTTCAAATATTTCACATTTTGTAGCCCATGAAATCCTGAAAGTCAGGTAATAAAGCCATATCCTATCCCCTCAAATGCAAGTCAAAAACATACCTTTTCACCCTTGGCGCCACATCCCCGCAATCCCTGTAGAAATCAATAAACCATCCTTTTTCTTCAAGCAACCTCCTGAAATGAGGTATCTCGAAATCCTTCTTGAAAGTATAGAAGTGGACATATCCTCCCGGTTTCAAAACCGATTGAGCGATATCCAGGAAGAAGTCCTGGCCATAAGGCGCTGGCATCACAATCCTGTCAAAGTTCTCTTTGAAGAGATTAATAACATGTCGCGCATCGCCAAGGATAACATTTCCATCGATATGATTCAATTCAATATTTTTTCGAAGATATGTGCATGCTTCCCGATTGTTATCAAGGCCGGTGATGTTGACGTTCCTTTGTTTCTTTATCGGGATGAGAAACGGCCCGGCACCGGCGAATAAAACAAGGACATCTTCGCCATCATTTACTTTTTGCGCGATCCTGCCCCTTTCGTAATACATTTTTCCTGAAAAAAATGTTTTTGTTACGTCCAGGAAGAAGACGCAACCGTTCTCCCTGTGCAGCGTGGTTGTCCTGTCCCCCAGCAGCAGTTCAAAATCCGCTACACGCGCAGCGCCTTCGATTTTATTGAGCTTTAAAAGGACGGTTTTTATGTCTTTCCTCTGGAAGGAGAGCGCTTCTGATATAAGATGTTTTTCGGTATCAAGAGAATGCGGGATGTTTATTATCGCGATGTCTCCGATAACTTCAAAATGTTTGGGGAGGAGCGCGAGTTTTTCGGGGGGGAGCTTATTTTGAAGGAGGGAATGAAGGGACATATTTGAGATCAGATCTTCAGGCAAACGAATTGTTTTACTTATCATTTTCCACTCATAAAGTGGCAACCACCAACAAAAATAAACATCAATATGGATTCCTTCAGTATGGGAAGCCATATTGATAATCCTTGACTGTAAAATTATTACATCATATAGCTTTCAGGTCCCGGCATTTGAGGCATATCACTCTTCTTTTCAGGGATCTCGGCCACAAGGGCTTCCGTGGTAAGCATCAAACCTGCTATGCTTGATGCATTCTGAAGTGCGCTTCGAACAACCTTTACAGGGTCGATGATACCGGCTTCGATCATATCCTTATAAGCATCTGTCTTTGCGTCATAGCCCATATTGGGATTTGATTCGCTTTTTAGTTTCTCAATAACAACTGAACCTTCACGGCCTGCATTCGCAGCTATCTGTTTAAGCGGCTCTTCAATTGCTTTCCTGATAATATCCACACCGATTTTCTGATCCCCTTCAAGATTAAGACTATCAAGTGCGGCTGCTGCTCTTAATAATGCTATTCCGCCGCCTGCCACAACGCCTTCCTCTATAGCGGCTTTTGTCGCGTTCAGGGCATCATCTATGCGCATTTTCTTTTCCTTGAGTTCAGTCTCTGTAGCTGCGCCAACATTTATCACGGCTACACCACCTGACAATTTGCCAAGGCGTTTCTTGAGATCGTTCTTCTTATAATCCGAATCCTCAAGCTTGATGCGTCCCTCGATGATAGATATTCGCCTATCTATATCGACTTTCTTTCCTTCGCCTTCGATTATGATCGTCTTTTCCTTTGTCACTCTTATCTTCTTGGCGCTTCCAAGGTCTGAGAGTTTCGCATTCTCAAGCTTCATACCGATCTCTTCGCTGATGACCTTTCCACCCGTGAGAGCTGCAATATCCTCAAGCATTTCTTTTCGCTCATCACCAAAACCAGGAGCTTTTATCGCGCATATTTTCAGTGTCCCGCGGATAATATTAAGGACAATCGTAGCCAGCGCCTCTCCCTCCAGGTCCTCGGCAATGATCAAGAGCGGTTTATTCTCTTTCACAACTGCTTCAAGAATTGGGAGAAATTCCTTCATTGCGCTTATCTTCTTATCATACAGGAGGATCATCGGGTTTTCAAGAAGCGCTTCCATTCCTTCTTTATCAGTCACCATGTAAGGTGACATATAACCTTTATCAAGCTGCATCCCTTCCACGACTTCAAGCGATGTATCCATGGATTTTGCTTCCTCAACGGTTATAACACCATTTGCTCCAACTTTTTCCATTGCATCGGATATCAGGTTCCCGATCTCTTCATCATTGTTGGCTGAAATGATCCCGACCTGCGTGATCTTTTCTTTGGTCTTGACCTCTTCGCTCATACCTTTGATGGTCTTGACAACAAGTTCAGTAGCGCGGTCTATCCCGCGCTTTATCTCGATAGGATTTGCTCCCACCGTGATATTCTTCATCCCGTGATGGAGGATGGATTGGGCAAGAAGCGTGGCGGTTGTTGTCCCATCTCCGGCCACGTCCTGGGTTTTTGTGGCAACTTCTTTTACAAGTTTAGCTCCCATATCCTCATAAGGATCTTTAAGGTCTATTTCTTTGGCTATAGTTACCCCGTCATTGGTAATAACCGGGCTTCCATAGCTTTTTGAAAGGACTACATACCTGCCCTTTGGTCCGAGTGTTATTTTTACCGTATTAGCAAGCTGGTCAACGCCTTTTAAGAGCGCATGCCTTGCTTCATCATTGAATATCAATTGTTTTGCCATGTTTTAAGCCTCGATCTTTGCGACTACATCCTTTGATTCAAGGATGAGATATTTTTCCCCGTCCAATTCCAGTTCTTCGGAACTATATCCCGTATATAATATTACGTCACCCTTTTTTATGGGGAATTCTTTTTCTTCGACAGTGCCTACTTCAACTATAATCCCCTGCTTTTTCTTTTCCTTTGCACTTTCGGGAATATATATCCCGCCTTTAGTTCTTTCTTCTTCCTTTACCGGTTTGATTAAAACCCTTTTACCTATTGGTTTTATTTTCATATTTAGTAACCTCCGTTGAATTCAATACCCGTACAAATCCAGATTTGTAAGGAGGTTTTCATTGTTTGCGGTTCCATATAAATTTTGCTATCCGAACAGTATCTCCGAAAGAATGTTAAAAAATTAATACAGTACAAATTTTAGCACTCACCATCAATACCAATATCCATTTTTTCGATAAAACAATATCATCAGACCGAAAGATTTATATCATAGGATATCCATAATATATCCT
>CAJPFJ010000029.1 GCA_905339155.1 Methanosarcinales archaeon
ATCTTTTCCTTTTTCATCTGATACTGTCAGGGAGTTGAGTACATACACTGGTTTATCTCCAACATTTTTGACTTCTAATCTTACACTGTCGTTTTGCTGATCTACATGCACATCCACGTTCGCAGATGCCATAGCAGGGAACAACATTATAAACAATAGGGCAACTGCTACAGGGACTATTGTCCACATTTTCGCATTTTCTCTAATTTTATTTTTCATATATTATTCCTCATATTTTATATATTTTTTTCAAAACATCTATATTCCAAGATTTCATGGAGTTATATTTAAATTTTATGAACATGATCGTCATCATCATAATGTATAAAAAAAGGTAATGGACGAGATAATTTGGCCTTGCCTTAGTAAGGCCTCTATGAAATATTCACCGAATTTATATTTAATTTCATATAGTATGATTTCTTATAAGATAAATCCTTAAGTTGAAGACCTTTTTGGTCGATACCGCAAACTACTTATCTAATCGAATCAATGAAAATTATGGGAGGATTCTTCATGTTAGATGCGATTTGTGAAAATTGCGGTTATCCTTATAAAGATTGCATGTGCACATGCCCATACTGCGGTGAGACCACACAATGCGAATGCTGCATAGGAACAAACGCTGTAACCGGCGGTTAGAGAAAAACATTTGAAAATTATTATTAAATGGTGATTACAATATGACAGATGATTTTATCTGGATGGCAGGCGGGCCCCAGGGGAGTGGGGTAGACTCAAGCGCAAATATCTTTGCCCGGGCGTGCTGCTATGGAGGACTGCATGTCTACGGAAAGAGGGAATATTCCTCAAACATCAAGGGTCTGCATAGCTATTTTCATATCCGTGTTTCGCCGCATGAAGTAGGAGCCATAGTCAACAAAGTTGATCTACTCTGTACTTTTGACGCTGAAAGTGTTGTCCGACACATATGGGAAGTGTCTTCAGGGGGCGGAATAATATGCGATACCGAAGTTTTCGAAACTAAAATATCCAGCATTATCTCACTGCCTCCTCCATTTCTTGATGAGTTCAAAAAAACCTTAGACGAAAAAGGATTACATCCTGAAACCGTGGGTGACCTCCTGAATGAAGTCAAAAAGAACAACGTAAGGATATACTCCATTCCATACCTTGATATGTTAAAAGAGATTGGCAAGGAGACAGGCGAAGAACAGGTCAGCAAGCTAAAAAGGATGATCAATGTCCTCTCCTTAGGTGCATCGTTCGGCCTTGCCAACTATGACAGAGAATATGTTGAGAAAGCCATTAACATGATCTTTGGGAAAAAACCAAAGATAATTTCAATTAACCTTCTTGCCCTTAATAAGGCCTATGACTATGCAAGACAAAATTTTAAAGATGCCGGCATCAATCTCAAAGCAGTAAAAACCGATGAACAGAGAATCTTCCTTCAGGGGACACAGGCTGTGGCACTTGGAAAACTTGCAGGTGGATGCCGCATGCAGACATATTACCCTATAACACCGGCTGCGGACGAGAGCGAATATATTGAAGAAAACCAGGTATTTGAAATCGAGGGAAGTAATGAGGCCGGTGGAATTCTTGTGGTGCAGACCGAGGATGAAATCGCAGCTATAACAATGGCTACTGGAGCTGCTCTTACGGGTGTAAGATCCGCCACAAGCACATCAGGACCGGGTTTTTCATTAATGGCGGAAGGCCTGGGCTGGGCTGGCATCAATGAAGTCCCCGTAGTTATCAATTATTATCAGCGCACCGGGCCTTCTACAGGTTTACCGACGCGCCATGCGCAGGATGACCTAAGATTTGCCATCCACGCTTCACACGGTGAGTTTCCCAGGATTATTGTATGTTCGGGGGACATCGAAGAATGTTTTTATGATGCAGCGAGGGTTTTTAATTATGCCGAACGCTATCAGACTCCAGTTATCCATCTCATTGATAAAGCGCTTGCCAACAGCAATAAGAGTTATAAAACCTTTAATCCGGGTCTTGTGAATATTGAGCGAGGGGAACTCCTCAATGAAGCTGATGTTGCGGGCAGATCTTATAGAAGATTTGAATTCACGGACAATGGAATTTCCCCCCGTCTTCCTCTTGGAACACCGGGAGCCATCTTCTGGAATACAGGTGATGAACATACTGAACTTGGACATATAACAGAAGAACCCATGATGCGAACCCGCATGCTGGAGAAGCGAATGAAAAAGCTTGAGACAGCAGATAAAGAAATACCTGTGGATGAGAGGGTTAATTTCTTCGGTGATAAAGATGCACCTGCAACGATCGTAAGCTGGGGCTCACCAAAGGGCGCGATCCTGGAAGCTATGGATATACTCCATAAAGATGGGTATGAAATGAATTTCCTGCAAGTTCGAATGCCTCATCCATTACCAATAGAATACATTGAAAAAGTACTGGGTAAAGCTTCAAAGAAAATCATGATTGAGGGAAACTATTCTGCACAACTTGCGGGTATAATCAGGGAAAAGACCGGAATCCTGATGGATTATTTTATTCTCAAATGGAACGGAAGACCTATGTCAACTGATGAGGTTTATGGGGCGCTAAAACTCATTCTACAAAATAAAGCCCCTTTAAGGCAGGTGTTGATCGGTGGCTCTTAAACTTTCTGATTATAGAACAACAGTCTTCAATGACTGGTGTCCAGGATGCGGGAATTTCGGCATTCTCACTTCACTCCAGATGGCTCTTTCTGAACTTGAGTTGCAGCCCTCACGTGTGGCAATATTCTCCGGGATCGGATGCCATGGGAAGACGCCGCATTTCATGAATGCATATGGGGTACACACGCTTCATGGCAGAGCTCTTCCTTTCGCCATAGGAACAAAACTTGCAAATCCTGAACTTGAAGTTATCGTGCATGGCGGCGATGGAGATGGTCTCGGAATAGGCGCCGGACATTTTGTCAATACAGGCAGGAGAAACCTGGATATGACCTACATAATCCATGATAACGGCGTCTATGGATTGACCAAGGGCCAGGCTTCACCCACATTAAAGCTTGGTGTAAAGACAAAGGCTATGCCAAAACCAAATGTTAACGAAGGAGTTAATCCTATTGCTCTGGGTCTGGCTGCAGGTTACACCTTCATAGCCAGAAGCTATTGCTATGATGTCCTGCACCTGAAAGAGACCATAAGAAAGGCTATCATACATAAAGGAATGGCTCTGGTTATAGTGCAGCAATGGTGTCCCACGTATAATGACATCAATACAAAAGGGTGGTACAATGGGGAAGACCGGATCGACCCTGTGACTGGAAAACCCACCCCAAGGCTGTACAAACTTGAAGAAAGCGGCTACGATGGCGTGGTCCGACAACCTGAAGAGGTTATTCCAAAGACCATAGGGGCATTGACCAGATCTTACGAGTGGGGTGACAGAATACCCATAGGTGTATTCTACCAGAATGAACTTATATCCACATATCAGGAAAGAATTTCGCAGAGAATTTCGAATTATCTTGAGGCGCCTCCTTCAAAACAAATTATTTCTGACAGGACAGGAAAGCCGATAACAAGCATAAAGAAAATGCTTGATGAATTGAAGGTCACCGGTTAATTCAAGCTATTCCAATAATTGTATAGCCCGCACAAGATCGGTCCTTGAGACTATACCTGAAATTTTTTCGCCTTTTTTAACTATTATACGGCCAACGTTATTCATTGTCATGAGTTTCAATGCGTTTACTGCATCATCATCTTCCTGGAGAACTATAATATTTTTAGTCATTACCTGCGACACTTTAACGACTTTCCTTTCTTCCCTGGGAACTTTTTGCACGTCTGTAAATGTCACTATGCCCTTTAACTGTCCATCATCAACAACCGGATACCCCATATGTTTGAACCTGAATATATATTCCACAAGCTCTTCAATAGACATTCCTGAAGTTACGGTCTGAACTTCTTTTGACATAATATCTTTTATTTTAACGCCCTCAAGTATCACATTTATCTCTGTGGATTTTTCTTCTTCCGAAGCCCCTATGTAAATAAAGAATGCGATGAGCATAAACCAGAAGTTGTAGAATAATCCGAAAATCCCCATAAAGATGGCAAACATTTTTCCTATACCCGCCGCCTCCCGTGTCGCTTTGATATAAGACATCCTTTCTGCAAGCCAGGCCCTGAGCACCCTGCCGCCATCCATGGGAAATGCCGGTAGGAGGTTAAAGATACCAAGCATAATATTTATGATTGAAATCATCCAGAAAAGACGCAGATAAGGATTGTTTATTGGCTTTAAAAAGAAATAATCTACAAACGATTCACCGGAGGGTTTAAAAAATAGATATATAATTATCAATATTAAAGCGATCAAAAAACTGACACCAGGACCTGCCAGAGCCATTTTCAATTCAGTCTTTGGATCTTTTGGAATCTCTTCCAATGATGAAACTCCGCCAAAAAGAAAAAGTGTTATATTCTTAATGTTGATTCCGTGTTTTTTGGCTATGTAGGAATGTCCCAGCTCATGCAGTACTACGCAAACAAAAAGCGAAACTGCTGCACCCAGCGAAAGGACATATCGAAGTGGTAAATCCTGATCACTGAAACCAAAGGGTGAAGGAGTGATTGCAAAATTCCATGCAAAGAATGGCAGAATCAGAAGAAATGTTATATGCAATTTTATCGGTATACCCATTATTTTCCCTAATTGGAACGAAGTTTTCATAAGATTCCTCCCCGGATTATTCAAGCAAATGCTTGGATATTCATATATTTACAAGAACAATATTAAAACTATTCATTATGGTAAAGCCTTTACATCCTTCATTTGCCTAAGTGACCCGGCTGTTTTATATGATATCAGGCACAAATCAGTAATTAATATAAAAGACATGGGGTTGTCGAACAAGGTGAAGATATGGGAAAGATGGTCTCTATTAACCCTGCCACGGGAGAGGTGAACGGGGAATTTGAACTTTATTCCGCATCCAGGATAAACGTCGCGATTAAAAAAGCTGGAACTGCTTTTATAGAATGGAAAAATCTGGACATATCAGGGAGGGCGCAATATCTCAATAATGCTGCAAAAGTCCTGAGAAAAAGAAAAAATGAACTGGGTAAGATCATTACCATGGAAATGGGTAAGGTTATAAAAGAGTCTGTACCTGAGATTGAAAAATGCGCATTGGCGTTTGAATATTTTGCCCGGAATACCGGGGGATTTTTAGAACCCGAAGTCGTGCAAACGGATGCAAAGAAAGCGTATGTCGAATTTGTGCCTCGCGGGGTCTTACTTGGCATAATGCCCTGGAACTTTCCTTTCTGGCAGGCCATACGCTTTGGCGCCCCTGCGCTTGCTGGCGGCAATGTGGTTCTGCTCAAGCATTCAAGTTATGTTCCGATGTGCGCTTTAGAACTGGAGAGAGTATTTTCGGATGCAGGCTTTCCCGATGGTGTCTTCCAGACACTGCTTATTGACGGCCAGACTGCAGAATCGCTTATCGGCAGGAAGGAGATAAATGCAGTTTCCCTGACCGGGAGCATTTCAGCCGGACAAAAGGTTGCAGAGGTGTGCGGGAAGAATATGAAAAAGGTCGTGCTTGAGCTGGGGGGCAGCGATCCTTTCATTGTTCTTGCTGATGCCGATATTGAAGAGGCTGCAAGAACAGGAGTGGCAAGCAGGTTCCAGAATGCGGGACAGAGCTGCATCGCGGCTAAAAGGTTCATAGTTGAAGAAAGTGTGGCAGAAGAATTTACCCGCAAGTTCGTTGAGAACGCTTCCAGCCTTAAAGTTGGCGATCCGCTGGATATGGATACGGACATCGGTCCCCTTGTGAGAGAGCAGCAGATAGAACTTATTGAAAAGCAGGTAAGGGATGCCTTATCGGGCAGCGCAAAAGCTATACTTGAAGGAGGAAGGCTCAACAGAGAGGGTTTCTTCTATTCCCCTGTGATACTGTCACATGTTACAAAAGATATGAAGGTCCAGAATGAAGAGACTTTCGGGCCTGTAGCCCCGATAGTTCCTGTAAAAGATGAGACAGAAGCAGTAAACCTGGCCAATGCAACAGATTTCGGGCTGGGCGCAAGTATCTGGAGCAAGGACATTGACAGGGCTCTTCTTCTGGCCAGAAATATCCAATCCGGGATCGCATCTGTAAATTCACATGTCAGGTCTGACCCCCGCCTTCCTTTCGGAGGAGTAAAGAAAAGCGGCACAGGAAGAGAGCTTTCTAAATTCGGGCTCTACGAATTCATGAACATTAGATCCATATCGGTGTATTAATATGAAGGGCAGCGATCTTTTTGTAAAATGTCTTGAGAATGAGGGCGTATCGTATATATTCGGCGTACCCGGAGAAGAAATACTGGACATTCTGGACTCACTCTCAAGATCAAAGATAAAATTCATTGTTACACGACATGAGCATGGGGCGGCCTTCATCGCGGATGTATATGGCAGGCTTTCGCACAGGCCAGGGGTATGCCTTTCCACTCTCGGGCCAGGCGCAACGAACCTTATTACAGGCGTTGCTGACGCTTATCTTGACAGGGTGCCTCTTGTTGCAATAACAGGCCAGGCTGCTCTTGAAAAAACACATAAAGAGGCTCACCAGTACATCGACATTGTAGGTTCATTCAAGTATACCACCAACTGGAGCACAACTATCATGCGTGCGGACTTCATACCTGAGATCTTAAAGAAAGCTTTCGATATAGCAGTCGATGCTCCGGGCGCGGTTCACATCGAACTTCCGGAGGATGTCGCAGAAGAGGAGACAGGTAAAATACCCCTGGAGAGAAAAGTGAACATTCATTCCAGCGCACCAGATCATTCTGAACTTGAAAAAGCAAAGGATTTAATTAAGAAAGCCTCTGCACCGATAATCCTGGCAGGCAACGGCGTTATAAGAGAAGAAGCCTCTTTTGAGCTTAAGGCGCTGGTTAACAAAACAGGGATCCCTGTCGCCACCACGTTCATGGGAAAAGGCGTGATACCCGCAGACAGCCCTTTATACCTTGGTTCTGTAGGCATCCAGGAAAAAGATTACGTCATGTGCGGGATCGATGTTGCTGACCTTGTGATATGTATCGGGTTTGATCATGTGGAGTACAGTCCGCGGTTCTGGAACCCGGATGCCTCAAAAAGGATAGTCCATATCCATTCCAGCCACCCTGAAGTGGATTCAAGCTATCTTCCTGAGCTCATTCTGATCGGAAGCATTAAAGAGACACTGAGACAGCTGGCGGATCTTTGCGATTTTACAAAACAAATATCAGGGTATTTTTCAAAGCTAAAGACTATAATAGAAGCAGAGTTGGAGTCCTTTAAAGATGATATGGCTTTTCCAGTAAAACCACAGAAAATATTATATGATATAAGAAAGTGTCTTTCCCGTGAGGATATCCTTATCAGCGATGTTGGTGCCCACAAGCTCTGGATAGGGCGGCTTTTCCCGGCATACGAGCCCAATACCGTTATAATCTCCAATGGGCTTGCGTCCATGGGTTTTGGCCTGCCGGGGGCTATCGCTGCAAATATAGTCCTCCCGGACAGGAAAGTGGTGGCAGTGGTAGGTGATGGCGGTTTCATGATGAATCTCCAGGAACTTGAAACTGCCGTAAGACTGGGATGCAGCTTTGTTGTGGTTATCTTCAATGACTCAAGCTATGGATCCATAGACTGGAAAGCAAGAATAAAATTCAAAAAAAGTTTTGGAGTCCGGTTCGGCAACCCCGATTTTGTAAAACTCGGAGAAAGTTTCGGGGCAAAAGGGGCCAGGGTGAAAAGAACGGACGAGTTTGCACCCCTGTTGAAAAAGGCGCTTGATGATGGGGGTGTCTGGATTTTTGATGTCAGGGTTGACTATTCTGAGAACATGAAGCTTACCCGGAAGTTGAGCAAGGACGTCTGCAATTCTAAAGAAGGTTCATGAGCTTTGACTACGTCATTGTCGGGGCGGGTGTAATAGGAAGCTCAACTGCATATTACTTAAAAAAAGCTCTTCCTGACAGCAGGATACTGCTAATCGACAGGAATCACACGGCAGGCGCAGGAAATACAGCAAGAAGCGCAGCGCTTTACAGGAATTTTTTTTCATCACAAACAAACCGGACACTTGCGGGAAGCTCTATAGGGTATTACCTTGGACTGGGTGATAAGATCCAGGTTGATCCCATAGGTTATCTCTGGTTGTTCTCGGAGGAACAATGGAATTTGTCCCAAAAAGCCATCCTGCAAATCGGTCAGGAAAAGTATAAATTCGATATCCTTGACAGGGATGCAATAACAGGTATTCTCCGGATGAACTATCAGCCAAAGGGCGGTTTTCCTGATGTATATGCCGGGATTTTCTGTCATCAGTGCGGTTCCCTCTCTGCAATGGCACTTGCAAACCACTATGTCAGCGGATTCAAATCCATGGGGGGAGAAGTGAGTTTTAATACAGATATTATAAAATTTAATCTGACCGGAAAGAACAGCTGCTATGCGCCATGGGACGACGTTTCTATTGATGGGATCATAGACAGCAAAGGCGCTACATACAGTGCAGGGCAGTTTATCATAGCCGCCGGAGCCTGGACTCATGACCTTCTGGCTCCTATTGGTATTGCAGCAGGGATACTGCCAAAAAAGCGGCAGCTGTTTGCTTTAAAGATAGAAGACCCGGCAAGGTTCACAATGAAATCAACAAAAATTCCCGCAATAATACTTCCGGCGGGCGGAGTTTATATAAAACCCGTACTGGATAAGAACATCATGATAGCTGGTTGCGCAGATGATCTGGGCCAGCCTTTTCTCATGTCTGATCCTGAGCCTGAGACTCTTTATTTCCAGAGGGCAATCGAACCTGTTTTAAACCAATATTTCCCTGAACTTAAGGATTTCACATTGTCCCTCAAATGGGCAGGATACTATGATTATCACTGGCCGGATATGACCCCGGTCATCGAGTCCGCAGCTAATCTCACATGGGTGGGCGGGACTTCGGGGAGCGGTATAATGAAAGCAGACGCCATAGGCAGGATTGCAGCAGCAGGATTGCAGGGTCACAGGGAGGCGATTCTTGCAGATGGGTCAGGTTTTACGGTATCAAGACTTTCGTTGCGAAATAGAGACGTTGAAAAGGAAGAATTGATCATTTGAATTTTAGCGCATGAGCATTTTAATCCAGCTGCGGATAGAAGATTGTCTGAAATCATATTTCCATTCTCTTGTGCATCTTTATATAGGCAACGAGCCCGCCTTCCTGCAATATCCTGTTCATGACCGGAGGAAGAGGTGGAAATTCCACTTCCGTTCCCTTTGTCTTATTCCTCACCACACTCTTTTCCATGTCCAGTTCAAGCTCGTCCCCCTCATCTATTTTATCTGTATTGCAGTTTATGGCGGGAAGCCCTATGTTTATGCAGTTCCTGTAGAATATCCTGGCAAAACTTTTGGCCAGAACTGCTTTAATACCTGATATTTTTATTATCAAGGGGGCATGCTCCCTGCTTGACCCCAGGCCAAAATTATCCCCCGCAACAACGAAATCGCCACTTTGCACCTGTGATGCGAACTCCGGCCTTGCTGGTTCCAACACATGCTTTGCAAGTTCAGGAAGATTCGAACGCAGATGGAAATACCTGCCTGGAGCGATCACATCCGTGCTGATACTATCTCCGAATTTCCATGATTTTCCCATTTACATCACCTCTCGTGGATCAGATATCTCCCCGGTCAGGGCAGTAGCTGCGGCAACAGCCGGATTACCAAGGTAGATGAAAGAGTCCGGATCGCCCATCCTTCCTTTAAAATTCCTGGGCTGCGTTGCAAGACATACTTCTCCATCCCCCAGGATGCCCAGATGCACCCCGTCACAAGCCCCGCACCCTGATGCAGTAACTAATGCACCCGCTTCCATAAATGTTTCTATCGTCCCATCTTTTAAAGCTTCCATATAAACCCTGCGTGAAGCCGGGGTCACAATGACCCTTGTATCGGGATTAATAGTTTTTCCTTTCAGTATCGATGCTGCAATATGGAGATCTTCAAGGCGGCCGTTGCATGATGTGCCTATAAAGACCTCATTGACTTTGACTTTCCCGATTTCTCCTATTTTTTTGACATTATCAACCAGATGCGGACAGGCAATTAAAGGTTCAAGATCATCTGCATCGATCTGTATTTTCTTTTCAAAAACAGCATCCTCATCTGACTTCAATTCCCTGAATACATCTTCCCTGCCCATTTCTTTCAGGAAATTCCGGGTCTCGCCATCCGATGAAAAAAGACCTGCCTTGGCCCCAGCCTCGACTGACATATTGGCTATGGTACTTCGACCTGCCGTACTCAAACCTGAGATTGTATCACCGGTAAACTCCAGGGCTTTATATGTAGCCCCGTTGCTGCCGATAGTGCCTATTAGATGGAGAATTATATCCTTGGAGTATACTCCTTTTGGCAGCTTCCCATTAACTTCAACGAGATACGTTTCAGGCACTTTCATCCATGTCTTCCCAAGAGCTATTGCTGCTGCTACATCCGTACTTCCCATTCCAGTCCCGAATGCTCCAAGAGCGCCGTTCGTGCATGTATGGGAGTCCGCCCCAACTATTATATCACCCGGGCATGCATATTTTTCCAGGGAATTATGATGGGATATGCCGTTTCCCACATCTGATAATGTTATCCCGGTTTTCCTGGCAAAGTTCCTCAAGAGTTCATGATCGTTGCTCAATTCCATCCTGGGGCTGGGAGAAGCATGATCGAGGAAAAATAAGGTCTTTTTTGGGTTATAAGCCATTTCTATCCCCATCTCTTTCATCCTTCGCACAGTAAGAGGACCAGTGCCGTCCTGCACATAACTCAAATCCACATTTACAATCACAACTTCTCCTGCTCTCACTTCCCTGCCACAGTGCTCGCTGATTATCTTTTCAGATAAGGTTTTCCCGCTCATTCAGACCTCCACTTAATTTAATTTATTAATGGAGTTAACGAAATAGCTTTCGGTATTTGGCAGCAAAAGGTTTAATAGCCGCTGAGTCCAACATAAAAGTAAGGGTTAGCGTATGCAGGAAACAAAAGATATTGGATTGCGGGGAATCCTGGTAGCTGATACAAAAATATGCGCCGTAGACGGCGAAAAAGGCAGACTGATATACCGGGGGTACAATATTGATGAACTCGCCCGATATTCATCTTTTGAAGAAACGGTCTATCTGCTGCTCTACGAGACACTTCCAACCAGGAAAGAGTTAGAAATATTTAAAGAAACATTGGCTTCTGAGAGACAACTTCCTGTGGGCATTATCAGGCACCTGAAAAAGAGGAAAAAAACAGCGAACACTATGGATGTACTCCAATCCGTAATACCAATGCTTGCAGATTTTGATAGCGAGGCAAGAATAGAGACCAAAGGAGTCAATATAGAAAAGTCAATCAAACTGATTGCCAAAACGGCAACGCTCGTTGCCTGCTGGGACAGGATCAGAAAGAATTTAGATATAACAAAACCAGATGAAAAACTCGGGCATGCGACAAATTTCCTGTATATGTTGAATGGAGACATGCCTGATGAAGAGACTGCACGGGATTTTGATACCTGTCTTGTACTTCATGCCGAACACTCCTTTAATGCCTCTACTTTTACTGCGAGGGTGGTGGCATCGACACACGCCCATATGTATGCATGCGCCGGGGCTGCACTTGGTGCGCTTTCAGGAGAGCTTCACGGCGGTGCCAATACCCAGGTAATGAGAATGCTATTTGAAATTGACAACCCTGACAGGGTGGAGAAATGGATAAATGCAACATTGGATGCCGGAAAAAAGATTATGGGCATGGGACATGCGGTCTATAAGACGATGGATCCACGTGCAAAGATACTCTCCGGTATTTCAGAAAAACTGGCAGAAAGGACAGGAAATACCAAATGGTTCGAGTTATCCCGTAAAATTGAAAATATAACAAGAGCGGAATTTAAAAAGCGCAAAGGAAAAGAAATCTATCCAAATGTGGATTTTTACAGTCCTTCTATTTACTGCGTTATGGGAATTGATCCGGACCTCTTTACTCCGTTATTTGCTGTGTCAAGGATGACAGGATGGTGCGCACATATCATTGAAGAGAAATTCGCAGAAGCTCAGCCAAAGGCTGTCATCTACAGGCCGGAAGCTGAGTATGTTGGGGGATACTGTGGACTTGAAGGATGTAAATATGTACGTATAGATAAACGCGAATAACATGGTGATGAGAAATTGGCACAGAACGAATCTGCAAAAACTGCAAAAGGACCACGCTGTTACAGAAAATAATTCTGTAGCTGATTATAGATTTCCGCGCAATCTTTCCGCATGCAATATTCTTTTTATTGCAAGCTGATATGCCGATTTTCTCATCCTGCAACTTTTTTCATCGCATAACAAACGCACCTCATTGAAGGCGGTTATCATGGTCTTTTTGAGCCTTTCCCGGACTTTATCCTCTTCCCAGTAATCATTATTAAGATTCTGTATCCATTCGAAATAGCTTACCACCACGCCTCCCGCGTTTGCCAGGGCATCGGGTATGAGTATTATTTTTTTGTCAAAAAATATATCGTCAGCTTCTTTTGTTGTGGGGGCATTTGCAAGTTCCAGGACGATTTTTGCCCTGACATTTTGCGCATTGTCCTTATTAAGCTGGTCCGAAAGTGCTGCAGGTATCAGGATATCGCATTCGCAGGTTAAGAGTTCCTCGTTTGTGATATTGGTACTCCCTTCAAAATCAACAACGCTTCCTGTTCTGCCTTTATGCTCCATTACAGCCTGGATATCAAGACCGTCTTTATTTATTATGCCGCCTTTTGAATCACTTACTGCAATCACTTTATATCCTTTTTCATACAGGATGCGGGCGGCGTTTTCTCCCACGTTCCCGAATCCCTGTACTGCGATGCTGACCTCGAATTTATCCATATCCATCCTTTTCATGGCTTCTTCGAGCACATAGATCCCGCCAAGGGAAGTTGAATAACTCCTTGCTTTGCTCCCGCCCAGTTCAACCGGTTTCCCTGTCACTACTGCAAATACATGTTCTCCTTTTATCCGCTCATATTCATCGAGTATCCAGACCATGATCTTTTCATCAGTATAAACATCAGGAGCGGGAATATCGATAAATGGCCCGATGTGGTTCGCTATGGCACGTATATAGCCTCTTGTGACCTGCTCAAGCTCATTCCTGCTCAATCCCTTTGGATTCACAACCACGCCTCCTTTTGACCCCCCGAAGGGTATATTCACCACTGCGCATTTGAGAGCCATCAAAAAAGAGAGGTCTCTTACATGGTCAAGGGTCAAATCAGGGTGGAACCTGATGCCTCCTTTAGCCGGGCCGCGGGCATCGTTATATTGCACCCTGAATCCCACGAACATTTTTATCTTCCCAGTGTCCATTCTCACCGGAAAATGTACTATAAAAGAACGCCTTGGCATATCCAGCAAATCGAGTTCTTCCATGGACAGGCCAAGTTCTGAATATATTCCCTCGAGTTCACTTATGGCCAGTTTACAGAGATTCCTGTCATCAGCATGGATTCTTTCATGATTAGTTACTTCCAAAATATTAACCTCCTCTAATATGATTATGTTTGATTCATTTTCTCAAACAATTCCTTGGGCGCTCCGCAAACGGGGCAGACCCAGTCATCAGGCAAATCTTCAAAAGCAGTCCCCGGGTTGGCCCTGGGAGGGTCTCCAGCTTCAGGGTCGTATATATAGCCGCATACTGTGCATCGATATTTTTTCATTTCCTCACCACAGGAGTATACTTATACAATAATAAAAGGTTTGCTGTGTGGTTTGAAAAGAACATGAGATGTGGCAGCCGTTTCATCATTATTCTGTGCCTATAACTTCGCGTATGGTTTTTAGTAATCTTTCAGCAGTGTAAGGCTTTGGCAGGAAAGCTTGTACACGAGTATCTGCAATTTTTGCAAGTTTATCTTTCTCTGCCAATCCGCTGACTGCAATAATTTTGATTCCATGGTTAATTCTACGAATCGCCCGGATGCTCGCATGACCATCCATTACCGGCATCATCATATCCATAAGAATAACGTTGATTTTATCCTTATTTTGAGCATATAATGCTACTGCATCTGCACCATCATTGGCTGTAAGAACATTATACCCATATTCTTTCAATGTCGAGGCAGTAACCTCACGAATCGAGTCTTCGTCTTCAGCAACCATAACCAATTCTCCCTGCCCGATAGGCAATTCAAGCTGCTGTTCCTCTACATTTTTCATTTCGGTCTTAATTACTGGCAAATATACCCTGAACGTAGTTCCTTTTCCAACCTCGCTGTACACATTTATAAATCCGCCATGGCTATTCACAATTGCAAGAGCTGTTGACAGGCCAAGTCCTGTTCCTTTACCAAATTCCTTTGTCGTGAAAAACGGTTCGAAAATTCTATCAAGTACCTCAGGGGGAATACCGATTCCAGTGTCTGAAACTGCAATTGAAATGTAAGAACCGACTTTAGCTTCAGTATGCATTTGTACATAAGTTTCATCAATAAAAAAATTTTCAGCAGAGATACTCAAAATACCGCCATCCGGCATAGCATCACGGGCGTTCACACACAGGTTCATTATTACCTGGTGCAGTTGTGTGGCATCTCCGGAGATTGTAAAGAGGTCTTTAGGTATATCTGTTCTAATTTCAATATTTCTTGCAAATGTTTCTTTTGCGATCTTCTCAATTTCCAAGATAAGGTGTTTTGCCGCAAGAGGATTGCGTTCGCCTTCGACGCCCCGTGCAAATGACAGGACTTGCTTTATTAAATCTGCTGCGCGCTGTGAGTTCTTTTCAAGAATAGCAAACAATTTCTGGCTCTGCTCATCTTTGAATTTTTCCTTTAATAGTTGCAGAGATAGCATCATCGGTGTCAGAACATTGTTAAGGTCATGCGCTATGCCGCCTGCAAGAGTGCCTATGCTCTCCATTCGCTGTGCTCTTAATAACTGCGATTCAATTTTCTTTTTCTCAGTGATATCCGTATTTATGATGAGTATTGATTTCGGTTTACCTTCACTATCATATATCAGAGTCCAGCGGCTTTCGACAATGATTTCCTTACCAACTTTCGTTACCTGATGCAACTCGCCTGTCCACTCTCCCTTCTTAATTAGGATATTTTCGATTTCAATGAGGTTGGATGGTTTTCCCTTATACAGAAGGTCATCCGCATTTTTGCCTATAGCTTCCTCTGCTGTCCAGCCATACAGGTACTCAGCGCCTTTATTCCAGTAAATAAGGTTTTGTTCTAAGTTCCGAAGACCAATGGCATCATGTGCTTTGTCCAGAAGTGTGGCTTGCTCTCTTATTTTCTCCTCAGCCCGCTTGTGCTCATTGATTTTTGCCTGCAATGATTTGTTGACTTCTTTCAATTCCGCAGTTCTTTCCTGGACACGTGCCTCTAACTCATCGTGCGCCTGACGTAGCGCTTCTTCAGCCTTCTTGCGCCCGGTAATATCGGTAAGCATGCTCATAGTTCCCGCGAACTTTCTATCCATATCAAATAGTGGCTTAGCGTTCACGATCGTCCATAAAGGCGAACCGTCCCTGCGGATTAATTTTAATTCATAGCTATCTTTGATGCCCTGCTTCCGCTTTCTAATATTCAGGTTTGATAAATCCCGGCTTTCTTCGTCCAGGAAGTCTAATCCGGATTTTCCGATCAATTCGTGAGCGCTGTATCCCAGCATTTCAGCCATTTTGTTATTCACATATGTCGTCCGCCTATCAGCGTTTACTATCCATATGCCCTCATTGGCAGTCTCAACGATGCTGCGGTACTTTTCCTCGCTTTCGCGCATCGCCTCCTCAACCTGCTTGCGCTCGGTGATGTCGCGAAAGACCAGCACCACGCCCATGATATTGCCGCCAGAGTCTATTATTGGGGCACCGCTATCGTCAATTGGGACTTCGGTTCCATCCCTCCTTACCAGGATGGTGTGGTTGGCAAGACCGACAACGATCCCTTCTTTGAGCACCCTGCTGACAGGGTCTTCAACTTTCCGGCGGGTATACTCATTGATGATGTTGAAAACCTCAGTCACCGGTTTTGTCGAAGCCAGAGCGAGCGTCCAGCCGGTCAATGCTTCAGCTTCAGCGTTCATGAAAGTGATCCTGCACTCGAGATCTGTGGAAATGACCGCATCGCCGATGCTACCCAGGGTGGTAGCCCAGCGCTGCTCGCTTTTCACCAGTTCTGCGGTTCGCTCCTCTACCCGTATCTCTAATTCATCGCGCGCCATGCGCAGCTCATTCTGTATCCGCTTCTGCACGGTCAAATCGGTGGCAACCAGATAGACGAACTTAGCATCATCCATCTGCAAAGTGTTAAAGGAAAGTTGTGCAGGTACAAAAGTTCCATCTCCGGCCAGCAGCGTAATTTCTCCCATGCTGCTTCTTTGTCTTCCCTGCCGCAGTAATTCCCGGAATACTCTCTCATCGGCTGGCGCGATATAATGTACAATTCCTGTACCTATTAATATTTCAAGGGGGGTTTTCAGTATGCCTGCAAAGGAACTGTTGCAGTAAAGGATAGAATCATCTGCTGCCAGCATGGCAGCCCCCTCACCCATTTGTTCAATAAGGATGCGGTAGGGCTGCTCTGCTCCTTCCAGCGTGAAAACCTGATCGCCCTGCGGTGTTGAAACAACCAGTGCATCCACTTCGCCGCTGCGGATGGCGCGCAAAGTCTCTTCTGCTACTGCAAGTTGTGCCTGGAGTTTCTCAACCTGTGCCGACTCCTCCTTTGATTTAATTTTTTTCTTCATAAACTTTTATTTGGGCGTCTGCACTGCCACACACAAGCGTCGGGCGCCCTTTTAGTAATCCTCTATCTGTTATTTCATCCAGTCCCCGGACCCCTGACTGCATTTCGGAAGTCCTTCCAAGGATTTATATCGTTTCTTACTTTATACTATATTATATTATTTGTATGAACAGTACTTCCGATTTAGCTTAGTTCCGAATGAGCTACTCTGAAATTCTCGATTTAACTTCAAATCAAATACTTCTATTTCCATCACACAAAGCATAAAGGAACTTCTGTGACCTTATTTTTGTAAAAATGCTAAAATAAGCATTCATTCATAATATTTTATTGGCAGCTGCTGCTCCATTGTCTCTTATATTTCTCCAAGAAAATAATAAAAATCAGGTTACTCTCAGGCGGTCAC
>CAJPFJ010000030.1 GCA_905339155.1 Methanosarcinales archaeon
GTAATCAGTATTTTAGGGGATTTTATTAAAAAATATGATGATGATAGTCTGAAATTACGCTGGTAAAAAGCCATCTGGCAAATTGTATAAAGGGATAAAAATACGTTTTACTTAGCCGGAGGTGGCGAAGTTAAGTTAATACATCAGCTAATTTGTTTGTATTTGTTACATAACCCTGGTATAATGTAAAATGGTTCTTTAGCAATTGATCGCTGAAACCTTTTGTTCCCAGTAAGCTATCAAAGTTTTTTGCTTCGTAAGCCATATTTTTAACACCCCAATATTCAACATAGTCTCAAACCCCTTTATACTTTATCGCATCAAGGTTCAATATCTCATCGGTCGGCACTTATCCAGCATAATGGCTTTTCTGGCAGTCTCTATTCCCCATCGATAATATCCAGCATGCCCAGTGTTTGTTTCTGAACTCAGTGAAATCGAATATAAAAACCGCCGAAAATCAGTTCATTCCTGCAAATAAATTCAGAAGCCTTTTCAAGATGCTTCTGCATGATGTAGCAACTGAAACTACAGAGATAGATGAATACGAAGCAGCGGTCGTGGCAGCAATCCAGTTGCTAATGGAATTCGGAAGTGGGAGCCTGAGCAAGGAGATCATAAGAGATGGCGCGATATTTATTACTGAGGTGTGGATGTACTCATATGCGAGCGCAATGAAGAAGGCAAGGGAATTCAAGAAGACAAAGAAGATCTTCTTTTCCGAAACCGAAATTGCAGAATCCTTTTCATCTGTTTAGCAACAATGGCTGAACTGAAGAATACGCTCGGATTATTCGATGCCTTTGCAATAGGGATTGGCGCCATCATCGGATCGGGTATTTTTGTATCACAGGTGTGGCTACTTACTTTGTCTCCCCAGGCGCCCTTGTTGCTACTTTGAGCGTGCTTCTGACAACGCTTCTGGGATTATCCCGCATTTCTTTTGCCATGGCAAGGGAGCGTGACCTCACACAGTTGTTTACTAAACTGGATAAACGCGCTACTCCCTACTATACTGTATTGGTTTTCGGATTTATTATGACAATCTTGTCCCTATTCACAAACCTGTTGCAGGCTATCGCGTTAGCCAACTTCGGCTCATTGCTTTATTATCTTATTACCAATTATGCTGCGTTTAAACTGGAAAGGCGCGTGTATCCTCGCATAGTTCCTGTTCTTGGAATAATCGATAGCATTAGAGGTCATGCAACACAAAAAATTAAGTATAAACTATTTCTCCTCCATCATATCCAAGAATAGTGACGATAGGTGATAGACTCAATACCAATGTTAAATAAATGTAGTTTAAACCTGTTGGTACAAGTATATCTGGATTCAGGGTTCGCCATACAAAACATGTAGTGATAACAGCAATAAATATCACAGTAAATATTATTTTTCTTGCGAAAATTTTGGTCATCTTCCCTTCGTAAGTGACTTTCCAGGAAAAAAACCCAGAGATTCCAGCAAAAGGAGTTGCTAAAAATCCCAGAAAAAGCATGTAATATGATCCTATTTCAAAAGGAATTTTGCCTGTGAAAACGTATAGAAGCGATAATAGTGAAACACCGATAGAATAAGCTATGGGAAAATGAACCAATATTGGATGAGGATGCAACTCCTCTAATTTCAGCAACAGTTTCTGGCCGAAAGACTTTTCCTTGCCCGATTCTCCGACTATGCGGAATTTTATTAATATTTCTTCACTATGAGGCGCACTTAACATGCTCTCTGTTAGATCAACACCTGCGGAGTGTTTACCTGCATGAATTCCATTTTTCCAGAGAGGACTGTTTGAAATGTCATAGACTTTTCCTTTGAAGACTGCATACGCTGGTTTTCCTTCTTTTCCATTATATTCTTTCAACTCTTCGATTGTGAAGCGCCTCTCTCCTCCCATCCTGCGAGCAATAGCGTAGCGAATGGTACGTACCAGCAGGCTGCTGTTCACATGTTTCTTGATTAGATAATCCTGGGCGCCTGTTCTAACGGCTCTGATTGCAAGCGTTTCATCATCAAGACCAGTTAATATTATGATCGGTATTTCAGGTGCTTGAGCAAGCGCCTTTGTAAAAGTATTAAAACCCTTGCTGTCAGGTAGATTGAGATCCAATAGAACCACGTCAATCCCTTTCTTGGCAAGGCGTTCAAGTCCAATCGAAAGCCTTTCTTTCCATTCCACATCAAACGAAAAATCCTTTGCTTCTGCCAACATTTCCTCGATAAATACAGCATCTGGCGGGTTATCTTCAATCAGCAAGACCTTGATACGTTCCATTTCATTCACCTGGCGGAAGCCTAACGACGGTGAACCAGTAATTTATGGTAGATTTCACTGCGGCCATAAACTGGTCCAATTCCCTTGGTTTTATTATATAGGAGTTAGCATGAAGATTATAACTCATAAGAATATCCTGTTCTGCACTTGAAACTGTAAATATCACTACCGGAATGCGTTTCAGGTCGGGATCATTCTTAATTTCTTCCAGTACCTTCTGGCCTTTTTTTTTGGGAATGTTCAGGTCTAACAGGATAAGATCAGGTCTGGGGGAATGGATATACTTACCTTCCCGGCGCATGAAAGCCATTGCTTCCGCGCCATCCATCACCACCGAGAGATTGGTGGGCACCTGGCTTTCCTCAAGGGCTTCCATCATCAGGCTCACATAGCTCTGGTTGTCCTCAACCAACAAGATCTCAAAGGCTTTCATGGCCGTCCAACTCTTTTGGCCGGTATTGTGAAATAGAACGTTGAACCCTTGCCAATCTCAGATTCAACCCATATTCTGCCACCATGACGTTCTACAATTTTTTTACAAATTGCAAGACCAACGCCTGTGCCCGGATATTCGGCACTTGCATGTTCGCGCTCGAACATTTTGAAGATATGTTCCATGAATTCTGGAGCTATTCCGATCCCATTGTCCTGCATCGAGAATAACCATTCATTTCCTCTTTGAACAGCCGATACCATAATACGTGGTTTTTCATTTCTGAATTTAATAACGTTACTGAGGAGGTTTTGAAATAACTGAACCATCTGTGAAGCGTCAGCCATTACGGTAGGCAGAGGGTCGTGCGTCACCAGGGCGCCACTTTCTTCAACTGCCTCCTTCACATTAGCCAATGCCTGATCTAATACGGCTTCGCAATCAGTCGGTTCGAATGCTTTAGTCTTTGTACTAACTCGTGAGTATTCAAGCAGGTCATCGATCATTTGCTGCATACGTGTGGTTCCATCTACTATGAATCCAATGAACTGATCGGCCTTCGCATCTAATTTGCCTTTATAGCGCTTTGCCAGAAGCTGACTGAAATTTGAAACAGTGCGTAGCGGTTCCTGAAGGTAATGGGATGCTATATAAATGAACTGCTCGAGCTCTATATTCGAACGGGCTAATTCCTCAGTTCTATTCTTCAGTTCGTCCTCAGCCCGTTTGCGCTCCGTGATATTATCAAAAACAGCTGCAAAGTATTCCTTTTCCGAACTATAGACTGAGATGGAAAACCATGCCTCTAAAGGCTTGAAATCGATTTCGAATTTCTCAGGCACGCCCGTCAACGCGACCCTGCCATAAATCTCAAACACCTCTGGATATGACTCTTTGATTCCCGGAATTACCTCGGTGACTTTTTTGCCTATTACGTTTTTCAAGCCAGTCAACCTTTCGAATGCACTGTTGACTTCAAGATAGACAAAATCTACAGGATGGCCTCTGTCATCAAAAAGCATCTTGCAGTATGCAAATCCATCCAACATGTTTTCAAATAACGAGCGGTAGTGCTGCTCGCTTTTCAGCAGCGCCTGCTCAGCCCGCTTGCGCTCCGCTTCTGCTCTATCCATAGCACCGCCCACGACGCGTGATATCTGCGAAATAACAATGCTGGCGATTGCCAGGGCCATTAACGCCGACATCGCTGCTCTGAGCGCCATAGTTAGCCCTAATAGTGAGAACAGGCCACGGAATGTGCCCTCTATCAGGATAACGACGAATATCACCAGGAGAAAAGAGCGCATTAAAAGTGCGCGTGTCGAAGGACCGACCAGCAGTCTCAGGGGAAAATGCTCCGGACCTGCGGCAGCTATAAGTCCTGTGCCCAGGAACACTAACATAATCCCTGCAGGAAGAGCCACATATCTGTATTCTTCGCCGTAGAGCTGCGGTGTCCCGTACAAATATCCCAGAAGAACTACCAGGCCCACCAAGACAACAACAGACGCCAGGCCGGATGATAACCCTGCTAAATGATGCCCGGGTGCAAATAATAGCAGACCCATAGCAGCGCAAATAAGAAGAAAGCTGGCAGCGGCAATAGGAGACATGGGCCCTGCACCGTAAGTCCCAAGATCAATGGCAAGAACCTCCCGAGTGAAATACTCTTCAATGCCTACATTAGCACCTGTGAGAAACTGGATGAGGTTGAGCAGTGCAATAAGTGAGATGGAAAACACAGAAACCAGTACGTATATCCTGGTGAACCATCGTGAAGGCGTACGGGCATAAAGATACCACGCACCACCCAACAGGATAAATGCCAGTGAAGCCCCTGGAGCTATCGGGATGTAACCCGGGACAAAGCTGGCAAGACTGCGAATACCCATCAACCAGCCTAGCATCGCCAGGGTACCGAGGATTAATGTGATCGCGCTGCATACCTTTGCAGTGCGTATGTAAATATCCTCGTCAATAAACTGATTTTGCCGTTTTTCATGTGATATACCGGGGTCGCCGAGCTGGCGAAATATCTCGGGCTCTGCAGATTCGCTGGGTTCCTTCATGTTCGTTCTCTTTCACCTCTCTTGAAAGGCATTGTGAAGTAGAAAGTCGAACCTTTGCCTACCTGTGACTCAACCCATATCCTGCCGCCATGACGTTCCACAATCTTCTTACAAATCGCAAGACCAACGCCTGTACCTGGATACTCGGCACTTGCGTGTTCGCGCTGGAACATTTTGAAGATATGTTCCATGAATTCAGGAGCTATGCCTATCCCGTTGTCTTGCACCGAGAAAAGCCATTCATTTCCTCTTTGAACAGCCGATACTATAATACGTGGTTTTTCTTTTCTGAATTTAATTGCATTACTGAGGAGGTTTTGAAATAACTGGGCCATTTGGGAAGCATCAGCCATTACAGTGGGCAGAGGATCGTGAGTCACCAGGGCATCACTTTCTTCAATAGCCATCTTCACATTAGCCAATGCCTGATCAAATACGGTTTCGCAATCGGTCAGTTCGAATGGTTTAGCACGTGTACTAACTCGTGAGTATGCAAGCAAGTTCTCGATCATTTCCTGCATCCTTGTGGTTCCATCTACTATGAAGCCTATGAACTGATCGGCCTTCACATCCAATTCACCTTTATAGCGCTTTGCCAGAAGCTGGCTGAAATTTGATACAGTTCGTAGCGGTTCCTGAAGGTCATGAGAGGCAGCATAAGCAAACTGTTCCAAATCCTTATTTGAGCGTTCCACCTCAGCCAATGTTTGTTTCAATTTTTCATCTGCTCGTTTGCGCTCGGTAACATCTTTGATGATGCCACTATAAAGTCTTGTTTTTTCAGTTTTCCAAGTGGACAGGGAAAGCTCCAAAGGAAATTCACTGCCGTCTTTTCTCATTCCAACCAATTCAGCCGTTTTTCCAATAATCCGTGTTTCACCTGTAGAATTAACTCTCTCCAGCCCCTTTTTGTGGGCATCCCTGTATCTTTCAGGTATTATTATGATAAGTGATTTGCCTAAAGCTTCTTCTTCCATATAGCCAAAGATAGTTTGTGCACCTTTATTCCATGAAATAATATTATCATCACTATCTGCGGAAATAATTGCATCAGTCGCTGACTGCGTTATTGAACGGAATCTTGCTTCTGACTCACGTAGGGCTATCTCAATTCGCTTTTGCTCTGTTATATCCCATGCAATCGTTGAGGCACCTATAATCTTGCCAGTGGCATCCTTAATTGGAGAAATGGTTAAGGAGGCACAGATTTTTTTACCATCTTTCCTCATACGTATGGTTTCATGGTGCTCGATGCGCTGCCCTTGCCTTATTCTTTCGAGTAGTTGGACAGATTCATCTGGATGATCTGGCGGGGCCAGAATAGAGATAGAGCGACCTTTAACCTCATCTGCTGAGTAGCCGTATATCTTCTGAGCACCCCGGTTCCAGCTCACAATGATGCCATCCAGCGTCTTGCCGATGATTGCATCGTCTGAGGAATCTACAATGGATGCCAGAAGAGAGAGTCTTTTTTCAGCCCCCTTGTGCTCTGTTATATCTTCTCCTGAACTCAGAGTACCTGCGATATTACCTGCCTCATCTCTCAGTATAGTGTTATGCCAAGCAATCAATCTCTCCTCGCCTCTCCTGGTCAGAACAGGATTTTCAAAAGATTCAACAGACTCAATATTTCCAGCCATTAACTTTTCAAAGACAGCTTTTACTTCATCCCTTTCTCTTTCAGGAATGAAAGTATCAAACCAGTTCTTGCCGATAATCTCCTGCTCACCGCAGCCTAATACCTCAAGGCACTTTTTATTTATAAGGGTGACTTTTTGGTCAACATCAATAGCTACAATTACAACCCCTGCAACGTCAAGATATTTTTGTGCTTTATCCCTCTCTTTTTCTATTTCTTCCTCCGCCCGCTTACGCTCTCTGATTTCAGCCTGCAAGGTCTCGTTAGTCTTTACCAACTCTGCCGTCCGTTCCTGAATCCGAATCTCTAACTCATCATATGCCTTGCCCAGTGCCTCATCTGCTCTCTTGCGCCCGGTCTCTTCGTGCTCTATCGTGCCGCCAATGGTTCGCGATAGCCGCAAAACAACGGCGATGGTAGCTACTGTAGAGATTAATAGAGCCAGTGCTGTTCTCAGTGCCGCGTTTATAATTAGCTGTGAGAACAGTTTTTCAATAACAGCATGGGTCAGAACAAAGACAAAGATCACCAGAAGAAAATAGCGAAGTAAAAGCGCACGCATCGATGGCCCAACCAGCAATCTCAGGGGAAAGTGATCTGGGCCTATGGTGGCGATAAGCCCCATGCTCAGAAACAAAAACGTAACTCCCGTAAGAAGCGCCACTGGTCTTGTCTCCCCGCCAAAAAGTATAGGCGTATCATACAAATACCCCAGCAGAACTACCAGATTGACTGAGGTTACAACAGAGGCAAAACCGCCTGATAACCCGCCCATGCGTCGTACGGTAGTAAGTAACAAAAGCATTGCAGCGCAAGTGAGAACAAAGTTGAAAGCAGTAAGGGGAGACATGGGGCCGGCGCCGTATATATTAGGCCCGATGGCCAGAACTCTGCGAACAAAAAACTCTTCAATACCTGTATTAACGCCCGTGAAAAACTGGATGAGGTTCAGGAGGGCTAAAAGCAAAACAATAAGTAGAGAAGCTAGAACGCTAATCCTGGTCAACCTGCGTGAGGGTACGCGTAGATAAAAGAACCATGAGCCTCCCAGAAGGATAAATGCCAGTGATGAGCCGGGAGCCATCGGGGTGGAACTCAAGCCCAAGCTGGCAAGATAATACATGGCTGTCACCCAGCCTGTCATCGCCAGGGTACCGAGGATTAATGCAATCGCGCTGCATACCTGTGCAGTGCGTATGTAAATATCCCCATTAATAAAGTGATTATGCGGTTTTTCAGATGATTCATCGGGCTCGTCGAGCTGGCGAAAGATCTCAGGCTTTGCAGTTTCGCTGGGTTCCTTCATGTTCGTTCTCTTTCACCTTTCCTGAGAGGTATTGTGAAGTAAAAAGTCGAACCTTTACCTGTCTGTGACTCCACCCATATCCTGCCGCCATGACGTTCCACGATCTTCTTACAAATTATAAGACCAACGCCTGTCCCCGGATACTCTGCACTTGCGTGTTCGCGCTGGAACATTTTAAAGATATGTTCCATGAATTCAGGAGCTATGCCTATCCCATTGTCTTTTACCGAGAATAACCATTCATTTCCTTTTTGAGCAGCCGATACTGTAATACGCGGTTTTTCTTTTCTGAATTTGATAGCATTACTGAGGAGGTTTTGAAATAGCTGAACCATCTGTGAAGCGTCAGCCATTACGGTAGGCAGAGGATCGTGAGTCACCAGGGCATCACTTTCCCCAATAGCCATCTTCACATTAATCAATGCCTGATCAAATACGGTTTCGCAATCGGTCAGTTCGAATGGTTTAGCACGTGTACTAACTCGTGAGTATGCAAGCAAGTTCTCGATCATTTCCTGCATCCTTGTGGCTCCATCTACTATGAAGCCGATGAACTGATCGGCCTTCGCATCCAATTCGCCCTTATAGCGCTTTGCCAGGAGCTGGCTGAAATTTGAAACAGTTCGTAGCGGTTCCTGAAGGTCATGAGAGGCAGCATAAGCAAACTGCTCCAGATCCTTATTTGAGCGTCCCAACTCCGTTAATGTTTGTTTCAATTTCTCATTTGCTTGTTTGCTTTTGGTAATATCTCTGATGACGGCACTATAAAGTCTTCTTTTTCCTGTTTTCCAGGTAGATAGGGAAAGCTCCAAAGGAAATTCACTGCCATCTTTCCTCATTCCAACCAATTCAACAGTTTTTCCAATAATTCGTGTTTCACCTGTAGAATTAACTCGCTCCAATCCCTTTTTGTGGGCATCCCTGTATCTTTCAGGTATTATCATGATAAGTGATTTGCCTAAAGCTTCTTCTTCCGTATAGTCAAAGATGGTTTGTGCACTTTTATTCCATGAAATAATATTATCATCACTATCTGCAGAAATAATTGCATCAGTTGCTGACTGCGTTATTGAACGGAATTTTATCTCTGACTCACGCAGCGCCTCCTCTGCCCGCATGCGTTCAGTTAAGTCTGTGACTGAGACTACCACCTTCGACCAACTTGCCTCATAATCCGGAGCCATAGACCATCTTAAGGTAATATGCTTTTTCTCGCTCATCAAAGTTTGATTGATGGCTTCAATTTCAAACTTGGGCTTGCCTTCAGCTATGACAATAAGTTCTTCTCTGAATGCTTCATCTGACCCATCACTGAAAACTTTTTTTAAATTAACCAGAAGCTCTTCTTTACTTTTAGCTTTGTATAATTCCAATGTAGCCTTATTTACATTGATTACTTTCACCATCCCTGCACAATTGGTAACATCTTCCGGGTGGTTATTAAAATATGTTCTGAAGTCTTTGACTCCTGAAGCACGTAAACTATCGATGTACTTTTTAATATCTGAGAAATCTTCTTCCCAGAGGGAAATTGGAGAATCCTCAAATAGACTGCGATACCGTTTCTCGCTTTCCAGAAGAGCCTCATCCGCTTGTTTGCGTTCGGTGATGTCCTGTGTAAGCTCGACAATCTGGATTATATTTCCTTTATCGTCCTTTACTGGCGCTGTAGTGAGCTGGAAATACCTCCTCTCACCACCGATAATTTCTGCGAAGGATTCACCTCGCTCTATCTGTCCAGTACGCAGGGTGCAAAAAGCGGAGCATTCCTTCTGAGGATCCGCAAGATCATAGAGCTCGTGGCACAACTTGCCCTTGAGCTCCTCGATAGGCCCGAACCACCTCTGCAATATATCATTGGCCCAAACTAGCCTGGCCTCAGAATCCAGTAGAGAAAGTCCCGCTCCTATGCCCTTAAGGATGCTGTCGAGCTTCTCCTTTTCTGCCAATAACTCGCGCTCTACCCGCTTACTCTCGGTGATATCTATTGCCATCCCTTCGTAACCTACAAGTCTGCCTCTGGGATCCCGTAGAGCATGGACGTTTTCCGAAACCCATATCGTACTGCCATCCTTGCGGCGAACCTGATTTTCGAAGCCAATCACGATTCCATTCGTCTGTATTAGGCGAATAAACTCCTGCCTGCGGTTTGGATCGATGAAGAATTGCCGGGCATCAGTTACCTCAGCCATAAGTTCCTCGGGTGAACCGTAGCCCAGCATGCGGGCTAGCGCAGGGTTAATCGCCAGGAAATAGCCATCGGGCGTGGTCTGAAAGATACCTTCAACTGCATTTTCAAAAATGCCACGATATCTCGCCTCAGCTTCTCGAAGTGCTTCTTCTGTCTGATTACGCTGGGTTTCTGATTTCTCTATTTCAGCAATTCTTTTGCGAAGCTCTACTAACTCAGTTATAAGTTGTTCTTTTGTCTTATCTTCTTCATTCATTTTTTATTTCCTTCGCCAGTATTCAATTTTCTTAATTGAATATCTCATTTTATCGAATTGCCCACTCTCAAACAGTAGAATATGCTAATTAATCGTGTTATTTAATCATAAAACTAATTTGTATATATACATGTTGCTCTCGTTTCTCTCTCAAAGGAGGAGTGCATAATTGTATGCTTGAACAACGAACTCTGAAAGCAAACTCACTGTTTAAAAGACAGATAGAACTAAAAAACCCATTTCTTTAAAGCTTCTGCACGAGTATAATCCTTTCCTGCTCTCAAATGCTGGCTGAGATTAGACCTGAATAAAGAAAGATCAGAATTTATCATTGACACGCTGTTGCAGATCCTCGTGCGAGGCCCGGAGGAACTCAGCAACACGGTTTTCGAGGAGAAGGTGAATCCGATGCAGATGCTCGAAATATTTAATATATTTATTTTGCTTTTTTCTTTGCAGCCTCTGCTAGTTTTTTGCCCATCTCTCTAGCTTTTGCTTTATCAGCCTCTTTAGGCGCTCCCTCAACAGCTACACCCGGTTTGACCCAGTTAGGATTAAATACGCCCACTACCTTGTCTATTGATTCCAGAGCCGATACCTGCCCTCCTTTTCCAGTAGTAAAGATTAGCACAGGTTTGCCTGCCAATTTATCCCTTACAGGATATAAATCTTCAAATACGGTTTTAAGCTCGCCTGCCATGTATTCGAAAGCTGAATGCGAACCAAAGGCGAATGCATCAGCACCCGCATCTACCGGTTTGGTATCCTTGGCTCTTTTCAACTCTACACCGACTCCGCCGGCACTTCTTGCCCCCTCAGCAATCGCCTGTGCAAGTTTTTCCGTGTTACCTGTTCTCGATGCATACACTATCAATATTTTTGCTTCAGCCATATATTTTACCTCCCGAATCAATCTTTTTCTGTGAGCACGTCCACACGCTGGTGAAGTTCAGCCACACTTTCTGCAAGATTTTTGATTATTTCAGCACATCTGTCAGCAAAACTTGCAGCCAGTTTAGCATCAATATTATCTTTTGAATCTGCAATATCTTTCATCAAAAGGTTAGCCATTTCCACAATTTCCTCCGGATATACAACCATTTTTACACCTCCTCCCTTAACCCATTCCTTCCATTCCACCACCCATGCCTCCAGGTCCACCAGGTGGCATGCCTCCTGCAGGCGCGGCTTTGCTTGAAAGCACATCATCTATCCTCAGGATCATGGTGGCTACTTCCGTAGCAGAACTGATAGCCTGTGTCTTTATTCTGAGAGGCTCAAGCACGCCTTCTTTCCACATGTCCACGACTTTTCCAGTGAACACGTTGAGCCCAGCGGTATTGTTGCCCTTCTCATGCTGGCTTCGCATCTCCACAAGCATATCTATAGGATCAAGACCAGCATTTTCAGCCAGGGTCCTGGGGATGATTTCAAGCGCCTCGGCAAATTTTGCGATTGCCAGCTGTTCCCTGCCTATTAATGTGGCTGAGTATTCTCGCAGGCGCAGCGCCAGTTCAACTTCAGGTGAGCCGCCTCCAGCTACAAGTGTCTCATCCTCGATTGCAACTCCAACAACACGCAATGCGTCATGAAGCGCTCGCTCGGCTTCATCCACCACGTGCTCAGTCCCTCCGCGAAGAATAATGGAGACTGCCTTAGGATTGTGGCACCCGGTAACATATGTCATTGCCTCCTCACCGATCTTTTTTTCCTCTACAATATCCGCTTTTCCAAGATCAGATTCGCTGATTTCCTTTAGACTTGTCAGTGTCTTTGCACCGGTTGCGCGTGCAAGTTTTTCCATGTCGCTTTTCTTTACGCGCCTTGCTGCGTATATGCCGGCTTTTGCAAGATAATGCTGTGCAAGATCATCGATTCCCTTCTCAACAAAGACCACATTTGCACCGCTTTTAATAACTTTGTTGACCATGTCATTCAACATCGTTTCTTCCTGGTCAAGGAATAACTGGAGCTGGTCGGGTGTTTTTATTGAGATCTCGGATTTCACTTCTGTCTTTTTGATCTCAAGGGCCTCGTTGAGCAGAAGTATTCTGGCATCATGGACATTCTTTGGCATGCTGGTATGGACTCTTTCCTTATCGATTACCATACCTTCGATCAACTCTGATGCTTCTATACTGCCACCCACTTTCTTCTCAACTTTGATATCTTCAATATCTGCTGTATATTTGCCATTCTCTTTATTAACCACCGCTAATATGGCATTTACCGCAAGAATGGCGAAAACATCCTTGGACGCTTCAGCTCCCTTTCCGGTAATCGCTGTCACAGCGATTTTCAATAATAAATCCTTATCTTCCAGGGTCACTGGTTTTGCAAGAGTTTTTAGGATTTCTTTTGCTTTTACCGCTGCAAGCCTGTATCCGCTGGCAATGACTGTGGGATGCACACCCTGCTCTAATAGTTCTTCAGCATTCTTCAGGAATTCACCTGCAAGCACTGCTGCCGTTGTTGTGCCATCTCCGACCTCATCATCCTGGGTCTTTGCGACTTCCACTATCATCTTAGCTGCCGGATGCTCGATATCCATTGTCTGGAGAATGGTCGCACCATCATTCGTGATCACGATATCTCCCATTGAGTCCACGAGCATTTTATCCATACCCTGTGGTCCCAGGGTCGTCCTGACCGCCGCTGCTACTGCCCTGGCAGCCATGATATTGTTATGCTGCGCTTCTTTTCCTTTTGTTCGTTGACTTCCTTCTCTTAGAATATATATTGGCTGTCCTGCTAATTGTCCTGCCATAACTAACCTCCGTTAAAACGTTATTTTTCAATTAAATCTATACGAGCAGAACCCCTACATATTATGAATAAGCTTGTGGGTATTAATAATTAACGGAAATGGAGTAAGCACTGCGAGGTGGTTACCAAGACCCCCTTGAAACCATTGGTAGATTTTTTTTGCCTCCTATGTGAGATATGCAACTGAAGAAAGATTTTCTTTTATTCCATGCTGCAATCGTGCAAATGCTACTGCCAGCATGACAATACAACACTCTGTCACGTGAAGGTCAATATTCTTCATACCTTTGCCATTCAAGTGTACCTCAATTTCAAGGTGATCTTTCAGATAGCTATTGATTCCTTCGTTGCTGTTTCTTCTATGGTAAAGATCAAGAACATTATCGGGACACTCATCATATTTATTCATATAGTCATTTCTAAAATACATGGCAACAGGGTCATGAAATCCCTTTTTGACAAGAAATTGCATCTTATATTCAAGAGAAGCATCTTTCTTATATTTCGGATCTTGCCAATTTTTTCTATAGAGATAATTGATCTCCTGTTCGGGGGAGTAAAAAGATGTTTTTCCATTAAACCTATGCTCGTATTTTACGTTTTCATTCCAATCTTTGTTAATATGATAATGTGACATTAAGCCCATTTCAACATGGGCAAAGGCAATATTTCTATTGCTAGTATAACCGCCATCGAACCATGTCTCCTCCATGTTCATCCTGGCAGATACTGCGGTCTTTCGGAGCATATCTTCTAGATATTTATCATCACTTTCAGTTCCACCGCATACCTTTTTGGCCAAGGGAATATTATGCTCATAATCCATGGTTATTTGTGCTTTGACCATCTCTTTCTTATAATGCCCATTGTATTTTCCATCAGGATCGTTATGTGTCTTGATTGGAGTACTATCAGTTCCAGTGCATTTTCCAATTGTTAAACCCAATCGGTTACCCGCTTCTACAACTTTTATACAATAAAGTTGCATTATCGCATCCATCCCCTCATTGCCCATTCTCACTTTTTCGAAATGCCTCAAAGTTTCATGATCTGGAACTATGACGTTTCCGTCTTGATCAATATTGAAACCCAATTCTAAGGCTTCATCAGGGTGTGTTTCCAGGTATCTCGCTTCTTTCGTATAATATTTTATTGTCTTTATGTTTCTCCAAATAAATGCTTTGGCCATGCTCTTCTGGGATATGTTTCAACAGATCAGCATCATCGGCTGCTCACAGCAAATGATAGTTCCGGCGCTATCTGAAACACAATCCATCTCGCAGCCGCAGATTTCACAAATATATGACATGCCTTCTTCTGCTTTCTGGGCTTTCTTTGTTTTGACAACCTTCTTTGATTTCGGTTTTTCAGTTTTTGATTCTGTTTTCATGGCCATGATTTTTCCTCTCTCTTTCCACCATGAAGATGCAGTTGATTGTTCCTTCTTTGGCATTTGTTTACCTCCACTCAATATATAGGTTAATAGTAATGATATTTATACATATCGTTAAAAAGTTGAATCAAACTTTTTAGAATATGTAAAAGGGAGTTTTATAGTGAGGAATCTTAATGAAACTTGAAAATAAAAGCGTGATCGTTACCGGAAGTGGAAGAGGTATAGGAGAATATATCGCAAAAAGGCTGGCCAGGGAAGGGGCAAATGTAATTGTAACTGGAAGGACAGCAAGGGATATAGAAAATGTGAGCAAGGAAATAAATGATGCAGGAGGAAGATCGATTTTTATAAAAGGGGATGTTACGATAGAAAAAGATGTAAAAGAAGTTATCCATAAAACTATCAAAGAATTCGGGAAAGTTGATATGCTTGTAAATAATGCAGGGAAGGGATTAAAAAAATATATATGGGAAACCGGGGTCGAAGAATTTGAGGAAGTAATGGACGTGAATGTCAAAGGCACTTTCCTGTATATGAAGAATATTATTCCAGAAATGGAAAATAGCAAAGGCTTGATAATAAACATTTCCTCAGGGGCGGGGAAGGAAGGAATTCCGGAGCTGGGTGCATACTGTGCATCAAAATTTGCGGTGATAGGCCTTACCGAATCTGCGGCATTAGAGGTTAATAATGTCAAAATCGTTGCATTATGCCCTGGCAGCGTGGATACGGGGATGTTCAAACGACTGTTCCCTGGTGAAAAGGCAGACCTCAAACCGGAGGAAGTTGCGCAAAAGGTTGCTGATATCTGCATCCATCCAGAAAAATACCGTCAGGGGCAGTCCATTGAAATTTATTGATCAATTGGATTGGCACTGGTAATATGATGGATCCTGTTAGAGATCTTTAAAATACATAGTCAACGCATGAACTCTTTAACTATTGGAAAATTGAAACTGGATGGAAATCTTGTTCTTGCGCCGATGTCAGGTATTACAAACCTCCCATCCAGGCTTCTTTGCAGGAAGCATGGTGCATCTCTTGTTTATTCCGAGATGACATCTTCTGAAGCAGTAGTGCGGCAAAGCCTGAAAAGTATAGAAAGGGGATTTACCTGCGCAGGTGAAAGACCAATGGGAATACAATTAATGGGTGCGGTTCCGGATAATCTTGCTGCGTCCGCTATTTTCTTGCAGGAAAAATACAGGCCTGAACTCATTGATGTAAATTTTGGCTGTCCGGCACAGGGTGTTATAAAAAACGGATGCGGATCAGGACTATTAAAAAAACCCGAACTGATAGGGGAGATCATAAGAACGCTTTCGGATTCCCTGGATATACCGCTTACAGCTAAAATAAGAATATTAGAGAACTTTGATGAAACATTAAAAATCGCAAAAATTATTGAAAAAGCAGGTGCTGATGCGATCACCGTCCACGGAAGAACGCAAAAGCAGGGTTATTCGGGGAAATCCGATCTTGATTTCATCAAAGGGATTAAAAGTGGGCTTTCGATCCCGGTTATAGCGAACGGGGATATTTTTGATGAAAAAACCTCACAAAAAGTGCTTGAATATACCGGATGCGATGGGATTATGATAGGACGGGCCGCGATCGGTAATCCGTTTATTTTTAAGAAAATTTCTTATTTTCTAAAAACCGGTGAAATATTGCCTCCCCGGGAGGCGGGAGAAAGATTGGCTGATTTTTTCGAATACACAGAACTATGCCGCAATTATGGAATGCATACGTATAATGACTTGAAGCGCAATGCCCAGTGGTTTACAAAAGGTATGGAAAACGTAAAACAGGTTCGTGTGAACATAAACAAGGCTCATGATATTGATTCTATTATGGCGATCATGAATGGGTTAAAAGATTGTGTTTAGTCCGAAATAATCATGAACTTTTTGAAAAATATAGGTTAGGTTTATTAACATCTTATGAGCATTATAATGTTTATCATACAACTAACAATATTATCAATTAGAAGAAGGAATGGTAATGACAGCACACGTATATACGATAGCTTCAGGAAAAGGTGGCACAGGCAAAACCACTATCACTCTCAATCTTGGAACAGCTCTGGCTCTTATAGGAAAGAAGACAGTGGTTCTCGATGCAGATATCGGCATGGCAAACCTTGGTCTTTTGATCGGCCTTGAAAGAAGCAAAATTACATTGCATGAAGTATTAAGTGGCAGCGCTAATATAAAAGAGGCTATTTATGAAGGTCCTGGCGGCCTTAAAGTAGTGCCCAGCGGCTTATCATTGAAAGGATTCCAGAAATCAAATCCTGATATATTAAAAGATGTAATGTCCACTCTTGTTGATGGAATGGATTTCCTGTTGATAGACTCTCCTGCCGGGATTAGCAGGGACGGAGTTATTCCACTTGCCGTTGCTGACCAGGTTATCCTGGTTGTGAATCCAGAACTTGCATCAATGGCGGATTCATTGAAAACCAAAGCACTGACTGAAATGCTGGGGAGGACTGTTGGAGGGGCTATTTTGAATCGTGCAACACTTGAGAAAACGGAAATAAACCGCGATAAAGTATCCGAACTTCTGGGTGTAAAGATACTTGAAATGATACCAGAGGATCCAAATGTCAGGCTTTCAGCAGCATTCAAGACCCCCCTCGTCGTGAAATACCCCGATTCACCTGCATCCATATCATACAAGAGGCTTGCTGCACAACTTGCAGGAGAAAAATACATTGAAACAAAAGTTGAAAAAAATAAGGAAGGTTTTGTTGATCGTCTCGTAAAGTCTATTTTTGGAGGAAAATAGGATGGAAATTCTAACAATAGCTCTAATTGTAATAATTTCTTTACCATTAATTTTCATTAATTTGATGTTTGTCAGGATAAAACAATTGGAAAAAGAGCTTAAGGAACTGAATAGCAGAATTTCTATTACAGATGAAGAGCTTATTCGCTTAACAAAAGATATAGAGGATTTCAAGAAGCTAAATATATAATATTAAATAAATTATTAAATACTCAGATACAGTTGAAAAAATCTGAAGAGGCTATATAATAATGGTTCAAATGGAAAATAAGTCGGAAGCAAAAGAAAATGTGCAGTCAAGCGCAGAGCTATTTGGATCTAAAAAGGGAAAAAAACGAAGGGGAAATAGAAAAGATAAACTATTATCCGAAGAAAAAAATCAAAATACAGAAATTGTTTTAAAACCTGAAAACCAAAATCCAGAACATGATTGGAATAAAAACAAAATAAAAGTTATACCAATCGAAAAAGATTCTTCTGGGAAAAAACGCGAAAATCTGAAATCAGATAGGGGAGCTAAAGAAGGAGTTAAGAAAGGAGTTAAAGAAGGAGTTAAAGAAGGAGTAGAAGGGTCTAAAGAAGGGTCTAAAGAAGAGTCTATAGGAAAATCTAAAGAAGAATCAGATGAAACAACTACTGGAAAAGAAACAGAACCTTCTTTAGAAAGGTCAAATATTGAGAATCCAACAGAAAAGCCAGTTGTGAATGAGCATAAGACCGAAATAAAAACGATATCTGAACCAGATAAAGTATCAGAACAGGATATAGAAAAAAGTTCTTCATCAATTGATGGAAAAGTTATAGAAGAGAAAAAACCCGAACAACCTTCCGAAAGTAAAACAGGAATCATAAATCCTGAAGAAGGGAAAAAAGAGGAAAAACCAACCCGTCAAGAAAAACAGCCTGCTGAAGAAATGAGCAGCATGTTGCAGCGCCTTGATGTTGATCAAACAAGAGACCTCATAAAAGATATGATGACCCCTGAAAAACAGGCTGTTTATGATATTTTTGAAGAAAAATTAGTTTCTGATATTGAAACCCGGGCAAATAAACTCAAGGAAATGCAATCACTGGATAATGTGGAAAAACCAAAATCCCTGGTGGGAAAAATTAAACTATTATTGACAAAGGAAGAAAATGATAAAGAATCATACGATCCTTCTGTTCATGGGCCGCTTGTAGCGTTTGAAGGTATTGGTGGTTACAATGAACTGGAACGTTACTGGGTTAATGAACCATACGCTTTAGTAGTAATCCTGTTTAGTGCAGAAAAGAATTCAAACTTGTATCAAGTAGTTGAACCAAAACTTTCTGATTTTGAGGATTTGTTCCTCAGGGAAATAAAAGACAGGTTAAAAGATGTCCTTCTTTTTGAAGATATTAAAAATGATGAAGATAAGGATAAAACCCTGACCGATAAAGTAAAAAAACTGGTTAAAGAATATTCAATAGACGTAAGTCCCTTAACAACTGAAAAAATATTATATTATACGCGAAGGGATTTTATAAAATTTGGTAAAATTGACCCTCTCATGCATGATGACAGGATAGAAGATGTTTCTGCGAATGGTTTTGGTGTTCCTATCTACTTATATCATAAGAAATACACAAATTTGGCAACCAACATAGTTTTCAGGGAAGATGAACTGGATTTTTATGTTATAAGGCTTGCCCAGCGATGCGGAAAGCATATTTCAGTCGCAGAACCGATGATCGACGCAACTATGCCTGACGGCTCTCGTATCCAGATGACCCTCGGGAAAAATATTACAACTCATGGCGCTACTTTTACTATCCGAAAGTTCAGTGAAGTTCCGATAACACCTGTTGACCTGGTAAACTGGAATACATTCTCAGCCGAGGAAATGGCCTATCTGTGGATTTGCATCGAAAACAATAAGAGTCTTATATATGCTGGAGGCACAGCTTCAGGAAAGACTTCTTCTCTTAATGCTGTTTCATTATTTATTCCATGGCAGGCCAAGATCATCACGCTTGAAGATACACGGGAATTAAAATTGCCTCATCCGAACTGGATACCCGGCGTCACAAGAGATTCCTTTACTGCTGATGGAAAAGGGACGATCGATATGTACGATCTTCTAAAAGCTGCACTCAGGCAGAGACCTGAATTCCTTCTTGTGGGCGAAGTCAGGGGCAAGGAAGCACTGACACTTTTCCAGGCAATGAGCACTGGCCATACGACATTTTCTACTATGCATGCCGATTCGGTTTCAAGCGCTATCCACCGGCTTGAGAATCCGCCTATAAGTGTTCCCAGGACCATGATACAGGCACTTAATATAATTAGCATTCAGTCGCAAACATTTGTAAAAGGAAAAAGGGCGCGACGAAATATGAAACTTGTTGAGATCACTGATATTGACCCGACAACGAGGAACATCAGGACAAATGATATTTTTGTATGGGATGCGCTAACTGATAAATTCAACAGGGTAGGAGAATCAAAAGCGCTACATGAAATAATGATCAGAAGAGGCTGGAATATTGGGGATTTGAATAAAGAATTAATGAATCGGCAAAAAATTCTCGAGTTCATGGTCAATAACAAAATATCTGATTTTAATGCGATAGCCACTATTATTCATGATTACCAGGTCACTCCAGACAAAGTGCTAAAGAAATTATTGATATCCGGATGAAGACCATGGAAAATATTATTAGATCTGCCGAATTGATTTTCTTAAAAATAAAGAAATTGCCTTTTGTCTTGCTTGGCGACAGGATAAAAGCGAAAAAAGAACAGTTCCGTGATATGCGAATGTCATTAAGACAGGCGCGCATTCCGATATCATATGAAATGTATTTGTCAAACGCGATATTTTATTCGGTGGTGGCAGGTATTTTTGGAGCCATAATGGGTTTGATAATTGCATATGTTATTGTAGCTATTGTGGGCCTCCCCGAAAGGATCACTCATCTTACATTTACCTCGGAAACAGCATGGTTGCTTAAATATAAAACAATATCTATATCGCTTTTTATCGTTCTTTTTCTGGGCGGGTTGTTTGGGCTAGTCACCTATATGCTCTTTCTTGTATATCCGGGTTTCAGGGCTGGAGAACGAAAGGGAAATATTGACAAAAACCTGCCTTATGCTGTTACTTATTTGTATGCATTAAGCAGGGGAGGGATGAATATAATAGAAATATTTCGTTCATTGAGCAGGTGCGCCAGCACATATGGCGAGGTATCAAAGGAAATGGATGTCATCATCCGGGATATGGATTATTTTGGAAATGACTTGCGAACTGCTCTCCAAAACATTTGTGATGCCACCCCATCGTCAAATTTCAGGGATCTTATGCATAATCTGCTTACAGTTATTGACAGCGGCGGAGATATTTCGACTTATTTCAGAGATAAATCAGAACAATACCTGAATAAGGCTAAGGTAGACCAGAAGGGATTCCTTGAAACGCTGGGATTGGTAGCTGAATCCTATGTAACAGCTTTTGTTGCAGGACCTTTATTCATGATAATTCTGGGTGTCATGATGTCAGTTATGGGTTCAGGTAGTGAGATGATGATCTATGCGATAATATATGCAGTAATACCCATAGGATCGATGATATTTGTGGTAATGGTTAATATTATTACGCCAGGCTCTACTGGTGAGGCGCCTCTTCTTCCAACACAACTTCATGTGGGTGAAATAATAGTTCCTGAAACTGAAGAAAAGCCAAGATATCTTGGATTTATCAAGGCAAGGAATTCCCTGAAATTTAATGAAATGATCCGCGACCCGCTCAAACCACTGAGGGAAAAACCGATATATACTTTATTGTTGAGTTTTCCAATTGCTTTGATATATTTAATTATTAACATATATTATGGGATGAGATCATCCAACTTTGTGGATTATATTGATGATAAAATTGTTTTCGCTATTTATATTCTTATTATCCCTTTGATGTTATTCCATGAGTATAAGAAAAGAAAGGAAGATAAGATACAGGAGCAAATACCTGATTTCTTAAAAAAACTGGCAAGTACTAATGAGACTGGTATGACGCTTCGCGATTCAATAAAATTGATGACGCGTTCTGATATTGGATTAAGTAAAGAGATCAAAAAGATCAACAATGATATTGAATGGGGACTTCCTGTTAATGAATCACTCATCCGGTTCGCCAACCGTTTCAGGACTCATTTCATATCACGGTCTGTCAATTTATTGACAAAAGCAAATGAGTCAAGTGGAGATATTGGGGAAGTATTGAATGTGGCTGCAAGAGATGTTGCAGCAGAACAGGATTTGAAGAATGAACGTAAAACCAATATGTTCATTTATGTTGTAATTATTTATATATCGTTCATGGTTTTCATAGGTATCATTTATATTATTTCTACTACTTTCCTTACCGAGATGGTAAAAGCAGGAGAAAAGATGTCAGCCGGAGGCAGCGGGGCTGTTCCTCTCAGCCTGAGCCGTGATAAATTGAATATGTACAATCTTATTTTCTTCCATGGCGCTCTTATCCAGGGTCTTTCATCCGGTTTGATAGCAGGTGTCATGGGTGAAGGAAGTGCCCTGTCAGGACTGAAACATTCGGTCATCATGATGACTATCGGTTACCTGCTGTTCACATTATTCGTGATCTAAATGAAAAATGTTTATTCTTTTTACATATAGAAACTATAAATATATATCACAATCAGCGGCTAAATTGTTATCCTCCTATAAGATCATTCTCCATAAATTTATAAGTAACTCCTTTATTTTCTCAAATATACCTTTCTCCTCTGCCTGCGGTTCTGGACCATACCTAATATCTATAGTACGCTCGGCGACTACCTGCCTATTAAAATCTACTATTTCTGTTGGTATAGGTGCGTTAATTACCAATGGAGTTGATGCAGATCTTGGTGATATATAAATCACATAATTTTCTCCTGAGCTACCTGCTCTTTCAGGCTGATCATACTTACTCAAAGCAGCTGGCGAAGGACTGGTAGCAGCCTGAGTAACAGTATTGTTAGGAATCATCGTACTATTAACTACAGGAGTGCTATTAACTACAGGAATTACTTTGGGTATCGTGCCGAAATAATCTGATAATGTACGCACATCAACATTCTTGCTCTTCAGATAGTTACTAACACTCTGAAAGTCACTAACCTTGAACTCGGTTGACGCATTGTCAGCATCCGCAGATAGATTATCTACTATCTTATGGAATGATAATATTAACAATCCATTAACTGCAATGGTATTATTAATCTGATTTATAATAGTCAGATCATTATCAATTCCACCTATAGCTTCATAATTTTCCATAGCATATATATCAGAGCTGTTTTGGGTATAATGTGTGTATTTTGAAGTAGGTATCACAGTTCTTGCAGCAACATACTCATAAGTCTTTAATGCGTTTGTTACATTAACATTATAGCTTCCATATGGATATGCTATAAACATCGAGCTTCTTGTATACCCACTTGTATCTAACCAGACCTTGCTATCATATAATTCGTGCTTTAATAATGATTCGTTCTGTAATGTGAGATCTACATGTGAGTACGTATGACTTGATATATCCCATCCAGATTTATATAACGCATCTAAGTCAGCTTTTGACATAAAGTCTGGCCATTCTCCTAAGACTGGCTCGATATTAGTAAATGCCACACCTGACTGATTGTTAGCTTTTAATATTGGGTATGCCTTGGTATATACTGTTAACCAACCGTCATCAAAGGTTAGTATTATTGTGGGTCTTTTTGTAATTGTCTGAGTTACTGGTGAATTATTAGTAACCACAGAAGTTGCTGTTAGGGTAGCTGTCGGAGTAGCTGTTGAGGTAACAGTTGGAGTAACTGTTGAGGTAACAGTTGGAGTAACTGTTGAAGTAGTTGTCGGGGTAGCTGTTGAAGTAGCTGTTGAAGTTGAAGTAGCTGTTGAAGTAGCTGTTGAAGTAGCTGTTGGAGTAACTGTTGAAGTAGCTGTTGAAGTAGCTGTTGGAGTAACTGTTGAAGTAGCTGTTGGAGTAACTGTTGAAGTAGCTGTTGGAGTAACTGTTGAAGTAGCTGTTGAAGTAGTTGTCGGGGTAGCTGTTGAAGTAGCTGTTGAAGTAGCTGTTGGAGTAACTGTTGAAGTAGCTGTTGAAGTAGCTGTTGAAGTAGCTGTTGAAGTAGCTGTTGAAGTAGCTGTCGGGGTAGAATCAAGTGTTATATTCTCGGCAGATGCTATTGCTTCTGATCTTAATACAGCGGTAATTTTTGACATATTAGCTGGCTTAATATCACATGGTGGCCCCATGATACTATATTGTGCAGAACCATCAATACAAGCTGATACCGATGGTATCAATAACAACAAAATTATTAATATCTTCTTCATACAACCCTCCCAAATGCTAGTGGATTAATTCACTACCGCTTTGAGTTCTGTCTGTCTTCTTAGACGATGATGCTTTATAAATATTCCTAAAAAAAGGTTTTAAAGGTCTATTATCGATTCCCTGCTTGCTCCAATTACCATCTCATAAAGTGCCCTGTTTCTCTTTAAGTACGGTTATGGCAGATTGCATTTTACTTCAGTATTTTACCGCTCAACAATTCCACTACCCGTCTCTTTTTCTCAATAGCCTGCACCGCCCCTTTATCTACCGCTTTCTTCATCAAATCAAAATTCTTTGGTGTCTTCTCACCAACAAGCTTCTTGATAGGCGTATATGCAGACTCCCGGAAGCGCGGAGTAAAATCCCGGGGCTGGCCATCAACTACCAATTCTGCTCCCTCCCCATTGACTACATTTCCAACAATATCAATTGCAACACCTTTTCGCCGCACGCATTTAAGGATATCATCAGCATACTCAGGCGGTGCAATTATTAAAAGCGCATCAAGCGAAACACCAAGATAATCTATCTCAAGCTTATCAAGCATCGAAAGCACTTTTTTATTCACAAGGGCACGTAATTTCTCTTCTTCGAAAATAAGTTTAACCTGCGCTGTTCTTGCTATTTCCTTTGCATCCCCGCGCACTCCGCCGTTTGTCACATCAGTCATTGCATGTATCTTTTCAATCAATCCTGCACAAAAAAGCGCCTCGCAGGCGTCTATGAACTTGAGGTTTATGGTCTCATCCACAAACTCATGCATCCCGTAATAAAGCGCAGTCGTAGAAATCGTACCCCCTCCCGCTCCTTCCGTCATGATTATGACATCTCCTGGCTTTGCCTGGATGCGTGCAGTGAGATTCTCTGAAGTACCAACCGCGCCAACGCCTCCGGTCATCCGTTCACCGATCACCATGTCCCCTCCTATCCGCAGAGTGCTGCCTGTAATAAGAGGAATGCCAGTCAGTTCTGAAACAGTAGTAATCCCGGCTATATGGTCGAAGATCTTTGCCACATCCCCATCATCTGCTACATGTATGTCTGAAAGCATCGCCACAGGACGCGCGCCCATCACATACACATCACGAAGCGCCGCACGGGCGACATGGAATCCTGCAAGAAAAGGGAAATCCGAAAGGCGCGAATGCATCCCATCGATCGTGACAACAAGATACTGCCCCCCGGCTCGCACAACCCCGGAATCATCAAGATGCGATGAATCCACAACAGCCGAGGTCTTTCCTATCACTTCCGCTATCTTCTCATGGGTATAGAAATCTCCCATGCCGCGTGAACCCACACCTAAATCTCCCATTGTTACGCCTGAACATATGGGTTTTAGGATTTCAGATTTCGGATCAAGGGTAGCTTGGGCCTCGACGATCACTGCATTTGCTATTTCATCGGCATGCTTTTGTGAGATATTTTTTATTTCAAGTATCCTTTGTGCAAGCTTCTCTTTCAACGACTTATCTTTACGCAGCAGACCGCGTTTTGCGTATCCTTCAATGTCCATAATTCTCCACAAAATTACGAAGCATCCGAAGTCCTGTTACACCGCTTTTTTCCGGGTGAAACTGTGTACCGATCACATTTCCTGCTTCGTTGGCAATAATAGCCGGAAATTGAAGCCCATAGTAACACATAGCTACTTCATACTTTTCATCAGTACTCACATGGAACGAATGCACAAAATAGACAAATGAACCATCATCTATCCCTATTAACAGGGGTATGTCCCTCTTTTTGATAAGGGAATTCCACCCCATGTGAGGGACTTTTAATTCAGAAGCGGGAAAACGAGTTACGCGTCCAGGGATTATATCAATTCCTTTATGGGTTCCCCCCTCTTCACTTTCTGATGCCAGCATCTGCATTCCCAGGCAAATCCCAAGAAGCGGTTTTCCCTCATTAACTGCATCTTTTACCACTCGTTCAAGCGTTGAAAAATGCATCATAGCATCACGAAATGCGCCTACACCTGGAAGTATAAGCGCATCAGCATTATCTATTACGTGTGCTTCTTTTGATATTTCAACCTCTGCACCTACGTATTGAAGGGCTTTCTCGATACTTCGAAGGTTGCCGAGCCCATAATCGATGATTACATGTTTCATTATGAATCCTTTGATTTTCGTATTTAAATAAATAGGCTGCGAAAAGGTTTTTTATACATTCAAGTCTGCAAGCCTATTTGCTGCCTCTTGCAATGTATCATCCTTTTTGGAAAAGGTAAAGCGTAGTTTATGTTTTCCTGCTTCGCTCTTGTAGAAACTGCTTCCGGGAACTGCAGCTACACCAATTTCACTCACCATGTATTTTGCAAAAGCCATGTCATCCATATTTACACCTTCGGGTATGTCAGCTAATATGTAATATGCACCTTCGGGAATTTTACACTTGAATCCTGCTTTTATTAAAGCGCTATGGAGGAACTTTCGTTTTCCATCATACATACTTGCAAGTTCTTTATAGTAAGAATCGGGATATCTTAACGCGGTAACGCATGCATGCTGGAGCGGTGCAGGCGCGCCGACCGTCAGGAAATCATGAACCTTTCTTATCGCAGATGTCAGGTTCTTTTCCGCGAGGGCATAACCGATACGCCATCCTGTGACGCTGTAGGTCTTTGAGAATCCGCTTATTGTTATTGTCCTTTCTTTCATATCGTCAAGGGAAGCTATGCTGATATGCTTTCTATTGTCATATAGGATGTATTCATAAATCTCATCGGTAACCGCAATGACATCATTGTCAACACACAGGTCAGCGATCATCTTCAACTCGCCTTTTGTGAAAACCTTTCCGCAGGGATTGTTAGGTGTATTGAGGATTATGACCCGGGTTTTTCTATTGAATGCGGATTCAAGGGCATCTTCATCGATGCTGTTATCATCATTAAGGGGCACAAATCTTGGCACAGCTCCCGAAACAGCGGCATCCGGCCCATAGTTCTCGTAGAATGGCTCAAATATTATAGCTTCATCTCCTTCATTTATCAGGGCAAGCATGGATGCCATCATCGCTTCGGTCGAGCCGCAAGTCATGGTGATCTCACTTTCAGGATCCGTTTCGATATGATTGTATTCCCTTGCTTTACGTGATATCTCATCGCGCAGGTCTTTTGCACCCCATGTGATAGAATACTGGTTGTAATCTTCCATGATCGCTTTGGCTGCTGCTTGTTTTAGCGTAAGCGGGGCAGGAAAGTCAGGAAAACCTTGCGCAAGATTAATTGCATTATGTTTTAATGAAAGGCGTGTCATGTCACGAATGACCGACTCTACAAAATAACCAGTTCTGCGGGCTAGCATAGACCTCTTAAAAAGACTTTGGTGTATATTTAACTTTCATTTTGGTTGATATCCGAAAAAAGTCATGAAGTAAAGCATATCAAATTTGAGTTAAACCGTTATGTTTATATTTCACGTATTCAATGGTAGGCAAAAGGTGACCTAAATGGCAGCAAAAGTAAACAATGAAGAATGCACCGGTTGTGGAATATGCGTTGATGAATGCCCTGCAACAGCGATAGAATTGAAAAATGATAAGGCAAAAGTAGACCCGGAAGAGTGTACTGAATGCGGCAGTTGTGTTGATGCCTGCCCGAATAGTGCTATTTCGATGGAATAATATGCAAAAAATAAAGGCAGGAGTTCTTGGGGCAACAGGTAATGTAGGCCAGCGATTTATAGAGTTGTTGAGCAAACATCCATGGTTTGAATTAACATCTCTTGCAGCTTCCGACAAAAGCGCTGGAAAAAAATATAGTCATGCCGCAAGCTGGAGGCTTGAAAGCAAGATCCACGAAGACGTCGGTGATATGACGGTTGTGCCTGTTGATCCGAAGCAAGTCGATGCAGACATTGTTTTTTCTGCTCTTCCTACTGACCTTGCCAAAACTGTTGAACCTGAATTTGCAAAAGCGGGTTTTGTGGTTGCAAGTAATGCAAGCGCTTTACGTATGGTAAAGGATATTCCTCTGGTCATTCCGGAAGTTAATCCCGAACATCTTGGCCTGATAGATATTCAGCAGGATAAGCGCAAATGGGACGGATATGTTGTCACAAATCCAAATTGTACGACTATAATGATGGCAGTTACATTGAAGCCGCTAGTGAAATTCAATATTGAAAAAATATATCTTGCATCCATGCAGGCGATCTCAGGCGCAGGTTATGATGGCGTTCCATCAATGGCAATCCTTGATAATGTTATTCCTTATATCGGCCAGGAAGAAGAAAAGGTGGAAAGTGAGACCAGGAAACTCCTGGGGGAATTTAACGGAAGCGAGATACTTGACGCGCCTTTCAAGGTGAGCGCAAGCTGCAATCGTGTTATGGTTATGGATGGCCATACTGAGGCTGTATGGGCGGAAATGTCAGATGATCCATCACCTGATAAAGTAAAACAGGCTTTCCTGGATTTTGATCCCGGATTATCCGAATTGCCAACAGAACCCACACCAGTGATCGAAGTAAAGGAAGAAAAAGATAGGCCTCAGCCGCGTATGGATCGGAACATCGGTGGCGGAATGACTGTTTCGGTAGGACGAATACGCCCCGGTATACGATATATCTGCATGGGACATAATACCATAAGAGGAGCAGCAGGCGCAAGTGTCCTGAATGCTGAGCTTCTCAGGAAGAAAAGAAAACTTTAGAAGCTAAAACCAAAAGATATAAATATCGAAATAACGGGTTAGTTGAAATTAGAAAAAACGATAGATTTAAAACGATATAAATTAAAAACAGTTGTATAAAACGGAAGGTATGATAAAATGCAAATGGTATTCTTTAATAAAATCTTAATTGTGTTACTAATTTTAGCAGGAATTTCTATATTTCTTCCTGGAGTATATGCGTCTGAAAATTCATGTATCGATTGTCATAAAACGTTAACTCCTTTTATCGAAGAGCAGAAGCGGTTCAACCAGATAAGGATCCAGCATCTTGAAAGGAATGCCGCATGTTCCCTTGAATGTCATGAAGACAGGATCAGACAGCTTGCTACCGCCAATTACCAGCAATGGCAGGAATCGCTTCATGCTATAAAAGGAGTTGCATGTGAAGCATGCCACGGAGGAGATATCAAACAGGCTACGAAAGAAAAAGCACACACTTTCAAGAACACTACAGATCCGGAAAGCCCTGTTTATTATACCAATGTTCCAAAGACCTGCGGAAACTGCCATCCAAAAGAACTGGACAATTTTGAGAACAGTACACATTTCAAGAAGCTGGAATCATTACAACTTGCACCTACATGCACAACATGCCATCATCCACATACTTTCACGGTACTTAATCCTGAAGATTTCAGGAATTCCTGTGGGAACTGTCATTCTGTCTATAAGAATGTAGCGCCTTTCGACATACCGCTCAAAGCAGAGGATATGTTAAGAAAAGTAAATAAGTTAAAATTCAATATAGATAATGCGAGGGAAGATATTTTCTGGGCAAAGAAGAATGGGACTGATGTAGGACAGGCAGAAAAATACACTGAAAATGCCCTAAAAACGCTTGGAGATCTTGCGCCAATGTGGCATGAATTCAATCTGACACATTTTGAGGATATAATAGATTCAGCGAATCTGGAAGTGAAAAAGGCTGAAGATATCGTTAAACCCACACCTTCGCCAACCAGAACTGAACCAGCCAGAGTGCCTGGATTCATAGGTTTGACTGGATTAATTTCGCTAATAGCAGTGTTCTATATTTTGAGAAAGAAATAAGGGCCAACAATGATGAAACAATCTCAAATTATAGAAAGGTGATAAGTGATGCAGCCACATTTAAAAAGAGCTTTTACATTATTAGCTCTTGTAATAATTGCTTTTATTCTCGTAAGGTCCTTAGTCGTTCCTGAATCATTCGGACAATACGGATGGTACAGGGGAGCTTCTGTAAATGAACTCAGGGACCTTCCTGTAAATTATGCCGGTTCGACAAGTTGCGGTGAAGAGAATTGTCATCAAATAATTTATTCGGTTTGGGTAAAGGACAGGCATAAGACCGTAAACTGTGAAACATGTCATGGCCCGGCGGAAAAACATGTTCTTAATGCAAGAGAAACTTTAACACCTGCTAATGATACTCGAGAATATTGCGGTAAATGCCACTCCAAGCGAATAGCAAGACCAGAACTGTTCCCGCAGATCGATCCAGAGACACACGGCCAGGATCTAAGATGTGTGTATTGTCATAATCCGCATAAGCCGTGGTTTGTATAAAAAGGAGACATAATATGGATATATCTAGGCGAGAATTTACTAAGATCGGATGCAAAGTTATTATAGGAGCTACTACCGGGACTGCAATTGTAGAATCTTTTATTATAAACAGTATCGGGGCTGAAAACTCTAATGCTCAGGGTGGGTATGATTGGGAGAACCACTTCTGGGGTTATGTTATTGACACAACCAAATGCATAGGTTGTGGAAGGTGTGCCTATGCATGTAAACTCGAAAACAACGTGCCTTTTGATGAAGAAGTATACAGGACATGGATTGAAAGATACAGGGTGAAAAAAACATCATTGGAAACAAGAGAGGAAGAAGTTGTAATAGATTCACCAAACGGTGGAATAGATGAATTCGTGGACGACATACCCGCGGAAGAAATTAATAAAGCATTCTACGTACCAAAAATATGCAATCATTGTGATAATGCCCCATGCGTACAGGTTTGTCCGGTAGGGGCAACGTTTGAGACAAAAGATGGTGTTGTGCTGGTGGATTATGAATATTGCATAGGTTGTAGATATTGTATTCAGGGTTGCCCTTATGGCGCAAGGTACTTTAATACTGAGAAGGGGACCGCAGACAAATGCACCTGGTGTTATCACAGGATCACCAAAGGTTTATTACCGGCATGTGTTCAGGCATGTCCTACAGGTGCGCGAAAATTCGGAGATTTGAAAGATAATAATAGTGAAGTGAAAAAAATAATTGATGAAGAAAGGATCAATCTTCTTAAACCCGATCTTGGTACAAAACCCAAGGTGTTCTATATCGGTTTAGACCGGGAAGTGAAATAATGTTAGAGAATCTGATATGGGGTTATGTTTATCCCAATGAATCTGAAATACAATGGAGCATATTGATAGTATTATATCCTTATATTACGGGTCTTGTAGCAGGCGCTTTTATTGCTTCATCTTTATACCATGTTTTTGGAAAAAAAGAGATAAGACCTGTGGCAAGATTTGCCCTTCTTACAGCTTTGTCATTCCTGCTTGTCGCAATGTTGCCTTTACTTGTTCATCTTGGACGTCCTGAGCGCGGTATTGAGATCATGTTCACTCCACATCTTACCTCTGCGATGTCAGGATTTGGTTACATATTTTCATTCTACCTGATCATTGTAGTGCTTGAGATATGGCTTTCTTTCAGGGAGGATATTGTTAAAACGGCTTTAAGTTCACATGGATGGAAAGAATTATTATATTCAAGTCTTGCGTTGTTTTCATTTGATATATCTGAAAAAGCATTGCATGAAGATGAAAACTTTGCTAAGAAACTTGCAATAATCGGAATACCATCAGCAGCATTCCTTCATGGGTATGTGGGCTTTATATTTGGTGGTATAAAGGCGAATCCATGGTGGTCAACCCCACTTATGCCTATTATATTCCTTATGTCAGCTATCGTATCGGGGATAGCGCTGTTGATCTTAATATATATTGTGGCAATGAAGATCAGGAAACATGCTATTGACCATAAATGTCTCCAATCACTTGCACATTACCTGTGGATCTTCCTGATACTTGATGTAACATTGGAGTTGCTTGAGATCATTAGCATGAAATACGCATCGCGTGAAGATATCGATATTATTAACAGGCTTCTTTCCGATAAAATTGCCTTTACTTTCTGGGGTGTGCAGTTGACACTTGGAATCTTTATACCATTTGTTCTTCTGCTCATGGTCAGCTTAATGAAGAAACGAGATACGCTGAAATTGATAATGATTTCTATTTCATCAATTTTTGTCGTAATAGGCGTATTTGCCATGAGATGGAATGTAGTGATCGGAGGCCAGGAAATATCAAAAAGCTTGGTCGGAACACTTACTTACGTTCCTGTATTCTTTAGCCGGGAAGGAGTTTTACCCGCAATAATAATATTTATACTTCCATTCATTATCCTGCGGGTCGTAACATCTATCCTGCCTCCATGGAAAGATATGGACGAAGAAGCACCTGAGCTAACTAAAGTATCAAAAACCTGAGGCATAGACACAGAGATTTAAAAAAAAATAACTCTGTGCCTCCATTATTTTTTTCATAAAATATTGTTAGAAAATCTATTTTCTACACAGTTGCATTAGTGAATATTATAGCAAACTTTTTATTGTAAGGAATCATCACATCATCCTAGATAGACAGAATAAAAAACGGATGGATAGTTCTGGAATTAAAAATACTATAGTGAATCACAAATAACGGTGAAAAGTAAAAATGTCTTCAAAGGATAAAAACCCAAATTCTTACGTGTATAGTTTTAGATTTGCTTGTTTAATATTAATCGTCTTCATTTTCTTGATTGCTCCTGCCGGAGCAGCCAATTTAGAAGACTTAAATAATTCGTGTATTAACTGTCATAAAAGTTTATCACCTTTTACTGATGAGCAAATAAGATTCAATGATATCAGATCTAATCATACTGACAGGAATATATCATGCTCACTTGAATGTCATGAAGACTTTATAAGGAAAAAGGCTTCTGATAATTTCCAGCAGTGGTCTGATTCAGGCCATTCAAGTTATTTTGTGACCTGTGATGCATGCCATGGAGGCAATCCGGATGTAAATACTGAAGCAGGATCTCATTCTCCTATAAAGAATATTACTGATCCGGAAAGTCCGATTTATTATAAGAATATTCCTGAAACATGCGGAAAATGCCATTCAACTGAATTGGAGCATTTTAAGAATACTATGCATTATCAGAGATTAAGCGCTGAAAAACGTGCTCCATCATGTGTCAATTGCCATCAACCTCACAGTTTTAAAGTATTGAAAGCCTCTGAAATTACTCCGCTTTGCAGTGTTTGCCATAATCAAAAAGACCAGGTTTCATCTGCTAATGTTCCCAAGGATGCAAAAATTGCGCTTGAAAAAGCGGATGAATTAAAGGAAGAAATCAGGATAGCAAGAAATTCTATCTCAGAAGCAAAGGCAAAAGGAAACAACTCCCACATTTCACAGATGGAAATTGCATCAGCTCAAAATGATCTTGATAAAGCAATATCAGTGATGAAGGATGTTCCGTCATTATGGCATAGTTTTGATCTGAAAGATTTCGACAGGCAAATTCAAGTCGGGATAGATTCAGCCAAAAATGCGCAAGGTAAAATAAGTGAAGTTGAACAAACCATTCCTCCTGTACCTGGAATAGGAATAGTCCTGGTAATGGGAATATTCGCAATATTATATCTTATCAGAAAAAAGTGAAGGGATCTAAAATGGAAAAAATATCACTTATAGATGTTATCAAGCACAGGATTTCAAAATATAAACTTCCTATTATCATCGTATTGATCGTCTTGCTTTCAGTCACATTGGTAATTTCAGCGAAAATGCTGGATATCACTGAAAATCCTGCATTTTGTGGTAAGAATTGCCATATAATGAGACCATATTACGATTCATGGAGAACCTCGTCCCACACTACAGTAAAATGTGTGGAATGTCATTATGAACCGGGTGTAATAGGCCATGTAAAAGGTAAAATAAATGGCCTTATGCAATTCTATAGTTATGAGACCACGGTGGAAGAATACAATGGTAAGTTATATGCTAAAGTCATGGATAAAAATTGCCTTACATGTCATGAAGATCGTATTTTTTCAACCAATGTTCCATTCACCGGAGTCAACTTCAGTCATAAGAACCATTTGCTAAAACCAAACAGAGATATTCAATTAACATGCACAAGCTGCCATTCCATGCTTGTTATCGGAATGAAGGAACATCAATCGGTATCAGATCCATCGTGTGCGCAATGTCATCCAAATATGGAACAGAAAGAAAGAGGGCACATAGTGGTAACAACATCTACATGTTTTACCTGCCACTTTAGAGATATCCCTGGCAATAGCTCCATATCTGGTTGTCCCTCATGCCACGGTCCTCCAAAAGAAACTCCCAGGAATTATACGAACTTTGACCACACAAGCCATCTGGCTCGCGGATCTGATTGCCAGACATGCCATACAGATATATCAATAGGCGCAAATGATATTGTTCCAAAGGATAAATGTAATTCATGCCATTATAAATCGGAAAGGCTGGAAAAATATGATGATTTTAATTTTGTACACAAGAATCATGTGACAAACAATAAGATCGCCTGTTATAACTGTCATTCTGAAGTACAACATGCACCCAGGATAAAAGAAAATCTATGTGCCACCTGTCATAAGAGCGAACATCCAGCCGATTGGTTAAATACTCATAAGTCACAGGTATTGATAGGTAAAGTTTGCAGCGATTGTCACCAGCCAAAATTCTGCTCGGATTGTCATGCTACAGGAAAGGCTATCAAAAAAGCAATATAATTGTTTAAATGGAAGTCATACCCTCAAAAAAAATAATGTAAGGTGTGACTTTCTCCCTTTTTTATACTATGAGAAAATCATTCCAATTCAGAATATATCCCACTAAAAAACAAGAAGTAGCGTTGGACAGAACACTTTCCACATGCAGACATCTCTATAATGATTCTCTTGCAGAACGAAAGCGGCAAGCAGAGCTTAACCGACTGAAACAATCATTCGATGTATTCCCGTGGGGAAAAACTGAATGGATAAACCATTATGACCAGGCCAATCAACTCCCATTGTCAAAGACAGCATTCCATCCATTTAGCATGTGGTAAAGTCCTACAATACATAACAAAAGTTCAGCCGATTTCAAAAGCTTATTAGCTTCTTGTTTTTCAACTCTGGGGATCCCTCCTTCCACGATTCTTGCTTTTCTCTTTAGATAGTTCGACTTCTCCACAGTCTGGCTTAAATCATCAATAGGAAGCTCTATCTTCCCAACATTGTGAAGAATAGGATAAGCCATATCCTCTATGAGTTTTCTAACATTCACGCCATTCACATATATGTACTTCCTTGATGCTATTACCCGCCCAAGAGTTGGTTCCTCTCTTAGCAATTTTCCAATACGGTTAAGAAGGTTGATGTTTTTTCTAAGTTTGGCAATCCTTTTCTTCCCAAGTATCTTTGTAGGTTTATGGATAATTCTACCTGCTGCTACCACATCGAAGCTTAAGAAAACCATGCCTGCCGCTACTCTGCTTGTGGTATGACCATTTCTTGCAAGAATATTGGAAGAGCCAATAAGAGCGTCATCCCTGAAGGTTCTTTGCCGAACATAATTAATAAAGCCATTGATAACAACAATACAATTCCAATTAAACCCCAACCTGATAGCCATTGAGGAATTAGTTTTGATTGATAAAATATATAGTAATACATCAGAGCGCCCAGGCAAAAAGCGATTACCCCAAACACAAAGCCCGCCCAATTACGAACTGCTAGCATCAAAGTGCCCAAGGTCTGAAAATAGGAAGCATCCGGAGTTCCTGCTCTTACATATTCCTGACTTAATGTCAATAGTGATAGCAGGCCGAGTGCAGCAACAATATAGAACACTCCCACAATTATTGCGTTCTTTCTGTTCGTATTCATTTCTTTTCTCCTTTTTTGTTATTATGTCCCATAGTTATTACGACATTTCCCTTTTTGTGTCCTTGTTCAACATACCTGAAAGCCTCGGCAGTCTGTTCTAACGTATAGCACCTATCTATAACCGGTTTTATCTTTCCTGCCTCCATAAGCTCTTTTAGAAAAATCAAATTAACCGTGCTTGCGACTGCGTTCCCGCCTTTGACTTTCTTGCCGCCTATCATTGAAGTCCATAACATTTGAACCAGCTCCGGCAGCTCAATTAAATTCACAAGATAGACTCCTTTTTCTTTAGCAAGCTCTTGCAGAGTGAAAACGACGTCTTGCCTACCACATCAAAAATAACATCATAAGTTTCACCGTTTTTAGTAAAATCCTCTTTCGTGTAATCAATGACCTTATCAGCTCCCAGGGATTTCACCATTTCCACGTTCGTGGTACTGCATACTCCGGTAACTTCCGCGCCATAGTATTTGGCAAGCTGTACCGCAAAAGTACCTATACCTCCGGAGGCGCCATTGATAAGCACTTTTTGTCCGGCCTGGATCTTCCCCAGATCCCTGATGAAATATAATGCAGTATTCCCCGCCAGGGGAACAGAGGCGGCTTCCTCCCAGGCCGTGTTGGTCGGTTTTATCGTCAGTACTCCGCCTTCGGGTATACATATGTACTCGGCATGGGCGCCAAGAGCGTCGGGTGTCCCAAAAACCTGGTCACCTTTTTTAAATCGTTTTACATCTTTGCCTACAGCTTCAATTTCTCCGGCCAGATCAATCCCCAGTATATTTATTTTTGGTTTCTTGAAACCAAAATACATTCGCGCGAAAAGCAGGAACAATTTAGGCACAAAGGTGAAATTACGAACGTTACAGTCTGAGGTTGTTACTGTTGTAGCATGTATTTTTATCAGTACTTCATTGTCCTTGGGAACAGGTTTTTCAACCTCTTTAAGCTGAAGTTCATCCGGTGGTCCGTATTTTGTGTGTAATATTGCTTTCATGAGTTTTCTCCAGGATTGTGCTATTGCAGTCCGGTGAAGCGATTGTTATGTTATCAATATCTTCTTTGCAGCAATGAAATATTGTTGTCCACTTTGATTCAAACATTCAGTTTCAACAATTTCAAAATTTCCATTAGCTATTGAATCTTCTAATTCAGAGATTTTAAATGATCTTATATTTGGAATTAATCCAATTTTACTTACAAGTGATAATAGAATACTTAGAAATGTCTTCTCTCCCATACAAGGTGTTGTAGAAATAATCAATCCTTCCGGTTTCAATAATTCATTCATCCTCTTCATAACCTTGGGTGTATCTTCTAATAAATGCAGAATATAAAAAACTAAGATCACATCAAATGAGCCTCTCTTATATTTCTCATCAAATATTGTTGATTGTGAGTAGTCTATATTTTCAATTTTGCGCCCATCTGCTTTTCTTTTTGCAATCTCGATCATTTTAGACGATGCATCAATAGCATGAATCACTTTCACATTGTCAGCAATTTCATTGGATATTAGTCCAGTCCTACATCCGTAATCTAAAACAATATCACTGATTTTGAGATACTTTTTAGTTTTTTCAATAATCTTAATGTAAGTCAATTCATCTTTTTTTTCTTCTCGATCATAATCATTCGCCATCTTATCCCAAAACTTTTCTGATCTATTCATTCTTTACATCCCTCCGTTGAACATTTATGCCTTTAAACAATACCCCGATAACTTCTGCTCCATAGTACTTGGCAAGTTGAACTGCATAAGTACCTATAGCTCCGGAAGCGCCATGGATAGGTTTTCCACCTCTTTGAGTTAGTTCATCAGGTGGCCCGAATTTTGTGTGTAAAATCGCTTTCATGATTATTCCTCCAATTTACTTTGATTTTGTCATTTTAATTTCTCTTAATTTATTAAATTTTATTGTTGTGTTCCACAGTTATTACTACATTTCCCTTTTTGTGTCCTAAGTCCACATATCTATGAGCTTCGGCAGTCTGTTCCAAAAGATAGCGCCTATCAATGAATGATTTTATCTTTCCCGCCTCTATAAGCTCTTTGATGAAAATCAGATCTTCTTGCTTATCTATCGCCAACGCACATATTACTCTCTTGGTGCCTGCCATTTTCGTCCATAGCATTTGAAAAAGCTGTTTCATCTTAAAGCTGGCTAAAAGATAGCGTCCGTTTTGTTTTAGTGAGCTCTTACAGCCTGAAAACGAACTCTTGCCTAATATGTCAAAAATAAGATCATAGGTTTCGCCGCTTTGGGTAAAATCTTCTTTAGCGTAATCAATGACCTTATCCGCTCCCAGAGATTTTACAAATTCTAATCTAGGGGCACTGCATACCCCTGTAACTTCTGCCCCAAAATATTTTGCTATCTGTACCGCTGCTGAACCTATCCCTCCACTGGCTCCATTGACCAAAACTTTTTGCCCTGACTGGATATTCATTTTTCTAAGCAAATTCAATGCCATTATTGCACCATAAGGAACGATGGCGGCTTCCTCATAGGTCATATTGGCGGGTTTTATAGCCACACACCCGTCTTCAGGCATACATAGATACTCGGCGTAAGCACCCATGTTTTGACCGAGATATCCAAAAACCTGGTCGCCTTTCTTAAACAAGTTTACATCTTTGCCAGCTGATTCAATTTGCCCAGCAAACTCATTCCCCAGTATTGTTATCTTTGGTTTTGTAAAACCAAAATACATTTTCGCGAAAAACCAGAAGAGCAAAGGCATACTGAATTTTCCCGGGGAGATATCTTTGAAATTTCGAGCCAAAAGATCCCCGAAGTTTACAGATGTCGCATGTACTCTTATTAGTACTTCATTGTCCTTAGGAGCAGGTTTTTCTACGTCTTTTAATTCAAGAACATCGGGGGGCCCGTATTTTGTGTATACAATCGCTTTCATAGATAGTTTTCCTTTTATAGAATATAATACCGATTTGTAAGAACGATGTTTTCTGGATCTCCTGTCTTGCCTTTACATCACAGATTTCACCAGGACAGTATTGCATTTTCTCTTTATTAAACCAGTGATAAAATACATAGTTATACATCACAGTGCCTAGGCAAAAAGCGATTTGCGCAAACACTAAAGGCGCCCAAAAACGCACTGTGAGCAGCAAAGCAACTGCGGTTTGAAAAGTGGAAGCAGCAGGAGCATCTGCTTTTGCAGCTTCCTGGCTTAGTGTCAGTAATAATAGTAGGCCGAGCGTACCAACAATCTGGAATACGTTCTCAATAATTCGGGAACCAACCGCTCCAAGAGCCAAGAACTTGTTATGTTTTTTTAAGACTGGATATAGCCAAATTGCATTGTTCGCACATCCAAATGCCATAACTAACTCGAGGAACGCTCCCAACATCACGAGATTTTTATTCTTGGTTAAATTAATAAGAAGATTTGGGTCATCCAGTATTGGTTTCAAAATAACAGCGCTGAATGCGCCTGCAAACCCAAGAAGGAATAATACACCCACAATTATTGCTGCCTTTCTGTCTGAATTCATTTCTTTTTAATTCTCCTGTACGATATTCCACTCGTTTTTAGATAAGTCCTCTGAAAAGACAAAACTTAATCATAACTAGAACATCTTAATACATAATCTTTACTATTAATCGTCAAATAAGAGTTTATTATAACTATATAAGTAATATAAAACAATATAGTTACCATTAAATTACACCTAGTATTAGGAATGAAAAATCATAACTATATGAATATATACTCAAATATATTTGAAAATGGAGCTAACCTAATGTTTACCCCCTCTTTTGAGTTCCAATAGTATCTACCTAAAATGAGATATTAAAGGTATTTTGTGAATTAAAATATGGAAATACCTTTAATACCGGATTAAATAACGGAGCAGCAAAGGAACCATATAAACGAAACCAAAAAGGATGGGGCTCAATTAACACATAAGGAGATATATTTGCAGCAATCATGGTGAAAATTGCCAGACCTCTCAAAATGTCGATCTTTTTATCTCGCGTAACCATAGTCTCCTTCTCATGCTTTTCATGTTTCAAAAACGATACTAAGCAAAGGTAAATTATTATTGTCTAATTTCATATACTTCCACCCATTTTAATTAGCAGTCTTCCCCAAATAACCTCTAATTAATGTTATATTTACTTGAAGATAGTATCCACAAGTCGGCGGCGGGCGAGTTCGGCGGCGTAGCGGCGCCCGAGCTGATCGCCGTGGCTTGCGAGCCAGATGCGCACGCTCTCGGTGCCGCGCGGTGGTTCGTGCGAGACAAGAAGCTCCTCCATCAGGCCCGCGAGCTCCTCGCGCGACAGGATCACCTCGCGCAAAATCCAGCCCACCGCACGGATCAGCCCAAGTGCGAACCAGGGCGGGACATGGAGAATGCGCGCCTGCTGCCCAGTCGCGGCCGCAATCGCACGCACCAGTTCCTCGAAGGTCATCACCTCGGGCCCCGCCGCGTCGAGCGTCACGCTCTCATCAAGCAGCGCCGCATCGGCGACAATCCGTCCCACATCGTCGAGCGTGATTGGCTGGAGCCTATAGTGTCCCGACCCGGGCATCGCGAAAATCGGGAAGCTGCGCAGAAACCAAGCGATATTGTTGACGAGGATGTCGTGCTCTCCAACAATCAGCGTTGGGCGGACTATGGCGAAGGGCAAACCGCAGGCATGGACCCTCTCCTCGACGATTGCCTTGCCGCGGTAATAGCCGAGCTTTGATCTTAACGATGGATTGCTAACGCTAATATGGACGACCCGCGTCACGCCCGCACGCCGCGCCGCCTGTAGAAGGACCTCGGTGTTCTCCACGGCGCGCTCGATGCTGACGCCAACGAACGGGTAGCGCACCCAGTAGGTATTCACAAGCAGCCGCGCGCCACGCAGTGCATCCTCGAGCGCTGACGGATCCTCGAACTGGAGAGGGCGAGCCTCGATCCGCGGGGTGCCGTCGAGGGGCGCGAGCGGGACACGTCGGTTAGTGAGAGTGCGCAGGGCGAGCCCGCGCGCCCGAAGCTCTCTAGCCACCGCTCTTCCGGTGTAGCTGAGCGCCCCAGTGACTACGGCGAGGTCGGGCACCTATTCCTCCACGCGCGCCGCAATCACGGCGCAAAGCAGCCGGCTGAGATAGCTTCGCAGCTCACAGACGGGCACTTGCCCGACAGGCACGATAATCCTTTTCTGCAATTCTGATGCTTCATTTGACATTTGTAGTCTGACAATTAATAATTATTGACAGGAGACAAAAACATATGGGAGGTTAGTGATGAATGAGCGGATTATGATATGAAGTGCTGTCTGGTGACAGCAACATTGTAACTGGGCAATATATACATTTATCATTTGTCACAAGAATCGTATTTGGTGTAAATAATGATCCGCCAGGCAAAGTTCTCGATTGTTCAGCAATTATCAGGATTTTTTCTCCTTCTGCTAGCATTGATTTCATTTCTTCATCTATTTCTGTCTCTGTCATTTTTGTTTTCCTCATTTACCGATATTGTTTCCTGATAAAGTGAAAAGAAAGCAGAAGATACGATGCGATTATCGGATTACGGCTTAATTTCTTTTATCTTTCCAGGTTTCCCTGTAATTTCCTCACAGCGAACATAGCTTCACTGTTTGTCTAATTTGAAGGTGCAGTCCATTCGAGTGTAGTCCTGACATTGTGCCATAAGTGCCGGATTCAGTGAACCGTTTGCATCTGTTAAAGTTCGACCGGACGCAGGAGCTATCTCATTTTAACTTTTTTATTATAGTCTTTATTGGACACGGTACAGTCTGAAACTGCTACTGCATGGCAGTCTGCCAGAAATCCAGATGCTTCTTTCCTCAGGCAAAAATACCAGAGAACTGACAGTACTTATATCGCCATGGCGGCAAATCGTAAGATCGTCGGGAAGGTGAGCATGATCACGGGTGAGAGAGAACATCATTTCAAGGTCACGTTTTCCCATATGCTCAAGCAGCCATCTAATCCTTTTCAAACGAGTTTCACTTGATGTTGTGTCAGGAGGACTTAGCCCAAAGAGGTCATCGTCGGTGTAATGGTTCGTAGTTGCCACATACCCATTCTCCGGATTGATAACAGCACATTTAACCGAGGAGCACTCAACCACCCTCATACCTCCTCTGGCATCAGCAAGCAACACATTACCTCCAGTTGTGCGGGGCGAATTCATCAGAATCGCAGTAGCTTCTTCCACGTTGTTGCAATTATGCAATATGATACGGCTGATAAAAGGTTTCGGGAGGCCGTAGCTCACCTGCCTTGAAGAAACTGTTGTTCCCACGAATACAAGTCCATCCCCGTTCATACCTAACATGCTAATCATGCCGGGCATAGTCAGGAGGAGGACAACTCTTTTTTTGAACGGAGCTATCCTGAAGAGCGTGAGGAACCCACCGTATTCCTCTGCAAGGTCAAGATTCTGGGCTGCAATGCATCGTCTGCCGTCGGTAATGCCCCATGCAGTGCAATAATGTATTTCTTTCCTACCTGCAATCCTCGGTATCTCGAACATGCAGTTTAAGGAGAGGACGGTCTCGTATTCAATTCCTGCTCCATCAGCTATTCCGTGCACTTCTTCGAGCAGGTCGGGAGTATGTTTCTCCGCAAACCTGCTAAATTTCATGCTGATTTTTATTGCGGTGTTCCAGGGGATATTGCGTGCAGCCAATTTTGTGCGAAACAGATGGCAAAACCGCTTTATCTCACCAGATAGTGCTTCTCCATGGTGGTATCCTATATCATAATGGGAGCCCTGAAGGGATATCAGATTCATTGATTACCTTTTTATCGGACTATAAATTACATTTTATTTTAGTAATTTTCTCATTGCATTCTTGCAGACATTGACCCCTGGCGCTCCGGCAGTAACGAAAACAACGCCAAGGGTGTCCAATATTTCTTCCTTGGTCGCACCGTGATGAAGCGCACTTTTCATCTGCATTTCCACACAATCAGGGCAGAGTCTTCCTGCCACCACCGCCATTCCCATAAGCACCTTTATCTTCGCAGAAAGAGCCGTATCAGTCCACATCGCTTTATCGCTTGCGTGGTACATTTTAAACCATTCCGGCTCTTCTTCTCCAATAAGCGTCATTATCTCGGGCGTAAAACCCATGTTTTCCTTTGCGAATTCAAGCTGTTCTTTTACTTCCTTTTTTTCCATTGCCATAACCTCCCTGTCAATATTATACTAGAATCTTCCTCCCGTTTTTTCAACCACTTTTGTTCTTGCCTATAACTTATAGAGCAGCAAAGACTTTTCGGATATGCTCTAAGTTCTATCTGCCGCTTGACCCTATTTCTATATTAGAAGTTCCCACGTCTACAAAACACATAATATCCCTTCTTTAAGTTTTTTTAACTTTATTAGCCAAGTCTTTTCCAAGCCTCTTGCACTCTTCAAGATCTTTCTCCTCAGGTGTATACTGGACTCGTAACACAGGATCAATAACTTTCATTCCAAGTTCACGCATCTTTTCCGCGATCATCACGGGAGCCTCTCCGCTCCATCCATAGGAGCCAAACGCTCCACCGATCTTGCCTTTTGCATTGAGTTTACTGAGGCTTTCAATAAATTTTTCCATGGGCGGCAGCATCTTGTAATGGAATGTTGATGAACCCAAAGCTATTGCATCTGCGCTTTTCAACTCTTCAATTTTTGCTTCATGGAAATTCATGGCAACAGCCTCTACATTTCTTGACTGGGCACCTTCTACTATAGCATCTGCCATTTTTTTTGTATTTCCCGATGTACTAAGATAGACTACAACTATTTTTGGCATATTTCCTCCCTTTCATATCAAGATTGAAATAATAATTTATTATCTCTCACTCGTATATATGTTAAAGGTAATTTCAGATAAGGCTTTCGCTCATTGAATTTGTCTGATATGCTAAAGTGGCCCAGTACAAACGTTCGTGTCACCAGGTGCCATTGAGATAAATCAAAGAAGAACTTGCAGCAAAACAGATTCAGTGGGTTACATTGGGAAAGCCCAAAGGCACCATTCAAAAAAGTAAATTTTGACAGAGATCGGGATAAAAGAGAATATATACAAGAGAAAGAAAACCCTGCCCAGGGGCAGACATAAATATTAAAAGATGTGAAGGTTGTACAACCTTTCATTTATGCTGTAAAGAAAAGGGAATAACTCATTGCTATGAGTGTGGTGACTTTCCTTGCAGACGGTTTAAATCTTTTTCAAAAAGATGGTTAAAAAATGGTCAAGATTTCATTGAAAATCAAAAAATGTTAAAAGAAGTTGGGGCGGATCAATTTTTAAAGTATTATAATTCAAAAGTGAATAAGTGAATATAAAAAGAATTATGGTGGGTTTTTTATATTCAACCTGGTGAGAGGATGGGGTCCTGGAAGGAGAGAAAATACTACATTTTTATCTCAAATTGAAGTATTTCACCTGTTATTTAGGATAATATTGACCAAACAGACCAGATAACCACACTTAAATACTACAAAAACAATTAAATTGTAGTATGACGAAATATAGAGTAGTTATTCCAATAGGTATAAACAAAAATGTGCTGAACATAAGAAGGGAAGATATCGCCCTTGGCCTGTCTATGATCTCTCTTCCTAGATGAACCTGGAGGCCCGGTGGTAACGTACGGTATCAGAATATGATAAAAGAGCGGACCATACCGTTAGAGCTGGGTATCACTCCTCTAACAAAAAAGATAGATAAAGGATTGAAAGTGGCTTTTTTTGCGAAGGTTAAACGGCCCAAATCCAGAATGAAGACCGAGATTCATATTGGCGTTGTGAAGTCATTCGATGGGCGTGGAGTAGTGGTTGAAGGAATCACCCTGCATGGAATATACAATCGTTCTCCAGACAAGCTTTTTGAAGTTCATAAAGATATAAGCTTAGGGATGTTTCAATGAATAATTATTAATCAAACCAAAAATATTGTTCTTTAAATTAAGGACCTCTGATTTTTATGCAAAATAAAATATAAAATTTTATCTTGTATTTCGCCTTAGCAAGTAAATTATTGAAACTGTAGTGTCGTCTGATTCTGCAAAGGTCTTGTTCCATTTCTCAACTGGAACTGCGCCAGCACCAACTGAAAGCAACAGAATTGCCAGCAATGTTAGTCCAACTGTTATTCTGAAAGATCTCATTTCAATAACCATAAGTCTATTTTATCCCCTTTTTTATAAAGTCCAGTACTCAAAATACTTTTAACCAGCCGTCTACATCATCTTATAACTTAAATACTATAAATAACTTATGATTATAATCATGAACAAAATTATTAGAAGCATAATAACTATCGCTGTAATCGCATCTGTTTTGGCTTTTGCTGGATGTATAGGAAAAGACTTCTACCACTGATAAAACAATAGGGACTCCAACAATTACCACAATCCCTACTTCTACTCCAAATCAAGTAGTATCAACCCCTACACCAACACATAAAACAACCTTAAATGTAACACTGAAACTGGATATAAATGGTATCAAGATAATAACTTCAATAAGAGATTTCGAAAACCATAGTTCAAATTTTTTTGAAATTCCTTGCAGGGTTTTATTAATCGTATGCACGTATAAAGTGTAAGAATGACAAATGGAAGGCAGGAATTATAATGAATATTGCAAAAAAGGTGATTTCTTGAAAGATACAACAGGTTGCGTTGGAGGAACAAATTCAGGCAGTCTTGGCATAATAAGTAAATACCTGACCCTCTGGATCCTTCTTGCCATGGCAGGCGGGATAATCCTTGGAGCTGTTTATCCGCAGGTAGCCACCATACTTGACGCTGTCAGGATCGAACAGGTCTCACTTCCCATAGCGATAGGTCTTATCTGGATGATGTACCCGCCCCTTGCCGGAGTAAAGTACGAGGAACTCTATAAAATGAAGCAGCAGGGGAAAGCCCTTAGTGCTTCCATTGTCCAGAACTGGATTATCGGTCCTGCGCTCATGTTCGCCCTTGCCTGGATATTCCTTCCTGACCTTCCAGAGTACCGCATAGGTTTGATCCTGATCGGTCTTGCACGATGCATCGCCATGGTTCTTGTCTGGAACCAGCTCGCAGGTGGGGATAATGAACTGTGCGCGGTTCTTGTGGCTGTGAACTCTATCTTCCAGGTAGCGCTGTATTCGGTTCTCGCCTATGTATTTATAACAGTATTATCAGCATGGATAGGCGGTGCAGGGGCAGGAGCTGTTGTGGACATTTCCATATGGGAAGTGGCCAAAGCGGTATTCATCTATCTGGGAATTCCCTTTATTGCAGGCATAATAACACGGTCTGTTCTCGTAAAAAAGAGGGGAAAGGATTGGTATGATAATGTATTTATGAAAAAACTTGGTCCTACTGCTTTGATAGGACTGCTCTTTACCATTATCGTTATGTTCTCCTTAAAAGGAGAGTACATTGTAAAACTCCCCACGGATGTATTCAGGATAGCAGTCCCGCTGCTTTTGTATTTCATCATAATGTTCGGCATCTCTTTTATCATGTCGTACAGGCTGGGGTTTTCTTATGACCAATCCACAACCCTGGCATTCACCGCGGCAAGCAACAATTTTGAACTTGCAATAGCGGTGGCAGTTGCCGTGTTCGGAATAGGCTCGAGTATAGCTTTTGCAGCTGTCGTGGGACCTCTCATTGAAGTTCCTGTAATGCTTGGACTGGTACATGTGGCAAGGAGAGTCAGCGTCATGTGGTTTGATCAAAATGGTCTGCCGATAAACAGAAGAATTACTGCTACTGTTATAGGAAACACTAATAAAAAGGAGGAATAAAATTTGTCATGGTTCGATGAGAAAACACCAGATGTTGCAAAAGCATTCTCTGAGTTGAGAAATTCGGTATATAAAGAAGGTGCACTTGATCTTCGTACAAAAGAACTTATCTCTATCACCGCTTCAGTGCTTATGAGGTGCGAACGGTGCACGGAAATCCATGCCCAGCGCGCGAAAAAACATGGCGCTACTGATGAGATGATAGCTGAAGCTGTAGCCTGTGCCATGTTTGTGGCTGCAGGTTCCCAGTTATCATGGAGCGATGTATATGAAAAAATAATGGAGAAAAAGGAATAGACAAATTTAGAAAAGAAGGTTGATAACACTAATTTTAATTATTATTGTGCAACTTAATCTGTCCAGAAAAAGATAGGTAAAAATCTTCCTTTACTTTCTTCATTATGTTTCTGTCTATCAACCATTCTTTCAGTCTTCTCTCTTATCATTTCGGTGTTGCTCTGGGTCATGATTTCCTCCGTGTTTTTATCTTCTTTTCTCTCAGACGCTACCTGTTAATATTTACTATAAACATAATTATTTATATACACATCAGGTAAATAAAATGATCATCATAATAATAGTACTGAGCATAAAAAGCAAGACAGTTTCAATCTTTGTGCGGAAGTTTCCAACATGAATCCTCAGGAAATACAACTTGATTTAATCCAACAATACTGAAAAAGATATTTAAGTCAATTTGAGTCATTTTTTTGATGATGGATTTTATATGAATTCATGCACCTCAATGTGCAGAACATATTTTCTTTGACAATGTCATTCTGAACGTATATTTCCGCGTGGCAATTTTTGCATTTTACTTCAACTATTTCCATGTTGTATCCTCCTTAATGACTCGCCGAATTTCTTTTCAAGCTATCAGTTCTCATTTCTTTAATACCTTTTTAGTTTCCCCCGTTGATACATGGGCTTATGTTTTTATAATTATATATTTCTATGTTTAGTATAACCTGTCTATTTATCATCAAGTAGGCTCTTAATTACATAAATAGTTTGCGCTTAAAAGTGCCACATATCCAGATTCAGCCGTCATGCCAATATAAATACAAGCGATGGCACCCCTGAAATAATTAAAGGCAATCTTCAATTTTTTTGTATCATAATTAATAGTTATATTTTTTTCATCCCAAATGCATTAAGTATATATAGATTGCAGTGCATGACTTTATTGGATAGAACAGGATAAAATTAGTATTTTCAATTATATGGAATGGATAAATATAATTGTCAAAATCTAATTCAAAATAAGGAGATAGGATATGTTGGATAGGTTTATATGCAAATGTTCGTTCACGATGAAAAAATCATTTCTGTTAAAATTTTTTTATATATCGATGTTATTTTTAATGATGATCGGACCATCAATTGCAGAAACATTCGATGATATCCATAAGGATCTGGATGAAAACATGGGCGACTCCGGATGCCTGAAATGTCATTCTTCACATCAGGGGACTATATTGGAAGTTCCACAGAAAAGCAGTATCAATGTTGGATCCCCGGAACTGCAAAATATCCGGTTAATGACAGACTCTGAAGTTACTGGAAATATTACAATCGTTACAAGTGTTGGACAAAATTGGCTCCAGCAAGGAATCTTTGGACCTAACCAATCAGATGTGACAACAGACAAAAGCTGGGGCTGGACATTTTTTGATGAAATATATATATCGATTCCCAATGGAACATCAAGCGGTTATATGAGTCCACCTGAGAGAACAACCCAGAGGAACAGCATCTACGCTCTCTTACTTGATAGCGGAAATAATAGCAATCCAATAAAAAATGCACAGGTCACAGCAGATGTGACCTACTGGATATATGATGGTGTGAATTATACAAATCAAAACAGTCAGATCCAGCTCACAGAAGACTCGAATCACAGTGGATTGTATAGTGGAATCTTTTATTTCTATGGTGGCCAGCCAGAGGGCGGATATTGCGGAGGATGCCATCCGATCCATGGGGCGGATACAAATGCAGGTTACTTTCCTGGAAACTATACTGCCAATATTACAGCGCAGGCAGATAATAAAATTGCAACGTCCCAGGTAAGCTTTGAAGTAACTGCGTGGGGTTGTGAAGACTGCCATGGCAGCGGTAATCCACATCAGACTAAAGTACTGGGCATAGACTCATATTGTTACCTCTGCCATGGTGTTAACGAGCTTTTACACCGCCAGGATGATGCTGGAAATCCACACCAGAATACAGCCCATAGAACTATCCAATGCACAGATTGCCATACTGGTAAAGCTGTGAATTCGCATACTTTCAATGGTGTCACCTTTGCAAAAGGTGGCATTGACAATAACAGATCTCTTCCGCAATACAATTATGTGGCAACAGAGTTGAATACCGGGACCCACATAAACCTGAGCTGCGTATATTGTCATGACGATCTGGCATTACCTGGCCCTTCCGGAGGATACAGGGCTGACAACTACACCATAAAGAGCACAGTCAATAACTACACTCCGAGCTTTGCAAGCATACAGCAATTCCAGGATTACTATGTCATCAATGTAGCCAGGGAAGGACCACTTAATGTGACACTTGACTGGGAAGGAACTTCAAATATTGGTTTTTATCTTTATCCGCCTGACTTCAACCCGGGAAACAGAACAACGCCTTTCAATCCAGATGAAGGCGATTACCCATACTATAATGGTTCAACCATGACTAAAAAACCAGAAGATTATACAAATAATACACCCATGTCAGGTAAATGGATACTGGCAGTATATGGTTATGATTTCTACAGTGGAGGATTAAGATATGGACAGCTGCAATCAGCATTAAAATACACAATTAACACCACCTACCCTATTCAAAGAAAAGATCTTCCGACTATTCCGGAATGCAACAGCTGTCATAACTCAGACGGAACTGGAAGAGCTTTAACAACCGACAACATCCCTGACTGGAATCCGGGCTTTGCTCATGTTGATACAAATAACGATGGAACTCTGGATGTTCAATGCAGGATGTGCCACGATTCAATGCATGAAATAACAGTCAAAGACTGCCGCACCTGCCACACTACAGCCCCGGTAAATCATCCCATCAAAGAGCCTGAATTTGCACAAAGAACCATCAGCCAGTGCCTTGAATGTCATGGTGATCCGCACCAGGTAACATCAGCAGGAGGCACGGATTGTATCGCATGTCATTCTCCAAAGGATGTCAATATCTCGAAATTTGCCCGCCATGCAGATATCAACACAGGCGATGGAGGAGGGAATGCAACGAATTTTGATTGCTGGACATGTCACTATCAGAAGGATATGAACAAAAACAATGTATACCTGTGCGGGGACTGCCATTCAAATACCAGCGGCATAGTAAATATTTCAAACACTTCGCTTATTATGAGTGATTTCATGCACGGGTCGATGACCACATGCAGGGCATGCCATGCACCAACCGGTGGTTCTCATCCCGGTTATCACCAAAATGGAACTGTGGGGCCGCTGGGACTTGTAGAAAATATATTAAGAAAGAATCATGCACCCTGAAATAATGCCAAATTATATATGGGATCAATGCATATTTTCATTCGGATAAGGATAGGAGAAGTTATGAATTGGATAGGAAATAGTCTAAAATCGCATAGCCAGGCAAATAAAATCAATGCATTTTTGATTTTGGCATTATTTGTATCGTTTTTGTTAATAACCATAAATCCAGCCCAGGCAATATCGAATAATAAGAATCATATAAATATTACTGGAAATATAACGGATAAAGAATGCATCATCTGTCATCCGGCAGAAGGAACACAATTTCAACCAGGGAATCAATTGGATAAGCCTTTACCAATCAAAAACTCCCCCGGATCTGGAATTATTTCATCACTTCAAGTTGGGGAAAATTATACCGCAATCCTTACAGTTGGACAAACACCCTATCAGCTCGGTCCGTTTTTCCGCAGTGGAGCTAACGGTTGGAGCTGGCTGGATAGTGGTAACTGGGGAAAAGAAAAACAAAAGAATCTCATCTTGCTTTCAATACTTGATAATACTACAGGTAGCATAAAACCAATCCAGGGATTAGCATCCTGGCCGGCATGGCCACAGGCCGGTTATAGAAAACACGGTGGTACATATAGCTACAAAGCAGACAATGGTCCTTCTCCTATAAATATACAAAAAAATTATCCGGATGCCAGTGAATTCTGGATGGTTAAAGTGATTAACTTAAGTGGACTTAGCAGCGCAACTCTAAATTTCTGGACATGGTATTCGATGGAAACCGATTGGGATTATGGATATGTTGCAATATCCTCTGATGGAAATAGTTGGACAAATCTCCAGGGAACACTAACTACAAACTCAAATCCAAATGGCAATAACCTTGGAAATGGAATAACAGGTAGCAGTGGTGGAATATGGCTACAGGAATCAATGGACTTGACGCAATATGTTGGAAAAAAGATGTTGATAGGATTCAGATTTGTGTCAGACGCAGCCTCCAACGAAGAGGGAATGTATATAGATGACATAACTGCTACGGGAGGATTCAGTGATGATGCGGAAATTCCTCCTGAAATAAAAACCCTGAGTGTCAATGTTACATACCCTCGCCTGACCATACAGAATCCAACAGATCCATTGACAGGCGCAAGCACATTACTATATAATCCATATGTTCAAAGAGTAGAGCTTTATGAAGATATAAGTCATCCCGGTACATACGCCGGATATTTTAAATATGACCCATTTGCAAGCCAATATTCAGGAAGATATACGGTAAATTTAGATACTTCAATAAATGGGGAACAGGTTATTGGAAGTACGACATTCGATACCACTATATTTGGCTGCCAGGATTGCCACAATAAGAATTTTAATGGTGCTGAAACGAGCTTTGTTCATGCAGACGGAGGCGGAATGCAATCATGTGAATATGTATGTCACAGTGGGTCAAGAGGTTTATATAACAATGCATTTATGGGACCGCCACTTCCAGCAAACCCAATCCATGTGCACGAAATGAAATTCGGACACCAGGGAGGATATTTGGATGGTGCATATTATCCCCAGCCGTCATATAATATTTCTTCACATGTAACTGAAGTAAGTTGTGTACAATGTCATACTTCGTTCATTCATGACAATACAGGAAGCGATACTGCAAAAATTGGAAGTTACACATTACATGGTACAAATATTACTTTTTCTTCAGGTACACATAGCAGTTTGACATGTGAACAATGTCACGGGGATCTGGAATATCCTGTAATACCACAGGATCAACATAGTATAACAAATAAACTCGGAAATATTAGTCGTTCTTTTACGTCTTCCGAATCATTTACAGATACTTATGCAGTAGACGTTAATGGAATTGATAACCTTACGATAAATGTGCATGCTAACGATGGTTCTACGAAATCTGTCGCTATATACGTTATAGGTCCGGTAGATAATACTACAACGGCCCTACAGGGGCCCAATGAGAATGGATTTCCATATTATATAACACAAAGCCTTTCCACACCTATCAATGTAAATGTAGTTGGTCCATATGCAGGAACATGGTTAGTAAAGGTATATTCGACACAAGAAGGAGTTGTGGATTATACAATAACCAGCAGTTATCCTATAGAAAGAAAACCAATAATAAAAATCCCGGAATGTAATGAATGTCACAATTCTGATGCTACAGGCAAAACATATGCAAAAGATCCAATTCCAGATTGGAATCCCGGATTTGCACATGCTGATGCAAATGGTGACGGAACTCTGGATGTTCAATGCAGGATGTGCCATGATGCAATGCATAATATCACGATCATAGATTGCCATAACTGCCATACTGCTGCCCCTGTCAACCATCCTATCAAAGGCCAAATATTTTCTGAATATACTCCTGCCCTTTGCCTTGAATGTCATGGCGACCCTCACAAGGTCACATCAGCAGGAGGCACGGATTGTATAGCATGTCATTCAGGAGATGTCAATATTTCATTATTCGGGAATCATTCAAAGATGAATACAAGTGATGGTGCGGGCAACGTCACAAATAAAGACTGCTGGACATGTCACTACCAGAAGGATATGAACAGAAGCAATGTGTATCTTTGCGATGCCTGCCATTCAAACAGCAGCGGGGTTGTACATGTGAACGAACCATCCCTTGTAAAAAATGATTTTATGCATGGGATGACCACATGCAAGGTCTGCCATGCACCAACCGGTGGTTCTCATCCCGGTTATCACCAAAATGGAACTGTGGGGCCGCTGGGACTTGCAGAAAATATATTAAGAAAGAATGATGCACCCTGATACAAAATTTCTGTTCAAATTCATGGTCTCGATCTTAACCATTCATCAATAATTTCATTAAGTGTTCCATCCACTTCCTCGATAGTGTATATGACACGGATAACCGGCTTATTTAGCCTTAATAACCTGCCAAGGTCGATCGGGGTGCCCGCTATGACGATATCGCAATCCGAAGCGTTGATCGTATCTTCCAGTTCTTTTATCTGGGCGCTGCTGTATCCCATGGCAGGAAGTACGGAACTAATATGCGGGAAATCCTGGAAAACAGAATGTATGGAACCTGCTGCATACGGACGGGGATCAATGATCTCTTTTGCCCCAAATTTTTTCGCGGCAATTGTACCAGCACCATATGACATTCCTCCATGGGTTAATGTGGGGCCGTCTTCCACAACGAGAACTCGTTTTCCTTTGATCGCTTCCGGATCTTCAACGGTTATGACCGAATTGGCTTTGATGATCCTTGCGTTATTATTTATGGATCTTACATTCCTGATCACTGTTTCCACATCTTCTTTCCGGGCTGAATCGACTTTATTAACGACCACTACATCCGCGAGGCGAACATTCACTTCCCCGGGATAATAAGTAAGTTCATGCCCTGGCCTGTGCGGATCAGCAATAACGATATGAAGATCCGGTTTGAAAAATGGTAAGTCATTATTCCCGCCATCCCATATGATAATATCCGCTTCATTTTCCGCAGCTTTCAGGATCTTCTGGAAGTCAACTCCGCTATAGACAACGGTTCCGCAGCATATATAGGGTTCATATTCCTCCCTTTCTTCTATTGTGCATCCGTTCTTCACGCAATCTTCCATTGATGCAAATCTCTGGCACTCCTGCTCCAACAGGTCCCCATACGGCATCGGGTGTCGCACAACGACTACACTGATACCTTTTTGCTTAAATATTTCAACTAATTTTTGCGAGGTGGGGCTCTTGCCAGAACCAGTCCTGACCGCACAAACCGATATAACAGGTTTCTTTGATGAAAGCATCGTGCTTTTTGTCCCCATCAACCGAAAATCCGCACCCGCTGCAAGGACAAGAGAGGCTTTTTGCATGACCGTCTCATGAGAGAGGTCTGAATATGCAAGTATTACCTGGTCTATGCTATTTTCTTTAATGATCTGTGTCAATTTTTCTTCGGGGTATATGGGTATGTCTTTCCCGTACAATCTCCCTGCCAGTTGCCTGGGGTAACTGCGCCCGGATATGCCCGGTATCTGCGCGGCCGTGAATGCCACTACCTCGTAATCCTCGTTATCCCTGAAAAAAACATTGAAATTATGGAAATCGCGCCCTGCGGCACCCATTATTATGACTTTTGTTTGCATGGACCAGCCTCATGATAAGGATTGGTCATCTTATCATTTAAGCATACTGGAGGTTTCAGTGAATTATGGGAAGTTTTTTTCATCGAATGTCTTTAATTCCATTAGACCATTTGAGATTTTCACATACTTGTTTTGAGATTTCTCTTTTGATAGCTCATCGACTTCATCAACCCAGGAGCCAGTGTTTGCAACAGTTTTTCCTTTATTAATGAACGGTCTATGGGTATGACCATACACAAGTCCTTCATCAGGTTTCATCCCGATAAGCATATACCGGGCCTGTGAAATAGAAATGTTATAGATTTTATCAATTTTCTCTCTCAGGTGAGGAGATTTTCTCATCTTTCTGATTTGTGCCTGCATGCACTCTTTTTCCACGAACCCCCAGAGGAAGCTGGCCAGGCCGCCTATCACGTTCTCAGCAAAGCACATATTCTCGCTGAATTTTTCGTAATTCTCAATGCTGAGAGGCTCAAGGTTTGCAAGCACTTCCAGTTCATAACCATGGATGAAATAGAATTTCCTGCCCCCATCTTCCAGTCTTAAGGATTTGGATATGATGAATGGATAATTTCCAGCATATCTTTCATTTAGTCTTAATAAATAATAGTCATGGTTGCCCACAATGTAATGTATGTTTTTCACATTTAGTCTTGCGATCTTATCCAGTATTTTTGCGTTTTCTTTTTCTGTAACTACCTCTGCGTTATTTCGCCTCCAGAAATCCAGTATATCCCCCAGAAGAACCAGGTGGTCTATACCTGCTGAATCGCATTTCTCCAAAAACCGTGAGAAATCTTTGCCATTTGATTTTTCATATCCGAGATGCACATCCGACACTGCAACTATCATATTACACCTTTTATTTCGCTCAATCAACTTTAAGATATCCCCCTATAATTCTTGTGCCAGCGTTTCCTGCAAGTGCATCAAGTGCCTTATCAAGGCTTGATATGATCGCCAACTTTCCGCCGGATTTAATGAACCCGATAGCAGCAAGCACTTTTGGTTCCATGCTCCCTTTTCCAAAATGTCTCTCTTTTATATATCTCTCACCTTGAGAAACAGTTATTTCATGAAGGTCGACCTGGTTGCTTTTTCCGTAATTCAATGCTGCATTTTCAACATCCGTAAGGATCAATAAAGTGTCTGCGCCGATGTCTTTTGCCACCAGGCTTGCAGTCAGATCTTTATCTATGACAGCTTCAACCCCTACGAGTAAACCATTGTTCCGGATAACGGGGATACCTCCACCGCCTGCTGCGATAACTGTTACACCTTCGGAAATTAGCTTCTTGATCGCAATTTCTTCAACAATCTCAAGCGGATCTGGAGATGGAACCACCCTGCGGTATCCTTTTTTATCCTGGATCATCTTTACCCCCCGCGCCATCATCATCTTTGCCCTTTCTTCAGTATAATAAAGACCTATGGGCTTTGTAGGATTCCCGAATGAACAGCAGGATCCTTCAACTATCACCTGTGTAAGAATTGTCACTACATCTTTCTTGACCCCGATTCCCCAAAGCATGTTAATAAGAGATTGCTGCAACGAATAACCAAGCATACCCTGGGTCTGGGCGCCACAAATATCCAGCGGCTGGGGATGCACAAGTCCGCATTCTTCCTGCATCGTGAGGATATTTCCTATCTGGGGGCCGTTTCCATGCGTCAAAACAACATCATGACCCACACTGATTATCTGTGCGATCTCCCTGCACGTTCTGTCTATCAATTCCTGTTGTTCTTTTGGATTTCCTTTTTCAGGATTTAATATTGCATTCCCACCGATGGCTATTACTATCAGGCTCATATTTGTTTCTATATAGATTATTTGTATGTTAAATAATTACTGAAAAAACATCAGGGGGAATCTATCTGCGGCAATGAGGGATATCATTCCTGAACTGGCCTATGTGAATATCAGTAATGAAAATGGCCTGTTCTTAAAAATTTTTTTGCGATTTTATTTAACATGACCGAAAAGTTACTATATTATGAGGTTCCTAATATAGAATAGGAAAAGAACAATAAAAAACAGGAATAGTCTAACGGGGGAGCCTTATTCGGTTAAAGTGGATGAAAATGCCGTAACTGAAATAACTGCGCAGGTGTTGGACATGAGGATGATAATATTTCAATAATGGATTGCACTTTTTGGTGTGAATTCAAAGGGGCTAATGAAAACAAGGGTGGCGAAGCGGTTGATGTGATTGTGAGGAGGATTTTGAAATAATAAAATATATAACAGTTAAAATCAAATTTTGGTGGAAGCGAAATGAGGTGATATAAATGGGAAGGATAAAAAGTCAATCAAATGATACCATGATAACCCTGGTACGTATAGGAGATACCGAGGTGGGTATTGTATCTGTGGGAGAAGTATTTGAAAGAATATATCAGGGAAAGAAAAAACCCGAAGAGATCGAAAGAATTGAACTTGTGAGGGAACTTTCAGACTATAATTTTGTGCCAGACGGGTCATGGAATGAATATGCAGAGGTTTTAATCAGCGAATATGAAAAATATTATAATAAAAAGATCCTGGGTCATTGATAAGATTAGTTGATGTCGAAATTAATAAGTAGACATGCTCATCGATGCTTTTTACCTGTCGCTTGATTATGCAAAATAAACGATTTCAAAAATGGCATTTAACTCTAAAAGTTTTACCAATTGTACTATTAGTTATCATTTTGAAACTTCTTGCCCATCAATTTGGCCTGGAGTTCATTTCACTAAATCCACTATTTACCGGTATTGTTACTGCTAACATATTCCTGTTGGGATTTCTCATCGCCGGTGTTTTATCCGATTATAAAGAGAGTGAAAAATTACCAGGAGACTTAGCATCCAGTATTGAAACAATTGTTGATGAATGTACAATAATATACAAAAACAAGAAAGCAAAGCCAGCACAAGAATGCTTGGGGCATACCCTGGATATGACAAACTCCATAAACAACTGGTTTCATAAAAAGGAACGCACGAGAGCCTTAATGGATAAACTGTCCGCATTTAATGATTTTTTTCTTGCTTTTGAGTCTTTAACCCAGGCCAATTTTATCGCAAGATTAAAACAGGAACAAAGCGCGATCCGACGCATGTTAATTCGGATCCATACCATCCGTGAAACCTCTTTTGTTTCAAGCGGATACGCAATCGCAGAAGCAATTGCCTTAATTCTTGCAATAGGACTAATATTTGTTAAGATCGACCCTTTTTATGAAGCTCTCTTTTTTGTTGGCGCTATCACTTTTTTACAAATATATATGATCCTCCTCATTAAAGATCTGGATAATCCATTCGAATATTATGGCGAGGGACCAGATGAGATTTCTTTAAAACCCCTGCAGGATTTGAAGTTCAGGATCGAAGAAAAAATTAAATCCCAAGAGCCTTATTCGTCTTCCTGATCGATTTTGCCCCGTCTTTCTCAATTTCAAGAAGTGACCTGATGGCATCCACGTTTTCAGGTACTACATCTGATTCCTGGTGTATAGCCTGGAAGAAATATAACTCGCCTTTGTTAATGGCAATTGAGTCTTTCCACACTACATTTTCCCACATATCGCCTCTTGGCCTTCCAAGGTCTTTGGCAAATTCCATTGCTTCTGCTGTTGATTTTATCCTGTCCTTGCCGGATACGAGCCTGATGCGAGGTCTTTTTTCAAAGACACTAATAACATCAGCATCATTGCATGCCCTTTTCAACTCAATATTAAGCGCATGAAGGTGCATTAGCGTCGTAGAAGTCTTTACGGCCATTGTCGTGATATCTATATCGGGAAGAATTGAATTGACATCAGGGCCGTGGTGCGAAGGAAGCTTGATGGGGTCAGGAATAAGAGCATTTATCGGCCCGGTTTTTATATCATTTGGGTCGGCAGCCCTTCGCATTAATGTTACCCTTGCTTTCTTTACGCCGAATGCATTGTCAAGAGCATACAAAATCCTGACAAGTCCAGTCGTATTGCATGAAACCACTCTTGCAAAATCGCGCCCCAATCCATCAGGATAATTCGCCTCGGAGTTAAAAGAAAATCCGGTAAGTTCGTGATCCTCCCCGCCCTGCCAGATGGCCTTTACACCGCGTTTTGCATATAGTTTCTTATATTCCTCCCCGGTACCTCCAGGTGTTGCATCAATAACGATATCAGCTTTATCAAGAAGGTCATCAAGCGTTCCGCTGATCTCAATTTTTGATTTCTTGAATTCCTCCATATTTTCATTTGACGGCACGTAGAGGTCGTACCCTTTTTCCTTCGCGATGCGCGCCTCGAAACTGGGTCTTGTCTTAACGACACCGACGATTTCCATATCATCCTGTGCAGCCACTGCATCTGCCACACGTTTTCCGATTGTCCCGAAACCATTGATTGCGACTTTTGCCAACATGTTCTTCCCTGCATCAATTATTCAATTTTCTATTATAGCTTCCTGTCTTGTCAGATTGACATCCTTGATCCTGCCACTAACGGTCTTACTCTCACCGAGCAGGCTCTGGAGTATGATATTGTCCTTTTCCTGTGTGATTCGCACCACATCTTCCATGATCGTTTTTCCATTAAGGATTACTTTTAGTTCACACATAGTATGTTAAATCGGTCTATTTGATATTAATATTTATCATACCCTGCAACTATACTGCTCTGGTTATGGCTGAACTAAAAGGACTCATAATACCCGATCACACTGTCATGGAAGAGCACTCTATCGTTGTCCAGGGAGATGTTCTTGTGGGGAATTATGCAGAACTGGGTTACGGCCTGATCGCTAACCTGATCGTCGCAGGTGAGCATGTCAAGATCAATGGGAATGTCATTTCAAGCGATGATGTCCGCATCGATATGTGGTCAGAGATCAAAGGTGAAGTCAGAACAAAGTCTGATGCATACCTGGGGGAATTTGTCAAAATATCAGGGAAACTCTTTGCTGCAGGGAATCTTGATGTGGGGAATAATGTTAAGATCGATGACGGGTACGATGTAAAAGGATGGCTGGTCGTACGCCAGCCTCTTCCTGTTGTAATGTTCATTTTCTTATATATGCTGGCGCTGCTGCAACTGGGAAGTGAAGAAGAAGTGGAAAAAGCGCTCGAAGAGCTCTTCTCGGATAATACCCCGGAGAATAAATTATTATCAATCCCGAACAGGGCAAAGATAGACCTTGATACAATAAGAGCAAATACACGCGCGATCGTGGGAAACCATTGCAGACTGATCGGGAATTTCCGATCCAGGTCAATGACTATGGGAAACCATGATACATTGTTTGGAAGCATCCGTACTTCGGGCGATATTAGCATAGGTAAAGGTTGTACTGTCCATGGGAATCTTATTTCAACAAAAGGAAAGGTAAAGATCGGGCGAAACAGCCGGATACTGGGTAAAATAACAGCGGATAGTATTGTACTTCATGAAACTTCAAAAACAGATGGAGCATTGACAGCGCTAAACGGTGTTACGAAAGAACAGGATGACCTGGAAGGATTTGGCGAGATCGAGACAAAGTTGTTCTATGGATTTTTACTGCTTGATGATGTTTGACTGAAAGTATGGATATCAGATGTTCTGAGAATGGGAACACAAATGGATCTAATATACGGTAACGCTTTTTACGCCTTTTATCCTGGTAAGCGAATCCAGTAGGTCACCGCTCACCTTTCCTTCAGTTATTATTGTAAGCTGTGGATTTTCTGTCAGGTATGGGTCATCAGATACGGCCTGCCTGATAGTTACCCCATGCTCTGACACGGCTGTTGCGACTGCTCCAAGGAGACCTTTTCGGGCAGCATTGTCAGGGGCAATGATTATTACGCCAAGACCGAGTAATGGCGCCACATCCCTTAAGAACGGTAATGTGCGGACATTCTGGAATATCTGCATCAATTTCTCATTATTTGAAATAGTTTCACATGTTGCGTCAACAACTCTTCTATCAACTTCTATCTCATTTGCGATCTGGGTGTGAGGTATTTCAATACCACCTGAAACTACCCTGCCTTTTGCATTTATCTGGAAACCCCTTTCCAGAAGCAATCTGATCACCTTTTCTTGAGCCGGGTGGTTTTTAAATTTTTCCTGGATAATAGTCCACATTAGCTCTTAATATGGTAATTTTTGGTACTAATGTTTATCCGGCTTTTTTTACCTTTTCAGCAAGGTCTTTTCCCAGACGCTTGCATTCTTCAAGATCCTTCTCCTCAGGTTTATACTGGACCCGCAGCACCGGATCAATCACTTTCATGCCAAGTTCACGCAATTTTTCAGCGATCATTCCGGGAGCTTCGCCGCTCCATCCGTAAGACCCGAAGGCTGCTCCTATTTTTCCTTTAACGTTAGCATTTGATAAGTTGTCAATGAACTTTTCCATAGGTGGCAGCATCTTATAATGGAATGTTGATGAGCCTATTGCGATTGCGTCAGCGGATTTCACGTCTTCTATTTTTGTCTCATGGAAGTTCATAGCAACAGCTTTGATATTTCTTGATGCAGCGCCTTCAACGATCGCATCCGCCATGGCTTTTGTGTTACCTGATGTACTTAAATATACGATTACTATTTTTGGCATGATTTTTCCACCTTATTTATAGTATCTCTTTGAGATGGGATTTTTTTTCACTATCCCTACTCATTATATGGTTGAAACTAATCTCGGATAAAGCTTTCGTTGACATAATATCAAATATTTAAGCGTCCTGGCAAAAGAACATAAATGTTAGGCGCTTTTAAAATACCATGATCGTTATCGGAATCGACCCGGGGCTTGCAACTGTGGGCTTTGGAGTAATAAGGACAGAAAACGGGAACATCACTCCCATAAGCTATGGATGTATCAAGACATCCCCCGATAAACAAACACCACAGCGTCTTCTGGATATATTCAACGAAATAACATCTCTTTTTGAAAAATACAAACCGGAGGTCATCGCAGTTGAAACACTCTTTTTCAGTAAGAATGTCACTAATGGGTTGAGTGTAAGCGAGGCAAGGGGCGTAATATTCCTTGCAGCCGCGCAGCGCAATATCCCGATCTTTGAATACACCCCAAACCAGGTGAAGCAGGCAATAACGGGTTCGGGAAAGGCTGACAAGAAACAGATGCAGGAGATGATAAAGAGGCTCCTTGACCTTGATGAGATACCAGAACCTGATGATGCTGCTGATGGCCTGTCGATTGCTTTATGTCATATAAACTGGCAGAAGCAAGTTTTATAAAAAATTGCAAAACATCGAAATGGCCTCTAAGTCTTTTTCTTTATTTTATTCAATAATTTATGCCATTCGTAAAGAAACATTACTAATCCCGAAAATGCTATAAGTTCAAATAGTTCATAAGTTGTGGAATCCGGTGCTAATTCATCAAGACCTTCTAAAAATTCATGAGACAACATAAAAAAACCCATAATAATTATAAATATACTACTTCGAATGAAACTTCCTTTTTGTGAAATTATTTCGTCTGAATTCCCTTGATCTTTTTTCAGGAATTTCCATGTAAGAGCTATTTGAATACCTAGATAAACCGTGAACAGGGAAAGTATTATAATACTTGCTTGAATAATTTTATATAATGAATCATCGTCAATTATGGTTCCTAACAACCTATCCATTATCCATACCTGCCCATATTATTCTGTATTATACTATTTAGGTATATATATTTATGCATGAAAATATCATGATAGTTAATATTATAATTATACAAAGGGAAATGGTGGACAAACTATATGGGTTAAATAATACCAGAACCTTAATAGAACTACTATGATTTCCCATATTTATGGTGAGATTGCACAATGTGGCGAAGGATTTGTTGTGGTCGATGTTGGCGGTATCGGATATCAGGTGAATGTGACAAAACCGATAGTGTATGAACTCACAGGGAAGAAAGAAAAAATAAAATTTTATACTTACCTCCATGTCAGGGAAGATGCCCACATACTCTATGGTTTTTTAAACCAGAGCGAGCTTGAGATGTTCAAGCTCCTCATAAGTGTTACAAGAGTGGGGCCCCAGATAGCCATGAACATCCTTTCACAAATAAAAATTGAAGAGCTTGCAGCTGCAATAATCCATGAGGATGAAAAAGTCCTGACCCGCATTTCCGGGGTGGGCGCTAAGAATGCCAAACGCCTGATCCTGGAATTGAAGGATAAAATGACAAAGAAAATGGAAGGATTTGAACTTCCAACCACAAGCAATGTAAATTACGATGCTGTGAGCGCGCTTGTTTCGCTTGGATTCCCAAGGCAGTCGGCACAGAGGGCTGTGGAGGCAGTTTCGGAAGGCGAACAGAAGGTGGAAACGATAATCAAGGCGGCGCTTTTGAAATTGAAGGAATAATCAATATGGAAGAGCGAATAATCACCCCGATCTCACAAAATGAAGAAAAAGAAGAGTTCACCATCCGCCCCGGCAGGCTTGATGATTTCATAGGCCAGCGTGCGCTCAAGGAGTCATTGAAAATATTCATAGAGGCATCAAAGAAACGGGGCGAGCCCCTTGACCATATCCTGTTTTCAGGACCTCCGGGTCTTGGAAAAACAACTCTTGCCCATATTATTGCACATGAGCTGGGCTCAAATATCAAAAGCACGTCCGGGCCTGTCCTTGAAAAACCTGGAGACCTTGCGGCGATCCTCACGGCGCTCAAGAAAGGGGATGTGCTCTTTATTGACGAGATACACCGCCTGAATCCTGTTATTGAAGAGATATTGTATCCTGCGATGGAGGATTACGAGATTGATGTCATGATTGGTGAGGGCCCAAGCGCGCGCTCCATAAAATTGAGTCTTGATCGATTTACTCTCATTGGCGCCACAACCAGGGTTGGGCTACTTGGCTCACCGTTTCGTGACAGGTTCGGCTTTATCTCAAGACTTAACCTGTATTCCGTGGATGAGCTCATAGAAGTTGTTTCCCGCAGCGCTTCTATCCTGAAAATCCCTCTGACAAAGGAAGGCTCCCAAGAGATCGCAAAACGAAGCCGTGGGACACCGCGCATTGCTAACAGGCTGCTTCGGCGCGCATGGGATTTTGCCATGGTGAGAGCAGAAGGCAACATCACGCAGAATGTTGCGGATTCCGCGCTCACAATGCTTGGGATTGACAGGCTGGGGCTTGATGAGCTTGACAGGAAGATCCTTGGTATCATTTCAACAGATTTTGGAGGAGGGCCTGTCGGGGCCAAGACCATTGCAATATCAGTTGGAGAAGAAGTCAGGACAATTGAAGAAGTTTACGAGCCATATCTTATCCAGATAGGATTTATCAAAAGAACACCACAGGGAAGAGAGACGACTGCTGCTGCTAAAGAACATATTAATAATAAATAGTCTCCGATGCTGTTTTGAAAATCTCTTATATCCTGATCAAATCATAAAGCAGCTTCATCGCTTCCTTTTCGCCCGGACCACCGCATTTGTGGACAATAGTATTGTAATGATCGATGCGATCAAGGTATTTTTGTTCTTTTAAAACAACATATCGTGTAGCATGGACTGTTGCCTCAATGACGGCATTGGCACCGCGATTTATGGGCTTGATCTTTCGCTGCAATATTTTTGATTTGACTGCCAGGAGTTCAACGACTGAAATATTCTCACCTTTCTTGATCCTGCAATCAAAAATGATCCACCCCGGGACACCTTTCAGGACAGGGAATCCTTCAACAAAATCAAATTTCTCATGTCCAATATCAGAAAGAGCAGACTGCACAAATAAAATCGTGTCATCAACGATATTTGCGCAAGCTTTCGGTTTCCCAATTATGTTATCCAGTGTCTTTGATTTGTATATCCTTGCAAAAAGTTTTCCGTTCTTCATATGCAAACCAATAGGTGCTGCATTTGGAATTCCTTCAATTGAAATGGTCGTGAAAATAACCTCAAAGATCCCTTCCTGTATCCCGAATTCCTCAATGTCTATCAGAATCTCATCCCCTCAAAAAGCGAAACAAATAATCCTGCAATAATAATATCAGCAGTTGACCCTGGATTGACACCTTCGTTCAGTAGCTCTTCGTCAAATTTATGAATTTCATTTCTTATTCTATTCATATCGCTCTTTAAAATGTTCCTCGCTCGCATTGAAACTTCTTCTGCTTTTTTATTATTAAATTTTGTCTGAATGAATGTGTCTTTATATTTCGATAAAAGCTCCATGAATGTAAGAACTATGGCGTCATTTATGCCATTTTTCTTGATTTTATCCCGGATCAATGCGGCACATTCAAATGTCTTCTCAAAACCATTTATCCATTCCCCTGCGATCATATCATAGCTTCCGGAAATCTCCATCATATCAAAAAGAGTCAATCCCTGCGCTTTTATTTTTTCAATGGAATCAGTATCAGAAAGGTCGAGGTCATCAACCGGTTTGACTTTTACTTTTGTTTTTGAAAAGGCCAGATAAAATTCAACTGAGTCATCAACTTTCGTTTCCCTTACGATCTTTTGAACCTGCTCTTTCAGGCACGATTTAATTTCACATCTGCCTCCTGCCATCACAAGCGGAATAAGTAAAATAAATGCCCCAAAATGCGTGTTGCCGCCGCTTTGCCATTTGCTGCTTTCTATTACGGATTTATGGATCAGCTCCCCAATTCCGGATTTTGAGGCAGCAGCCATCTCAAGTATGGGATAAACCCCTACAGCGCTTGCCATGAAGTGTTCAAAGCGGGTGTCGGTATAATTGTGATCGCGGTCGATGTTGCCGGGCTTTGGGGTGGCTGAGACCTCAAGGATCATGGCGAGCTGGGCGCACCGGGCGATGTGAGAAGGATTCATGATTGTTGGGTCCAAGGGGTAGAGGATACCCTGCTCTTTAGGGCAGAGTGATTGACTTGAAGTAATGTTAATTTATTACAACATATATTATTCAGCATCAATATAATCAACTCCGCATTTTTAGGGAATATTTACCATGGGCCTTTTCGCCCTCTCAAACTTCCACCTCTTGCTCAAATCCATCGTTGCATCAATACCCACCTTTGTCCCGATGCCATTATCAGAGCGAGGATCAAGGGTGCTGCCCCTCACATTCGGATAGATGTAGATATCCTCATCCCCTTTCACCCTCGTGGCAATTGCGAATTCGATGTCGTTCGGATCAAAAATATCGATATCATCATCCACTATTACCACATGTTTCAGGCTCTTGTGCGCTGCAAATGTAGCGTCAATGGCTTTCTTAGCTTCATCATCATTTGTTTTATGTATCTGCACTGCAACATGGAAATAATAGCACCCCCCGGGAGTCATAATAACATTCTTGACATCTGCCACTTTCTTTACTTCATTAAAGATCAGGGGCTCATACGGAATCCCCATCAAAATATTATGTTCGCTCCCTGCAGGGATCAGGGCGTGGTAAATGGGGTCGCGCCTGTGCAATATTTTCGTTATATAGATCACAGGCTGCTTCCTCACAATGTCATAAGTGCCGCTTATATCCACGAAGGGACCTTCATCAACAAGTTCGGTGGGATGTATGTATCCTTCAAGAACTATTTCTGCATGCGGGATTTTTATTCCATTTTCCAGCTCAATAACCTCAAGAGGTTCGCCACTAAGCGCCGCAGCATAATTGTACTCCTTTCCTTCAGGCACACGGGTCGAGATCGCAAATAGCGTAATGGGGTCTATTCCAATAACTATCGCAATCGGGAGCGGCTCTCCTTTTTCAGAAGCTTTTTTATGAAGATTATAAGTGTGCCTGAATTCAACAAGCCGCACAGCCAGCCGGTCTTTCCCGATGACCCTTAGCCTGTGGATGGAGGCGTTCATTAAACCCTGATATTCGCAAATCACGACTCCTGCAGTAATATACGGGGCGCCGTCTCCTTCAAAATGCGTAAGGATCGGAAGTTTGTACAGGTCAGGTTTTTCGATCACTTCTCTTGTTGGCGAATCCTTAACCGGTTTTACCTCTCCGTCCGGCAGGCAGGATGAAAGATGTTCTATGATCTTATCAGGCTTTACGCCAAGAGCTCTGGCAAGAAGTTCCCTCGATGACAGGATATTCATAATAAGTTTTGAACCATTGACATTTGTATAAAGCGCGGGTTCTTTCCCGGCAGTGGCAGAAACCTCATAAACTGGCGATAGCGGGGTTTTTATCTCAATAAGTTTGCCCTCAGATCTTAATTGTTCAATAAATCCCCGAAAACTCATTCACGCCACCGTCTGTATAAATTATGCTCAATATCAAGTAAGTCCAGGGCGCGTCCTGCCATAAAATCGATAATATCATCAAGTGTTTTTGGTTTTGGATAGAAAGCAGGACATGCCGGAAGTATGCAGGCCCCTGCCTCTGTTGCTTTTTTCATGTTATCAATGTGTATAAGATTAAGCGGTGTTTCCCTGGTCATGAGGATCAATGGGCGCTTTTCTTTCAGGCAGCAGTCGGCAGCCCTTGATATTAATGTATCGGACATTCCCGAGGCAATCGATGCAAGTGTCTTCATGCTGCAAGGCGCAATTATCATTCCCTTTGACCTGTGGGAGCCGCTTGCGATCGGTGCTGTGAAATCATGATCGTCATAAACGTTATCACCCAGATTTTCCACAGCCCTGAGCGAATAATCAGTCTCAATTTTTATAAGTTCCTTTGCGGATTCAGAAATGACCAGATGAGTTTTAAAAACTTTCATTTGTTTTAGGGCTTCAAGGATGCGTATTCCATACGGGATACCTGAGGCGCCACTCATACCTATAATAATCTCATTCTTCATGTCCTATACTTGTTTTGCCCTGTTTGAATAGTTTTTGTTAAGAATAATTAAATATTTGATATTAAGGACCGGACTTTTTTTTTCTTAATTTCCCGATCAATGTTCTAAGCCGGTTTTTACTTGCATTCTTAATTTTTAACCGAAGATAACCCCTCTTTGAATTAATAACCATTTTAAAAACCGTATCTTCAGGACAGGCATCCAGATAATTTTTGATCTCTCCCGCTACAGTCTCCTTATTAATTCCTGTATACTCTACGCTCATAAGAATAACTATAACAATAGGAATTATTATATATCTATCCTATTGATCATGCAATAGTTTAACTAAAATCAAAGGCTTAATGATAATGTACAAAATGGAAAGGAAACATGGTACTGGACAAACTTGGCGGCTCGCTTCAGGACGCCCTTAAGAAATTGGTCGGCGCAGGCCGGATCGATGAAAAGTTAGTGGACGATGTAGTAAGGGATATTCAGCGCGCCATGCTGCAGGCGGATGTGAATGTAAAGCATGTGGTGGCGCTATCGCAGAAAATAAAACAGCGCTCACTCAAGGAAGAACCGCCAAGTGGCATGAATCCAAGAGAGCATGTTATACGCATCGTTTACCAGGAATTGATAAATATCCTGGGAAAAAGCGCGAACATAAAGCTTGCACCCCAGACCATAATGATGGTGGGACTCCAGGGAAGCGGAAAAACCACAACGACTGCTAAACTTGCTCGCTATTTCCAGAGAAAAGGACTGAAAACTGCGGTCATATGTGCAGATAATTTCAGGCTTGGCGCTTATGACCAGTTAAAGACCCTGTGCGACAGGAGCGGCGTTTTTTTCTATGGGGAAAAAGATGTGAAAGATGCCGTTGGTATCGTTGGGCGCGGCCTCAAGGCAATTGAAAAATTTGATGTTAAAATAATAGATACGGCAGGAAGACATGCCCTTGAAACAGACCTTATTAAAGAAATGGAAGCTATTCACCTGGCTGCCAAACCTGATCACAAATTCCTTGTCCTTGATGCAGCTATGGGACAACTTGCAAGCGACCAGGCAAAAGCTTTCAATTCATCTATCGGGATAACTGCAGTTATAATAACAAAACTTGATGGAACAGCCAAAGGTGGAGGCGCTTTATCAGCTGTTTCTGATACCGATTCATCTATTGCTTTTATCGGGGTTGGAGAAACTCCTGATGACCTTGAGAGGTTCGAAGCTGACAGGTTCATTTCACGCCTCCTTGGAATGGGGGATCTCAAATCCCTGCTTGAAAAAGCGCAAGAGACTCTCCAGGCTGAAGATTTTGATATGGAATCAATACTCAGCGGGAAATTCACTCTTAAAGATATGTACAAACAGATGGAAGCTGTGAACAAAATGGGGCCTCTTAAGCAGGTGATGTCCATGATACCACTCGGGAAAATGGGAATGAAGGTCTCGGATGATATGTTCGCGGTTACCCAGGAAAAAATGAAAAAATACAAGTACATCATGGATTCCATGACCGACAGTGAGCTTGAAGACCCTAAACATATTAACAGCCCGAGGATCACACGGATAGCGAGGGGGTCAGGAACGAAATATGACGAGGTACGGGAGCTCCTTAAATACCATAAAATGATGCAAAAGACCATGAAGGGTATGGGTGGGGGCGGTGGAAAGTTCAATATCCAGAAAATGATGAAGAAATTCGGAATGTGATCTTAACAATTTCGATCATAATGATATGATCATGGAAAATATTTATAAGTAAGGAGTTTTATATTACTAATGGGGCAGGCGGCATCGCATCCATCCCCTCCGATGTTCCGCAACGCCCCCTTTATCTCTGATAAGAGGAAATTCTTGTATCACCTGCACATTCCCGATGATGATATTATCTCACGGAAACATCACGACCTTCCCGGCCCTCCCTGATTTCATAGCCTCAAATCCCTGCTCGAATTCATCCAGCCTTATCCTGTGCGTTATCACAGCAGTCGGATCGAATTTGCCAGTTGAAAGAAGCCTTGAAGTGGTAATCCATGTTTCCCATATCTTCCTTCCGTATACTCCGCGTACTGTGATGTCCTTCATAACAAAATCCTTTGACATATCAATGCTCACATCTTTTGTGGGCAATCCCAGTATAGAGGCCCTGCCTCCAGGTCGCAATGCCTTTAACCCCTGATTTATTGCGTTTGCACTTCCTGACATTTCAAGAAAAACATCGGCTCCCTGGCCTCCTGTCAAACTAATTATCTCCTGCGCAGGGTCTTTCTCATGCCTGTTAATAACAATATCAGCACCCATCTTTTCTGCGATGTCAAGGTGCTTGTTTGTGCCCGCGACCGAAATAATACATGTCGCACCTGCGGCCTTTAGAAGTCCGATGGCAAAAAGAGCTGTTGGGCCTCCTCCGAAAACTGCAACGGTCTTTGCCGCCACATCGTTGCTAAATACCGTGTACACGCTGTTTCCGATAGATTCCTGAAGGGTCGCAATTTCCACTGGCATATCAGGAGGATTCTTCCAGACATTCGTCTCAGGAATGACAGCATACTCGGCAAAAAAACCATCTACATCTACTCCGAAGAATTTGAGATTTTCGCATATATGCATATTCCCTCTCCTGCATTGCATGCATTTGCCATCAAAAATGTGGGATTCAGCAGATACGACGTCCCCTTCCGTGACAAGAGTAACATCCTTTCCGATCCCGATCACCTCGCCGCATATTTCATGGCCAATAGTCCTGGGTGGTATGATCCTCCCTTCCGACCAGGGATGCTCCCAGTTGTAAATATGGACATCGGTACCGCACATAGAACATGCCTTTACCCTCACGAGAACCTCGTGATCTTTGGGTTCGGGAACAGGGATATCCACAAGTTCAAGCCCTGGCCCTTCTTTTGTCTTTCTTACAGCTTTCATAGATCCCCATAAAAAATATATTAGTTATCCAGTGCCACAAGATATATAGTTTGTCAAATACTCAATAAAAGGGGCGAAAAAGAATGACCAATAAAATGGATTTCTTGAAAGGAATGATCCAGGAACTCAAGGACAAAAACCTTTTCACAGAGCTTCCTGTTCTTGGCACAGAACAAAAGAACCGCGTTGTCCTGAACGGGAAAGAAGTAATTATCATGTGCACGAATAATTATCTTGGGTTTGCGAATCATTCACGGTTGAGAGAAGCAGCGAAAAAAGCCATAGACACATGGGGATTCGGCGCCGGCGCAGTGCGGCAAATTGCGGGTACCATGGAGATACATGTCCAGCTTGAGGAGATGCTGGCTGAATACAAACATACTGAAGCAGCTCTTGTGTTCGTTGCGGGAATTGCCGCCAACAGGGGCACAATCCAGGCCATAATGGGCGAAGAGGATGCCATTATCAGCGATGAGCTCAATCACGGCAGCATTATCGATGGGGTGAGGCTAACTAAATCAAAGCGCTTTGTATATCCTCATCTGGATATGGAAGGATTAAAAAAAGTTTTGGTGGAGGCAAAAGAAGCAAGGCGAAGGCTCGTTGTCACTGATGGGGTTTTCAGCATGGATGGGGAGATTGCACCCCTTGACCGGATAGTGGAACTGGCAGAGGAATATGATGCTATGGTGATGGTTGATGATGCCCACGGAGATGGTGTGCTTGGAAAGGATGGGAGGGGTATCATTGACCATTTCGGTCTTGAAGGGAGAGTGGATATTGATATGGGTACTCTTAGCAAAGCTTTCGGAAGCCTGGGCGGATATATCGCAGGTCGGAAGGATTTGAGGGATTATCTTATTAACACAGCCCGCAGTTTCATCTTTACCACCGCCCACCCGCCATCAGTTGCAGCAGCGACAATGGAATCTATCAGGATGATACAGGATGAGCCAGAGCACCTGCAGCGCCTCTGGAGAAATACCCGGTATTTCAAGAAAGCCATGACTGACCTTGGTTTTGACATAGGGCACAGCCAGACGCCCATTACTCCTGTGATGGCACGCCAGAGCAAAGAAGCGGTGGAACTTTCAAGACAGCTTTTCGAGGAAGGTCTATTTGCCAAGCCTATTGTTTTCCCTCTGGTAGCCAGGGACAAATCAAGGGTGAGGATAAATGTGACAGCGCAGCATACACAGGAAGATCTGGATGAAGCAATTGCTATTTTTGAGATAGCAGGAAAAAGAATGAACTTGATTTAAATGTATAGTTGTTATCAGATGCCTGCAAAAAATGTAACGGAAATGATCAATCCATGAAAACATCAGACTTAATAAAAAAATTTCCAGAAGAAAAAGACCTTGTCACTCATTCAAGACCATATTTTAACCATTCAATAGAATTCAAAAATATCTTTACACCCCGGGAGCGTGCCGATATGCTTGATATAGCAGGCCTGAATATGTTCTTTTTCCCATCTGAGATGATCACCGGATGCGATCTTCTATCCGACTCCGGGACGACTTCGATGACAAATGAACAGTGGGCAGCCCTGCATCTTAGAGATGAAGCCTATGGTTCAAACAGAGGTTATTTCCTGGTGATGAAGCAAATTATAGAAACCTTCGGAGAAGAGTTCTTCAATGACCCCAACTCAGGAAGACCAAACGCATTTATTTTTCACCAGGGAAGACCAGCTGAAGATGCCCTTTTTACCATGGTGGGACGGCTGGGTTCCGGGCTCATAATTCCAGGTAACGGGCATTTTGATACGACACAGGCTAATATCAAACGAAATAACATGCAAGCAGTGAATCTTTTTTCCCCGGAACTGATGGATGAGAGTTCAGGATATCATTTCAAAGGGGATATGGACTTGATAAAATTCAAGAGCCTTCTGGAAAGATCCCATAACAAAATTCCTCTTTCATATCTGACGATAACAAACAACACTGGCGGAGGCCAGCCTGTTTCAATGGAAAATATAAGGGACGTTTCTAATGTTTCCAACCATTACGATATTCCGCTTTTTTTTGATGCCTGCAGATTTGCGGAAAATGCATGGTTCATACAACAGCATGAACCAGGATATGGAAATAAAGATATAAAAACGATCGTTAAAGAGATGTTTTCTTATGTGGATGGATTCACGATAAGTTTTAAAAAAGACGGACTGGTAAATATGGGTGGGGGCCTTTTTTTAAAGGACAATGGGCTTTTCATGAAAAAATACCCGGATATCCCGGATGCCATAATGGGACACCAGATCGATAAAGAGGGGCATCCTACTTATGGCGGCTTATCGGGAAGAGATATTATGACGCTGGCGGTTGGTTTAAAAATAGCCACAAAAGAAGAATATCTGACATACCGGATAAACCAGGTGAAGGATTTTGGAGAAAATCTGAAGAACCATGGATTACCTGTTATGGCTCCGATAGGTGGCCATGCAGTTTACCTGGATATGAATAAATTTTTTGCAGATACTGCGATAAAGCCTGAAGATTTTGGAGGTGTGGCTTTCACTGCTGTTCTTCTGGCTGCTTATGGTCACAGGACAATTGAACTGGGGAATTTTTCATTTGGGTCTTATGATAAAAAGACAAAAAAAGAAATACTTCCTGAGTTTAATTTTGTGAGATTTGCCATCCCAAGGCTAAGATATGAGAAAAAGGATCTTGATTCAGTGGCAGAGGCTGTAAAAATTCTATATGAAAATAGGGATAAGATACCTCCGGTAAATGTAACTTATGGCAGGGATCTTCCAATGAGGCATTTTAAGGCCAGGTTTGAATTCAGGAAATATTCAATTTAAATATGCATACAAGTGCAGGTCAGCTTTCAAGAACACCCAACAATCTTTCAATATCCACATCGCTGCAGCATTCAGTCACACAATAAAGCGCGGCATTTCCAAGTTCAGGATACCATTTCTTGAGTGAAAATCCGCCCGATATCCCATGTTCAAGCAGCTTTCTATTTATCACTTCAGGATCATCACGAGACACTGCCACGAATTCCCTGAAATGATTAGAATCAAAAAGCGGCGCTCTCCAGCCTTTGATATTATTCATCTTTTCTGCAACATCTTTTGGCTTTTTTATGAGGTAGGACCCGAGTTCGGAAAGCCCGCCTGCGCCCATCCATGCGATGTAGACCGTGGCCGCAAGGGCATTCAATGCATGATTTGTCGTGATATTGGAAGTTGCTTTTTGCCTTCTGATATGCTGCTCTCTTGTCTGGAGCGTAAGGACATATCCCTTCCTGCCATCTTTATCATGTGTCTCGCCCACGAGCCGCCCGGGCAAGTCGCGTACGAATTCTTTTTTACATGCTATCACACCAAGCTGCGATCCTCCAAAGCTTACAGGATTGCCAGGGGATTGCGCATCACCTATTAAAATATCTGCGCCAAATTCGCCAGGTGGTTTCAATATGCTCAGTGAAAGCATATCAGTCCCGAACACGAACAGGCATCCGGCTTCATGTGCTATCTTTGAAACGGTCGGCACTGTTTCATCGATCACGCCGAAAAAGTTTGGACTTTCCATATAGACCATGGCTGTTTTATCATTCACAGAATCCTTCAACTTTTCAATATCAACCTGGCCAGTCCTGGCACTATATCCGATTTCGATGATATTCAATCCGGCGCCTTTTACATATGTCTTTAATACCTGCACTCTCGCAGGATGAGTGGTTTTGGAGATTATGATGTTGTTCCTGTCTTTCTTTATGCGCGCCGCCATGAGGGCAGCTTCACCCAGGGAACTCGCCCAGTCATACATCGATGCATTGGATACATCCATTCCCGTAAGCTGGCATATGAATGTCTGGTATTCAAAAAGCGCGCGCAGGAAACCCTGGCTTAACTCTGGCTGGTACTGGGTATAAGAGGTGAAAAACTCACCTCTTGAAATAATTGCCTTTACAACCGCAGGAATGTAATGGTTATAGCAGCCTGCTCCTAAAAACATCGGATATGTTCTATTCTGTCCCAGGATCGACCGGATATCATGAACAACTTCCCGTTCGGATTTGCCGGGAAAAGGTTCTTTTTCATTATACCATATCTCTTCAGGAATATCCGCAAAAAGTTCATCAATGGATGCCACTCCTATCTGCTTTAGCATCTCTTTAATCTCAGTTTCCGTATGAGGGATATATGGCATGATACCTCATTTCTATTATTTATTCAGGTTTTCGATTAATTCTGAATATGCATTCGCATCCATCAATTGTTTTTGTTCGTCTTTATTGCTCATCCTGACTTTGACCATCCAGCCCTCACCATAAGGGTCTGTATTGACCAGTTCAGGATTATCTTCAAGTTTGTTATTGACCTCAATAACCTCACCGCTAACGGGTGAAAGTATGGAGTTAACTGCTTTTGTAGATTCAACATAACCAAAATCTTTTCGGAAAATTAATTTATCCCCGACTTCCGGAAGTTCTACGAACACAACATTTCGTAATTCTTTCTGGGCATGATCAGTAATACCCAGAACAGCAATATCCCCTTCAATTCGCGCCCATTCATGCTCATCCGTATAAAAAAGCCCATCCTTTACAATTGTTTTACCTGCACTCATTTTCTTGCCTCCAGGAAAGGAGTATTTACAACCATTCCATAATAGATCTTGTTCCTTATCAAAACTCCGATTTTTGTATCGATGAATGCATATTCCGGCTTCACATATCCAAGCCCGATCCCTATACCCAGTGTTGGCGAGATGTTACCACTTGTCACAGAACCGATTTTTTCATTGTTGCTTCCGACTAGATCATAACCATGTCTTGGTATTCCGCGATCAAGTTTTATTCCCACAAGTTTCCTTTTTACTCCTTCTTTTTTTATCTTTAACAGGGCATCCTTTCCTATGAAGTCTTTTCTCCATTGCACAGCCCATTCAAGCCCCGCCTCAAGAGGATTATTCTCATCAGTTATATCCATTCCTGAAAGTATGTATCCCATTTCAAGCCTCAGCGTGTCCCGGGCGCCAAGGCCAGCAGGTTCTATATCCCCTGCATCCATGATCGATTGCCATAGTTGCTCTGTATCCTGCGATTTGCAATAAATCTCAAAACCATCTTCACCTGTATATCCTGAACGTGTAATATACGTATCAATGCCAGCAATCTTCCTTTTTCCCCCGCTCCAGAACCTGATATTATCGATCTTACCCGAAATTCCGGAAATGATCTTATCTGAATCAGGTCCCTGTAATGCGAGGGCGGCAATATCGGATGTAACATCCTGTATTTCTACGCCCTTTTCCGTATGCTTATCCAGCCAGTTCATAAGTATCTCTTTTCTTGAAGTATTCGATATGAGGAAAAAATGTTTTTCCTTTCTGATCATCACGATATCATCGACAATAGTACCATCATCCCTGCATACGATCGAATACTTCATGCCGTTGTTATTGAGTTTTGATATATCGTTAGTAGATATGGATTGGAGGAACTCCAGGGAACTTTCGCCTTTGACTTTTAATTTAATCATATGGGATACGTCAAAAAGTCCAGCTGATTCCCTGACGGCTTTATGTTCTTTCATCGTTCCTGAATATTCGACTGGCATCTCCCATCCATGAAATTCTATCATTCTGGCGCCGAGATGAATATGAGTCTGGTACAGCGGTGTCCTCAGGATATCTGTTTTCCCCATAGTATTTGAATCGTTGTTTATAGTTTATTATGGTTGTGTTTTTTCATCAAATATAAAAGTGTTTCCTTTGTCTGGGATGAAAGTGATTAGACTTTAAGCCTACCCTTCTTCGCCTGCTTTCAACAATTATATTGAAGCACATTTTAAATACTGGATGCAGCTATCCTATATACGAGATTTGAAAACCTATAGCGAAAAGAGGAGGTAACATAATTGAATAAATATGTTAGAAATGTTTTGTATGGTTTTTTGGCATGGCTCATACCTTTTATAGCTTCGTTCTTTTTTTATTCCAGGGAAGGAAAATTGACCATTGATATATTTTTATTCAAGTCTATTATGATTGTCGTCGGCTCCTTTTCTGCCGCAATCTTATTAGTTTATTATTTTAGAAATATCAATGTTGATTATTTCAAAGAAGGAATAATAGTTGGGCTGATATGGTTTGGCATTAACATTGTATTGGATTTATTGATATTGATCCCAATGTCAGGGATGTCTATCACAGATTATTTCATGCAAATAGGATTAAGATATCTTGCAATTCCAGCAATGAGCATTGCTGTTGGAACTGCCTTAAAAAATAAGAAATAACCACAAAGAAACAACATGGACCTAAAAGAATCAGTTGAGGAAATCCTTGCAGACTTCAGAAAGAGCCTCCAGGCCGATGGCGGAGATATTGAATTGCTTGGCGTGGCAGATGGGATCGTAAAGGTAAGAATATCCAGAACCACAGTTCCTGTAACATTCAGTTCATTCCTGAGAAAGTACAAAACAAGGGAAGGGGTGTCATGCGGAAGATGCCAGATACCAACAAAAACTATTGTTCTAGCACTGGAAACGGCATTGAAAGAAAAGATACCGCAGATCACGAAAGTGGAGGCAATTCGTGATAAAGATATAGGAATGCTATGAGGGATTTCATATACACATTTGAAAAAAACCATGTCGTAAACTATTTTTCTCAATAGCCCTTAATTATCTTATAAATGTAGTATAAAAAACATAACTGACACAAATTCAAAGGGGTTGATGGTCTCATGGCCAATAACAATGAATTTCCCGAAAATAAAAAATCCTGCCTCGTCAAAAACTTCGATTTCCGTTTGATCTTTGAAAAATCAAAGAAAAACACTTTCAAGAAATGCAATGACCTGCCGGAAAATATCACCCGCAGTACCCTTTCTATCCCCGAACTTTCAGAACCTGAAGTAATCCGTCATTACACAAATCTTTCAAAAATCAATTTCGGTATAGACACAGGAATGTACCCCCTTGGTTCATGCACAATGAAGTATAATCCCAGGTTCACCGAGCATATGGCCGCTAATGAACAAAATATGGTCCATCCCTACCAGGATGAATCTACCATACAGGGTTCCCTGGAAATAATGTACCGGTTAAAAAAACATCTGATAAATATTTGTGGAATGGATGATTTCTCGCTTCAACCTGCAGCAGGCGCCCAGGGCGAATTTACTGCCATGGCCATACTAAAAGCCTATTTTGAAAGAAAAAATGATAAGAGAAATGAAGTTATTGTTCCGGATTCAGCCCATGGTACCAATCCAAAAAGTGCGGCTATGGCGGGTTTTGATGTCGTAGAAATAAAATCTGATGAAAAAGGTTACATTGATCTTGAAATACTCAAGGAAGCAGTATCTGAAAAGACAGCGGCTTTCATGTTGACAAGTCCGAGTACACTGGGACTGTTTGAAAAAAATATCCTGGAAATCGCCAGGATCATCCACGGAGCTGGAGGGCTTTTATTTTATGACGGCGCCAACCTGAACGGGATAATCGGAAAAGTCCGCCCTGGCGACATGGGATTTGATTGCATGAGCCTGAATCTCCACAAGACATTCGCAGTTCCCCATGGCGGCGGCGGGCCAGGTTGCGGACCAATAGGTGTCAAGAAGCATCTCGTTGATTTCTTACCTGTTCCCACTATCGAATATGATGGAGAGAAATATTATCTTGATCACGACAGGCCTGATAGTATTGGTAAAGTGCATGGGTTTAATGGGAACTATCTGTCAGTAATCAAAGCGCTTGGGTACATAAAAAGGCATGGATCAGTGGGTTTGAAGCGCATATCGGAGTTTTCTGTATTGAATTCCAATTATATGGTATCAAGACTTTCAAGTACGTATGAGATCAAAAACCCTGATATCCCGAGAAAGCATGAAGCAGTGTTCAGCGCTTCCAGGCATAAAAACAATGACATTACTGCACTGGACATCGCAAAACGGCTGATCGATTACGGCGTCCATCCACCCACCATTTATTTCCCTCTGGTTATTAAGGAAGCTTTAATGATAGAACCCACTGAGACTGAATCTAAAGAAGCTATCGATAATTATTGCGACATATTGATCCGGATCAACGATGAGGCCGCAAAAGACCCGGAAGTTGTGAAAACTGCTCCCCATACCAGTATAGTGGGACGCCTTGATGATGTTTTTGCTGCAAGAAAGATGATCCTTCGCTGGAGCCCGGGTGAATGAAGGTAGGATTCATAATAAATCCCATAGCAGGAATGGGTGGAAAAGTAGGGCTAAAAGGCACTGACGATCTGGCTGACCTTGCAAAAGAGCTTGGCGGTGAGCCTGTAAGTCTCAGGAAGGCACAGCTTGCGCTTCAAAATATAGAAGATACAGACATTTTTTTCCTGACATGTTCCGGGAAGATGGGTGAAAGTGTTCTGGAAAAAACGCTATTTAATTTCAAAGTCATATACCACGCGCCGGAGAAAACAACAGCACAGGATACAATAAACGCTGCCCTGAAAATGCTTGAGGCAAATTGTGACCTGATACTTTTTTCAGGAGGAGATGGCACTGCCCGTGATGTTATTTCAGCCGTCGATATGAAAATTCCAATCCTGGGCATACCTGCAGGTGTAAAAATATTTTCACCTGTTTTTTGCATTACCCCGAAAGAATGCGCAAGTATAGTATCGACGTTTACTGAAACTTCTATAAGGGAAGTGCTTGATATCGACGAGGAGGCTTATCGCAGGAATGAATTGAGCGTTACGATAAGAGGTGAAGCCATCGTGCCTGTCAGCCCGGGAGTCCAGAGTGGAAAAGCAATATCAGATTCTGTAGACGCTAAAATAGAGGTAGCTTCCCGGATATTTGATGATTTCCTGGCAGGGGGAAAAGATGTGCTCTACATTATTGGACCCGGGACTACAACGATGGAAGTAAAGAAAAGGTTCGGTATTGATGGTACATTGCTGGGTGTGGATGCATTCAGGAACGGGAAGCTCGTTAGTAAAGATGCATCTGAAAAACATCTTCTCGATGCGCTTTTGGAATTCAAGGGAAAAGTGGTGATCATTGTAAGTCCTATAGGAAGCCAGGGATTTATATTTGGAAGGGGAAACCAGCAGATAAGCCCTGATGTAATAAAACGTGCTGATGATATCAAGGTGATCGCATCTCCGGAAAAACTTGAATTCACCCCAAATCTGCATATCGATACTGGTGACCATGAACTTGATGAAAAATTAAGAGGATACATTAAAGTATTAAGTGGATATCATGATTTTAAGATGATGAAGGTGGTTTGAAAGATTCGTGGGTGTAAATTATGATATCCCAGGCAAGAAAGAAAGTTAAAGAAGGAAAAGTCATTAAGGTGGAAGTTGAATACGATGAAGTTATAAAAAATATCAGGATAACAGGTGATTTTTTCTTGCATCCGGAAGATATCCTGGATAAAATCGAAAAAAGCATTATTGGTCTTAATAAAACCGACAGTGAAGAGGCTATTGCTTCAAATATTAATAGAATTATCGCAGCTGAAGATGTCCAGATGATAGGAATTAGTCCGGAATCCATTGCCGGATTGGTGAAGGAGGCATTGAATTCTTAATTATGATAAAACCCGGATGGTTAATAGTTAGACCCCCAACCGGAACAAAGTTCCAGGTTTTACGCAGGGCGCTGCATGATCAAGGCCTGAACACCGTATGCCAGAGCGCGAATTGTCCCAATGTGGGCGACTGCTGGAGCAGGGGTACGGCGACGATTATGATAATGGGTTCAGTCTGCACAAGGAATTGCAGGTTCTGTGCTGTAAAAAAAGGAAAGGTCGGGGAAACTCTTGACCCTTCTGAACCGGAAAGGATCGCCATAGCGATTAAAAAGGTAGGTTTAAAACACGTTGTACTCACATCAGTGGACAGGGATGATCTTATCGATGGCGGCGCCGGGCATTTTGCAGATTGTATCACGGCGCTGAAACAATTGAGAGAAAATATAATAATAGAGGCCCTGATACCTGATTTTTCGGGTAATACCCGGTGCTTGAAAAAAATAATCGATGTTAATCCTGATATTATCGGGCATAATATTGAGACGACACGTGAATTTCAGGCTCTTGCTAGGGATAGAAGGGCAGGGTACAATTTATCCCTGGAAGTGCTGGGAAAAATCAAAAAGATTTGTCCTTCAATTCGCACGAAATCTTCTCTCATGCTGGGGTTGGGGGAAACTGAGGAAATGGTCATAAATACGCTGCATGATCTGAGAAATGTTGGAGTGGATATGATCACACTGGGTCAATATTTAAGACCAACGATTCACCATCTGGAGGTTAAAATGTATTTGCCTCCTGACAAATTTTCAGAGTACAAAAAGAAAGCGATGGATTTGGGATTTCTTTCTGTGGTCAGCGGCCCTCTTGTCAGGAGCTCGTATAGTCCTCGTTTCTAATGACACCGATAATATGTATTGACTCCTTCTTGATGGCGCACTTTCCCTGCTTGTGCAACAACACCCATAGATGAGAAAGGAGAGGCAAAGTAATTTTCTTATACAGCTCGTATCACGTCCCTATTCCAAGAGACCTGGCTATCTTTAGCGCTGCTGTCCCAATTGAGAGAACAATGCTTTTAACAACGCCTCTACCTTCAATTACGATATCCTTCTTATCCATCGCATCCAGAAATGCATCAGCTGGTTTCTGTGTGCCCATGATATTACGTACTGTGTTTTCATTTGTTTTGACCACGATTGTTGGATTAACTTCCGGGCTCAATTTGACAGCTCCCTGAAGTATCTTCGTTGCATCCGAGGAAGAAACTTTCACATCGTTATCAACATCAAGGTTTTGATCTTCAGGCATTTTCCCCACGGACATCTTCAGGGCGCACAGGGCATCTAAGGATGTTATCGCACCGTCTTTATTGCAGTCACCTTTACCTGAAGGTATCTTTGGTCCTACCTTCACGAACTGGATAATCTTCACATCCTCAGTTACAGCCTTAACTTCAAGTTCTGTTCCCTCATTTAAATCTATGATAACCTGCATTTCCTCATTTCCGAGCAGGGTTTTTATAACCCCAGGGACTTTATGTGCATTCTGGTTGTAACCAGGTATCTTCTGATACATATCGCCAAAAAGGTCGGCACTGACTGGAACAGCTGAGAAGATAAAAACCATAAATAAAATAAAAATTGCTGTTCTCATTTTCATCGCTTCTCCTTTTCTTTCCATCTGATAAGCATTAATGCTGTGCTTACTGCGGTTATAGCCAGCATTACCATGATATCATCGCCTGCCTCTCTTGGGGCTTCACTGGTAACTTTAAATATCCCGCCACTGGTGGTGGCGCTGATTTGCGAAAGATCGATGTTATGGGCTGTGACCTTCTCTATGGTCAGAGGGCTCGTTGAACCAATGCCGCCAAGCACCTCAAAGGTAACAGTGGCAAAAGTTCCGTCTCCATTTATTCCACGCGAATCAGCAAGAGCTATCGCAACCTCTCCCTTATTTGCACTGTTTGCCTCGATATATGCATTTTCTCCAAGCCTTTTGCCTTCCACAGTCATTGCTCTTAAAACAGAAGGGTCATACTTTAACACGATGTCCATGCTTCCCAGAGCTAATGCATCACTTATATTTAGAGGCACTTTTGTTATGCCTCCCTTTGCACCTCCTGCATCACTCATACTTACTGTTAGACCTGCTGCCTGCCCGATCAAGGCAAACAGAAATATTATTATGATCATTGATCTTTTCATTTTATCACACTCCACACCTTCACATGAAGAGCTGCTTATGCTTCCTTTTTCGACTTTGAGATTTTCCTGACAACGAATACCAGTATCAATAGAACAATGATTGCTGCAATTATTATCGACAATACAGGTAGTCCCTTTTCTTCCACATTGAATGTCCCGGGCGAGGTTTTTATTTGAACATCCAGCAGATTTATGTCATACCCGGTTGCCTCTAAGGATATCTGGGTCGAGGCTCCTGTATCTCCTACCACCTCAAAGGAAGCATCCAGTATTGCTCCATCACCTGAGATACCCTTTGAATCAGCAAAACTGATTCGCATCGTTCCGGGATTTAACTCATTGGATTCTACAAGTGCATTCGAAGCAAGAGCCCCGGCATCTGCTCCCATCCCCTTCAAGACCGAAGGGTCGTAGTTCAGAACTATGCCCATTGCTCCAAGATTTGTTGCCCCTGCTACATTGATGGGAACCTTCACTGTATCTCCTTTTGCGCCTTTGGAATCAACCACACTTACGCTAACAGGTGCCGCCAGCGCCTGACCTATAAGCGCAAGCAGCAGAATGGTTGTAATTATTGATCTTTTCATTTCATCCACCTTCTCTTACTACGGCTTTCAGCATATCTCTTGCATCCGAGGAATCTACCTTTCCATCTTTATTATAATCGTAGCACATATTCACAGCTCTTTTTTCCACAGCCATCTGAAGTGCTGCAAGCACATCTCTCTCATCAAGTTTTGTGTCACCATTGCAGTCCCCATTTATGGTGGGAGTTCCAACAGTAAACGTGCCTGGAATTACCCTTACGCTTATCGTTATACCACCTGTCTTGCTTGCTGTGGTGACAGTGCCTCCTATTAAGGCAGTAGCCCCTTTGTTCCCTAAGACATCGAATATCATGACTGCTATAGAGCCCGAACCGCTTACTTCTTCCTTGACTGCAAAAGATATCTTTAATCTCCCTGTGCTCACTTCATTCCAGTCGAATACTGCTCTTTGATTCAGGGAACCCTTTGTTATATCTTTTATTTTCAGGATGGAGGTGTCATAATTCAAAGTGAGATCCATATTGGCGAGGTTATCTGCGTTGCACATCATTATGGGTATTTCCACAGTATTCCCTTTATTCATCGTCCTGTCCTCGATGTACAGGTATGGCTCGGTTCCTGTGCATTTTTTAGAGACGGGAATGGTAGTGGGAATAGAGGGGGTGGCTGTCGTGGTTGTAGTGGTTGTTGCAGTTGGAGCAGATGAAGTAGCACCGATGACTGTCGCTGCCTTTTCTGTACTGCCGTCCGAGAAAACAGCGGTTACAATAAAATGCTGGCCATTGTTAAAGTATCCGGAAGTTTCAGCATATAGATCGTAGGTCGCCTCTCCGGTAATGGTGTCAGTAATTGGGCTGTCGGTAGGATTGAGAATCGCGCCATTTTCCGATTTATGAACGCCCAGAATCCATAAGCCATCGGGAACTGTATTCCAGAACTGACCAGACGCTGGCTGATCGTTTGCGTCAGCACTTTCCAGTTTGAGGGAGGTCAAAGTCTTAGCAGCCTGCGTATGGAGCCTTAAGCGGAAGTGACCGTCACCCGTACCATCAGGCTGATGAGTATAGGTCCCTACCTTATCTTCTCCAGAGCCAATATAGCTTAATTCGGCTGTGGATGAAGTGGAGGTTATATTTACTCTTATCTTGTTGCTCCGTGCGATATCGTTATAACCTCCAGTAGGCCAGTTTTGGAACATCCTGAACTCGTATTCCCCTTCTTGTGATGGGGCTGTAAATGTCAGAGTTCCACTGGTCTTCTCTCCCAGATAGTAATATTCACCGTAGTTTTCATTTTTTGCTGTAATTGCATACATTGCAATCCAATCCTGCTGATAGCCTGGGGCTGTAAAGGTAACTGTGATTTTTTGTCCAGGCAACACTGTGGTCGGGGTTGCAGAAAGAATGTATGAGGATGGAGATGGAGTAACTGCGGAAGGAGTAACTCCAGGACCGGATATAGTCGTGGATTCACCTATCAGTTCTATTGCATCGATCTCATTCCAGCCTGGCACGTTTGTATCAATGTACACTTTAACAGTATTTGTAAGATAGATGGTCTGTTCAAAGCTTATATTAGACCAAGCATCCCTATTGGTTATTCCAGCACCGGGATCGGTTCCTGTCCAAGCTGTATAATATACACCATTGGTATCCTTCAGGTCGATCCTGGTAAGTGCCCCTGGATTGTAGGTTTCATGAAGATTAACGCCTTCGGCATATACAGGTATATTATAATTTAATTCTATCCACTGAATACCTTCATCTGCACCCAGGGTTGTCCATGCAGTATTAATATCACCATAAGCGAATGTATTCGGCGCACCTGCAGCTTGTGCAGCGGACCAGCCTGTTGAAGAATACTCGCTGCTTGCTATTGCCGTCGATGCCCACTGTCGTATTGTGCCGCCAGCCGTTTGCCCCACTGCGTTTTGAACAACCAATCCCAAAACCAGTGCCAACGCAACTAACAACCATCCAGCTTTTTGAACAGATTTAACTCCTTTCATTTATTATTTCCTCCTTTTTTTTGTGCCGCCATGCGAATCAAAGCAAGAACCTGCAACTATAGAAGGCATTTACGTATGAGCATGCCTTCAGTATTCCATATCGATCCCATCACTCAGGTTCGTTCGCCTTTGCCACAAGGCTTGTAGCTGAATAACTCACTTTAGCCCTCTTTTATCTTAATGATTATATGTGTGATATAAGTATAAATAGCTTGTGATATATATAATAATAATGATAATAAATGAGCTGCTAAGCAGAACCTCCATACAGGCCTAGTTACGTTGCTGTCACCATACGGCACTTTATATCAATCATATTGTTCATTTTCAATCATTGGGACTGGGACGACCGATAATGCACAAACATTAATAAAAATTTAACATATTAGATAATCAATATTGGCAGCATTATTTCCAGAGTTTTTGTTAAAACTGAAACTGTCCCAAAATGTAATAAACGACTGCTGTCATGAAAGAGGAAGTCGTAACTAGAAAAGACATTAACATGTCAAGGGCGACCTTTTGAACTGCTGAAACGGGTACAGAAGTAGGACATATTGTGAGATATGGTTGATGGGATTGATGAGGAAAAAGCATTCCTGAAAGTTTCTCCATATGGAAAAATAGAAGTAGTACGGCAGGTTCACGATTGAACATATTTAAGTATAAGCGCCACATTTCAAAAGCCGGTAATTTTTATGAGTCTTATCACTGAAGCAAGAAACGGTAACATTACAGAAGAAATGAAAAAAGTAGCCGAAGCCGAAGGCGTTGAACCTGAATTTGTGAGGCGCGGAATAGAAAGCGGGCGGATAGTAATTCCTGGCAGTCCTTATCGCTATACAAAGCCGTGTGGCATCGGGAAAGGGCTTCGCACAAAAGTGAATGCTTCAATTGGAACATCATCCGATATTGTGGACGTTGATATGGAAATCGAAAAAGCCAGAGTTGCAGAAGCAACAGGCGCAGATACTCTGATGGAGCTTTCAACTGGCGGGGATTTTTATGATATCAGGAAAAAGGTCATTGATTCCACTACCCTGTCAGTTGGAAGTGTGCCCCTGTACCAGGCTTTTATCGAAGCGATCAGAAAATACGGTTCTGTCGTTGATATGAAAGAAGATGACCTCTTTAAAGTAACTGCCGAGCAGGCAAAGCTGGGGACGAATTTCATGGCTATCCATACGGGAATTAACCTTTTCACAGTGGAAAGGCTGAAAAAACAGGGCAGATTTGGAGGATTGTGTTCACGCGGTGGTGCTTTTATGACCGCATGGATGCTGCATAATGAGAAAGAGAACCCGCTCTACAGCGAATTCGATTATCTTCTTGAAATAATGAAAGAACACGAGGTCACACTCAGCATGGGCAATGGTATGCGCGCCGGGGCGATTCATGATTCCACTGACAGAGCCCAGATCCAGGAACTTATCATGAACTCGGAGCTATCAGACCAGGCACATGAAGCAGGTGTCCAGACCATTGTCGAAGGACCGGGTCACATTCCTCTTGATGAAATAGAAACAAACGTAATACTCATGAAGCGTTTGAGCGGTGAGAAGCCTTTCTATATGCTCGGGCCGCTTGTTACCGATATCGCGCCCGGTTACGACCACATTGTTGCAGCCATCGGCGCTTCTCTTTCAAGCGCTTACGGCGCGGATTTCATATGCTATGTTACACCGGCCGAGCACCTTGCCCTTCCGAATCTGGATGATGTAAGGCAAGGGGTAATTACTGCAAGGATAGCGGCGCATATAGGCGATATGGTCAAGAACAAAGATCGTCAGCGTGACATGGATATGGGAAGAGCAAGGCGTGATCTTCGATGGGAAAAGATGTATGAGCTTGCAATCGATCCAAAATATGCAAAATCAGTCAGGGACAGCCGTTCACCCAGCGATGAAGAGGCATGCACTATGTGCGGGAACTATTGCGCCCTTAAGATCGTGAAACAGAATTTTAATTTTGAACGCTGAACAATTAAAATTAACATCAGTCTGTCCAGAAAAAAATAGGTAAAAATCCTGCGTTTCTCTCTCCATTTTTTTCCTGTCTTTCAGTCGGTTTGTCAATATTCTCGGGGATTTTTTCATTCTTATTTTCAGCCATAATTTTCTTTTTCATATTATTTTTCTCCCTCCATTTTGGTGGTTGAGGAAGCCAAGAAAATTAGTTTGCATCTTGGATAGGATAGAAATGGCTCCCTCATTTTACTAATACGTTTATTAATAATATAAATCACCCTACAATTATTTGAGTTTATTTTTGATTTTAAATGTACTATGGATCGTATTTTAGTTTTTATTAGTTTTTTAAGGATTGTATTAATGAAAAAACGTATAACATAATGTTAATTGGGCAGATAGGGGAGCACCAACTTAAAATATGTCTTAACACAATTATGGCGGTACATGTACCTCACCCCTGAAGAAGAAAAGGTCTTTAACGGAGACAGAGGCCCAACATACCAGAAAGCCATCGAGATCCTCACCGCCCTTGGCGACATCTACGGCGCCGACAGGTTGATCCCTATAAAGAGCGCGCAGATCGCCGGGGTTTCATATAAAACTATAGGCGATGCGGGTCTTGAATGGATATCTGACCTGAAAGGAAAAGTGGTGGTGCCATCTATCCTCAATCCTGCAGGCATGGACCTTGAATGCTGGAAGGAAATGGGAATAAGCGAAGAATTTGCGCACAAACAGCAGGAAATAATCAAAGCCTATGAGGAACTGGGCATTATGACCGAATGCTCCTGCACACCGTATAATATCTATAATGATCTTGCAAGCTTTGGCGACCATGTGGCCTGGAGCGAGTCATCGGCAATTTGTTATGCAAACTCTGTAATCGGCGCCCGGACCAACAGGGAAGGCGGGCCAAGCGCTCTGTCGGCTGCGCTTATTGGTAAAACGCCGAACTATGGTTTACATCTGGATGAGAACAGGCGCCCTGTAATTCTAATAGAAGTAGAGCCAGAGCTTTATAATTCGGATTATGGCGCCCTTGGATACATTGTGGGTGAGATGATTGGTGATAAAGTCCCTGTTTTTGATCTTAATACCATCCCTACAAAGGATGAACTCAGATCCCTCGGAGCTGCATTGGCAGCGTCAGGCTCTGTGGCGCTATATCACGTTCGGGGAGTTACAATGGAATCAAGTAAATATGAACTCCCTTGCGAAAAAATAACCATTGAAGAAAAACAGATAAAAGAAGTTTACAAACAGGGTGAACCTGACCTGATAGCTTTCGGATGTCCCCACAGCAGTGTTGACGAGCTTGAAAAACTGGCGCGACTCCTTGATGGAAAAAAGGTGAAAAAGGAAGTGTGGATTTGCACATCACGCGCCTTAAAGAACCGGCATTCTGAATTGATAAAGAGGATCGAGAAAAGTGGAGCAAAGGTTTTTTGTGATACCTGCATGGTAGTGTCCCCGGCCAGTGAAAAGTTCAAATGCATGATGGTGAATTCAGGGAAAGCGCATAAGTATGTACCCAACCTTTGCGGAGTAAAAAGTATCCTGGCAAGGACTGAAGATTGTATAAAGGCAGCAGTTAGTGGATAAAACTTTAGTGCCCAGACCTTCGTCCAATCCTCAAAAACACATTTATTCTTGTAAAATAAACACAACCTGCATGGCCAATGACTTTAAAAATATAAAAGAGGAACTTCAGGAAATCCAGGATCCTGAAAAAGCTAAAATTTTATTAAAATTCTTCAAGACAGGAAAAGGCCAATATGGTGAAGGTGATATCTTTCTTGGAATTAAAGTTCCTGAGCAGCGTAAGATAGCAAAAAAATATTCCACTATTCCATTGGATGATATCAGCCAGTTGCTGAAAAGTAAATTCCATGAATTTAGATTGACTTCCTTATTGATTTTGGTTCTTAAGTACAAAAAGGAGGACTTTAATGGAAAGAAGGAAATCATTGATTTTTATTTGAGTCATATGGAAAATATAAATAATTGGGATCTGGTTGACAGCTCAGCACCTTATATTTTGGGGGATTTTCTGCTGGATAAAGACAAATCGATTCTATACAGATTGGCAAAATCTGACAACCTATGGGAGCGAAGAACAGCAATACTGTCCACATTTGCATTTATTAAAAACAATAAATTTGAAGATGCATTAAATATTGCTGAAATTCTTTTATTTGACAAACATGACCTGATTCACAAAGCAGTGGGTTGGATGTTAAGAGAAATTGGTAAAAGGGATGGTAGGACAGAAGAAGAATTTCTGGAAAAACACCATCGAATAATGCCAAGAACTATGCTGAGGTATGCTATAGAGAAATTTGATAACGATAAAAAGAAATTCTATTTGAGAGGACTTTATTGGTAACAACAATACCTTCGCCATTAATCTGTATTAATTTTACATATTATCGTTATTCTTTTTGCCTTAAAGGATATTGCAATAATTATCAAACAATCAATGCAGCCCCCAGGGCGCCTGTTATCCGGGGTTCTTCTGGCAATTGCACTTTGGTATCTAAAGCCTTTTCAAAAGCCTTTACTACTCCAGGATTTTTGGCCACTCCGCCCACAAAAGCCAATTCAGGTTTCATCCCCAGCTTTTTAACCATTGCAGTGGTTCGCAGGATAATACTTTCAATAAGGCCGGCAGCT
>CAJPFJ010000031.1 GCA_905339155.1 Methanosarcinales archaeon
CCAAAGAGGCGGGGAAACACCTGTACCCATTCCGAACACAGAAGTTAAGCCTGTCAACGTTTTACATTGTACTAAGATGTGCGAACTCTCGGGAACTGTAGAAAGTCGCTATGCTCACTTATTTCAACTGATTTTTTTAAAGATATCCAAATGATTATTTAATACTATATTTGTATTTTGAAATTGTTTCACCATCAAAAACAATAACATCACCAGAATAATTATCAGGAAGTGACTTAATGCTGGCAATATTTAACTTATCCTCAATCTGTTCAATTATTCGGATATAATTCTTGAGTTTTTTCATCTCATAGCGCTTTAGAGACTTCCCGATTTCCGAGGCATTTTCCTTTGTCTTTATTTTCTGCAAACTATCGCAATGCATGATTTCAATACCATTCTCTCCCATAAAAAAAGGATAACATCTGCATATCAATGGTCGACAACTGTATATGGTGCATCTGCCGTTCCTGTAAAATATACAATTATCCTCATCGTTGCGCTTAAGAATCCACCCGATCACCAGGACACAATCATCGTCTGAAACACATGAATATATATCCGGCTGTGCCACTTCATCCCATTTATATCCGGTCCTTTTAATTATGCGCCTGATATCACTTGGAAAGATCGAGATCGCATTGGACGGACGCAAAATATTCTCAGTGATCCTGATATCGAAATTCCTGCAGCAGCACCAGCCACAGCCAGAGCAAGAGAAACCAGAATTCTCAATTTCAGGGATAAACGATGAAGAATGGGTATGAAATAGGCGGTCTATCCTTCTTTGCAAAGAGGTGATATCCATGAATAAACATCAGACGGAGGGGAATATTAAGGTTTTGATGAATGAGAGCATAACCTTATATATCGCTAAAAAAAGAATATTAATTGCTTATCATCATTTATGAAGATCATAAAAAGCTCAAAATTATCTTTAGGGAGGAAATGTTGTGAACTCAGACCGCTATAAGTATATGTCAATTAAACAATTGCAAAACCTTTCGGAGGAATTAAAAGAAGAAGCAAAACGTGACTCATCGCGTGATGAAGAGTATCATGTTATTTATAAAGTGTTACAAGATAAAATACGCGAAAGGGACAAGAACCGGCCAAAGTGCATTCCGTCGCGTTTTGAACATGATCTTGATATGATGGAAGAATTTTAAAAAACAATATTTTATAAAATGTTCCCTGATTCAATTGACCCTGAGATTGTAAGGTTATTTCCATCTGTCAAAAGCGGAGTTGTAGAGAGTGGGCCATGGAGGATTCCTCTTTTTTTCGATAAAAGCTTTGGGAAAAACAGGGGATGCATACGTTTACGGCGGTACATTGTCCACATGGCCGAAATGGGTGAAACCAAAGAAGCGATGATGACAAAGACAAATCAAATTTATGAAGATTTTGAAAAACTAATTGATGAATTTCAATGCGAATCTGAAATAAAAAAACGACAGAAGAATCAACTGGACAAATATATGATGGAATTTATCGATGAGGTTACACAGCTAATTGCAGAAGGGGATTCCACACATATTTATTAGTCTATCTTCCTTCAAAGGAACGCACTTCGTCTGCGTCAACCAGAGTTGCTTCCCCAAGTTCATTGGATTCACAGCGGCGAACACGCCCATGCCCTCTCATTTCCAATTGGAGGCGCGCAAGCTGGAACTCCGATTCTTCATAATACTCAGGGGTCTTCTGGATGACCCTGTGCATTGAAACCTGTTTTTCACGAATTCGCACGATAAGACCCATGGTGCCCGGCCTCACATCTTCCCTGCTTGTTGCTGTAAGCAGAATTACATCTCCCACATTCGTTTGCAGCACGGAAAGGAAATTATGTGGGCTCCTTATCTCGATGGTCTTTATTTTTTCATGTTCAAGATCGCTCAGGACATGATGCGATATTCCGCTCAGCAATATATGGCGCATATAAGGTCACCCGTACATAGGGAATTCTTTCCTGGGCTGAGTTGAATTTTCAGTAGTCTTGACCTGTTCTGCTAGCTTTGACAGTTCATGTTCTATCTGATCAGCCTGCCCCAACAATTTTTCGGTATCAACAGCAAGGTCAAATATTTTATTAAGGACAGTTATTACCTGGACTGCTGCTCTCGGGTCCGGATTAGGGCCTGGCGTTTCACCCAGGAGACTTATTGCCGGCAACCCCCGTAGATAACATTCGGTCATTATGCTTCCGGAAATGCCAGAAATAGTACCTACCTGGAATATTTCAGTCTTGTCTTTGATTTTCTCAAGTAATTCAACGCTTGTTGCGCCGCCAAAAACACGTCTTTCTCCAGTTGTTGTAGCTATTCCTGCGATAGAAACTATATTCTTTGCATTGATCTTCTGCATCCAGTCTATAAGGACCTTGCTGATATCATATGACGCCGTTGGATGTATAGGAATATCCGAAATTATTACGACTATCTCTTTTTCAGGAGCTTCATAAATACGAACCGGCATATAAACCATACCATTAAAAAGTACTGCCAATGGAGGGAAATATTTTGAATCGATAGAACCCATATACTTCATTCCAAGTTCTTCTATTATATGCTGGCAGGTTATATTCCCTACAAGACCGATGCCGGGAAACCCTTCTATGACTAATGGATTCTTTGATTTCAGAGGTTCATTTATAATTTTTACGAATTGTTCAGCTGTTTCCGATGCCATGCTACCACTAAGTTGTTAATTAGGTCAAAAGTAAATAAAAGCATCGATATGGTATTGAGGAAAAATCTTATCCATTCTAAATATCATATGGTACTAATATGGAGACAGGTATATGGAGACTGGCGAGATAATCCAGATTTTTGCTGAATCCGGATTCCAGATAGACAGGCAGGCGCTTGATGCTATGAGAACAAGCTCTCCTGAACAAATACAACATGTTGTTAAAACAATGGATAGTTCAGTTCTGGTTGTGGGGATCGAACATATACGACCTCTTGGGCAAGATTTAACGCTAAAGACCATTTCTTTGCCCTCGTATATACCTGAAATAACAGTGCAGAATGCGATCCCGATAAAGATCAAGCACAGGGAATGTCCAGTCACAATACTCAAAGATATTACAAACCAGTCCACCTGCATCGGGGAATATACGGAATTTGTACAATATTTCAGGGATCGTTACAGTTCCCTGGGTGAGATACTTCGAAAAAGACTTGGCGCAAGACCTATTGAGAGCCTCAAAAAAAGAAATCTTGATACAAGGGAGCCTTTGTCAGTGATTGGTATGGTACTGGATATAAAAACAACCTCAAATGGCCATAAACTTATCCAGATAGAGGACACCACAGGAACATTACGGATCTTGATCCATAAAGAAAGGGATAAAGAACTGTTTGAATCGGCAAACCGTATCCTGCTTGATGAGGTCATAGGAATAACAGGTACCCTATCTTCAGATGGTAACCTGATGTTTGTAAATAGGATAATATGGCCTGATATTCCAAATTCCCAGAATACCACCATAAATGGGAAAAATAGGGTCGGAAAGGCTGTATTTATTTCTGATATCCATGTAGGGAGCAAAACTTTTCTTGAAGATGCCTGGCTTAAGTTCATTGATTGGCTCGGGGATGATATAAATTACCTTGTAATAGCCGGTGATGTGGTTGACGGGATCGGAGTTTTTCCCGGGCAGGATAAGGAACTAGCCATTTCCGACATCTACGAACAGTATGAAAAAGCCGCAGAATACTTGAATGCAGTTCCAAAACATATCAAGATCATAATTTCACCGGGAAACCATGACGCTGTGAGACAAGCAGAGCCGCAACCACGCTTTCCGGAGAGAATTACCAAAATGTTCCGGAATGATTTCATCTTTGTAGGAAATCCAGCCATGGTGGATATCGGTGTAAAGGTCCTGATATATCATGGAAGGTCAATGGATGACATTATTGCTAATATTCCCGGATTTTCATATAATGAACCGACAAAACCAATGACCGAAATGTTAAAACTTCGGCATCTTTCACCGATCTATGGAGGAAGGGTCTCTATCGCCCCGGAGAAAAAGGATCATTTTGTTATCGATCAAATTCCTGACATCCTGCATTGCGGACATGTTCATACCGTTGGTGTATCATCCTACAGGGATGTGCTAACGATAAACAGCGGCACATGGCAGAGCCAGACAGAATTCCAGAAACGAATGAACCTTATGCCAGTGCCATCAAGAGCTACTCTTGTTGACCTGTCCGGAATGGAATACAAAATAATGGATTTTAATTGATATGTTGAACAATACCTATATTCATATACCCTGTATCGGCTCTTCAACAGAGCGCATGATATGGAAATCCGGGATAAAAAGCTGGGATGATTTCCTAATAAATCATGGAATACTAAAAGCAACGAAAAAAAAGCAGCGGTTGTTATATTCAGGAGTCGAAGAATCAATTGAACAGCTATCAGGCAAAAACCACGTTTTTTTTGCACGGCGGCTTTTGCCATGCCATCACTGGAGAGCATACAAGCAATTTGAAGAAAAAACGGCATTTGTAGACATAGAAACAACAGGCCTTTCCTCTCAATCTGACAGCATAACTATAATCGGTATCTATAACGGGAAAGAAACAAAAACATATGTCAAAGGCATTAACCTTGATGAGGCAATAGAAGAGCTTGCAAAGTACAAGCAGCTTATTACCTTTAACGGCGCACGGTTCGACCTACCCTTCATAGAACATGAATTCCCCGGGTTTTTCAACCACCTGCATATCGATCTTATGTATCCTTTAAAAAATATTGGATATAGCGGGGGTCTTAAAAAAATAGAGTGTACATTCGGGATAAGAAGAAGTGAAGAAACAGAAGGTATATCCGGTTTTGAGGCTGTTCGGTTATGGAATAAGTACAAGAAAGGGGATGATGAAGCCCTGGAAGTGCTCATCAAGTATAATAAAGAAGATGTTGAAAACCTCAAGACAATTATTGATATGACTTACCAGAAAATGGTGGATAATGAAGTTGCGCCGAAAGATGCAAAGTGCACAAATTCTCTTTCAAAGAATGCCATATAAGAGCTTTCCTGCAACAAATAACAGGATAATAGCAAATAAATTGCTGATACTTTTCGAAGAAACGCGTTTGAAGATTACTTTTGAACCGATCTGGGCGCCTGCGAAAGCAGCAAGGCCTGCATAAAATAATACCCTCAGATCAAGCGTCAGGGTGCTAAAAACCAGATGTCCCACAAACCCTGATAATGAAGTGAATGTGATTATGAATGCAGAAGTTGCTATCGCATTTCTTGTCTCCAATCCAAGGATAAGCAGGAGAGGTACGATAAATGTTCCGCCCCCGATGCCTACTAATGAGGATATTATCCCGAAAATAAATGCCAGGCCTGCTCCAACCAAAATCTTCTTGTTTTCCCCATCTTTTACCAAAAAGCCAATAGAATTAAAAAATAGTATGCGCAGCGCAGCGATCAAAAGTATTATTGAAAGTAATAAAATTAAAATCCTGGATTCAATCCCGGATGCAAAATATGAACCGGTAATAGCGCCACATGCTGATGTTATTATCATGGGAAAAGCTATTCTTTTATCCACAAGCTTTTGTTTTAAATAAGTGATGGAAGCCGATGCAGTGGTTATCATATTTAATAAAAGCGCCATGGTGATCGCACAAAGAGGTTGGATACCCAGCAGGATAAAAAGTGGCGTATATATTATAGCCCCTCCAAGCCCCAGTATGGAGAAAATGACAGCGATCAGGAAGGCAACTATTATGATCGGCAATATGTCCATAATACTCCTAAACACAGCGAAGGATTAATAATGCTTGGAAGAAACATTTAAGAATAAGAAAACCATCTAGTTCGTAAGGATACAAATGAATAAGAAAAATCGTTTATTATTGGGTGTTTCGATCATTGTTGTTTTATTGGGATACCTGTTGCTTACATCAGGAACATCGAACCAGTATGAGGTAAGCGGCGCTATGGCTGCAAAGGAAAATCTGACAGGAAAGGTCGTAATTGTTAATGGATCATTAGTAAAGGGGACAGACAAATGGGATCCGCTTACAAAGACCCTCACCTTTAAAATGACCGATGGCATTGCAACAATGGATGTTGTTTATATTGGGGACTTACCCAATATGCCCGCAGAGGTTGTTGATATCCAGACCATAGTTACAGGACAATTCAATGGAAATAGGTTTGAAGCATTCAGGATGCTCACGAAATGTCCTTCAAAATATGAAGGAGAGAATTCATTTGACCCAAATAAAACACAGCCACAATGAAATAAATACTTTTTAATCCTGCTGACATCCGGAGTCGAATTGATGGATAAGATGACGCCTGCGATGAAGCAGTATTATGAGGCAAAGGAAAAGCACAGGGATGCCCTGATTTTTTTCAGGATGGGCGACTTCTATGAGTCTTTCGGGGAAGATGCTAAAATAATAGCAAGGGAACTTGAAATAACTCTAACCTCAAGAGGCAGGGATAAAGAGGGCAGGGATATGCCGCTTGCAGGGATTCCCTATCATGCGGTTGATTCATACCTTCCAAAACTTATAAAGAAGGGGTATAAGGTTGCAATATGTGAACAGCTTGAAGATCCGAAGATGGCAAAAGGCGTAGTCAAAAGAGGGGTTGTCAGGGTCATCACACCCGGAACTGTAATTGATTCCTCTCTTATCTGTGACCAATCCAACAATTATCTTATGTCAGTTTCAGGTGAAGGCATAGAATTTGGTATATCGTTTCTGGATGTGAGCACTGGAGAGTTCCTGACCACCCAGTTTGAAGATAATGATCCTTATGACAAAATAATTAGCGAGGCTGCCCGTATGCATCCTGCTGAATGCATACTTGCCCCCTCACTTTTTGAAAATAAGAAATTGACCGAGCGGTTGAAACAACTGGACATCATCCTTAACAAATTCGATGCCGAAGCTTTTGACTTTAAAAGTACACGGGAACTCCTGCTCCAACATTTCGGGGTAATGACCCTTGAAGGCATGGGATGCGATAAACTCAAATTTGCGATTGGGGCATCCGGGGCCGCTCTTCTTTACGCGAAAACAACCCAGATGAGGGATTTAAATCACATCCAGTCAATGAGGACATATTCGGATAATGAGTTCATGGTTCTCGATTCGATAACACTAAGGAATCTTGAGATTATCCAGGGAATCCGGGGGGAGGCAGGTAGTTCACTATTATCTGTCATTGACCACACAAAAACACCAATGGGAGGACGCCTGTTAAGGAAATGGCTCCTTTTACCTTTGATATCTCCGGGCAAGATAACGGAAAGACTGGATGCTATTGAAGAGCTCCTCAAGAAGACATTGCTGCGATATGACCTGCGCTCCCAACTCTCGCATATTCGCGACATAGAGCGCCTTATTGGTCGTATCGTATATGGCAACTCAAATGCCCGTGACTTAATTGCGCTTAAAGTCTCTCTTCTTACCATACCTGAAATCACACGATCACTTAAAGAAAACGATGTTAGATCAGTGTTTTTATTGAACATATTGGAACGTCTGGGTGATCACCAAGATATTGTGGCACTGCTTGACAGGGCGCTTATTGATGATCCGCCAATAACCATTCGCGAAGGCGGCATGATAAAAGAAGGGTATAATGAAAAGCTTGATGAGCTCAAGAAAATGTCACTTCACGGTAAAGACTGGATCGCCCAGATGCAGCAAAAAGAGCGTGACAGGACAGGAATAAAATCCCTTAAAATAGGGTATAATTCAGTATTCGGTTATTACATCGAGGTCACAAAAACCAACCTCTCCCAGGTTCCTTCCGATTATATCAGGAAACAAACTACCGCAAACGGTGAACGCTTCTATACACCCGGGCTAAAGGAAAAAGAGATACTGATACTTTCTGCCGATGAAAAACGAACAGCGCTTGAATTTGAGCTATTCACGGATATCAACTACATAATTGCAGGAAAGTCAAAAGAATTACAGATGACGGCGCAGGCTCTCGGTGAACTCGATGTTATCGTAGACCTTGCCGAAATGGCTGTGAATAACAAATACATACGACCGGAAGTAAACGAAAGCTGCAATGTTTTGATAAGGGACGGAAGGCACCCTGTAATAGAATATGCTATTCCTGGTGGATTTGTCCCGAATGATACTCATATGGATTGCCAGGATAACCAGTTCCTGCTGCTTACCGGGCCAAACATGGCAGGAAAATCCACTTATATGAGACAGACGGCGCTGATTGTTTTAATGGCACAAATTGGCAGTTTTGTTCCTGCAACTTTTGCTTCCATCGGCCTGGTTGACAGGATATTCACACGAGTTGGGGCATTTGACGACCTTGCAAGCGGTCAGAGCACTTTCATGATAGAGATGGTGGAACTTGCAAATATCCTTAACAATGCAACACCCAAAAGCCTGATACTCCTTGATGAGATAGGGAGGGGCACAAGCACTTACGATGGTTATAGCATAGCAAAAGCAGTTGTTGAATTTATTCATAATAAGGACCGTGTGGGCATAAGGTCGCTTTTCGCCACGCATTACCACCAACTAACTGTAATGAGCGGGGTCTTAAAACGGGTGAAGAATTACCATGTCGCAGTGAAAGAAGAAGGCAACGACCTTGTGTTCCTCCGTAAGATAATTCCTGGCGCTACGGATAAAAGTTATGGCATTCATGTGGCAAGGCTTGCCGGAGTGCCTCTTAAGGTGACGCAGAGGGCAAAAGAGATTTTAAAAGAAGTGGAAAATGGAAGCAGCATCCGGGGCAGGGGAAAGGACAGCGCCAGGTATACACAGCTCATGCTTTTTGATTCGGATGATGCTATGAAGGAATCGCCGGTTGTAGAGGAAATCAAGAAACTCAATGTGGATGCAATGACGCCCATTGAGGCACTTAATGCCCTCGCGGAGTTAAAGAAGAAAGCGGGCGAAGGATGATTAAACTACGTTATAGCGTGGCTTTGCTAGAGGTATTCTCTACCCCTTGATCCCGAAAAGATAAAGACTTATTTCATAATAACTCATTATCAAAGTCATGCTTGCAGTTAAGGCTGAAGGGATATACAAATTTTATAAAAGTCCGGGCGGAAAAAAAGAGGTACTGAAGAACGTTTCCATCAATATTGAGGAAGGGGAGGTCTTTGGCATCCTTGGCCCGAACGGGGCAGGTAAAACCACGCTCATATCCATACTTTCAACGCTATCGATACCTGATTCGGGGAAAGTGGAAGTTTTCGGGATAGACGCATTAAAAGATCCCAATAGTGTAAAATGCATCGTTAATATCAGCAGCGGAAACCCAAATTTTCCCTGGAGCCTCACGGTTTATGAAAATCTCAAATATTTTTCATTGCTTTACGGGTTGGAAAACAGGGAAAGATCAATAAATAATGTAATTGGTATGCTCGAACTTGAGACGTTCAGGAACACCCGGTTTGATTCGCTTTCAACAGGAACAAAACAGCGTCTTTCTCTTGCAAAAGCCCTCCTTAACGAACCGCGCCTCCTGTTCCTCGATGAACCTACGGTCGGTCTTGACCCGGATATGGCGATAAAAATACGGAAATTAATAAAAACAATACATGACGAAAAAGGGATCACTATTGTTCTTACAACCCATTATATGAAGGAAGCTGAACAGCTATGCGAACGCATTGCTTTTATCAAGAATGGGGAAATAATCGCAAATGCCGCGCCAATTGAACTAAAGAGGCAAATGAAACTTGGCGAAAAAATAATAATTGATTATGAAGGCGAGTTTGAAATTTCCTCCTTGAATGACATCCAGAATATCCTTGATATCAAATATGAGACCGGGAGAGTCTTGATCGTCGCAGAAAACATTGAGTTGATTCTTAATAACATCTTAAAGAAGTTTTGTGATGTTCATATCAATAATATTGAGATTTCCCAGCCTGATCTTGAAGATGTATTTCTGCAGCTTGCGCATTGATATCGAATATTTTTCCTCATTCTAAAAGCCATTTCCATATTGGCTTATAAACTATTTTCTTACCATCTACCATCTCTTCTCCTTCAAATTCCCAGGTTATTACAAACAAATTGCTGCATTTAAATTCTTCTTCTGCCCTCACTAGACCTGTGATCTCTCTTTTTTGTATTTCTTCTCTCCTTGAAACATTTGTCACCTGGATGAGCTGCTTTACCGCAAGACCTTCCCTGATAACAAAATCGACTTTGTGCCCCTCTTGATCTTTCCAGTAGAATATTTCTACCAAAGGACTTTTGGATTTTGTCCTTTGAAGTTCAATCGCGACCAGATTTTCCATTAATCTTCCCCGGTCCTCTGAAAATTTGAACCCGGCAAAATTTATGAAACCTGGATCTATACAATAAATCTTTCTGGGATACTGCAATTGATCCTTAACTTTGTATGAATATATACTAAGATCAAAGAAAAGGAACGCCTCTTTCATAATCGAGAAGTATTTTTCAAAAGTAGGTACTGATACTTTAATTCCCATCGAGTTCAAGGTGCCTGTTAACTTTGTGAAACTTGCCAGTTTTCCTGAGTTTGAACATAAAAAATATGCAAGGTCCTCAATAATTTCACCCCTTCTTTTTGCTTTCGCGAGTATATCTCTATTTATTATATCCGAAAATAATGTCTGTATCAAAACGAGAATGATCGCTTATTTTTCTTTATATACTAAGTGGGATATAGTTGGACTATATGACAAAGACAATAGTTCAGGACATTGATCCGAAATCCAGGGTAGTTTTTAAGATTGAAAGCAAAAAGGAGATAAAATAATGCCTCGCTATAATTCCTTTTTGAATATCCCCGAGCGTCAGCCTTTAATTTTTTCTGCGGGATTTTACTGCAATCAATGCGGTGCAAAAATCAAAGTGTGCCGGGTAGCCAATTGCACACATATAAAAAAGTGTAAAACTGCAAGCGATGACGAAAACCCGGGATAAGTCCAAATCATTTATTTAAATAAAAGACATTCAAGCCCCCATCATGAAAAATTCCATTAAGAACCCCAAACAGGCAGCGGGGGAACAGGCAGCTCATCTTGTAAATAACAATATGGTCGTGGGGCTTGGCACAGGCTCCACAACCGCTTATGCGATAAAAGAACTGGGAAGGCGTGTCGCCGATGGCTTAAAAATGCTTGGTGTTCCCACATCCTACCAGTCAGCATTCCTGGCTGCCGAGAACGGCATACCACTCACTACGCTTGATGAGCATCCTGTTCTTGATATTGATATTGACGGCGCAGACCAGGTCGCAAATTTCATAGCAATTAAAGGCGGAGGTGCGGCGCATACACGTGAAAAGATCGTTGCTGAATCTGCAAAAAACTTCGTTGTAGTCGTCGATGAATCAAAAATGGCTGATGTGTTGAGTCACCCGGTTCCCCTTGAAGTCATACCATCTGCGCGTAAACTCGTTGAAAAAAATGTCTCAAAACTCGGTGGGAAAACACAGGTGCGTATGGGCGTTAATAAGGATGGGCCCGTCATCTCGGATAACGGGAATTTCATAATAGATGCAGATTTCGGGAAAATCGATGACCCTGTATCATTAAATAAAGAGCTTTCATATTGCACGGGCATCGTAGAACACGGGATATTCACCAATGTAGATATTGTATATATCGGGAAAAAAGACGGAACTGTGGAAATAATTAGGAACCTTTAATATTATTTCCAAAATCTTCATTTCCAAGGTTCTCACTTACTTTTGTCCCATTTTTTACCCTGACTTCAGGCCATATCCTTACCATTGAATTTACTGTCACTTCTTCCCCGATAATAACTCTTGGACCGATAACAGTGCCAGTTTCGAGTATACATGAATCTTTTACCCTTGTAGAATTATCGATAATAGCGCTGGAAACTGCATTATTTTCGCCGATCTCAACATTATTAAATATATAAGAAGACAGGATCCTTGAATTGTTTCCGATCTTAGAGTTTGAGCCTATCGAAGTGTAGGGACCTATCAGTACATTATCCCCAATAGTCGTGTTTTCTCCAATCACTATAGGGCCTACAATGGCCGAATTTGAACCAAGTGACACATCATGCCCTATTTCAATTGGCCCTGTTACTCTGGCATCCTTAATATTCAGGCGCCCTGAGATTTTTGTGCCTGGCATCTGTTCCAGCATCCATCTGCATGCTTCCCTGTAAGCCTGCGGGTTTCCGATATCCGTCCACCTGCCGTGCACAAGGAAACCATTGATGTTTTCGCCTTTTTTCATGATATCCGGGAATAGGTCCTTTGCAAAATCATATTTCTTTTGAGGGATCCATTTCATTATCTCCGGATCGCAAACATAAATGCCGGTGCTTGCAAGGTTGCTGAATATCTCTCCAGGCCCTGGTTTTTCAAAGAACCTGTTGATTTTGTTATTTACATCAAGATCCGCTATACCATAATCGCGCGGGTCATCAATTGGAATAAGACCTATCGTAACAAGTGAATCATTTTTCTCATGGAAACGGACAAATTCACGAAGTCCAAGATCCATTACATGATCGCCTCCTACCACCATGAAAGGCTCACCTTCAAACAACTCCTCCGCATTCTTTACTCCTCCTGCTGTTCCCAGTTTTTCTTCTTCATGGACGTATTCGATATGAACGCCATACATACTTCCATCACCAAGTGAGGCTTCAATTTCTCCTCCGAGATAACCCAGCGTAAGAACGATATCATTAAAACCCTCGATAGCCAGATGTTCCACAAGATGAACTACGGATGGTTTGTTCAACAGCGGAATCATGGGCTTTGGCCGATCAAAGGTTAGCGGCCTTAGTCTTGTTCCTTCACCGCCGCACATTATACATGTTTTCATGAAAGTTCCCTTCGTGCAATTGATCTTATTGTTTATATATATAACGAAAAGCCAGTGTGATTTTTTCACCCCCTGATATTCGAAGCATTAATATGCCCTGTACTCTTATTTAACTGAAAATATGTCATACTCAGCTCTCATTCTTGCCGGAGGCAGAGGCAGACGCCTTGGGTTTTGCGAAAAAGCCCTGGTTGAAATAAAAGGGAAGCCGCTCATATCTTTTGTCATCAGGAGCCTTGAAAAAGTAGTGGATGAAATAATAATTTCCGTCCGGGATGAGGCACAGGGTGAGCTTTTTAAGATGATATTCCCGGATCTGCGGTATGCTTATGATCTGTATGAAAACACCGGACCGCTGGCTGGTATACTTTCAGGGCTTTCCATCTGCAAGAATGAATATTGTTTTATTGCGGCCTGCGATATGCCTTTTATTAATGAAAAAGCTGTAGATATGCTATTTTCAAAGTGCAAGGATCATGATGCGGCTATCCCTCGATGGGGTGATGGATTTCTTGAGCCCCTTCATGCTGTTTATAATTGCAGATCGATGATGAATGAAACAAAAAAATCACTTGAAAAACGTGAAACCACCATAATTGCACCTGTTTTACGACTTAAAATAAATTATGTACCTGTTGAAGAGATACGTAAAATAGATCCCGATCTGACAACATTTATGAATATCAATACCTGCGAAGATATAGAAAGGGTTGATTCATGAAGCCTCCTGTAATCTGCATAGTGGGAAAAAGTAAAAGGATGAAATTAATGATCATGCAAGAATTGATCTCAAAGCTAAAAGCCCGGGGACTGAGGGTGGGTGCCCTGAAATACCATAAGCATGGGGATTTTGAGATCGATATCGAAGGCAAAGATACATGGAAATATGCAAACGCAGGAGCGGATACAGTGGCAATTATATCGTCGGTGAAATTTGCGGTTATAAAAAAGGCAAATAGCAAACCTGAGATTGATGATATCATTGAGAAACACTTCACAGATTGTAATATCGTGCTTGCTGATGGATTCACGCTTTCCGACAAGCCAAGAATAATAGTTATAGATAGTGAAGAGGATATTGAGTTATTCAAACGAGGGTGCGAACTTGTGGCAGTTATCGATAAAAATGTTGGAAGAGAAGACATTTCAGGACTTGTCAATAAAGTGGTAAGATTTTGTTGTCTTTAATATAGCGCCGCCAAGAAAAGCAAAAAGGATCGAAGTTCCCCGATTAATGAGGTCGGAATTCCTCTCCGAACCCATCCACAAAGAGTTCTACACGACCACACCTCGGGCAGACATAAACATCGAAGTGTTCGCGGTTCACAAATAACTCACCCAGTTCTCCAAGGAATCCCCACCTGGTTCCCTCATGGAACTTTCGTGTTCCAACATATTGAAGTTCAGTCTTACACCGAGGACAACTCATTGGATTTGATTCTTGATCTATTGCCATAGCGCACTAAAATTACTCTGAGACCTTTTCAAGTATATGTTTGTTATTATTTACACATATTAATATAAGCTTGTCCTCTTTTTGCGATAATCCATGACAATAAACAGAGCAATCACGAACAGGCATCCCATGAAGAAAAGCAGCCCGGGATGTGCGGCAATAGTTTTCGCTAAGTTTGTGAAGATATCAGGCGCCGCCTGGCTTGCCACACCGTTGTCAAGCACCGCAGGTTGCACAGTGGCTGACGTTGCGGTAGCATTGGCATTCAAGACATCTGCGGGCGCAGGAACTATTCCGGTGACCTCTCCACCTTTTATGGTTTCATTGACAATCCGCAAAGGCGTGGAAGTGATGGAAGGCAACTGCGAAACGTCTGGAGAGGGAACAGGCACTTCTTTTTGTGAATAATCATAGTTTTGCATTAAGTCTGCTCCTTTTGTGAACAACTCAATGAGACTTGAGGCAAGAACCGCGGCCAGAATCACGCCCAGGTACTTTCTGAGCATATCAGCCACAGACCTCCTATCCGTTTTTTCAGGAACAACAACGATGAGCTTTCTCACTGGCGCATAAATCTTGACCTCCCGCCCCTTCTCGCTGTATTTTATCCTCTCGACCTTGACAAGTCCAACGCTCTCCAGATTTTCAAGATTGTAAGCAATAGTGGTAAGGGGCGCCTGCAAACGCTGTGCGATATCCGAGGCAGAAAGCGGTGCATCAGCCAGAAGCTCAATTATATGCCTTGCAGTATCGTTTGAGATAACCTGCGTTATCTTCCTGGATTCTTCTCCCAGCGGCAATATAAGGAGTTTCTCATTGCCCGGATCTTTCTGGTTTTCTGGCATTGTTATTATTAATGGATATGGATATTAAAAGAGATTGCTATAACTACGAATGTATTCGTAGTTTAAGAAAATCTTTTATAATGTTACTCCTCCAGACACTTCAATTCTTTGCCCATTTATCCATTTTGCTTCTTCTGTGCAAAGGAATGCTACAACACTGCCGATGTCATCCGCTTTTCCAACTCGTCCTAATGCTGTCTGACTTGCCACAAAGGATTTCATTTGAGGATTATTACGTATAGCTGCATTGTTAAAATCTGTTTCAATCGCTCCCGGCGCAACTACGTTCGCACGTATGCCACGTTGACCAAATTCTTTAGCAACATACTTCGTGAATACTTCCACAGCTCCCTTTAATGATGAATAAACTGAATAACCCTGGACACAAAATCGTGTTGTCCCGGATGAAATAAAAACAACTCCTCCATTGTCATTCATATTGGGAAGGCTTTTCTGTGTGAAAAAGTAAACTCCTTTAAAATGGATATTCATTAAATTGTCGAAGGCTTCCTCAGTAACCTGTGGTATTGGTAAAGTTACTCCTATACCTGCGTTATTTACCAGGAAGTCAAACTTGTTTGTATTCCAATTTGTTTGCAAAGAAATCAGTAGTTCAGAAATAAATTTGTCAAATGATTTAATATCCGAAACATCCAATTTTAATGCAACAGCCTTTCTTCCGCTTCTCTCAATTTGCGAAACTACTTTTTCCGCTTCCACTTTATTGGTATTATAAGTCAGTATCACATCAATACCTTTTTTTGCCAGGGAAAGTGCCATATCCTTACCAAGTCCCCGGCTTCCTCCTGTTACAAGTGCTATTTTTATTGTCATAATTATCTCTCTATTAAATATTACATGACCTCATATTAACATTAACTTGACGCTTTTACATGACGTTTCAATTCATGTTGTTATAACTGTAATTCAGTAATTAACAAAATGTACAAAATATCTGCTCTACTCAGCACAGCAGCTCATTTTGCTGATATCTTTTCTAAAGGACTGTGCTGCAAGTTTTACTGCTTCGGTCATTGTCGGAAAAACATGGACAGTATCTATAATATCATCAATTGTCATGCCATATTTTACAGCAAGCACTCCCTCATGGATCATATCCGCAGCCAGGGAAGCTAATATATGCACTCCCAGTATGCGTTCCTCTTTTGCATCAATCACCATTTTTACCAGTCCGCGTGTATCTTTTGCCAGTACCGCTCTTGGCACAAGTTCCATCGGAATTGAGCTGCATCTGCAAATGATTCCTTTTTCTTCAAGATAGATTTTAAGATAATCTGAGATTATGCTTTCCTCTTCAGGTATTATTCTTTGACTTCTCTGGAGCACGGTAACTTTTGTTCCGAAATGTGCAAACATCTGGGCAAATTCAAGCCCAAGAGCCCTTCCGCCCAGAACCACCATGGATTCAGGGAGTTCGGATAGCTCCATGGCTTCAACGTTAGTAAGGTAATCAATCCTGTCGATCCCTTCTATCGGTAAGATACCTGGCGATGATCCTGTAGCTATAATGAACTTATCTGACTGTAGAATTCTTCCTTTCACGTTCACTTCATTTTTTGAAACGAAAACAGCCTGCCCTTTTACCAGAGTTATCCCTAAAGCATCGATTACATCGATATACCTGCCCTTCCTTAAGCTTTCCACAATCTCTCGTTTCTCATTTATCGTGCTGTCGAAGTCAAGGGACGAACTTACATCTAGCCCTCTATGACCATGATTCTTGTAGTAATTGATTTCTCCAACCCTGAGTAAATGTTTGCTGGGCACGCAGCCCACATTCACACAGGTTCCACCTATTATGCCTTTTTCAATCATGGCTACCTTTGCTCCCAAATCCACTGCCTTTATCGCAGCCCCAAAGGCAGCAGAGCCGCTGCCTAATATTATTAAATCGTATTTTTCCATGTTATCACCTCGCGTCCTATTTCAAGTGCTCTTCCAGTCAGCTGAAGTCTCAGGGGTTTGGGTCTTTTCCACACATCCCATTATGAGGAAAGAGAACAGGATTAAAAAGGGTATTATCACTTTTTTATACATAATAAATTCCCCGCATATCAATTACAGATGTTATTTCATATAAATGTTCTTGAGAATGTCTCTAGATGCAGAACAAATGCTACTGGCTATTTAAAAATGTAATTATCTGATAACCTTTCAACAGCAGTTCCCTGAAGCTCGGGTGCCCCTCATATTCTTCTATGAGAGGAATGCTGGATGCTGTTACACTCTCTTTGACCCCAAAAGCCCCTGCACAATAGCTGCAAACTTTGGTAGAATTGCCCTTTAATGAATCAAATAGTTCATGAAACATGTGCTCAGGTTTAGAGAGCTCTTTGATCCACTTGGTTCCAGTTCCATCAAAGATGAGCTTAAATTCATCTTTTGCATCTTTGAATTCTTTTGCTGCAAGAAGTGCATTGTGAACTCTTGCCATATCTTCATGCGTTTCAATATCTTCACCGATGGGAATATTCCCGAACTACAGACATATATATATCATAAGTAATTTAACATCTATGGATCTCACATATTGGTATCTTTTCCCCATTGGCATATTCATCGCTATCCTTTCAATGTCTGCTGGCATTTCTGGGGCTAATTTCTGGATACCAGTATATCTATTTTTCATTGAACTGGATATTAAAATCGTTTTCTGGTTGGCGCTTTTAACCATGATATTTGGATTCGGCAGTGGAGTTGTCAGAAATACTTATCAGGGAACAGTCAACTGGTACATAGTCAAACAGTATTTGATCCCCACAGTTCCTGCTGCTGTCTTCGGTTCTCTTCTAACGTCTTATGTTAATGAAAAAGTTCTCATATTTATTTTTGGGTCTTTCATACTCATATATGGAACATACCAGCTTATTGTCAGCATCACTTCTCAGAAAGTACCAATAAAACATCAGAGAGTTTTCTGGGAATTAGGATTTTTAGCCGGCTTCTTAAAAGGATTAATCGCCACTGGTCTGGGTAAGTTGATAGTACCTGGGATGTGGAACCATGAACAAATTGAACATCCTTCCCAGGTCATTGGTTCAGCGGTGGTCATCATATTTATCGTAGATATTATAGCTGCCATGACCCGAATGAACTCGGTGTTTGTTGGTGGACTTATCGAGAATAGGACTATATTGATAAATGTTCTAATATTCGTATTACCATCAGTTGTCATTGGAGGGCAGATAGGACCAAGAATCATCAGAGATGCTGATGTTAAACATCTGAAAATCTTCATCTCAATGGCGTCGATATTTGTCAGTATATTGATATTTTCCAGATTGTTAGCATGATTAAAAAACGCGATATTGTTCCATTCCTTTTTTACAACTTTATAGACAGTACCAAGGCAGCATCTTCCAGAAGGATTTTTTATATCACAGGCACATTCATCGGCTTTCATTTTTACACCGATTTCCTGGACAGCAGTACTATATCCCAGGCGCCTGATCTGCTCAAAAATTCTTTTCTGAGTCCATCCAAAACAATAACACACTGGAATAGGATTTTCGGTTTCTTTTATGCCAACCCTGACTTTTACATCCTCTTTATGCAAATAAACCTGCTGTTCGTTGTTGAAATAGACAACTCCACATGTGGGCGTCCCACAAAAATAGAATCCATCCGGATGCTCGATAGGTTCAAATGCCGGTTCTTTGACCATACTTTTCAATGTTATTTCTAAAACTCTTTTCCCGGTGCTGCCGCATTCTTTGCAAATAGCAGTGCCATCTTTGGTATCATCTATTTCACAACAGTGACTTTTCATTTATTTTCCCCAGGTTGTTTTTATTTTGAAGAAGGCAGAAAATCTGCCATCTTCAGAACACATTCAGTAATTTTGCTGCAACGACTATGATAGCCGCAATCATCACTACAGCCATCATTTTTTCGTGATTGCACATTCCTTCGGAAGTTTTGCAGCCTTCCATCGAACACATCTTTGCCATTAATCATCACCTTGTTCCTTTTTTTTTACCTTGTTTCTTTATTTCTTTCCGCAGCAATCCTTGAATTTCTTTCCGGATCCGCATGGACATGCGTCATTCGGCGCAGTTGTCTTTTTTGGTGTGCAACAGCCTGTCATATTTTTGTACCTCCGTTTTAGGTGTCTTTTTCAGACAATCTAATAATTATCTTAATGTAGATAACCTTCTTCAGGTAGTGAGCAAAATAAACACTATCGATTAGCTTTTTCAAAACTCATTACAAGTCCGTTCATCATATTATACCAGATTTGAAGCTCACGTTCCATGATTTTCTTTGTTTCTTCAAGCGGTAATGCAATGTAAATGTATGTAAAACCGCCCACCCCGAGTACCCTGAATTTTCGGTTTATCATACCTTTATCCTTTAATGTCTGGATCGAACGCTGGATAGAACTTCTATCCTTTTTAAGAGACTCTGATACTTCAGCAATAGTTGATTTGGGATGATCAAGAAGATAAAAATAAACCTCTATCTCATAATCCTTTATCTTAAAAACACATCGTATGACATCATTAAAATTAGGCTCAGGGGCCATCATAAGCTCTTCCACGGTCTGGAATTCTATTTTCTTTTCATTATTCAAAGAATCCATAACTTCACCCTATTATTGAATACCATGTATAACTTCAGGAGTTTAATACGGAATACATATCACCTATACTTCTCAAGACCTTGAATCCCTTATCCGTGATCATGTAGTCCCCCCGCTCATGGCGCTGTAAGATCATTCCACTATCAAGCAGTTTTTGCAAATGGAAAAGTAAATTGCCGCCGCGAAGTCCGGTGAGTTCGGAAAGCGCAGAAAAGGTTTTTGTCTCTATTGCTATTGCTTTCAGTATTTGCAGGCGCTGCCTGTTGGATAGCGGCTCAAGTATGTCATTAACTATCTGTTCGTCAGGTAATACTGATATTTCTTGCTTCTTTTCTTTATCTGTGCTATATATTTGAAGCGACCGCATTAAATCAACCTGCTTCCCGAAAAGAGTCTGGACATTTGAAAAACATTTCTCGCACTGCTTCGACGGGGCATTGCTTCTCATATCGGTTAAATCTGACTGATTTTTCAAAATAACATCTTCATGAACATCGTCCTGTTTTATCAGGCTTGCATTATTTTGCAGGAATCCTGTGAAGTTGGATTTACAGGTCTCCCTCATCTCGCATTTTTTAACCATATTATTTTCAAGACCTCCCTCGATATCGTCAAGAACATGCCCGATGATCGCATTCGTAAAATTAGTACGGGAACCTGAAAGAACATGTTCAAGGTGCTGCCGGTTTGACTTCTCCATAAATCTTTTCAGGTCATTATGCATCTCATACAGCTTTTCTTTTATTTCGAGGATTTCCCTCTGAGAACTATCTCTTTTATTAGCCATATGAGAAGTTGTTTTGTCGTATCAGGCTAAAAAGGTTTCTATTAAAACCTTGAAGGTTATGTTTGTATATTAAAATGTAGTTGGTATATTTTTATGACGGCTAAGTATATCTAAATAACCTGACAATATGTTATTGAGGTGAAATAAATGCCTGAATGGAAATATACAAACAAAAGTGTGACAAAAGAAGAAGCTGAAAAGTCATTAGCTGCCGTAAAGAGCGCATGTTTCAAATGTGAAACACATGCTTCCGGCTGCCCGATCTCAAAAACAGCAGGGGAGATAAAAGCAATGTTGGAGGAAGAAGCATGAGAATAAATATGACGAGGATAAAACTTATAGAAAAAGAAGAAGCAAGCGACGAGGTTAAGGCGATCTATAATGATATTGAAGCAGCTTTCGGAATGGTTCCGAATCTTTTCAAGACATATGCCCATTTTCCTGCACTGCTGCGGGTGAACTGGGAAAAAACAAAGGTGTTGCTGATGAATGGCGAACTCCCGCGTGAGCTTAAGGAAAGCATCGCAGTAGTGGTGTCTGCAGCAAATAGTTGTAAATATTGTGTGGCTGCGCACTCTATGGCACTTCAGATGATGGGATTTAGCCAGGAAAGAATCGATGATCTGACAAAAAACATTGAGAGTACCCAGATTACGCCCAGAGACAAAAAAATCCTGGAATATGCCAGGAAAGCGACACTCACACCGCATAAGATCACTGATACTGAAACCGACGAGCTAAAATCTTTTGGGATTACAGAGAGCCAGATCGTAGAAGTGCTTGGAGTGATGGAATTGTTCACAGGCTACAATAAATTCCTGGATTCACTCGCTGTACCGCTTACTTAGATAAAAAATTAATTTCGAAGAGGTGTATGAAATGAAAGTTCTTGGAGTGAGTGGAAGTCCCACAGAGAATAGCAATACTGATGCATTGATAAATGCAATACTTGATGCTACGGGTGCAGAGACTGAATTTGTCAAATTATCGGAAATAAATGTAGGTCCCTGCATAGCATGCATGAAATGTGTCCGGACCAATGAATGCGTCCTCAACGATCATTTCAAGCGGCTCTCAAAGAAAGTCATGGAAGCAGATGCTATCGTGGTCGGGTCGCCAACATACTATGGTGCTGCAAGCGCTTTTATGAAAGCGTTTATAGAGAGGCTGTATTCTAAGAGGCATGTAAAACTCCTGATGCGCGGAAAAATCGCAGCAACGGTGGCTGTAGGAGTAGCTGCTGAAAAGATGGTTGCAGAGTGGATGGGAAATGCCCTTCGTGCCGGAGGGATGGAGATAGTCGGAAGCATAACGGCTAAAGGTACGCCGTGCTGTTTTGTTTGCGGACCGGGTGAGACATGCAATTATCCTGTCTGGAATGCTTACTCAAAAGAACTCACTGGAATGGATTTTGGCGTTGGGGAAGCATATAAAGGGTACCTTGAGATCCTCCCTGATAACAAACCTTATGCACACGGCTCTGCCAGGTTTCTGAAAAGCTATAGATCAGTAAAGGATGAACCCGAGGTGATGGCTGAGGCGCAAAGGATTGGAGAGTTGATTAGAAAAAGGATAGAGAGCAACAGTAGAAAAGCAGGTGATTTAAAATGCAGGTGTTAGGAATAAGCGGAAGTCCGGTTAAAAACAGCAATACCGACAGGCTGGTTAAAACAGTGCTTGAAGCTACTGGCCTTGATTATGAATTTATTAAACTTTCAGAGTACGATATCCATCCATGCAGGGCATGTCTTGGCTGTGCCGGGGACAATATCTGCAAGCAGCAGGACGACTGGTATATAATCGAAAATAAGATCAAAGAATGTGCTGCTCTTGTTATTGGCGGCTATCCTACTTACGGCACTCTTGACTCAAGAACTAAGATGCTGACCGAAAGGATGTACTCAATGCATCACCAAAGAATGCTCAACAAAGGTAAAATCGGGGCAGCCCTGGCAGTCGGAGTAGGAAGAGGAATACCAAGCGTAGATAATGCCGCGGACCAGATTGCGGCTTTTATGGAAATGGAGGGAATTAACGTCGTCGGTAAGCTTAGCGGAACCGGGAATGTTTCGTGCCTTTCCTGTGGGTATGGAGGAACCTGCAAAATAAGCGGCGTTCCATTTTTGTTCGGTAAAAGTGCTGTACCGTCAAATGATAAATATACGGCAATAGAAGACCAGAAGGATGTCATTGAGATAGCAAATGAAATAGGGCATAAAATCAGGGAGGGATTTATTAAAATAATTAAATAATTTAATACCAGTCCTGACCCGGATTGAATTTTGAAAATGACAATCAGATCTGATTATTTTACTTTTTTCTTCGCAGCCTCTGCCAGTTTCTTGCCCATTTCTCTTGCTTTTGCTTTATCTGCATCTTTAGGCGCACCCTGCACGGCTACACCTGGTTTAACCCAGGAAGGATTGAATACACCCACGACCCTGTCTATTGATGCCAGAGCCGAACTCTGCCCTCCCTGCCCTGTGGTGAAAAGCAGTACAGGTTTGCCTGTCAGTTTATCCCTTATAGTATAAAAATCTTCAAATAGACTTTTAAGCTCCCCTGCCATATATTCAAAAGCCGAATGAGAACCAAATGCAAAAGCGTCAGCACCTGCATCTGAGGGTTTAGTATCCCTTGCTCTCTTCAACTCGACACTGACCCCGCCAGCACTCCTTGCCCCTTCAGCAATTGCCTGCGCGAGTTTTTCCGTGTTACCTGTTCTCGATGCATACACTATTAATATTTTTGGCTCAGCCATATGTTTATCCTCCAATAATATTTATTTTTTATTTGTCGGTTTATCACAATATACTTAGCCGTTATAAAAATATACTAACTATATTTTTATATACAAGCCTTCGCCGAAAATTTAATCGCTTGTGATACTTTTACTCACTACTCCGGGACAGTTATGATACATCATATGAATGGTTCAGTTGTCTGAAGAAGCCATAAAAGGAATGGCTTTTTGACAAAGGAGATGAAAAATATGAAACATATCAAAAGAAAACATCTTAAGAGCATTACATTGCTCGCTATAGTGCTGATCGCCACTATAGGAATCGCCTATGCAAATACACCTGCACGCACACCTGCTGGCTTTGATAAGACTGTCGTATTCATGGCCGCGGGCCAATACAACTCAAGTGTGCCTCCGGCAGAAGGGGATCTGGCAGTCTGGTATCATAAGACTGTCATGGGACGTACTGACGCACAGATTGCTGAAGTAAAGAACAAAGCGATACAATACTTCAAGGACGAGTTCGGTGTCGACACAGACCCGGTTGCTTTCGGACTCGACCCCAGGAACGAGTACCGCGCCTACTATATCTCTGGCATGGATATCCCGGACGAAGGCTGGGTTGTGCGTGATGGCGGATTCATGTCAGTCTTTATGGCCCCAACTATGCTGTATGGAAAATACGGCGGCACTGCCGGGAAAACTGTACCTGCAGGTTCAATGATCGTTTATGGGGACTACAACATAGACGTAACAGGGCCTGGAAATAGTGGAAAAAATCCATCCAATGTGAAACCATTGATTATACATTACCAGTCTGCAGAACCCATAATCTCGGACATGATTAACAACGGGATCACATTCCGCTGCACGGTGATAGCCCCATGGGGTGAAGGGATCGCACAGGGTATATCCTACCCGCAAGATCTTGGGAATGGAATAGTCCAGGCAAACATCAGGGCTGTCCAGACATACCCGAAATTTGGTCCATCTGTAGTGCATATGCCGTGAACAATTTGAGGGAAGGATATATTTGTTCCCTCTCTTTTTTCAATCAGCCATAACTTTGCGGCACCCGCGAATTTTATCCTAAGAGTGCGGGAAGTCCCCACGGTGACCTGCTCATAACATATGTGAATGATAAAGGGCTATCAGCAATACAGGGTAAGACAGGCAGCATGCCTGACGGGAGCATAATAATAAAAGAGAACTACATGCCCGACAAGACGCTAGCTGCGCTCACGGTCATGTATAAGGAAAAAGGCTACGATCCAGCACACAACGGCTGGTTCTGGGCAAAGTATTCACCCACAGGCGAGGTACGGGCTGAAGGGAAAGTAGGCATGTGCAACGACTGCCATGGTAAGCAGAAGGATAACGACTACACATTCACAGGTCCCCTGAAGTAGAGACTTAACGTTCCCAATCGTCTTGTAAATGGATTGGGTCTGTAAATTACAGACCCAGGATTTTTTTAACTTTCTCAACAGTCGGTTTGCCTTCGATGGCGATTCTGCCGTCCACTACTATTGTTGGCGTGGCTTTGATGCCGTATTTTTTTGCCCTGACAAGGCATATCTCAGATTCGCATTTTTCTGCCAGATTATACTCTGTCAGCGTGCACTCGCTGCATTTCGCCTTTTCCACGATTTCCACGGTTTCTCTGCACAGATAGCAGCCGGATGTGAAGATTTCGATTTCGTGTCCCATTCTTATCACCTACGTAGTTTATTATTTAAAGTAAGTAACTTAAAGTATTTATAGGCGCAAGTATAAGAAATATAAGTTGCTTTAAGCGAAGAAAATGACTTTACAAAAGGATAGTAACTGCATCTGCCCGCTTGGCGGAGTGATGGATATTATAAGCAAAAAATGGGCATTGCTGGTCATTAACACCATTGGCAACTCTCATAAGATAAGATACAGTGAGATAAGAGATGTTCTTGGAGAGATCAATTCCAAAGTACTTTCAGACAGGCTTAAAGAGCTTGAAAATGCAGGGCTGATTAAAAGGGAAGCCTATGCTGAAATACCGCCCAGGGTTGAATACTCGCTGACAGAAGATGGAAAAACGTTGCGGGAAGCTATAGTGCCTTTAATGAAATGGGTATATTCAAAGAATACTGAGAGAACAAATACGCCCTGTGATATCGCATATTCGGAAACCCGGACTTAAAAATGAGCCTCATTCGGTTATCTTCCTAATCGGACACTTATTCATACTGTCCGAAAGTTTATACAGGCCGAATAAAAGCAGCATAATAGAAGCTATTTCCAACCATAGGTTTTTGCCCAGAATGAAAGCCAGCGGTGCCGATATCCCCAGAAGAGATACCAGCAGGGGCGCACATATAGGACATGCAGAGGTGAAAAAACCTATAAACATGCCTGTAAATCCCACTTTTCCTGAGTTTTTCCTTCTCATTATTCTGAGATTATAAGTGAAGATTGTAAGATAAATCCCTGATAGAACGGCCATAACAATTGTAAAAAGACCGTTGAGAGGGTTAATCTCCTCACCCATAATTAGATTGGCGGATACTCCATAAATATAAATCATAACTCCGGCAGAAAGCATAGCTAAAGCCAGATATGATCTGTTTTTTAAAACATTAATTATATTGTCTAACATAAATATCTCCAAAAAGAATAGCTGCCCGGAAAGCAGGTAGTATTTCTGATTTCATGTTGCACATGCGCAATTATTTTTTTGCTCGTAATTTCCACCTCAACCAGGTATTCGAGTCGATTCGAATATACCCAGCGGGGTAATGAGTAAATATATCACTACCGATTATCTTTTTAATCAATCCGTCTCTTTCACGAGCTTCATAGCCTTCGCAGCAGCAGGAACATAGCACATCTGCACCTCGTCACCAGGTCCAAGAAGAGCCAGCGGGTTCCCATCAACGTTAAGGCATGTGCCTTCGCGTATGCCTGTGACCACCACATTATCCGCCTCCCTGATACTGGAGGTCTTTGTTATTATAGGTTCCATTAGCAGTAACTCTTCTGCCCCGATGCTGAAATTCACAAGAGGCTCGCTGGTTATGGCAATCCCTGCAGGCAGACCCAGGGCTGCAGCTAATGAAGTGCCGCCTGCCAGTCCCTTGCCAAGATACCTTTTTTCAAGAGGAGCAGCGAAAAACTGACCAAAAACACCTTTGTGAATAAGTATACTCACAGGGGATTCACCTCTGCGTTTAATGAGTACCTCGGAATCCGTGGTTCCAGATCTTGTAGGATGAGAGGGTTTCTTCCTTCCTTTCATGAACTCTGATGCGTTAACCTGTACCACCCTCCCTTCAACGGTTGTCAGGACTGTATCACCCAGGACTACATCATTAAAACCGAGCCCTATCCCTTCCCCATTCAGAGAAGCCAGTATCCCTCCAACCTCCTGAACAGAGAAAGCAGACGGATCAAGCCTGTCAATCTCCTGAGACCTTACAGTTATGAGTGGCCCGGCATTGGTGCTGCCTCCACCGACACCCAGGATGGGTGTGGCTGCGCCTGCTTTAAAGAGGCTAAATGCAACATCCGACATGGTTCCATCGCCTCCTACCACAAGGATAGCGTCAACCCTTGAAGCCAGGTCAGCTGCAGCAGCGATAGTCGCTTCCCTTCTAACAAGGAGATGGGGACGGATAATGTGGCTTTCTTTGAATTTCGAAATTGCGCTGGACGCCACGTTTTCAATGAATGATCCGCCAGCGCCTGCCACCGTGTTCACTATAACTCCAAGCTTTTTGATATTTAATCGATTCATAATTTTATCCTTTTATCAGTTTCTAAATTTGTCATCTCACTGGTTTTAAATTCAACTCGTTTGTGTTCATTTTACTCACGACCTCCAAGAAGTTATCGTATATGATGTAAATTTTATTAATGTCTGAAAAAGACAAATAAATGGAGGTAAAGCAAATATGGCTGGATGTTGCACACCAAAAAAGACCTTTGTACCGAATGACGCATGCGCATGCGGATCAGGAAAGAAATTCAAGGATTGCTGAGGAAAAAATAATATAAGAAACTATATATCATAAAAACTCAACTATCATTTTGGGGTGAATAATTTTATGACTGCAAGAGAAGAATTAGAAAAGTTAGCAAAAGAATGTGAAGAATGTGCCGGTAAAGATGCAGCGTCTTTCGAAGAACATTTTGAGAAGTGTCCAGCTTGTCAGGAACGCAAGGCAAAAGCTGAAAAGCTCGCTCAGGTAGCAGACATGATGCAAATGCTGGCATCAAAACCCGAGGAGGACAGGCGTCAGATCCTGGGGGCACGGATGGAGCAATTTTCCGCCCTGCCTGAAGACAAAAGGATTGCCGCAATAACCGACATGCTCGACGGGATAGCAGAACTGTCAGAAGAAGACAGGATCAAGGTTGTTAAAACCAGGACCGATCAAATGACAAAACTTCCAAAAGAGAAACGAGAGGTACTGATGGGAACTTTGAAGAAAATAATGTCTACCTGGCCTGAAGAAAGGAAGATGATGGAAAAGCGTGCGATGATGGCTGCTACACAGGATTATTTCATCCTGAAGAGAATGATGGTCCGGAATATGTTCAAGAAAATGCTGATGTGATTAATTTATTTGTTTTTTGGAGGAATTTGAAATGCCAGTTGATGATACAAAAGAAAATCTGGCTATCTGCATGAATTACTGCGGAACATGTCCAAGTCTGCCGTATCCCCCACAGCCAATGCTGTTCTGCGCAAGGGGTAAATCGCCAGAAAAAATCGTAAAAAAAGGCTGCAAATGTCCTGCATGCCTTGTTTATGCCAGATATAAGCTGCAGGAAATGTACTTCTGTGACATTGGGAAAGCCCCTTAAGAAAAGGACTTAATGCAAATATGCATTAAATTTCGGTGAGCGTAAAAGATATCAAAATGAAAAGCGAACACTAATAAAGGGAGGTGACAGAGAACATGGCTGAAAAGCAATACAAGTGTAATATGTGTGGTGCTACATTCAAGTCTGAATCAGAGCTAATGGAGCATGCAAAGAAAGAACATAAAAAGTCCGAATAAGAAGTTTGAGAAGAGTGAAAGTTATATTAAAATCGCACTCTGGCGGGAGAAATTAGAGTCTGTAGATTCAAAAAGTGACGATTTCATGCTTAAGAGAATATCAGATAAAGCACTTGAATACGAGAACTATTTGATTCTCCTCTTAATCCCGATTTTTCTTTTAATCCTGACAGGTCTTGTCAGAGGAGATGTTGGCTACTGGACTGAATTCTGGTGGATGTTCCCTGTTTCCATCGTGATTGCAACTGTCGTAAATACGGTAGGTATTAGCAGCGCGGCGCTTTTTGTTCCCTTTTTTGCACTTGTATTCCCTGCACTTGCATTTGGTCTCACTCCGGGGGGCAGAGCATGATGCTCGGACTGATAACGGAATCATTCGGGATATCCAGCTCCACAATGGCATTCATGCGATTTGGTCTCGTAGATAAGAAAATAGCTTTTCGCTCGCTCACCGGAGCAGTGCCTGTTGTTATAATTTCTTCGGTTGTATCCTTCTATTTCCCGGAAAAAATGATCTATTTTCTCATAAGCCTTGCATTGCTCATTTCGGTCTATTCTTTAGGGCATGCGGAAAGGATCAGGGCATTTGCAGAAGAACTGGCATCCAAAAACAGCCTTACCCTCACACATCAGCATAAGGCAACTCCAGAAAATGTCACGCTTACAGACAGGAATGGAAAAGTTTACAATTATTGTATATGCGCGCACAGAATAAGATTATTCGGTTATTCTCTGGGAGGTATCAAATCATACGGAGATCACACATGTTTAGGGAGGTGAAAAGAAAATGGAGAAGACAAGGATAACGTTGATCGATTATGTTGAATCTCAATTTCAGGAAAAAGAAATGGATCTGAGAAACTTTATATCACAAAAATTACATTCTTTTCATCATAAGGAGTGATTCCATGGTAGAAAAATACAGGATGTTTATCGGCGGAAGATGGGTAGAGTCATCATCGAGAGAAACTTTTGATGTCAGGAACCCTGCCACCGAGGAAGTGATCGCAAATGTTCCGCTGGGCACAAAAGAAGATGCAAAATCCGCTATAGATGCAGCAAGAGAGACATTTGATAGCGGCGCCTGGTCGAACAAAACTCCGGCAGAACGCTCCCTGATTCTCTGGAAGCTTGCAGCCCTTGTTGAGGCCAATGCCCGGAAAATCGCCACACTGGAATCGATGAACGTGGGAAAGACGATCAAATACAGCAGGGATTCTGATCTTCCCTTCATCATTGATAATCTGAGGTTTTTTGCAGGCGCGGCGAGGCTACTTGAAGGCAAGTCCGCATCCGAATATTCGGGGCTGGGCACAAGCATTATCAGAAGAGAGCCCATTGGCGTTGTGGTCGGGGTGGTCCCCTGGAATTATCCCTTATACATAGCTGTATGGAAGATGGCTCCAGCGCTGGCTGCAGGTAACACGGTTGTCATTAAACCTGCAAGTCTTACGCCATTGACGCTGCTTGAGTTCGCGAAACTGGCGCAGATCGCCGGAGTGCCTGACGGTGTTTTGAATGTTGTTACAGGTCCGGGCGAGGTCATAGGAGAAGAGCTCGCAACCAGTCCCAACGTTGATATGATCTCGCTAACAGGCGATACTTCCACAGGAAAGAAGATCATGCAGATGGCTTCCGGCAACCTGAAGAAAGTCCATTTGGAACTTGGAGGAAAAGCCCCATTCATAGTTCTGGACGATGCGAACATAGATGCTGCAACAGAAGGGGCTGTGGTCGCAGCCTTCTGGAACAGCGGGCAGGATTGTACTGCTGCTACAAGGGTTTACGTTCATGAGAGCATCCACGATGAATTTGTCAAACTGCTTGTGGAAAAGGCGCAAAATATCAGGATCGGCGATCCCCTTGATGAGAGAACAGACATGGGGCCCCTGGTATCAGGGAAACAGAGGGAACGGATAGAAGTGTACGTCAGATCAGGAATAGAAGAGGGCGCAAATCTTGTCCATGGAGGAAAAAGACCTGAAAACTTGAAGAAGGGGTACTTTTTTGAACCCACCATTTTTACAGGTGTTGAGCAGAAGATGAGGATATGCCAGGAAGAAATCTTTGGTCCTGTATTGTCAGTATCCGGTTTTTCTACTGTTGACGAGGCGGTAGAAAAAGCAAATGATGTAATTTACGGGCTTGCCTCTTCGGTATGGGGAAAAGATATAACAGACCTTGTCAGGATAGCGAACAGGCTGAAATACGGAACTGTCTGGATAAACGAGCACGGAGTATTAACTTCAGAAACCCCTCACGGCGGCTTTAAACAGAGCGGTTTTGGAAAAGACCTTTCATTATACTCGTTTGAGGAATACACCCAGGTCAAGCATATTTACATAGACCAGACAGGTTCGGTCAGGAAGCCCTGGTACTATACGGTTTACGGTGAAAAATAAATAAAATATTCAAAATTTTGGAGAAAAGACATGGCAGAAAAATTAAAACTGGAAAGATCGATGGAGCTGTATAAAGAAGCGTCGAAAATCATCCCCGCCGGTGTTGGATCAAATGCAAGGCTAATGAAAAGTGCCTGCCACGAGTTCGGACCATGCAGCATTTTCATTGAAAAAGCAGTCGGCTCTCATATCTGGGACGTGGATGGCAACGAATATATTGATTACAGGCTGGGCTACGGACCTGTCATAATCGGTCACAGCTATAAAGAAATACATGACGCTGTGCACCTTGCTGATGAAAAAGGTCTGGTCTACGCTTCGGATAATGAGCTTATGATCGAAGTCGCAAAAACGATATGCAGGTTTGTACCTTCGGTTAAGATGCTCAGGTTCGCAAGCTCAGGAACAGAGGCAACGATGGGAGCGATACGGGTCGCCAAGGCATTTACAACAAAAGACAAGATAATAAAATTCGAAGGTCATTATCACGGCTGGCACGATGCTGTGTCATTCTCTACGAAACCCGGATATCACTGCGCAAAGGAAGCCATCCCCGCTTCCCTGGGTATTTCGAAGGGGATGTCGAATTATACGCTGGTGTGCGAGTGGAACAATTTCGAATCAATAGAAAGTAAAGTTAAGGATAATTACAAGGATGTCGCAGCTATAATCACCGAACCTGTGATGGGCAACGCTTCTGCAATCCCTCCAAATGAGGGATATTTGAAGTATCTCAGGGAACTCTGCGACGAATATGGCATCCTTCTTATTTTCGATGAAGTAAAGACAGGGTTCAGGCTTGGAAAAGGGGGTGCTCAGGGGCTCTTCAATGTGACTCCCGATCTATCTACTTTTGCCAAATCCATGGGCAATGGGTATCCAATAGCCGCTTTCGGAGGGAGAAAAGATATAATGGAGCTCATCGGACCCGGAAAGGTCATGCACGGCGGCACATATTCTGCGAATCCGGTTTCACTTACCGCATGTAAGGCTACTTTGAAAGAACTGGATAAAAGCAGTGTCTGGGAAAGCCTCTACAGCTACGGGAAAAAGATGATGAAGGGCATAGATGAGATCCTTAAAGACCGTAAGATCCCCCATGTGGTACACGGCTTTCCAACGATGTTCCAGTTCCTCTTCACAGATAAAGAAAGAATCACTGCCTACAGAGACCTCGGTTTTTGTGATATGAAAATGTTCACAAAACTGCAATATGAGCTATTAAAGAGAGGAGTGATGGTCGATGAAGACGGCGAGGAAGCGATATACACTTCATTTTCGCATTCATCAGGTGACCTGAACCGAACACTGGAGGCTCTGGATGATGCTCTCGGTGATTTGAAATGAAAATTGTGGTTCTGGGCGGATACGGGGAAATGGGGAGGATAACGGTAATCGATCTATTCGAAACATTCAAGGGAAAAATAGTCGTTGCCGGAAGAAATGAAGACAAAGCAAAAGCGTTTGCAGAATCCTTCAAAAGCAATAATATAGAATGGGCAGGAGCAGATGCCGATGAGCCTCAGGAATTGATAGAACTTCTAAGAGGTTCTGATGTTGTAATCAACGCAACACAGTACACCACGAATTTACAGGTAATGGAAGCTGCACTTTCCGCAGAAACGAATTACGTTGATCTGGGCGGCCTGTTCCACATGACAAAAAAGCAGTTGAAATTGAATAACAGTTTCAAGAACAAAGGTAAGATTGCAGTCGCTGGATGCGGCGCAACGCCAGGAATAACAAACATAATGGCTGCCTATGGTTCAGGATTACTTGATACAATAGACTCCATACATGTGCAGTTCGCTGACATGGATTATACGAAGTATGATATGCCGTTTGTGGTTCCCTATTCGATGCGTACGATATTCGATGAATTTTCAATGGAACCGGCAGTATTCTCCGGCGGAAAATTAAAGTATGTGAAACCTATCAGCGGGGAGGAAGAAATTGAGTTTCCACCGCCCGTGAACAGAGCAACTTGTTTTTATACCCTCCATTCCGAAGTTGCCACATTCCCTTCATCGTTCAAAGATAAAGGTATCAAGAATTGCAGCTTTAAAGGCGGTTTCCCGAAGGAGTTCGTTGAGAAAATAAAGTTCCTCATAGACACAGGTTTTGCATCAACAACTCCTGTGAAATATAAGAACATTGATGTTGTACCCCTTGACTTTACCGTGAGTCTGCTGAACAGGTTTATTCCGGAAAAAGACAGGATAAAAGATGTGGAGTTCCTGAGAGTGGAATTGAGAGGAAAACGCGAACGAAAGAAAAAGAATGTTGCAGTATACTGTGAATCAAGATCAAATTCAAAATGGAATATACCGGCAGGCACCTGGGATACAGGCGTACCGCCGTCAATAATCGCCCAGATGATTGCTGAAAATAAAATTGAAAAGCGCGGTGTTGTGCCTCCTGAACTGTGTATATGTCCCGAATTGTTTTTTGGGGAGTTGGCAAAACGCGAAATTTATCTTTCATTTCAGGAGAACCAGGAAAGAATACGAAGTCTCACTGGTGCAAAAAGACATTAAGACATGTAATAACTATGAAGAATGATGGGGAGAGGTGATACAATACGGAAATCATAGATATATCGTCAGTGCTTTTTGCGTATACTGGAGCAGCAATAATACTTTATGGGGGGGGGTTTAACAGTAACCAGAACTTTGCAGCTGGAATTGAAAAGGTCAATAGAGCTCAGTTTTCATGACATTCGCAGAGATTTCACACATAAGATCGTATTTGGACTGGACTTTCTCGTTGCCAGTGACATCTTGAGGACGATTGTTGCTCCCAGCCAGGAAGAGATTCTCTTTCTTGGTGCTACTGTCAGCATCAGAACGGTGATGGGATACTTTTTAACGAAGGAGGCAACCGAGTTCGATAGCAGTAGAAAAGAGGTTGGTTGATTTATGAAATTTGAAACCAATGTTTACGAGATAATAAAACGAACACCAGATGTCAAGAGCTTCAGGTTCAGGAGACCGAAAGGATTTGACTATGGTCCCGGTCAATTTTTATTCGTAACAATTCTGAACGAAGGTAAGAAAATCACAAAGCATTTTACGATATCAAGCAGTCCGACAGAAAAAGAGTTCATTGAATTCACAAAAAAGATCACAGACCATGAGTTCTCAGTCGCTCTTGACAGGCTCAAAATAGGGGATTGGGCATACCTTGACGCTCCCTATGGAGATTTCATCTTCAAAGGTGAATATCCCAGAGTAGGGATGGTTACTGGCGGCATCGGCATAACGCCTCTTAGAAGCATGATTAAATACTGCACGGATAAGGAAATGAAATCCCGTATTACTTTTTTATACGGAAACAGGAATGAAGATAGTATAGTTTTCAAGGAAGAACTGGATCGCCTGGAAAAGCTAAATCAAAACCTCAGGGTAATCCATACATTGTCCCAGCCAGATGAGAAATGGAAAGGAAGACGTGGACATATAGATGTTCAGATGGTCAAAGAAGAGATACCAGATTATAAAGAATGTGTTTTCTACGTATGCGGTCCCCCGTCCCTGGTAACAAGTTCGGTTGACATTCTTAAGACATTGAAAATACCAGACGCTATGATTCATAGTGAAAATTTTCCGGGGTACTGATTGATGTTTTCTCACAGATTAGAGCATTTCACCGAATCGGTAATTCGGGACATGTCCCGCCTTGCAGTAACAGGTCATGCTGTGAACCTTGCCCGGGGATTTCCTGACTTTCCGGCTCCGGATGAGATAAAGCGCGCTGCTGCATCTGCAATTATGGAAGATTACAACCAGTACTCGATCACATGTGGCGGAAAAGACCTGCGAAATGCGATCTCTCAAAAAGCCCTCAAATACAATCACATCGAAGCCGACCTGAAACTGATATTACTGTAACGTGCGGAGCCACGGAAGCTTTAATGGCTGCCATGCTTGCAATCATAAATGAGGGAGATGAGGTTATCATTTTCGAGCCTTTTTACGAGAGTTATGGGCCTGACTCAGCGGTTTCAGGCGCAATTCCACAGTTTGTCCCTCTAAATGATGATTTCAGTATCAATGAAGAGGCTCTTGTATCTGCATTCAATAAAAAAACCCGTGCTCTGATCATCAACACCCCGAGTAACCCCTGCGGCAAAGTATTCACAAAAGATGAATTAAAATTGATAGCGGATCTCTGCGCAGAGCATGACGTTATCGCTGTGAGTGATGAAATTTATGAGTATATCGTGTTCGACGACAGGAAGCATATCAGCATAGCTTCATTTGATGAAATGAGAGACAGGACGATAACTTTGAGCGGATTCTCAAAGACCTTTAGTGTCACTGGATGGCGTATCGGTTTTGCGATTGCAGAAAAAACCCTGTCCTCTGCGATACGCAAGGCACATGATTTCCTGACAGTCGGGGCTCCAACTCCCCTTCAACGCGCCTGTCTTGCAGGTCTCAGTTTTCCTGATTCGTATTACAAAGAGATTGCAGGCATGTACGAAAAGAGGAGGAACTTTCTCTACAATACGTTAACAAACGCTGGATTCAGGTGCCATATGCCCCAAGGAGCATATTACATACTTGTGGATATGCCCGAGGGGACAGGGATGGATGATATGGCTTTTGCAAGATACTTGATTGACAAAGTTGGTGTGGCAGCAGTTCCAGGAAGCAGTTTTTATCACAGCGAGCCGGGAAAGCACAAGCTTCGCTTTACGTTCTCCAAGAAGGATGAAACGTTGCAGGAAGCGGCAAGAAGGCTTGAAAAATGGGATAAATAGAATGTTCCGTGAAGTTTTTTTCAACCATGCATTTCATGTTTTTGTTGTTATTACTGGCATTGCCATTTTATCTTTATCGATCACAACATCCACAATAGCAGGCTTGTTCGAAGAAAATGCCTGCTCAAGGGCAAGGTCAAGCTCTTCTGGGCGCTCTACCCTGAACCCGTCTCCTCCACAAGATTTCGCAAAATCCGAAAAATTGGGATTAATGAACTCAATCCCAAATGCCTTATACCCGTACATCTCCTGCTCTTTCTTGATGTTCTTTAACATGCTGTCATTGAATATTATAACCTTAACTGGCAGCCTGTTATAAACAGCAGTTGTAAAATCCGCCATAAGCATGGCAAATCCACCATCACCTGTGATGCAGATAACCTGTCTGTTTGGATAAATTAATTGTCCTGCAAGGCTTGCGGGAAAAGCAAAAGCCATGCTTCCCATGTTTGATGAGAATAATGTCTCTTCACCGTCACACAGGTATCTTTTATAGAACCAGTATGTATGGTCACCTACGTCCACTGTTATAAGAGCATCTTTCCTTGCATGTCTTTTTACTGCCTGGATGACATAACCGGGGGATACAGGTCTTGAGGCATCCTTAGCATCTTTTTCCATATCAGCCAGCTGTTCATCCTTGAACTTTTTTATCTGTTCAAAGTACTCTTTGTCCGGGATCTTAGGAGCCACTTTCTTAAAAAGCTCTCTCAGTGTAAGTTTTGCATCTCCTTCCAGGCCCGCTTTTACAGGGAAACTTTTGCCGAGATGAACTCCGTTAATATCTATCTGGATTACAGGAATACCAGCTATGAGGTTTTTTTCCCTGAAACTCGAGCCTGCAATAATGATAAGATCTGATTTTGTTACAGCTTCAGCAGCGCATAATGTTCCAAGAGAACCAAGAACGCCCACAGCAAGAGGATGGGTTTCCGGGACCACTCCTTTAGCGCGTGAGGTCGTGGCTACGGGAGAATTAATTTTTTCAGCTAATCTTTGCACCTCTTCCCTTCCGCCTCTGGTTCCCCAGCCAATAAAGAGAAGTGGTCTTTTACTTTCGTTAATAAGAGCAGCGGCATAATCGATATCCTCATCTGCCGGAACAACACCGGGTTTAAAAATGTGCTCTTCTGGCAGCCATATCTTTTCGCTCAGTTTTTCAGAAAGAACATCTGTGGGTAAACTCAGCATAGCTGCTCCCCTGCGAGAATACGCATTCTTAAGGGCCATGACAGTTGCTCTTACTGCCTGTTTGGGCTTGGCTATTGTTTCGTGGTACACAGTAAAAGGAGCAAATATTTCGATCTCGTCTATTTCCTGCAAATGCTCGCTTCCAAGCAGCACCTGTGCTACCTGGCCTGCAAGTGCAAGTGCCGGAGCGCCGTCTGTCGTGGCATCCACAAGACCTGTGATCAGGTTTGTCGCTCCCGGACCTGCGATAGATAAGCACGCAGCCACCTCACCGGTGAGCTTTCCATAAGCTGATGTCATAAATGCTGCCGTTTCCTCGTGTCTTGTGAGGATGAATCTTATCTTATTCTGCTTCCGGATCGCTTCTACCAACGGCAGATTCGAATCTCCAGGGATGCCGAAAACATACTTAAGGCCTGCAGCTGCAAGCTGCTCGATTATCTTGTCTGCAACTGTTGTGGTAATTTCCACTTTTTCAACTACTTCTCTACCGATTTCTTCGAATGCTGATTTGGGGGCACTGCATATCGGGCATACCCAGCTTTGAGGCAGTTCGCTGAATTGTTTTCCTTCTTTTTCTTCGTCATAGATGTAATTGCACACGGTGCATCTGAATCTTGCCATTTTATCTCCGTGGGTTCAAAGGGTTGAGAATACCCCCGACAGGAAGGGGATGAATCAGACCCTTTGCCTATGTATTTTTTTAGACCGATTAACTATATCTTCATTCATATCTTCACAATCCTGTTGATATTGTTCACCTACTATGGCGCATGGTCGAAACGACTTAAACGTAACATCCTATTCCTGTCTTTACATGAGCGAGGAAAAGGATTACACAGACCACTCGAAACTTGAATAAAAAAATTTACCAGATAAATGGAACTAAATGGTATCTCGTTTTCTGGCAATATTCCCTATAACCCGGCAGTTCCCTTAATAATACTTCCTCTTCATTTAATAGCCGCATTACAATTAACGGAAGCAGGGGCAGGAAGAAAACAAATGCCCAATAAGAGCCAAGAGCAAGCGGAGTAAATAAATACATCAGCAATACTCCAAAATACATCGGATGGCGAACTATTGAATAAGGGCCTGTCGTGATAACTTTCTGCCCTTTTTCAACTTCAATTATCCGGGAAGCATAACTATTTTCCCGAAGAACCAGGAAGAACAATAGATAGCCTGAAAAAACAATAGCATTTGCAGCAATAACGAGAAGAACAGGTACATTTGACCAGTGATAGCGATAGTCAAGACCGGGTATTATGAAGCCTATGAAGAAAAAAATAAATCCTAATTTTATTATAATTTTTTGTTTTTCTTCTTTTTCCCTGAGCCTCATTCGCCGCTCCAGGAGTTTAGGGTCTTTCTTTAAGAAATATGATATCACAAAGAACATTGGAATAAAAAGAACGGCGCAATAGATCCACGCCTGCCAATATTTTAATGAACCCGCGGGTAAAAACAGTATTAAGCCCATAAAAATGGGTGCCATGATAAATCTGAAATATACTTTATTCTTTAGTTCTGATAAATTTGTATTCATATATCGCAAAGATTGGGTGAATTGTCTGAATATTCACTCTAACTACTTCGCGTTTTTATCTTCTTCCCAGAGGCCGAATTTATTATTTTCGGTATCAACACAGATCGCAAGATACCCCCAGCCTGACACTGCTGTTTTGGGCATGATGATATTACCGCCGAGCTTCTTTACCTTTGCCAGATACTCATCAACAGAAGCAACATCGATATAATTCGAGATCGTCTGTGCTGGCAACATTCTTTTTCCCATCCCGCCTCTTACTCCCTGATTTCCTTCATGGTCTTTTGTCTCTATGAGATAAAACGGTGTTGGCATCGGTACTTTATTGAATTTCCAATCAAACAAGTTTTCATAGAATTTCTTCGCACGTTCAAGATCATCTGCTGGCAGGTCAAAATGGACTATTGTTGGCATTATACTCACCCTGGTTAATATTGAGTGCTCAGGATTGATATACGTTTGGATGGGGAGGATAGAGGTGGTGTGCAGCAGGTGCGGCGGGCATCTGGGGCATGTTTTTGATGATGACCCGGGACTGAGTGTAAATGTATTCATCTATTTTGCTGGCATCTGTATTTACTCCCCAATCGATAGGCTTCTTCATTGCAGGGTCTTTATCAAGAGGTGGTAATTTCTCAGTCTCAAGGAGTTCATTCTCATGCTTTAAGGCAAGTTTTGCTATAGTGTCGATAAGCTCAGTAAGAGTTTTCTTCCTGCGAAATGTAAGGGTCATCTTTGCTTGTAGCATATCAAGAAGCTGCTTAATCTCATCTGAAACTTTAATTGTGGTAGTCATAGATTGATATGTAAGAATATACGTTTTCAGTCATAAAAGCACCTTCATAATAATAACAATTATTTTGAGCATAAAAATATTATATCACCTATATAAGCAATTAAATACATTTATATTATTGATGAACATTCTTGAAGTTACAGAAGATAAAATCTTCCAGACATTAGGTAAAGGAAGAGACCCGAAATATAAACCAGTAGACAAAACCCAATGGATAAAAACCTTTGAACCTTTTGACTATACTTGCCTCGTAAAGCAAAAAACATGAGTCAGATCGTCGCCATCAATTTTTGATCCGATGTTCCAAACTTCACACTTCCCTATATATTAATGTGAATTCTAAACATAATTAAATAAAAAACCTATATTTAATTTTAGGAGATAAATATGAGATATGTCCATATTCAGTCAGTACTTCCACAGGAAGATGTAATCGCTTTGAAAGCAAAATCCGGGGAGTCTTCGGTGAAAGATGCCATTGCCAAGGCAATCTACCATTATTTAAAATGTGAGCTAGCTGAGTGAAATTACGATTGCCTTCGGCTCAAGTAACTATATAACTGAGAAAATGCCTATTATTTTTGATTGGTGAATTTTTTTATGAGTCAGAGAGAAGAGTTAGAAAAGTTGGCAAAAGCATGCGAAGAGTGTTCGGGAAAAGATACAGCATCACTGGATGAACATCTTGAGAAGTGTCCTGTATGCCGGGAGTACAAGATGAAAGCTGAAAAGATCAATCAGATGATGGAAGCCGTACATATGCTTGCATCAAAACCGGACGAAGAACGGCGAAAGATATTGAGCGCACGGATGGAGCAGTTTGCAAGCATGCCAGAAGATAAGAGAATAACAGCAATAAGCGATATGCTCGATTCAATTGCAGAACTCTCTGAGGAAGACAGGATAAAGATCGCAAAAACAAGAACAGATATCATCACAAGTTTACCTGAACAAAAAAAAGAAGTTCTAATGGGAACCTTGAAGAAAGTAATTGCCGGATGGACCCATGACAGAAAGATGATGGAAAAACAGGCTGTAATGGCGGCCACCCAGGATTATTTCATATTGAAACGAATGATAGTCAGGATGATGTTCAAGAATATGCTGGAATAAAGTATTTAAATGGGGATATAAAATAGAATTATTTATCACCCACTAGATTCAATTTTGCTCCTTCTATCTCATACTCAAACCATGGAGTAGGTTTTGATGATAAGCCGACAATTCTTATAAAATTCTTATCGTTTTTAGATTCAATTTCTATGACTCCATCAAACAGTTGTTTTAATGTCGCTATTGCCTGCTCATCATGCATACCGCTTTCTATCATGTATATCCCAATACCTCCAATTGATTTTACGCGTCCTGTAAAAACATGGAGGAACCTGAAAACCGTTTGAATATTCGAATACATCAAAATTGCAGAAACTGAATTGATATGAAGTTGAATTTTCTTAATATTCTTTTTCTTTAAGAATTCATCAAAGAACTGGCTGATTTTTACTCCAATCCCCGTAAGATCAACCGGACTGCTTGCTATTTTGATATTTTCATTTTCCGGGATCGCAGAACCAAGGGTTTTGCTGACGCAGTCGATTATACCGATCCTGTCTAAAGGCAAATCCAATTTATTTTCTTTGAACCATTCCAGAATCTGAGGGGCCGATTCCCGGGTTGTTACAGTTGTTATTGCATTCCCATTTATCGCAGCGCCTTGATACATTATATGATTCAGGACAAACTCCTTTCTACTCATGGGAGGCCCTATCATCATAAAATTCGAGCCTTTTCTTATACCCTCGATCCCATTATCCAGTTCTTTAATTCCAAGTGTATAATCGCTCATAATTTCTTCCTTTCAGATAATTTCGTCGTCTCATAATTTCTGGTGCGCTCAAAAACATCATAGAAAATCAACACAATACCAAGTATGTTATTTCCATCAATTTTGATGGTTGAACCGATAATATCAACAGGTATTTTCATGCCTGCCTTAGTTATCAATACTGTATGATCCGCCAGACCGTAGAACACATCTTCTCTAATTGCTTTTTTTACAGGGTCTTCTATTATTTTATTCGTTTCTTCGTCAATAATATTAAAGATATCTGTAAGGGGTTTCCCTAAAGCGTCATTTTGTTTCCAGCCTGTCAATGCCTCTGCGATAGGATTCATAAGTCTTATTGTCCCTTGCGGATCAGTGGCAATCACCGCATCGCCTATGCTCTCGATAACTGCTATAAGCCATTGGTTTTTCTCTCTCAAAATCCTTTCACTCTCTCTTAACTTTTTTTCCATTTCATGTTTGTAGAGAGCGATCTCAACGGTGATCTGTAATTCTCTTTCTTTAAATGGTTTAATTAAATACCCAAAAGGCTCTGTTATTTTTGCCCTTTGGAGTGTTTTTTCATCAGCATAAGCAGTAAGGTACACAACAGGGACATCAAAAAGGGAATGTATTTGCCCAGCAGTTTCGATCCCATCCATCTTGCCATGTATTACGATATCCATCAAAACGAGATCAGGACTATTTTCTTTTATTTTTGTAATAGCCTCTTCCCCCGAAGATACTGTTACCGGAACGGCATATCCCATTGTCTTTAATTTTCTCTGTAATCCTTCAGCAATAATTATTTCATCTTCAACTATCAATATTTGTTTCACAGTCTCCTCCAGTTTACTTTTATATTTAATATAATTTATGTTAATATATAGTATTTTGTCTCTTTGGTCATTTTATCCCTCTGAATTTAATGTGAAATTCCGTTCCGCCCTTTAGAATTAGATTGATTTCACCATGAAGCTGGTTTTCTGCCAGTATCGTTACCAGATGTAAACCCAATGATTCGGTTTTTCTAAAATCAAGGTCTTTAGATATACCAATGCCGTTATCGCCAATCACAAGTTCAAGCATATTTTCATGCGTTTTGAAAAACGATACCTTGATTTCACCTTTTCTTCCTGCTGGAAAAGCGTATTTCAAAGAATTAGTGACAAGTTCATTGATTATCAATCCGCATGGAATAGCAAAATCAATATCAAGTTGAATGTTTTCGATATTCATGTTGAGCAATATGTTTCCCGAATTGGAATTATAAGACTGAAAAAGGTTAGCCACCAGATCGTTGAGGTATTCATAGAAGTCTATTTTTGCCAGGTCTTTTGATCGATAAAGTTTTTCATGGACAAGAGACATCGATGCTATCCTGTTCTGACTTTCTGTAAAAATATCGATCACGTTTTTATCTTTAATATACTGGATTTGATGATCCAGAAGACTGGAAACAATTTGCATATTGTTCTTGACACGATGATGGATTTCTTTCAGAAGCGTTTCTTTCTCATTTAGAGATGCCTCAATTTGCCTTTCAGTCTTCTTGCGCTCGGTGATGTCCCTGATTATTGCCATCTGTGCCCATTTGCCTTCATAATCAATTATGGAAGCATTTATTTCAACGGGAATGTTTTTTCCATCTTTTGAAATGATTTCTATTTCATAGTTATTCAGGGCTTCTTGTCCTGATGATCTCTTTTTATAGTTGTCAATTACAAATTCTCTAAATTCCAGAGCTACAAAGTCGATAAATGGTTTTTCAATTGACTCTGTTACCGGGAAGCCCGCGATGCTAACCATTTTTGAATTTATAAATTTAAGCAAACCATCTTCAATAATAATAATTCCATCATTTCCTTGTTCCACAAGAGTTGCATATTTTCGTTCAATTATTAGCCGCGCCTCCTCTGCCTGCTTGCGGTCGGTTATGTCGCGGGAATTAACTATGATTTCAGATGTTCCAGCATTGTCAATTATAATTTTGCCCATGGATTCAAGAACGCGCCAAGAACCGTCCTTATGTTTGAAGCGATACTCTTCTAACTGTCCGGAACCCGGATCTTGAATTCCCTTATTTATAGCGCCCATAACACCGGCTATATCTTCAGGGTGTATGAGTTCAAATGCGTTTTTACCGGTCAACTCTTCGGGTTTATATCCGAACACCCGTTCAACAGAGGGACTTATGTAGCTTATTTTTCCGTATGTATCCATAACCGTAATAATATCCATGACATTTTCTGTGACTGAACGGAAATGTTCCTCATTACGTCGCAGTGTATTCTCCATCTGCTTATGCTCGGTTATATCCCTTGCCACATGAATGACTTTATTAATTTTTCCGGTTTCATCCATTATTGGCGATGTAGAGACCTCTATATATCGCTTTTCTCCATCCTTCATATAATGCACATGTTCGGCTGTCGAATGTTCACCAGTATTCAAAGTACCAATAAGAGGGCAGATATCATCAGGAGGAATACACGGTTGTGTATGCTTATGGGTAATCTCATAGCATGTTTTTCCTATTACTTCTTCTTTCTTCATTCCATAATTCGTGAGGAAAACTGAATTTACGTCGATAATCCTGAAATTATTGACATCAATAACTGAAATAGCGTCCTTCATGCTATTTAGGGTCGTTTCGGCAAATTCTTTTGATTTTTTAAGTAAATCCTCTGTTCGCTTGCGCTCAGTAATATCTTTAGCTACAATTACAATCCCGGAGATGTATCCTTTATCATCACACATTGTTGACATCGAAAATAATACGGGTATTTTTCTGCCATCTTTTGCAAGATAAGTTTTTTCCAAATTGATAATTGAACCTTTTTTGAGTAATTCATTAAGCCATGTACTTTTAGATTGTGTAGTCTCCTGATAAAACAACTTATCAATAGGTTGCCCTACAATCTCTTCTGATCTATATCCCAGCATGTCACAGATGGCTTTATTCACTGTCAGGATAGTGCCTTCTGGTGTGGCAACTACCAGTGGGTCGAACATGCTTCTGATAATATTCTCTACATATTCGTTTGAAACAGTTGTTTTTTGCAGCTCTTTGGACATTTTATTGAAGACAGAAGCCAGTTTACCTACTTCATCATTCGATTGGATTGGAATATTTACATTTAAGCGCCCCTTACCGATTTCATTCGTGGCGTCATTTAGTTTTTCTATTGGCCGAGAAATGGACCTTGAAGTAAGGACACAGAGGAAGATCCCAAGCATTAGAATAAAAACGTTAAAGATTATAAATATATTGGTATGTTCATAAATAACTATCTGTTGATTACGAAAATTAGCCTGTATTTTGTTGGTGGTTCCTGATAACAATTCACGGTTCTTCTGTCTGACGTTATTTATCAGTTCATAAATTAAAATTCTTTTTTCGTTATCTTCTCCGGAACGATTATTTTTCAAATTTGCTATACCATTGAAATTTATATTGATTTCATGCAATATTCTTTCCATTTCCTGAAATTCAGTTATTGAATTATTAGTGGCATTCTTTTCTAATGAACTGATAATTGAATACATCTTCTCAAAATCCTTATTGGCTTCTTCTTGATTGTCTTTATTATTAACTATGAAAAAGCTATCTAAATCCTTTTCCAGGACTTCCGTGGAAATAGCGAATTCTTGTAAGGAATTGAGTTGGGAACTTAATGGTACTGCCTGTTCAGAAAGAGTACTGATTTCTACCATATCAGAATAACTACTCAGCGCCATACCCATATAAATAACAATAAGAATTGAGAATCCAATAAAAATCTTATTTCCAATCGATAATTTGAATGATTTTTCGTTTGTTTTCACATTCTTACTTTCCTTTTTAAACCCGTGATATTCAATATCTATTGACGAAAATTTCCAGATAATTATTACCGTTAATGTCTAATCTTATAATTATTATCATATACTATATATATACTTAACTTCATTGATTCATTATGGTATTTTCAGGTTCATGATATGTAAAACCCTAAGGTGCACATCCAAGGGAAAATTATAAACACCCTGAATAACTGAACCAATAATAAAAAGAGGGAAACGTATGGAAGATAATTTCGATATAATAATCGTTGGAGACGGGATCGTTGGACTTTATTGTTGCATGAAAACATGATACGAATATTTGTAGCATATAATGGCAAATTCGGGGAACGTGTAATAGGGAACCTCTTAAATTACAGGAATTTCTGTATATCCTGTGATAAATTGTGTATTTTTTGCAGGGATGATAAAAATCTTGATTTTGCAAATAACATTATCGGAATATTTACACAACCATCGGGTCTGCCTGGATATATCGAAGAACCAAAAAAGTTTTTGCCTTCTGCTTTTCCGGAAAACGACGTATTGTTAGCAATAAACCTGCATCCGGATATTATCACCGAACTTCCCTCCATGGTAAAGGATGCTGGAACGCGTTTGATCATAGCTCCCATTGAAGAACCGAATTGGCTGTCTGCCGGGTTAAAGAACCAGTTAAAAGAGAAATGCGAAAAAGCTGGTATTGTATTTGCTGCTCCAAAACCATTCTGTTCCCTTAAGAAAGGCGAGAATCCATTAATTGACAGTTTTTTGGAGCAATTCAGGATAGGCTTTCCCAGATTTAAGATCGGGGTCCAGAATAACAATATTTCGACAGTACAAATCCTGAGCAGCCAGCCATGCGGATGCGCTTATTATGTAGCACAAAAACTTAAGAACACTCCTGTGGATAGCAAACTTGACGAGGTCATATCAAGCGCTCACCATGCATATCCCTGCACCGCGGGTATGGAAAGAGATCCAGAACTCAAAGATACAATTCTTCATAAAGCAGGTTATATTATCAGGGAAGCGGTTCATGATGCCTTATTCATCGAAAATAAAAACAAATAATTCAAAATCATGTAAGATCAATTTGCCTATTTCTCGTCTGCATACTAAAATTTAGTCTTCTCAACTACGGATTCCCTCATGTTGTTTTCCATCGTCCAGAAATGGGCTTCCCCGGTATAAATCTTAAATACTGCAAGCATCGGGTCATCAGGTTTTCCAATTCCAATTGCTTTTAAGAAAGGTCTCTCCTCAAGCAATCTCGATTTGAGCTTGACGTCATCAAGAAACTTCACTTTTCCTGCCAATCTCATCATTTTCATTCTGGCCGGATCCTGTGAGGGGGCAATAAAGCAAACCTCAATTTTAGGATTCTTCTTTAATTGGTTACATACATTTTTTGGTGTCCCGGTGTGAAAATAGAACCCGCTTTCATCAGCATACCACATCAGGAATCCCCTTACTCTGGGCTGGTCGCCATCTGCTGTCGCAATATAACAGGCAGGATTTTTATTGGCAAATTCAATATAATCTTTTAACTCCATAATTTCCACAATCTCTTAATTGATTTGCATCCTTAAATCATTTATTATGGATCATACTTTGTGCGGGATCAAGGGAGATTGCCCAACGCCTTTTAGTAGCTCACTAATCCACCATCGCATCCACAACCACATGCCAGACACCCGGTGCATATTTCTTGATCCTGTGCATCCCAATTATCTTTGCGCTCCTTCCCTGCTCCTTAGAAGCTTCCAGTATTCTCTCAACAGGGCGCTGCTTAATAGCCTCAGGTACAGCCTCATGATAATGCAGGATGCCACCCGGTAACAGGGCGCTGATCCCGTGAGGAAGATATTCATGACCATTCAGGTATCCCATAATTACACGATCTGCCATCTCGCAAGGAGTCACCTTTGTACAGTCCCCGGCTATTGGTTCAATGACATTCCCTACCTTGTTGAGCGCGATATTTTCTTTCAAATAACCAAACGAGACAGGATTTATTTCAATGGAAATTATTTTTTTGGGTTTTGAGTGAACAGCCATGGGTATTGAAAAATATCCGATCCCTGCGAACATATCAACGACAGTTTCATCTTCTCCCAGTTCGCTCATTCTTTTTTTTTCAGCAAGATTTCCCTGCGAGAACATAATCCGCATGGTATCAAGCTTGAAAAAGCAGCCGTTTTCTTTAAGAATCGTTTCAGTCCCATTACCTGCGATGATCTCACGCAGAGGCTCTCTTTTCTGGCCGCTTATACCCCTGTCAAGAAGCACTGTTTTACATCTGGGATAAAGTGAGAGTAATGCTTCCCCCACCTCTGTTTTTCGATGCTCCAGCTTTTCATTAAGTGCTATAATTATTATATCCCCGAGGATCTGCCATCCCCTTGGTAATAATTTTTTCTCAATTTCAGGAATGTTAAGGATGCTGCTGATTGTTTTTTCCTTTGAATAATATTCGGTTTTCTCCTGCACAACGAGAGTAAATTCATCCGCATTGAAATATCCAGTAATGGGAATCTCAATAAAACCATTCTTTTTCACTAACTTCCTGGTCTTATCAAGAGCCGACCTGGATATTAGTTTTTGGCGGACTGATTCTGATTCCTCCAGGCTTACTCTGACAGCTTTCATGAATTTCGGACAATATACAGGATATCGCTAAGGATCGAGCTTGCTGTTTCGATCGACCCGGCGCCCCTGCCGCTGATGGTGATCCTTCCGGCAAGGTCTGTCAATATTGATGCAACGTTCAATGTACCCCCCACTGCAAGCGGATGGCGCTTTGGAACAAGCCGCGGCGCTACCGTTAGTTTTCCCTCCCGTGCCTCGCAGACGAGTTTGACGACGTAATTATTCCTATTAGCAAGTTCAAGCGCTTCAGGCGTTATTTTCGTGATGCCCGTAACATCAACATCTTTGTAAGTAGAATCCAGCCCGAAAATGGAATTTGCAATTATTATAAGCTTGATCGCAGAGTCGATACCTTCAACATCGTATGTAGGATCGGTTTCTGCTATCCCTAATTCTTGCGCTTCCTTAAGAACAAGATCATACGGCATCCTTTCCTCGGACATCCTTGTCAGTATGTAATTGCATGTGCCGTTTAAGATTCCTTCTATCCCAAGGACAGTGTTTCCTGCCAGGGCTTCATGAACAAGGTTAAAGATCGGGACTGCTCCGCCTACAGTTGCTTCATACCTGAAGAAAAGCCCGTTATCCTCGGCTGCCTCTTTCAATTCATTAAAATGCAATGCCAGAGGCCCTTTATTTGATGTTATAACATGTTTTCCCGATTTGAATGCCAGGCGCATATTACTTAGCCCGGGTTCTCCATTATTGATATTTGTAGGAGTGACCTCAACAACAATGTCATGTTTCACATCGCGTATGATTTCATGCGGATTCTTCGAACCAGCTGCAACTGATCCTTTTTGTTTTTTTCTTAAAAGCGCGCTCTCAACATCAATTCCTCCGGTATTTATTTCACTGCCTCTTGAATCAGATATTCCCACAACGCGAAGGTCAATTCCATCTTTTTTAAGGAATTCCTGCTTTGATAAAATGCAACGTGCGACACCCTGGCCTACTGCGCCAAACCCGATGATAGAAATATTGACTATTCTCATGATCCCACCGAATTTAAGCGAATGGGCTCTATCATGAGAAGGTCTTTCTTATCGGCAACTTCTCTCATTATATCAAGCGCTTTGCCTAATTCTTTTTCACCAATCGCATTGATAACAAGATAAGCCGATGATGTCTTTTCAATAGCGGGCATTGAAAGCGACATATCCACGACTTCAGCAAAACCGGTTGAATCAATTTTATCAATAGTATCCCCCATATCAGAATGAACGATATGCCCTATGAGAATTACGCTAACTGTTGATCTTAGTCTTTCTTCCCCGACCCTTGCTACCTTTACACCGCTTTTTTCAAGCAGGTCAATAAGCTTGTCCAATACACTGTGTCCTATCTCAAATGTTATCTGTACCGGGATTGTCCCGCGTGGTGTTTTCTCGTCATGCTGGTGAACTACACTCATGATATTCCCGTGGAATTCCGAGATTGGCGAGAGCGCCAGCACCAGCTGTCCGGGGATATCCTTGAGCTCCAGGGTCATCGAAATGATCATGTCCCCAAGTATGCACAGGTAATTAATAAGTTTTTTTGGTCATTTGAAGTCTTTTTGTTGAAGTGGGAATTTATATGAATCCATGCACCCCAACGTACAGAACATTTTTTCCCTGATTTGTTCGCGGTTTATATATATCTCTTTGCTGCAATTCTTGCATTTGACTTCGACTATTTCCATGTTGCATTCTCCTTTTAATTCTTATTTGGATATATTTTAGCATGCGGAAAATTCAAACAACTCCCGTTTCCTGTATTCCATACATACCATGCTAACACCACCTGTCAGCTTATTCCTATACCACCTAATATTTAATGATGTTAAGGTATAAATGGTTTTGCTATGATATTATTTTTTTCCCGGATATTTTATAGGCCCATCTGTTTGAACTATTTATATAATATATTTCTTCAGAATTCCCATTTTCGATAAATTGTATATTTCCTTCCTCTACATCGCCAGATTCAAGTTTGAATCTTACAGCATCACCGATAGTGTATTTCATACTTTCACCCTGGCAGGTTATCCTGATCCAATTCATTCGTCAAATCATTGTTATTTCTCATCGGGCAATCCGGACACTGCCTTTGGCATCCTCTTTCTTCATCTTTTTCAGACTCTTTATTCATATTTATTCGACCTCAAAATCATATAATCATATATTGTATTATATTAAATATCCTGTCAGAAAAATGAGCATGAAATTTCTCGATATTATGTTAAAAAATTTATCACAAAAATTACATTCTCCTGAAACTCAGAACACCTATTCCCATCATGATAACAGCGAAAAGCACCAGCATTCCCGTATCAAAAAGTATCGAAAAATGATTTATACCCAGAATTATACCGCGCAATGCATCGACACCGTATGTTAATGGATTAAGGAATGTGACAGCAGAAAGCCAGGGCGCAAGATTGCTCACCGGGAAAAGGGCGCCGCTAAAGAAGAACATGGGCCACATTACAAAGTTTATAACAAGGCTGAATCCTTCCGGGCTTTTGAGGTTGGCGCCGATCACAAGACCGATACTCACCATCGCTATTGAGATAAGAAGTAGCATCAGGAACGCCTCCACGATCACAAGAGGAGTGAAAGGAATACTTATAAAAAACCCGATTATAATGAGATATGCCACCTGTACCATCGCATCCGTGACGCCTCCCAGCATCTTTCCGGCGAATACGCTTGCTCTTGATACCGGCGCAACAAGAACTTCTTTTAAGAAATCAAGTTTCCTGTCCCAGATTATGTACACCCCGAAGAAAAGTGAAGTGAACAATACAGTCATGACCATTATTCCGGGATAGATAAAGGCCTGGTAAGGATAGCCGCTCATGCTTTCAACTGATGAACCCAGGCCCCCACCGAATCCGAATATCCATAAAAGCGGGGAGATCACTGCAGATACAAGCCGCTCTTTTTCACGCACATAGATCTTTGCTTCGCGAAGCCATACTGCGTAAATACCTTCCAGTTCACTCATCTTTTCATCATCCTCTCCCAGAAACCGCCTTCTGCCTCACCCTCACGGATCTCCCTGCCGGTGTAATGAAGGAACACATCATTTAAGGTTCCTCTTCTTACCTCTACGAAATCAATGAGCCCCGTGTTTGAAAGAAGGTCCTGGAGATGTTTGCCTGCATCTTTTATAGAGATATAAAGTAATTCATCTTTTTCTTCCGCTTTCATGACATAATCAAGTTTCCTGATACCTTCAATATCCCGGACCTTTTGTTTGATCGTAACAACATCTCCAGCTATCCTGCTTATCAGCGCCCCTGGTGAGTCAAGCGCAACGATCCTTCCATAATCGATGATCCCCACCCTGTCGCAAAGCTGTTCTGCTTCTTCCATATAATGAGTTGTAAGCAAGACGGTCATGCATTCCTTTCGCGCAAGGTCTTTTATATAATCCCATATGTGCTCTCTTGTCTGGGGATCAAGACCGAGCGTAGGTTCATCAAGGAAAAGAATTTCAGGGTGATGCATTATCCCGCGGGCAAGTTCCAGGCGCCTTCTCATCCCGCCTGAATACGTATTTACAAAATCATCCGCCCTTTTTTCAAGGTTCACTATAGACAGGACCTCCTCGATGCGCTTTTTTCTTATTGCTTTAGGGACTTCAAAAAGGAGATTATGAAGTGCGAGATTTTCCCGCCCGGTGAGGAGGTCATCAACACTTGCCTGCTGGAAGACTATGCCAATGGATTTTCTCACTTTTCCAGGTTCTTTGACAATATCAAAGCCATTTACCCAGGCTCTTCCTGATGTGGGTTTTAAAATAGTGCACAGCATTGAAATAAGCGTTGTTTTCCCGGCGCCGTTGGGGCCAAGAAGCCCGAATATCTCTCCTTCTTTAACTTCGAGGTCCAGTTCATTAACAGCTGTTATTTTACCGAAATTTTTAGTGAGAGATTCGGTTTTTATTGTCATGCCAATGAATATGCTTTTACATAATAAAAGATTGATCGTATTTGTTAAAGGTTTGTTACATCAGTTGAGCTTTCAACTACTATCTCGCGGACATTCTTATATTGCGCTACTTTACCACTAATGCGTACTTTGTCACCGGTTTTCAAATTATCATACACTTCCTTTGCCCCATTGTCTTTCGAAATGAATACCCTGACGTTGAGATTTGAAATTGAGAGTATCAGGTTATCTCCTTTTGCTGTCATCTGTTTTGAGAGGATCGTTCCTTCTAAATATATGCTCTCCCCGATCTTTGAGTCCTCTGAATAAGCGGCAACCTGCGGAATAAAACCAAAATAACCGATAATGAGTGAAAGTACTGCCATTGCCAGCAGTACACTCACTATTTTTTCTTCTTTTTGCATCATCTCATTTATCGATCGATCTCAATGTTATATTGAAGAGTAGGGTTTTTCCTGCGACTTCTGAGTTCCTGTCCATAATTACTGAAGTCTCATTGAAGCTGACTTTCATGTCTTCCATCTGGCCGAACATGCCAGGGACAGTAATCCTTTTGTCCGGAATACGGTTATGTCTCAAGGTTATATTCGTGTCATTCACATCAATCACAGTCGTGTTAAACGGAGCGCCCTGGAACTGTATGATTTCATTCTTAGTTATTTTTGGTTTTACGGTAATGTTTTTATCATCAATTTTTATTACAGTTTCATTCCATGGCGCTCTTGAATCCCATATATTGGATCCCACAATCAAATTATATTTTAATGATATCTCTGGTGTCATATTCGTGATTGTAACATTGATATTAGTATCCGGGATCGTGACAGTATCTCCCACAGAATGGTTTGGACCAAAGATTTGTTCAAACTGGCTGGTGGGTACTTCAAGTACCCTGGGAATTACACTTGTTGCCGGAAGTTCCTGGATTATTGGACTGACCTGAATCCTGGAAGGATCTACCGGATAACCTTTTTCCGGGGGGATCGTCAAAGTCCTTGTATCTCCAACTTTCATCCCGATAACCCCTTCATCAAATCCTTCTATGACTGATCTTGTGCCTACAGTAAAATTAAGGGGCTCATATGGGGCATTGGGATTGAACAAGTCATTAGCCTTAGCCACACTTTCAATAGAAGTATCAAAAACTTTCCCGTCCTGGTAACTCCCAACATAATCAACGGAAATATTATCCCCGTTTTTTACTGTTTGTCCTGTTTGTCCTGTTTTATCCACACAGCCACTTAATAATATTGCAACTGCTAATATAAGAATTAATAATTTTTTCATGATATCACCTCATCCAGAGGAATGATAACATATAAGTAATTTGTGATAATTCAGGGGAACATATTCTAAAACTTTGTTCATCAGGAATTAGATATGGAAATTCCGTCATTATTTATGCCTTTAATAACATTGAGTGCCAGTTTAATAATAGCTGGTGCCATAAGTGTTATAATAAAGATCCTGCAAAAAAGAGCTGAAAAGACAAATACAAAACTTGATGATATTATTCTTCATGCGATCGGAAGGCCGCTTTACATCCTTGTTATTGTTGCCGGTATTTATTTTGCTATCCACCAGACTCCCTATCTGGCAGACCTGATGAATAAATCTGACCAGGATTATAAGTATAGGCACTTCATTCTCACTATTTTTGTAACATGGATAGCTGCATCGCTGGCAAAGAGGATTATCAAGGAGTATGGCTACGATATTGCAGCCAAAACCGAAGAAGAGATGGATGACAGGATCGTGGCTCTTGCAGATATGACGGTAACTTATATTATCTGGTTTTTTGGTATTATGAGCGCCCTGTTGGCTATCGGATATGATATAACAGCGTTCATCACAGGTATGGGAATCCTTGGTCTGGCCATCGCGCTTGCCTCCCAGAACCTGCTTTCAAACGTTTTTGGTGGCGTCACCATTACCCTTGACCAGCTTTACCAGGTAGGAGACAGGGTAGAAATGGGTGGTGTCTATGGGGATGTCTACGAAATAAAGCCCAGGTATACAAAGATAAAAACACTTAATAATACCATTATCACAATTCCCAACTCTAAAGTGATCAATGAGCAGATAATTAATTATGCAGTACCTGATGCCTCGGTAAGAGTAAAGATACCTGTTAGTGTTGCATATGGTACACCTCCTGAACAAGTAGAGAAAATCCTTCTTGAAATTGCAGATAAAACCCCACTTATCCTGAAAGAACCTGAGGCTGCTGTCCGCTTTACTGAATATGCTTCGTCGTCCCAGAACTTCGAACTGATTGTCTGGGTCATGCATTATGATGACAGGCATCCCATTATTGACCAGGTTTTCAGGGAGATTTTCATTCGCTTTAAAAATGAAGGTATTGAGATGCCATTTAACCAGATGGATGTCCATATTAAGAAAGATTGAAATGGAATTAACACGAAAATCAATACTCTGCGCAGGATGCGGGGTTGTACTGACATCAGGACTGATAATTCTTCTGATCCTTCTAACCGCACTCCCTGTGTCCTATTTTTCAATTTCTGTTCAAAAACTTACCTTGATCTTGATTTTTATTTTCTCATTAATTATTGCAATGCCACTGATTATCAGGAAATTAAACAGGCTTTCTGATGATAAAAAGATACTCGGCTGGACGTTTATAGGACTTGGGATGGAATTTATCCTATTTCCGTTCATGCTTGTGTTCTTTATATTTAATTTTTCATCGGTCGTTGGCATAATTATTGGAGGATCTATTATGATGCTTTCTTTAATATTTGGGTTAACTGCCGGCTTATTAAGTATTGTAATGGGAATATCATTGGTTAAAAGAAAAGAAAGAGTAGTTTAAAAACCCTAAAGGAAAAGATTACGAGGAAAAATATGAACGATGAACTTGCACAAATAAAAAAGAAGAGACTCGAAGAATTGATGAAGCGTCAGCATGACGCTGTAACCCCAAAACGTCAAATTGTGATTGAAGTATTCACATCCCCAACATGTCCACATTGCCCCAGCGCGGTTGCTATGGCACAGGAACTTGCTTCGCAGATGTCTGGCGTACAGGCATTTGAGATTTCAACAGCTACCCCCCAGGGGTTTGCAAAAGCGGCGCTTTATGGTGTTAAGGCTGTTCCAACTGTGTTCATTGACCACAAACGCGCGTTCGTTGGAGCGCCTCCGTCTATCGAAGCATTGCGAAAGGCCATAAAAAGTTAGATCTCAAAAGGGATTTTCTTAAAATTTCCATCTTTAAGGTTCTTAAACTCAACTCCGCCTTTCACTCCTGATATATCAACGCCATCAAACTCGGATGATCCGCATAAGATATCCTGTTCTGGGTGGGTTCCCGGAGTAATACTGCAGCTTACACGCGTCCTGTCACCAGCAGAAACAACGATCTTTAAGCGCTTTGATGCCGGGTGCTTTTTAGAAAGGGCTATAAAAGGCGATCCCACCTCCCGTATCAGAAAAAGAATGCATTTCAAACCTTTTATAATGGTATCATCAGTCCCAAAACCCGATGCTACGAGCAAATCCTCTGGTTCAAGAGCAAGTATTATTTCCTCTTTATCAGTTTCCAGGAAGAATTGTTTATTTTCTCCTACTTTGACTATTCCTAGTGTCCCTTCTTTTCCCCGGACAAGGAGCAATTCTTGAGTATTTAAAGGGATCATTCTTCCGCGAACATAAGACTCGTTTTGTTTGAATGGCACGACGGGCAGATCACTTTTTTCCCGACACCTCTGAACTCATTGTTGCAATCACTGCACTTATAGAATTTTGCATTTAACTGCTGGACCTCAATATTGAATGCGTCACCGACACTGCACATGCTTTTTCACCTCCGTAATGATCGTACATGTTTAATCCTGTTCTTATATTAACCTTATTTGAGATATTTGTTTATAAATCGTTCGTATACTGCAGCATCCACGGTCTTACCTGCCCAGTACTTTATGATTTCTCCCTTATTTATTATGGCAGTGAGAGGTAGTTTCTTTTCTTGCCCTTCTTCGTGGAAGATTATCTGGTAGAGCACACCTTCCGGCCTATCCTCGATTACTTCAAATATTTCTATCCTGTTCCCGTATGTTTCCTCTATTGCCTTAATATTGGCCTCATTACTCTCGCATATCTTGCATTTATCCTCTCGCATCCGGTCGCGCCTGATATTCAGGAAAACCGGGATTTCTATTTCATTTATCCTTTTGACAACCTGTGATACCTGTCTATACTTTTCATCTACAAATTGCTCGATAAAAGCCTTGAAATCAACCCTTACCTCCTCAACTGTCATTGAATTCTTTTTTGCCAGCGCTTCTACAAATTTCTGTTTGAAAGATTCTTTATGGGCCGTTAAGAGGTTGGTCAGGTTCATGGTAATTCATCAGGAAATATTATGTCCGATGATTAAAGGGTTTTGCTGAAGAATAAAAAAAGAAAAAGCAGGTCAAACCTACTTTTTATCGACTGGTGTGGCTTTTGGAGCAGGAGCTTTGGGCGCTTCCACCTTCGGTGCTGCCGCAGGAGCCGCTGCAACCTTTGGCGCTTCTTTCTTTGGTTCAGCCGGCGGCTTGGGCGGGATAGTCTGCGTCCTGAAGAGGTCGCTTATAGATTCCTTTGGAGCGCCTGGTGCGGGTGGTTTGACATCGGTGCTCAGTCCCATCAAATGAGCTGTAAGAACCACAAGGTCGTCCACGCTCATGTCAAGTTTGAGTTCGTCCCTTCCATCAAGAAGATTTCGCCTGCAGAATGGGCATGTGCTTATTAATGCTTCTGCGCCTGTCTCTTTTGCATCAGTTACCCGCGCTTTTGCAACACCAAGTGCAAGGTCAGGAATACCTGCTTTCACACCTCCACCTGCGCCGCAGCATCTCTGTTCCTTGCGGTTTCGTTTCATTTCCACAAGTTTGATGCCCGGCATGCTTTTTAGGACTTTCCTGGGTTCTTCGAATACGCCAACGTGTCTTCCAAGGTGGCATGGGTCATGATAAGTGATAGTCTTGTTTAGGCTCTTTTCCCACTTTATTTTTCCAGCCTCAACTTGCTCAGCCAGGAACTGGGACATATGGATCGCTTCAAATGGCAATGCTTTTCCATATGCTCGCGGCCAGTCTATCTTTGCTGCCCTGAAACATCCGGCACAGGCAAATATGACCCTCTTTGCGCCCCTTGCTTTAAGTGCCTCTACGTTATGTATGGCGGCTTTCTTTGGTGTATCATTTATATGCTGCTGACCTGTCCTTATAAGAGCTGAACTGCAGCACCATTCATCCTCACCAAGAACCATAAACGGCACATTGAGTTTATTCAATATCCTTGCGGTGCTGACCCCCAGCACCTGCTGGTTGTATCCTGCGGTGCATCCTATGAAATATGCTATATCGGATTTATCTGCAATCTTGATATCAGGAGTCATCCATGCAAGGCGGTCTTTTTGCTGTTTCATGTATGGGTTATGTCCTTCTTCTATAAGCTTTGGGAAAAGACTCTGCTTGCCAAAAGGCCCTGTTCCATATTTTACAAGGTTAGCTCTTGTTGATTCCCAGAGTTCTATCGTGTTGATACCGGCAGGGCATACTGTTCCACACATACCGCAGGTTGTACAATTGTAAAGGTCGTCCGTGAATTTCTTGATCTCTTCAGGCGGGATCTTTTCAGGTCCGAAAAGCCTTGCTTTCAGACCATAACTTTTGGTCATAAAATCCCGCCATCGCAGGATCTTATCCCTCGGCTCGATGTCCTGGTTCTTATCCCTTGCATCATAAGTGGGGCAGTATTTTACGCACTCTCCGCACCTTGTGCATGCATCGAATTCCATTAACTGGGTAGCTGTGAAATTTACAGTGTTTAATGAAGGTTTCTCTTTAGCCAATTTACTCGCCTCCCTGGTTGACCAGAATAGTCAGGGGTGCTGTTATCATATGGAAATACTTGCTAAATGGAAGGTAAGCAACACAGAATAGCAATGTAAAGACCTCATGGAACAGTACTGTCAGGTTATCAAAAAATCCCATTGGATATAACGAGATTACTTCTCTCGTGACCTGATATACATCAGCGCGAAGATATTGTGCATAGAATCCAGTCACCACTACAATAAGCAAACCTATTACCAATATCCAGTCAACATCCGCATTGCGCGCCTGGACATCCTTGCCTTTGGATAATAGTCTTCTCCCCATGGCGATAACTATGCCCAGAACAAGCATGAAGCCAAAAATATCGTTTGGAAGTTCAAGGGATTTCCACATCCCGATAAAGAATTCCGGACCTGCCCCAAGAATGAAAGGCCCATAAAATTCAGCTGCTGCCGCAACAATAGTTAATATCAATAATCCGACCCAGCCCCAGAATATAAGAATATGCATGAACCATTCAAGCTTCCTGCGCCTGTATGTCCTGCGCTGGAACGCCACATCAAGTATCAATATTTCAAGGGCAGGTCCTAAACCTTTTTCAAATATCTTGCTAATTATCATCTTAAGAGCGCCCCATGCTCCATAAGGTTTTGTAGCGCCTTCGGGGATTGCTCGCCCCCATTTTTCTAATTGTATGTATATTCCAACAATGAACAGGATGATAGATATGATCGCTGTGATAACCATGATCCTGTAATCGATGAAAAGTGTATCGAATACCGTTTTACCAAATATTGTAAGGCCTTCTGTTGCCATTTTATCCTCCTATTATAGCCTGACGGCTTTCATTCCCCTAAGAATCTATGTGATATTAAGCTTTCTATATGAAGTCAGGATGTAGAGTACGGATATTTTTCGGATTTAGACAATATGAGGTCATGACACATGTTTTATAATGTTATAAAATAAACAGAAACTCATAATGCTGGAACTTTTTAATTCCCTTACCAGAAAAAAAGAAACATTTGAACCTTCAGGGGATGTAGTTGGAATTTACACATGCGGCCCCTCTGTTTACCAGTATGCACATATCGGGAATTTCAGGACTTTTGTATTTGAAGATGTGCTTGTAAGGTACCTGAAGTTCAAAGGTTATGCAGTAAAAAGAGTGATGAACCTGACCGACATTGAAGATAAAGCAATAACTGTTGCAAAAGAGGAAGGAAGGCAGCTTTCTGAATTGACACAATATTACTCAAAGATTTTTTTTAAGGATATGGAATTATTGAACCTGTTACCTGCCGATGTTTTCCCAAGAGCTACAGAACATGTGCCTGAGATAATAGATATTATAAAAAAGATAATGGAAAATGGTTACGCTTATAGTGGCCAGGATGGGACAATTTATTATGATGTCTCGAAATTCAAAGATTATGGAAAACTCTCACATCTTAAGCTAAGGGCAGGAAAGAAAAAAATTAAACGCGACGAATGGGGCGAAGATACTTCAATTATCTCGGATTTCGCTCTCTGGAAGTCATATGAGAAGAAAGACAGAAATGTTTTCTGGGAAACTGAACTCGGAAAAGGCCGCCCTGGCTGGCACATAGAATGCTCTGCTATGGGTTCAAAGCATCTTGGCAAACGTTTTGATATTCATGTTGGAGGGGTAGATAACATTTTCCCGCATCATGAGAACGTAATAGCGCAGAATTTCGGGGCGTTCGGCGTTAATCCCTCCAAATACTGGCTTCACTGCAGGCATCTCATGGTTGATGGCAAGAAAATGTCAAAATCAGCAGGGAATTTCTATACGCTCCATGATCTTATTGATAAAGGATTCGAGCCTATGGCGATAAAGTATCTGCTGCTTTCCACAAACTACAGGCACAGGTTGAATTTCACACTGGGGGGACTTGAGGAAGCAACAGAAAAAATCACCAGGATTTGTGCTGCGATAAAACACCTGAAGATAAAAAATGGCGCTGACGATATTCAAAAAATCGTAACCATAACAAGAAAAAAATTTGAAAATGCGATGGATGATAACCTCAATACAGGAAAAGTGCTAAAAATCATGGAAGAGTTGGCAGAGCAGGTCGGCAGGATGAATCCTGACAAAAAATCCTCGGAAAATATTCTTGAATTATTCAGGGATTTTGACCTGGTTCTCGGATTGCAACTATTTACATCCTTCTTATCTGCATCTCATGCTTTTTAGGCTGAAGCTGCATCAGGAGCGCCTTAAGTTTTGCATCGTCGATCTTTCCCGCAAGTCTTCCGCTCTGGGCAAGTGACACAAGCTGCGCCTCGACATTTGCCACAAGCTCAGGCTTTGTCATTTTAAGAGTGTTCAATCTCTCTCTTGCTTCAGGTGTAAGGATCTGGCGCATGACAGCTTGCTTTTTAGCCTCATACTCCGCTCGCGCTTGCTCCTGCTGTGCAGCCTGGGCCTGACCTGAGTATTGCTGCTGCTGTAATTGCTCAAGCCTGCGCCTTTTTATTTCTTCTAGATCCTCATCCATATTTATCAATCTCCGTCACTTAATATTTGGCAAGAGCCGGATTTGTTTTTACAAGTTCGGATTTGACTTCATTTGCTGAATTATCTATGAAGGCCTGGCCTGATGGTGAGATTATCCTGCCGGTCTTCTGGTTTTTCACAAATCCCGCCTTTTCAAGCTGCTGCAATGCTTCTCTTGCAACAGAGCCGCTTCCTTTGGCATGATGGATGGGTTTATTTCCATTTCTGTGACGTCCGCCATAGAAACTCCGGAGTCTTGAAACCCCGACCGGTCCGTCTATATAGACACGTCTTAGAATTGAAGCGCATCTTACATACCACCAGTCAGCGTTATCAGGTGAAAGCTCTTTATAAGCGCCTGTTTTAACAAAACCTGCCCACTCTGGTGGTTTGGCTTTCTCGTTCGTTTTCAGTTTCTGCGCCACATTGTTTATGAGCATCTCTGCGGGCACATCATATATTGTTGTCAAGTTAGTCCTCCATAAAATTATCTTTATATGTAATCAAGATAGTCCCTTGAATGATTCAAGGGTCTTATTTAATTATCGTATAGTATTTACCTTTTTCGGCAAAAAACTGCCGTATTACCCCTGACCTCAATAAGTTCTGAATTTGAAAGGTCAGCAAGTTTTTGAGCCAGTTCTTTTTTTCCATTTTCAGCAAAAGCAGATTTAAGAATTTTAACTTTTACCATATTCCTGTTCTTCAACTGGATTTTTAACTCTTCTACCACAACATCAATCCCTGATTTCCCTACATGTAACGTGGGTTCAATAGAAGTGGCTTCTGCCTTTTTTTCCTGTTTATTCATTTCAATATCTCTTTTAACTTTTTCGCTGATTTATCAAGTTCCAGAAGGATCAAACCCAATCCGATATTCGGGCTTGTAAGAAGTATCAACAGGGCCTTGGGTCCTGCTCCGACAACAATTAATTTTCCATGATCCGATTCAACAATAACCCTTGTTGGTACGCCCATTTCAACATGTGTTGTCGCAGTCTCTGCCGCTCCGAGCATCGTGGCAGACATTGCAGCCAGGGATTCCACAAATTGTTCTTTCTGCATTATAGCCCGAATCAGTAATCCATCACGGCTTGCAGCGGCGCATGCTACCACACCGCCAACATTTTTCAGATCCGTCAATAGCTTATCTACCATTTCTATTGTATCGGACAATTATATCCCTCTCGTGATTTTATTTATCAATATCTCAAACGCTTCAAATACTCCCTCCTTGAATTTCGCTATACAACCAACGATAGGCACATCATCGGGTAGATGGAATTGTTCTCTTATTTCATCAGGTGTTAATGCCCCCGGCAAATCCTGTTTATTTGCGATCACCACATATGGAAGTCCATAGGACTTTGTAATGTCAAGCATATGCTTTGCGCGAATAAAATCAGAAGGATTTGTTGAATCAACAACAAGAAAAACACCCATTGATTCACCACTGAGTAATTTTATGATCGGATCAAACCGCTCCTGACCCGGTGTCCCGAAAATGTCAGCGCTAAAACCCTTATAATCCACATGACCGTGGTCCATGGCAATAGTTGTACCCAGCCTGTCAACTGATATCGCCCGCGTGGATAACCCATGCACAAATGTGCTCTTTCCGGCATCAAAAGGACCTGTGACAAGGATTTTTGGTATGAATATCTTTATACCGCCCGGCCTTAAAACCCTGAAAAGCATGGATTTCCTGTTTACATCTGCCCAGTCTGATTTCAGTATCCCGAAATACTGGCCAAAGATAACACGTTCAGCAATTCCGCCGATAGATATAATTGAATTGAAAAGGTCTCCCTTTATCAAATTTAATGTTTCATCAGAATAAGGCCACGCTGTGAAATTGTAAACGATTGTATGATCATACAACATCGCCATCTTATTCCAGGTCCTGACCGCTTCAATTGTTTCTTTCTCCCCGCATAGATCCATTATTGTTGAAAGAGAACCAAAAACGATAGTACTTGGTGGCAATTCTTTTATTATATCCATTATTGTCTTGTGGAAATCTTCTATCTTATCCGGATTTGAAACAACATACCTTTCATTGGATTGAGCGCCTATCAGAGGATTATAGGAATCTACAAACAATAATTTATCTTTGTATGAACTAATATCCCATCCAAACTCTTCAAATTGGCCTTTTACAATATCAGGTATAGTGCTTGATACCACAAAAACGCATGTTCCACCCGTCTTAAGTGTGCCATAAACTGTCTGCATTCCAAAAACCTCACCTTCAACACCTGGCTGGCTGTAATAAACAAGACTCTTACCTTTTGGGATACCTCCCCCGAGGAATTCGTCAAGCTTGGGGATTCCTGTCTCTACCATTTTTAATTTCCCCTTTTGATCTTTATATTATGACCATCGACCTCATATTCAAACCAGGGGGTTGGTTTTTGAGATATTCCGACCACTCTTATAAAATTCTTATCCTCCTCTGTTTTTATCTCGATCATACCGTCAAACAATTGTTTTAATGTTGCTATTGCCTGTTCGTCATGCATGCCGCTCTCTATTACATAGATTCCCAGAGCGCCTGCTGCCTTAATACGGCCTGTAAAAACATGAAGGAACCTGAAAACGGTCTGAATATTTGAATACATCAATATTGTTGAGAGTGAATTTATATATAACTGGATCTTCTGGGTATTCTTTTTCATAAAGAATTCCTCAAAAAACTGGCTGATCTTAACCCCAATACCTGTAAGATCAACGGGACTGCTTGCGATTTTTATATTCTCATTTTCAACCGAAGGGCCGCCAAGGGTTTTTGTAACACAATCGATTATCCCGATCCTTGCCATGGGCAGGTTCAAATTATTTTCCTCGAACCAGTCCAGAATATGACGTGCTGATTCGCGTGTAGTGACTGTAATAACTGCATTTTCATTGTTTACGGCGCCATTGTACATGATGTGGTTCAAGATGGCTTCTTTTCCAGACATGGGAGGGCCTATAAGCATTATATTCGATCCTTTTCTTATGCCTCCGATCGCATCATCCAGTTCCTTAATACCTAATGTATAGTCGTTTATTGTCATCGTGCTTATGATGCTATTAGGATTTTGGTATATATAAATCCTAACAAAGCTTTGAAAAGTTTAATTATCATGTAATTAATACGTGTATTTATGGTACAAATAGTAATAATCGGCCTGGGAAGCGGCGGGTTTGCGGCTTATCTTGCAATTCGAAGGACCAAACCGGATGCTTTCATAACCATTATAGACAAAAGATCATATGATATGTTTTCACCCTGCGGGATGCCTTATGCAATAGAAGGTATAGTTAATCTGGACAAACTCAGTTTTTCCCTGCCCGGTGATAAGCAGACTACGAAGCTTCTTCTGCATGAAGTAGTGTCAATAAATCCCGTTGAAAAAATTGTCAAAGCGAATAACCTGAAAAAAGGGGAGATCCTATCTATTTCATATGATTCATTGATTATCGCGCATGGAGCCGAACCATTCATACCACCAATAAAAGGAGCTAAAGAAAATCTTGGTAATGGCGTTTATGTTCTCCATGATATTGAGGACGCGCGAACAATTTCAGACCGGGCCGGGAATGCAAAAAAAGTGTTAGTCATAGGAGCAGGGCCCATAGGTCTTGAGATTGCGGTGGCTTTAAGAACAAAACGGCTTGAGGTTATGGTTGTTGAGATGCTTTCTTTCGCCATGCCTCGAGCGCTTGATAGGGATATGGCAAAGCTTGTTGAACAATCGCTAAAGGAAAACGGGATAAAATTAGTGTTTGAAAAAAGCGTTGAGAGTATAATTGGAACTCCTGTGAGCTCAGTTTCAGTTGGTGGCAAAGCAATTGAAACAGATATGGTTATCCTGGCATCAGGTGTAAGGGCCAGCTTTGAAATTACAAAAAATGCCGGCATAGAGCATGGGAAATGGGGCATTAAAACAAATGACGGGATGGAGACAAATATCAAAGGAATTTATGCTGTAGGCGACTGCATTGAGACCGTAAGCCTCATTAATCACAGGCCCGTCATGATGCAATTATCATCCGCAGCTTACAGGCAGGGAATGGTTGCAGGTACTAATGCTGCAGGTGGTTATGACATATATGAAGGAGCTCTTGGCACTTTTGTTACGGTCATTGGAATTCTTGAGGTTGCTGCCACCGGTTTTAATGAATTCTTTGCCGAAGCGGCAGGATATCAAACAATTTCCGGTAAAGCGCATGGGAAGAATAAGCCTGAATATTATCCCGGTGCAAAAGATATTACTGTAAAACTCATCTGCGATGCAAAAACCGGAAAAGTACTTGGGGGGCAAGCTCTAGGAGATGGCGCCGGGGCAATTATTAATGTTATTTCGCTTGGAATACGATGCGGAATTGATGTTTTTTCACTGGCCAGGACTGAAATGGCTTATTGCCCCATGGCTGGTGAGAATTATAATGTGTTGAATAAGGCAGCTGATTTTGCAGTGAGAAAGCTTGAGAAAGGAAGATGATTTGAAAGGATATTTATTTATATTATTATATTGATATTATATATGCCATGAATGACCTTTCTTTTTTACGGGATTTTGTAATTATTTTTAGCGCTGCGATAGCGATTAATTTCTTGTTCCATCGTCTTCGCATTGCCCCAATTGTGGGTTATTTAATGGCGGGCGTGCTTCTTGGTCCTTCTATGCTCGGGGTCATTAATGATATGGGCTTAATCGAGGTGCTGGCTGAAGTTGGTGTAATTTTACTATTGTTTTTGATCGGGATTGAATTCTCCATTGAAGAACTTGTCAGGGTCAATCGTTCGGTGTTTCTTGGAGGATTTATTCAAGTCTTTTTAATTACCGCAGTGGTTCTGTTAATTTCTCTTGCCTTCGGAGTTTCCATTGCAAAAGGTATATTTATAGGCCTTCTGGTTGCAATGAGCAGTACCGCTATCGTATTTAAAGTGCTTTCAGATCGTGGTGAAATGGACTCTCCACAGGGCCGGATTTCGGCCGGAATTTTGATCTTTCAGGATCTCAGTGTTGTATCAGTGGTCTTAGTTTTGCCAATGCTGGCTGGACGATCCGGTTTTTCTGCTTTTAATGTCTTATCGAGTGTTTTTTGGGCTTTCGCTATAATGGGACTTATTATCGTAGTATCCAGGTTCGTTGTTCCATTAATACTGAACAATATAGTACAGACGCACAGCCGTGAGTTATTTTTGATCACCATTGTCCTGATCTGCATAGGTACTGCATGGCTAACATCTCTTGTGGGTTTATCGCTTGCACTTGGCGCTTTTCTTGCAGGTCTTGTGATCTCTGAATCGCAGTACGGGCACCAGGCATTCAGTGAGATCCTTCCCCTAAAGGATATTTTCGTTATTCTTTTCTTTGTTTCAATTGGAATGCTGCTTGATGTAAATTCTGTAATTCGCAATCCGTTATATGTATTTCTGGGGGTGCTTACAATTCTTGCGATCAAGTTTCTTGTCGGAGTGCTAGTTCCTGTTGTGCTGGGTTACCCTCTCAGGATAGGTGTACTTGTTGGGGTAATCCTTGCCCAGATAGGTGAATTCTCTTTTGTGCTCGCCAAAGAAGGAATAGATTTTGGTTTACTATCAGGCGATGATTACCAGGTTTTTCTTGCATCTGCGATCATTACAATGGTGTTCACCCCGTTTATGATACAGGGAAGCGGCAGGTTTTCAGAGTATGTTGAAAGATTACCTTTATCTAATGCCCTTAAGCTTGGGCGCTTTCGCGAAAAAGCAATCCGGAAAACAGAGCTAAAGAACCATGTGATCGTTGTGGGTTTTGGCTTAAATGGCAGGAATGTTTCAAGAGTATTATCCGCATCCGGGATTCCTTTTGTTGTGATGGAGATGAACCCTGAAACTGTGCGAATTGAGAAAAAACTGGGGGTCCCAATATTTTATGGCGATGCTTCCAAAGAGGCGGTGCTTGCGCATGCTAATTTATCGGGGGCGCTGTCCATCGTAATCGCTATTTCGGACGCCGCTGCCACGCGAAGGATCGTAGAAATGGCCCGAAGGCTCAGTCCCTCGGTATACATCATTGCACGAACCCGTTATACGAAAGAAGTAAATCCATTGTATTCTCTTGGTGCAAATGATGTCATACCTGAAGAGTTTGAAACCTCGATTGAGATCATTTCAAGGGTTCTGCATCGGTATTTCATTCCTGTTAACGAGATAGATAAGCATATCAGTGAAATTCGAAAAGATGGTTACGGGATATTTCGCAATGTAGAGCAAAAGTATACTGTATTTCCGGAATTGAAACAACATTTGCCTGATATTGATATCGAAACGTTTAGAATAGAAGAGACCTCCAGGTTGGCAGGAAAGACCATGGCAGAGGTTGGTTTAAGAAAGAATTATGGGGTTACGGTACTGGCAATAAAGCGCGGAAAAGAAACTATAACTAATCCTACAGGTGATATTCGATTGTTATCACAGGATATTGTTATTTTGATCGGGACAAGGGACAATATTGCAAAAGTGTCTTCAGTGGTTTTGGCATCGGCTAAATAATAAGATAATATATGATGTCCTTTTGCGGAGCTTATGATATAAGTACGGATATTATGCCAGTCAGGAATATTGCATCAAATGTCCCGGCTCCTCCGATAGAAACCACAGGCACCCCCATGTCGGGGATTTTTCTTAAATTAAGCATGTCAACACCGATTAAGCATCCAATCGTGCCTGAGATATATGCGATCATAGGGGCATCTTGAGTAGATATTATTAGCGCAATTGCAGATGCCAGCATTGAAGGGATCAATGCATGTATCCTGATTCCTGAACCTTTCACCGGTCGTGCGATTTTATTTAGAAGGATTGTTACTATAAAAATCCCTATCAATACATCAACCAGACTTACCATTGTTGACAGAAATAACGACATTATTACCGGAATAACAGCACCTCCCACATTAATCGCTATGGACGTGCTACCCTTAAGTTCAACGGGCGAAAAGATCTTCTTGATAGGAATATTTACATAACCTCCAGGAAGCGATAGAAAAAGAAAATAAACAGAATATTCAGGTGGAAAACCAAGTTTCTTGAAAGCCATGCCAAAGAGATTTATGCTTATTAATATAAAAAGAATCACAAGCGTCATGAATAACACGACAATAAACGACGATTTAATTCTTAGATACATCTGATTGGACGATTCAACCTCTATCTAAACTCCCGTCATAAAATCATTACCTAAAGTCACATTCACAAGAACAAAAAAGAAATATATCCCCAGAAAAATAGCCCCTTCTCTCCTGTCAATCACATACCCTGATTTTTTGAATATGATCAGCAATACCGAGAGCATCAGCATGAATAGAACTTGAATAAGAATAAGTTCAGGAGCAATATTAATAGGTCTGATAACGGCTGCTAATCCAAGAACCCAAAGGATATTGGCAACATTGCTTCCAATGATATTGCCAAGCGCCATTGTCATATATCCTTTTCGTGCAGCTGATACCGAAACAAACACTTCAGGCAAAGAAGTCCCGATCGACATTAGTAAAAGGGCAATAAGATATTCTGATATCCCATAAGCCATGGAGAGTCCGATTATAGAATTTACAAGAATCCTTGCTCCTACGAGTATTCCAGTCAATCCTATGAGTAATTCGAAAATATTTTTAATGAAACCATTTTTTCCAATAGATTCAACACCCATTTCCTTGTAAGTGTTAATTGCATGCCTTATATAAAAAATATACGAGATTATGAATACAGCTCCCCCAATCCTTCCAATCCCGCCAGAAACAAGTATGAACAGCGATGCAAGGGTCAGTATGAATAGATGTATCCAGCCGCTGTATATTTCGGTGTGTTTTATCACAAGAGGTTTAATAATGCAGGTAATACCCAGGATCAAAGAGATGTTTGTGATATTGCTCCCGATTATATCCCCTACGGCGATTTGACCATGGTTGATGTAAGAGGCATATGTATCTGAAGCCAGTTCAGGCAATGAGGTACCCAGCGCTACAACGGTTATTCCAATGATAAAATCAGAAATTCCAAACATCTTAGCCAGTTTAGAGGCTCCTTCTGTGAAAATATCGCTTGATTTTATAATAATCGGGATCGAAATAATGAATAATATTAGAGATATGTCGGTTTCGGATAGCATTGTTTATAAAATTACAAAGACCTTTATTCCATTTAAGATTTGTGAATTATCAGGGATTGAAAGAAAGTGTTACGCATTTGATATTTAACGAATGTCAAATAATAAAATTTATTTATACCTTTCACTATCTGCAATAACTTATGAGATGGTATATAATAGTTTTGTTCATAATTCTCTTGTTGGCTCCGACTGCTCTAGCATCGGAAGCCGTCGGCACGATTGATATTCCCCATATTGTTCTTAGTCTTGCGATCATGTTGCTGGTTGCAAAATTAGGGGGGGAGATCGCTGAACGTAAATTCAAACAGCCTGGTGTGCTCGGTGAGCTATTGGCCGGTGTTGTAATAAGTCCATTCGCCTTTGGTCCTTATCTGGGTTTTAATCCAATTCCTGGTGAGATAATGCCCATTTCACCTGAGATCGATCTTATCGGACAGATAGGTGTGGTCGTCCTGCTGTTCTTGGCAGGTATTGAGACCGACGTAAAACAATTCATGAAATTCGGCAAGGTTGCAGGATTTGTAGCTGCTGGCGGAGTGATTGTTCCCTTTGTACTGGGTTATTTTGCGATAAAAATGTTTTATACTCCACCTGCAGATGAACCCATTGAATATGTGGCGCTATTTACAGGTGCGATATTAACAGCCACAAGCGTTGGCATCACGGCTCGCGTGTTGAAAGACATCAACAGGATGAACTCAGAAGAAGGTACCACGATCTTAGGGGCCGCAGTTATTGATGATATTCTGGGTATCATCGTTCTTGCAATGGTAATAGGCGTAATAGGCACTGCAACTGGTGCAACACAATTGAATTTCATTGATAACGCATGGAATAATGTTGTGGGCAAGAGCACTATGACTGATATTATCTGGATCATATTGAAAGCTGCTATGTTCTGGGCACTTGTATTATTCATTGGCTTGAAATATTCAGATAAAATATCTGATTTGCTGAGTAAATTTGAGACAAAAGGGGCGCTCATGGTCATCGCTCTTGTCATTGGTTTTGTCATCTCATATCTTGCAGCATATATAGGTCTTGCACTCATAATTGGTGCATACGCGGCAGGTCTTGCTCTTTCTGCATCCAGGCATAGGGAACATTTGATAGAAGAGATCACTCCGGTTTTCAATTTTCTTGTACCGATCTTTTTTGTAGCGATGGGTATGCTTGTTAATGTAAAAGAAGCGATAACAATAGCCGGTCTTGGGGTACTTATTCTAGTACTTGCTATAATCGGAAAAGCCTTCGGATGCGGAATTGTTTCCTATTTCAGCGGTTTCAATTATAATGGTGCAATACGCGTGGGCACTGGCATGATTCCCAGAGGAGAAGTAGGATTGATCGTGGCTTATATTGGTCTATCTCAGGGAATTATTCAGCAGCCTATTTATGTGATTGCTGTGGTAATGTCCATAGTGACTACTTTAATTACACCGCCACTTCTGAAATCCGCTTTTGCAAAAGGACCGGAAAAAGGATGGAAGGGAAAAATTTAAAACTATAATAAATATTTTTTTTATTTTTAAACCGCATTTGACGGAGTTTATCTGCGGTCAATTTTTAAAAATAATGAATTCAATGAATAATGTAAGAAAAAAATTGAAACTCAATCAACTTGCACATATTTCATTATATCACCACGGGTAATGATGCCTTTCAGGATTTTTTTAGATTTATCTGTTACCAGAATTGACCTGACCCGATTATCCATCATTTTCTGGGCAGCTTTCTGTATTGAATTATCAGAACAAACTGCTATGATCCTCCTGGACATTATGTCTTCTGCATTTTTTGCATAAATGGATTTTAAATCCGGGATCAATCTCTCAGGATCAAAAGAGAATATTTTCAGGAAATTCAGTTTTGTTACAACCCCGACAATTTCCCCATTATCTATAACGGGAAATACATTAAAATCATATTTTTCAAACATATCTCTTAGCTCTTTCAGGGTTGTATTTCTTGTAACTGTGATTACATTTTTCGTCATCACTTCTTCTATTTTTTTCTCAATTATCTGTCGCATTTACTACCATCCTTTTGATTTACTTAAATACTAATTTACTTTCACGTATTATGAAAGTTTCTTTTTTGTTTCATAGGTTAAAATAATTTTCTAAATTAGTCCTAAAAATTCAAAAGAAAATTTTATATATTAACCATCCTATCATCAATATAATAAAGAATATGGCCACACCCATAATATATGCCCCAATTCCCAGTTCCTTAATTTTCTCCTTATTGATTAAAGGTAATTTCAATTATTTTCCTCCAAGTAGTCTTCCTCTGGTTCCGGAAACCTGCAACCACATATCTTGCAGGTTTGCGAGAAACCACTCTCCGTATGAAAGCACACTCCTCCTGCCATACTAACAGTGTGCTTACAGTGTTTGCATATCATTATTTTCTTATTACATTCCCATTGCAATAACAATTGCCACAATACCCAGAACAAGACTCACAAAGAAGCTTGTGAAGGCATCCTTTGGAAGAACGCGCCTGAATTTGGGGTCATGGAAGCCTTCAATCGTTCCGCCGACGCCATAGGATGGAACTACTGCATTAACATAGAAAACACCCATGGTAAATACGCCAGCAATAGCAGCGGCACTTGTTGCGCTAATTAATTGACCGTATATGCCGATAAGAACATAATATATTAGTGCCCCTCCAATACCACCAAGCGCAGCCCCGATAACTCCACTGACAAAACATACGGTCGGAATTCCCTGTCCCTGGGTTCCTTTTGACATATATGTGTCCTGGATATCTCCTGTTATCGGGTCTTTTTTTACCTGTGCAGATGCAAAAGGCACCCCCACGCCATATGCATATATTAAACTGGCAGCGATCATTGCACTTGAGATCATTATCATGGAGCCAACTGCTCCCGCAGCCAGTACCAGAGCCATCGGAGCGTTCTCAACATTTGCATACATGTAAGCCCCGGTTATCAGGCCAACAAGCCCTGAACCTGCTGCAAGTTCAACAGTCCCTGTTCCTATTCCAGTAGCCTGTGCCATTGCCGCCGGGGCGCCTCCCACCGGCACAAAGTGCACACCTATACAAATAAGGGTGCCGCTGATGGCTATTAATAGGATATTAGTCATTATTTCAGGATCAAGTAATGAAATATCTACCATCTAATTCACTCCTTTTTTCCTGATTTTTAATGTATCTACATAGTTCCCGGTTCCAGTCGCGATGGATAAAATTTCAATTTGCATGTATTTTGTCCTCCTATTTTTTTTACAGTAATCACCACAGAACAACGTGAATTATTGACCTGTTCGATGAACAATAATTATCAAATGTTATAAATCTTTCGAATTTGTTATAACTTGTTATTAATCCAGTACTTCCGAATACCCTGACTTCCGAACAAAAGATCATATTCAGCCATTGACAATCGCCCATAAAATATAATAAGGATATTATCCCATCTAAAAATATAGAGGGGATAATAAGATGAGGCTTGTACCGGAAATACAAA
>CAJPFJ010000032.1 GCA_905339155.1 Methanosarcinales archaeon
TGAACAATATCAACAGGATTATGAAAGATATGAATGAATATATAGTTAATCGGTCTAAAAAAATACATATGCAAAGGGTCTGATTCATCCCCTTCCTGTCGGAAAGGGGTATTCTCAACCCTTTGAACCCACGGAGATAAATTCTATGCCGTCTTACCAGTAAGATATGGAAACTATAACCATGAGTGCAAAGGGGCAGATAGTGATACCTGCGAATATCAGGAAGAAGTACAGGCTTGAGAAAGGTAATAAGCTAGTCCTCATAGAGGAAGATGGTTATCTTAAAATTGTGCCCCCCACGGATATTCGAACGCTTTGCGGATCGTGGTCTGATCTTGATCCTAAAGCTGTCAGAAAGCAAATCGAAGATATGCGTAAAGAAGACAGATATTAGATGAACACGATCTTGATCGATACGATGCATGTGGCTGACTTGCTCATAGACGATTCATATTTTGAACTTGCAGAATTGATACATAATAAAAAAATAACTGGACTTGCTTCAGTGATTACGATAACGGAACTTATCAAGATACGCGGCATGAAAGATAAGGAACTTATGCATAGCGACCTTGACAAATTGATTACCTCCAACCTTATTTTTGTGGATGTGGACAGAACTATCGCTATACGAGCTGGAGACTTGCGCCTGAAATATGATATCCCCACAGCGGATTCTCTCATCGCAGCAACCGGAATAGTTGAGAATGTCAAACATATATTGACAGATGATGACCATTTTAATTCTGTAAAAAATCTTATAAAACCAATTGACCTGAAAACTGCATTGAAACTTATAAAATAAAATTAGTATAATAAATGAACTCGAAATCTCCTTTGCCGCCAGGCGGCGCAACCGTGGGGTATGGGGCTTGCTCCAGCGCTTAAAGATGCATGTGGATATGAATAAAAGAGAATATATTTAACACATATCTGTAATTATAGATATATTCAGAATGTCCAAAATCACCAGAACCGAGAAGAAGACATGTGCCTATGACCCACACCTGACACAAATTTCAAAATACTTTTTCTATTGTTGCGCCAGCACTTACAGTAAAAAGCAGGTTCGAAGTATTGAAAGCCAGGCGCAAACAGCAATTATATGCAAATGCTTATAATTGAATGAACTCAAATTAGTTATTATGACAGTAGATGCAAAGATGATCAAAACAGAAATACAACTGCCTGTTGATTTTCTATATTTTCTTGGTATCGATAAAACTCGTATTGAATATTTTGTGAAGAAAAATTTCCTGCTGGAACTTTACAGGGAAGGCAAGATATCCCTCGGCAGGATGGCAGCTTTGCTTGAGGTGAGTCGAATCGAGATGCTGGGGATTATGAAGGATTCAAAAATACCATTGAACTATGGCGTTTCAGAACTCGATGAAGATATTGAAACTGCGAAAAGAATGGGTATATTGAATGAAAGTGGTCAGTAATTCTTCACCTCTGATATTCTTATCTGCTATTGGCATGCTGGATCTATTGAAAGCTGAGTTCGGGGAAATCATAGTGCCAGAAGCTGTATATGAAGAGGTTACTTCAAATAAGCTTAAGGGTTCAAATGAAGTGAAGCATGCAGACGATTAAAAATATTGAAATGCTTTCTTTTTTGCCAATGCTGGACAGGGGCGAGGAAAGCGCAATTGTTCTTGCTATGGAGCAGGAAGCTGACCTAGTTTTACTGGATGACCTTGCTGGAAGAAGGGCTGCCATGATGCAGGGGCTTAATATAATGGGTACTCTGGGGTTTTTGAAGGCGATGGTCCGCAAAGGAAGGATAAAAAATTTTAAGGATGTACGGGATTGTCTTCAAAAGTATGGATTCTGGATGAATGCTGACCTTTACAAGAGGATGCTGGAAGATTAGAGGATGGTGAGGGTTCCGGCACAGCGGAGCATTTGGGTTTCGTTTTTTGGTTTTGATTGAACAGAAAGGAAAGATAAAAGAAATAATGATATCATTTACGGGAAAGTTGTTCCTAATAAGATAGCGATGTTGTTTTCGGAAATAAAGTAAGGGAATTTATTTATCCCCCTCCCCATGACGACTACTAAAATAAACAATATTCTTCCTTATTATTAAATAATCAAGAAAATCTATACTTGCCCTATAAAAGGACATTTTAAGAAATGCAAAAACAAAAATTAAAGTAAAATAAAACCGAAAAATTTATTTTGGAGGAAGTATATTACTTCCTCCGGTGTAAAAATGGAACCGCCATTGATTTTAGATTTAAGCGATCCCAATGGAAATTGTTTGGCAATATTATTAAAATTTTCGGCACGAGAAAAACAAGAAAGATTATTTCGAGATGTGGGATAAAACCACTTGGAAAGGCAGTTAAAATTCTTAAAATTGTTCTCCTCTCCATGTTTTTTTCAAGCGAGATAGCCTATATAGTAGATGAACTTAAAAATCGCAAGCGATTAAGGCAATTCTTGACTATTAATGAACTTCCAGAGGCAAATGAAATCTATCGATTCCTCAGCGAGTTTGATCCGGATCAATTTGTTGAAATGACTTTGAAGATCTTGAATTCAATATGCAGTGGAAGAAATAGGGGAAAAACTACCATAATAACGGATTCCACTGATGTTTGCGTCGATATAAACTGGTTCAGAAACACCTACAGGAAGAGTGATTTAGAAAATCGGGATTTCAAATGGGCTTTTTCTTCATCGAAAGGACATTATCTTGGATTCAAACTTATTCTGGCAATAGAGTATCCTTCTTTGAAGCCATTGGGATTTCTCTTGTATCCTGGAAGTCCGAATGATTCCAAGTTATTTGATGATATTATAAATGAGTTGATGAGAAGGAGAGTCATGAGAAAAGGTG
>CAJPFJ010000033.1 GCA_905339155.1 Methanosarcinales archaeon
ATGTATTGGATAAAGCTACAAACTTTAACAGCGGACTTCAATTAACGGATACACAGAGCGGTTTTCGGGCTTTTGCCAAACATACGTTACCTGTTTTCAGATTTAAATCAAATGGTCTTGCCATCGAGAGCGAGATGCTCAAGGATGCGTCAAATGCTGGATTGATGATAAAAGAAGTGGAAATAGGTGTAAGATATGATGTTGACTGCTCAAGCGAGAATCCAGTAGCACATGGCCTGAGAGTCCTTTTGAAAATACTTGAAGATATTGAACTGAACAGGCCACTTTATTATTTCACCGCACCTGGAATAGTATTTTCAATAATTGGACTGGCAATGGGAATGAAATTTCTCCAGGATTTCTATCTGGGAAAAGGTTTGACGTTCGGGCCAACTCTCTTTATGATAATTCTAACACTTATCGGATTGTTCATGGCTTTTACAGGGATCATATTACATTCGATGGGCAGATTGTTCAATGAACATAAAAAGAAATGACAGAATCGAAAGGATAATTTCAGATATCTGATGTTCGAAAGCTTTATGAATGATTAGTATCATTATCATCATATATGAATTCCCTAATTAGACGGAATAGTAAAAGGCGATATAAAAAAGTTTCATTGATGGAGGATTTGAAGAGAATAAAGGGCGGATATAGACCACAAAACCATTTTTTTTCTTTATATAATATTATATCTATTTTCGTTATCTTCAAGCTCTTTATTAGACAGTTTTTGCGACATTATTTTCATCCAGGGGGAGATATGATTTCGCAGAATACATATTGTTATCTTACAAGAAATAATAATAATGATAATAGATATATACATTATGTCAGAAAAGATGTTACAAAATTAACAAAGTAATCACTAATATTCAGTTACTTCCACTGCTTTAATCCCATCCTCCCATATATACGCCCTTATCCCATCAGCCCCGGCGATAAGCCACAACAAAGGGGCATTTTCCATCGTCTCCCTGTCCCAGGGCGAAGGGATGGCACGTGATACTGGATGTGTGTGATAAACTCCCACGATCTCCTTACCATTTTTTTCGGTCTCGTTCCAGGCATTATAGAACTGCTGTGGGTCAAGCTCAAAACTTCTATTCGTGCGCTTCACATTTGTGATGGGAAGAGTTTTTTCAACATTGGCTATAAAGTCATTGATAGTTCCGATCATCAGGCCGCAGGCTTCGTATGGTTTGTTGGCTTCAAGTTCTGCCTGTATCAAATCAACCTCTGTGTGTGGTATTCTTAATTCCTGACATACTCCCCGCCCTATAAGAGCGGGGCTCGTATTGTGGCTCATATAACTCTCCATGAGCTATCCTGACGATGCATCGATGGCTGCCAGGCTGTGAAAGTCATGGGATTGGCGCGAGGGAGATATTTTTCAATAATTTTTGCCAACCTTTTAATTCCCTCTTCAATTCTTTCTTCGTTTGAATTCAAAAAATTCAACCTTAGTGTATTTTCTCCGCCCGCCCCAACGTAGAACGGGCTTCCTGGTACGAAAGCGACGTTTTCTTTTATTGCACGATTAAATATATCTATAGATGAGATTGTCTCAGGAAGCGTGATCCATAAAAATATTCCCCCTTCTGTAACCTTCAAGATTTCCCTGATGAACGACTTTGGGGTATTAGTAATCCTGTCTGAGAATAATTTTTTCATTTTTTTATTAACATCATCTCGTTACCATTTTTCATAAATTCGTACCTAACTCTATTTATAGATATTTGAAGGCACCCAAAGTCCTTATCGCGCATAATAAGCTCAATAAATCCCGATTTTTTCCCTTTCAAGTTTACAATCGGGAAAATACGGATTTCTTTTGATGTGATCCTGAGAAGCTCCAGAATAGTAATCTTATGGAAATCATAACTCAGGTGTTCCTCGTATAAAAACAAAAAATGTGATAATAGCGAGATATCAAATTGATCGTTTCCAAAATTCGTAACAGGATACTCAACTGGTACATACCTCCTTGTGCCGTATTTTCTAAAGTCTTCAATAAACAATTTATATGCTTTTTCCCGCTGATTTTTAAGCGATTCTATATTTTTGAAATTATTCCAGACAAACAAATCAGCTATTTCTGGCATCTGTTTGATTATCATATCAAGGTCTTGCTTACATTTTTGCTCTATTTCATAAGGGCTTAAACTGAAAATTTTATCTGAAGCAGTTACATTAAATCCTTGCCTATTTGCTTGCGCACAAAAGGAACTGACTCCGGATGCGACATCAAGAATAATTTCATTTCCATTCAGGTCATCCAGATCGAACATATTGTAATATTCTTCAAATGTTCGCCCTATCAGAGCGATGTTTTTTAAGTTCAATTGTTTATCCATGTTCCATTATGATTGAGTAAATTATTTATTTTGATCAATAATGTGTATTAGATTCTAATTTTGTTAATCATCTCTTATGATAATTTCTTGTTTTTTTAGATCCCTTTTCAATTCGTTCTTTACTAAATTCTCACCTATCAACATTGATAATGCAATTATCTCTTCCATAGTCTTGTTTGAATGTGATGACTTAATCTCATAATAAATAATAGTTAAACTTAGCATAAAAATTGCCATACGCAATAATCCTTAAATAGTCAATAATCTTATATTGACTTATGTTCCTGCCTTTAAATGATAAGCAGTTTGAGTTCTGGAGCCTCAGGCGCAGCGGCCTTCCCAGTATCAATATTGCCCGTTTGTTCAAAATATCCAAGCAGGCGGTTTCAAAGGCACTTATTACTATGGATGACCGGATAGAAAAGACTCTGCAGGAGATGGCGCGCGCAAATCAGATAGAAGTGGAAAGGGTGAATTCTGAACGCGGTATCCTGTTCGGTCACTCAGTGCCGTTTAATGCCAACGCCATTATTTTCGTATCTGCAAAGCATGGAATGCAGGTGTGGTACAAGCATGAAGGAAACTGCGGTGCATGCAATAGATATGCTCAGTGCATTGAATTGCTGTGGGACTTTGCAGATGAAATGAAAATCAAACTTGAGAAAACTGATGATCCCACGAAGCTGGCGGATGAATTGTTTGAGAAGTTGAGGTTAGCATGATGATGAATGTAATGGAAACGGTACGAAAAATGATGGGCTGGTGCCAGAATGCAGCAATGTTAAACAAACAGAGGAAATATTTATGGTATCTTATGATGGAAAGCATGTAGACAAAATAAAAGTTAGGGGATTCAGGGGATATTAAAGGTGGGTTTTTATTATGTCAATTTTAAATTGTTACAGACATCCTAAATTTGGAGATATATTAATAGCATTATCTCTATTTATCTTTTCATTTTTTATTCGATTATATGGAGGAGTATGGGATACTCAGGTTGCCAATGCCCCATACATATCAAGACAAGCAGAATACATTTACTCATATGGTCATCCAGCAGTTCCTGACCCATTTAGTTCTGCTCCATTATATCAACCGGGCATGGCATACCTTCTTGCATTCGTTGGCAAATTATTTGACTTCATTCCCATCAATTTTGGAATGTCAAGCATGACTCTGGCAGAAGGAGTGTTGCCTCCGTTCCTTGGCGCTGCAACAGTTGTGGTCATATTTTGGCTGGGTAGCAGATTATATAACTGGAAAGCTGGATTATTAAGTGGAGTATTCGCTTCAGTTTCCTCTTTCTTACTGATGAGGACAATGAAAGGATTTACTTTTCATGATGCACTTTCATTATTCTTGATTACATTAACAGTAGTTCTCGTAGTTAAAGCACTGGATATTTTACAAAATCCATTGCCTGAAAAAAAGAAAGAAAAGATTATTTACTTATTCTGGATATTATTGCCTGCCATTTCTATTGGACTCACTGGCTTTTCATGGGGTGGCTATTTTGTTATTCATGCAATCCTTATTCTTTATATTCTGCTAATTACCCTACACTATTTTGCAACTAAAAGGGCTTTATATCCCCTTTCCTCTTTTTTGACTTTGATCATAATTACGCTAATTTTAGGAACAATTCTTTCAAGTATTCTTTATCCCGTCAGGAATCTGGAAGAAATTACAAGAGCAATGCAGATGATGGGATATACATCGAGACCAATCGTATATATGTTCACCGCAGATCTCCAGCCTCCTGGTTTCCAGAGTTTGGAGATGTTTTTCGGAAAATATCTGATATTGGGAATTATGATATTAGTAGTCGGTCTTTATAGTTTATATTTAAGAAACAAAGGCTTTGGGTTACTTTTGATATCAGCCGTCGGGATTTCAATGATCCTGGGACTGACCAGATCTCATTTTATGGATATCTTTTCAATATTCGGATATGTAAGTATCGGAATAGGATTTATTGCAGTAATTGACGAGGCTGCCAAATTAGACTCAAGAAAAAGAATTGCTATTCAATTGTTAACTATTCTTGCAGCGATTCTACTGTTCTCATCTATTGCCGGACCATCCATTGATAGTATAAAGTTCTCCAGATTATCCAATGATTATCCGGGAATAGGGAATGCCGATATGATGAAGGGATACAGTTATATCAGAAATAATACTGCACCTGATGCTCTGATAATTAATTGGTGGGATTATGGCAATGATATTGGATATCGTGCACAAAGACGAACTGTAATTGACCAAATGTACATTGAAGATCCTGATGTAATCAATGTTTCAAAAATTATAATGGGATCTAATCGCACTGAAGGTTTGCAAATTGCCAGAAATTTTAAAAGTAAATATAATAATTCAGAAGTATATCTTTTGATTGGAAAATTCGACGGCATAATAGCTTTTGTTATTGAATCTTGTTCCATGGAAGGGAAGGAAGTATTCTATAATATTAACCAAACAGACTATATTGAAGCAATGACACCGGCTGCATCTGAAACAAATTATTATAAGTTATGGACAAATCAAACAATGGAAGGATACGACATTGTTTATGCAAATAAAGAGATGAAACTTTTTAAATTAAATATTTGATAAATCACGAAACTGGCGAACTGTTCGAGAAGGCAAGGATGCTAACATAAATGTAACGAAGATTATAAGAAAAACGATGGGCTGGTGCCCAAATGCTGCATTTGCGAACAAAAGTGACGAGAAATATATGATGTCTTATGAAGGAAAGTTTATAGACAAAATAAAAGGCATGGGATTCAGGGAATTCCTTAGCGTCCTGCATCTGGTGTTTGCAGCGTGGTTGATATTTACCGCACTTCGAGTTCTGGCAAATCCAATGATTTTCCTGTGGTGGTTCATGGACATAAATATCTTTTCTTCAGGGGTACTGCTGCTTGTAGGCATATCTTCGCTAATGATCTTCTTTAATTTTGTAAAATCTGCCAATGTCCACAGGATACTGGCACTGGTAAATATTGCCCTGCTAATTGCATTTTTACTATATCTTAGCCAGTTTCTGATTTCAAGTGAGTTTACATATTCTGTATTCGATAAGCCGTATATGGGCTATGCTTTCGGGCCTGTAACTTTGATCCTTTTTACACTTATTATAAGCATTCCAAGTACCCTGACTTTTTTCAGCAAACCTGTGGGAGAAAGGAATGAAAGATTCCTCACAGCAACTTTATTGATTCTTATTATCACTTTCGCATCTGTTGGTAGCTATTATCTATAATTCAACGATTTGATTGAAGTAATGATGTTTGCTGCCAAACCCGGCTTTAATGCACAGAATCAGGATCTAAAGACTCCTGAGGCTTATTTGGAGAAAATTATCAGGCCCACGATGGCATATAAATTCAATACTGGCGCAGATTTAAAGTACTTTGAAAAAGTATACGAAAATAAGGACGTTATAATTTATGACTTGAAATAGATCGACATCATCTATTTCCATTCTATATTTTGAAAACTGCTACATTTGCCCTTAAGATCGTCTCTTCTGGATTTTCATTGGCAAGATTCATGGGTTTTTTCATGCACACTACGGGTTGGGCGCTAAATGAAGAAGAAAACTCTTCCACTGTAAAGAACTCTTCTTTCGGGTGCGAGTGACCCAATAGCGATTCAGTTAATCTGCGCTGTCTGTCAATCTCTATTTCAGATGCTCCTTCTCGATAGTTAGGGAATCCAAAAACCATAATTCCATTTTTCTTGAGGTTTTTATGGATAAACTTCTTCATATCTTCAAAGAATATCTTTTTGTTTTTTTTGGGTGCCTGACCATTGCATAACGCGATCTCATGTTCTGAGCTTACTACCAATAGGCAGTCCGCAGCACAGGGCATTTTAGCATCCAGTGCTTCTTTAAAAGTCATCTTTAAGGGTATGTATTTCACTGACGAAAGCTGAGGAATTTCATTAATCGTGGTAGAGGGTTCAATATTGATCACCGTTGTTTCTATTCCCAGATTGTCAATAATCTTTGCACCAATTCCAGGACCGCCACCTATATCGATTATCACATCACCTTTATTCAGGTGACCTGAAAGGATATTTTTGACTAATTCGTGCATCACACTGATTCTTTTTGCAAAAGTATTTGTGTAGTCAATCCCGTTGAATTTGGTAATACTGTCCATAATAATATCTTAAAATAATGCTTTTCTAAATGCGCCTTGTTTACATAAGGATTATGACGTATACCAACCGCGATCGGTTCAACCAACCTTATTGTCCTCGTGCATGAACTCTTTCAACAGATCACATCACATTGGTCATGAAGCATCTCGCAGTCGCATCAGAAATTTTATATAGTGCATGGAATAATTAACATTATAAATATGGATATTTTATTGGTGGCAATAGTTCTTATGATAATATTCTTGGTTACTGTTGCCTATATCTTTTCAATATATAACAGGTTCAAGAGTTTAAGGAATGCTGGGGATGCAACGCTGTCCCAGACAAGAGTTGCGATGAAAAAGCGGCTTGACATGATAGAACAGCTTGTGGAGGCAGTTAAAAGCTATGCTAAGTTCGAACAGGATACTTTTGAGAAAATAACGAGCCTGCGGGTAAACGTGGGAAAGGCAGGGACTGAGGAACTGAAAAAAATTGATGGTGAAAGCCGCGGGATACTTGGAAATATTATAGCAATTGCTGAAAATTATCCTGAATTAAAGACCTCAGGAACAGTGACAACGCTTATGAATTCCATTAAAGATATGGAAGATGAGATCGCAAGGCACAGATATACCTATAATAATATTATCCAGGAATATAATACAATGCTTGATACAATTCCTTCAAGATACATAGGACGTTCTGCTGGAATGAGCAAGAAGGAATATCTGGATTTCTTTGATGAGGAATTAAAAAGGCCAGTGGTGAACTGGAGTTGAATGAAAAAAAGGAAATCGTAATTTTGTTGATTGTCGTAGAAATTATAGGTCTTGCCGGGCTTTATCTGACCGGAGGATTGCCTGGCATGGAGAACGCCTGCGGTTTAGGAGGATGCGGGGATGTTTATGTTGACAGCTATAGTGCAGATCTATACTTGAACGGAACACTTGAGGAAAATTTTGTTTATGAAATCAAAACGCCGGATAAGTACAGGATGTTATATCGATACTGGAAAGTACCGCTTTCATACGGGATAATAGAAGACCTTACAATAAAAACAAATCCTCACATAGAACTTGTCAGTATCTCTTCGCCGCCCGGAACATTTCCTTATATTAAAGATTTTAATGGAAAAGCTAAAATAATTTTGAATGCAGATGCCCGATATGCAAATGAAATTTCAGCCCTTGCCCAGCAAGATGAAGCAGGCAGCTACAAACCTGGAAGATTCGATGCCGGAAAATATGAAATGAGCTATGTTTTCAGGCTGCGTCCTCCTCTTGAATGTGATAAGGAATACTGCCACCTGAATTTAAAACTGGGAGACGTGCATCTACCCTACAATAAGGTAATAATAACTATTCATGACCCAAAGGGTTATGTTTCCCGGCTTTTTGAACATTCTTTAATGGACATAAAGAAAAGGGGGGATAACTGGATCGTAAGAGGGGTAAGCCCAAAAGATACACTTTTTGAGATCGAGCTGTTACTCAATCCTGCGATTTCAGGAGAAATAGAAGGATTCCCCAAAGAAGTGCCTGACGTTAAACAAAAAACACTTTCAGCAAATTCCAGATATTCCATCTTTTCACAATTAAGTTCTGCCCTGAAAGCCATGGTATTCCTGTTTCCTGTATTACTTGCATTAATTTATTATAAATTCGGTAAAGAGAAAAATTTCACTGTGCCAAAATTCTTGAGTTTTATTCCCGGTAACAGGAAACCATGGCTCGTGAATCTTGTTTTCAGAAAAGATCCCTTTGACTATGATGAGAACGGATTTTACGCCACACTTCTTGACCTGCACAAACGAAAATTTATCAAAATTGAAACGGGGGGAGAAGATGAATCAAATTCCGGGGCATTAAGGATAACTCTCCTGAAAGGACATGAAGCTGGAGAAGATCAATATGAAATTAAAGTACTGACGTTTCTGGAGGATTACTCGAAAAATAATGTGTTTAATACCAGTGAATTAGAACATAAAATTGAAGGATTGAGGAATAAGATCGTAGGCGGGAGTTCTGATGCGGAATACGATTTAAGGATTATCCGGGATAATATGAATGATGTAATGAAAGTTCCTGAGAAAAAGGCAGCCAAAGAGTTTGTTATGAGCGGAAAGAAATATAGCTGGATGATATTCGGGTTTTTTTTATTAGTCTTGATCGTCACTTCTTATTTCTTATCCATTGGAATATATACTTCCGTGGTCCTTTTACTGCAAACAGTTCCTCCGTTATTTGTTTCTTCTTCGCTGTTCGGAAGGTGGAAGGAGAATTATTACAAAGAAAAACTCGAATGGGATGCTTTCAGTATATTCCTTTCGGATTTCGCATCAATAAAGAAGTATGCACCTGAAGACATAAATATGTGGCAGGAATGGCTTGTCTATGCAACAACTCTGGGCATCGGAGATAAGGTTGTTGAAGCCATGAAACAACTTAATATACAAATACCTGAAGTTCATGCAGTGGCCTCCATGCCGATATATTTTAGAGGTGTATATGGCATGACTTCTCCACCATCCCCGCCATCATCTGGAAGCGGGTTTCATGGCGGTGGATTCAGTGGCGGTGGTGGATTCGGCGGAGGCGGCGGATTTGGGGGAGGTGGAGGGGGAGCGAGATGAATGTTTTCCTTTCTAAGGAATAATCTCACAGCCGTTATTGAATTCTGGATAATCAAAATCCGATTTTTTAATAACTCCGGCATTGATCAGCGTTTGAATTTGCGGCACAGCCTCCTTCAATTCCTTTACCAGGTGTCGAACCGTGCTGCATATAATTGGATATCCATTTTCTCTTAGCAGCTGCTGCGACCGGTTAACAAAAAGGCATCTTCCACCGCATGTCTTGAAAATATCGCATGAAGTGCAGGGTTCGCCAACTTTTGCTTTACCGGGAAGAGATGAAGGAAGATCATCATATATTGAGCCTATGACTGAAAAATCAAAATCAATCGAAACCGGACAGGCAGAAATCCTGCCATCTGGCATTATTGTATAAAAATCAATTCCGGAGCCGCACCGCAGATTCGAGTCCGTATCATTGAGAAGAGAATTCATCACACCGGTAAATGGTACGATCCCTGAAACTTTACCAGTTTGCTGCATCTCTAAAACCCACCATATAATAAGTGAAGAGATCCCGGAATTATAAGAGTCAAGACACTTCGAAAGTCCCGGTACTGTATGCTCCCATGCTTCCCAGAACATTTCAAAATCAAGTTGCCAGTGAACATGGTCAAACCCCGGCTCTTTCAGGGTAAGCAGATGCATGACATTTTCATAAATATCAGTCCCCTGCACCACAGTCATTCTGGCGACAAGGTCTCCTGCAAATTCCTTTTGCCTGATCAGTTTTATGTTATCCATGATCCTGTCATAAACTCCATTTCCACGCGCCTGGTCTGTCACATCCCTTTTCCCATCTATCGATACCAGGATCGAATGGAACTTCTTCAAATAATGAGATTTCAGTTCATTGAGGAGAAGACCGTTTGTCTGGATAACAAATCTTGCGGGAATTGAATCCATAATATGTTCCAATGTTTCAATACGAAGGAGAGGTTCACCCCCATAGAATTCAAGTATTGGCGTTTCATCAAGAGAAATGAACTTTTTAAGGTCATCTATTGAATACCGGATCTCCCTGGGTAGTGAATCGCTCCCTCCCTGGCAATATTCACATTTGAGGTTACATTCTTTAGTCAGGATTATATGGTATTGCATGGATATTCTTTATTGTGAAATCGTTGAACTTATCCCGAAAAAGCAATTGTCGAGAAAGCATATCGGGGATAAGCATAACGATAAAATGTATTAAAACAATATAAAGATGTCGAGAAAAATGAGAAAGTTACTCCATCATCTTGTATAAGCCATCAACGATGCAGGATGGTGTCAAAATAACCGTGACCGTTACATTCCATGTTGGTGCAATTAAGGCAATTCGATGAAGTCAGATTTTCATTCTCAGCGATATTGCGCTGGGGTTGCGACCCCAGACCCCGGTGAGGCGCCGCCGATGGCGGAGTTTAGTATGAAATCACCGGTTGTTCATTTATCTCAAGGATAAATAACAGAGCGGTCTCACCTCATGATTACAATTATAAGTATCTACATTTATTAATAATAATAGAAAGATTTAAGTGTGTATACATCGTATAGTATGTTCGGTGGTAATATCATTTTAGGTATTATGACTTACAAGTTACAAAAGGTGGTTTATTATGCCCATAACAGCGGTCTTATCCGCATTCAATAATGAAGTTAATATTAGCAATGCAGTCATTCGGACACTTGCGCATGCAAGTCGTGTCATTGTCGTGGATGATGGAAGCACAGATAATACAGCAGAAAAAGCACGACTTGCGGGAGCAGAGGTGATCAGGCATAACATCAATATGGGGAAAGATGCGACCCTGCGGACAGGATTTATGCTTGCGGCGAAAAACGGGGCTAAAGTCATCGTGACCATGGACAGCAACGGCAGGCACGACCCGGCAGATATAGGGAAGCTTGCAGATCCCATTCTTCGCGGTGAGGCAGACCTGGTGAAGGGGAATTATAATGGATCTGGAGGGTATATTACAGATACTCATATTGATTTCAGGGCTTTTTCAAGGAAATGCTTTAATTATCTAATAGCAGAAGGCAATATTCTAAACACAATAAAAGAAAATGGGCTGAAAGTCATAGAAGTACCGATAGGGTCTAATGGTTCGAAAAATTGTACGACGAGCATTGGAATTATTAATCACAGATTGAATTATCTAGCGCTCGGAAGTATTATTGCAGCTACAAAAAACCATATCGATAAAATCTATGTGATCCTTGATAAAAGAGATGACAATATTTCTGATCTTGCCCTGTCAATGGGGGTTGAAGTCATTGATCCATCCAGTAATGGGCATACATTTGACAGAATAGTAAAATATGGAAAAGAAAACAATGCAGAAGTGGTCGTTTCTTTATTCGGTGACGGAACACATGACCCGAGAAATATAAAGGAGCTGATTGATTCTGTTAGAAACGATCAGGTCGATATTGCAGTAGATTCTTCCAGTGTTGAATACGGTTCAAATGCCAGGAATAATGTTTTATCTATAACAAAGGGAAAAGCGTATCAAGAAACAAAAATAAATGATCACATCGGATTTGCCGTGTGCAAAATCAAATGTCTCGATAATATCAAATTCTCTAACAATGGGCATAATATTGCAGAAATGGTGCTGTCTCATGCGGAGAATAATAGTCTCAAAGTTAAATATTTAGATTTAAATAAGGATAAGAATTTTGGATTACTTAATCTTTACAAAATAGGTGTGGTGGTCCCTGCATACAATGAAGAATTACTCATCGAAGAAACCATTAATAGTATCCCGAAATATGTTGAAAGGATCTACATCGTGGACGATTGTAGTAAAGACAGGACTCCTGAGATTATCGCAAGGATGAAAGATCCCAGGATAGTTTCAATCCGCCATGAGAAGAATGGCGGGGTTGGAGCAGCAATAGTCACAGGTTATAAACATGCTCTGAAGGAGAAGATGGATATTGTAGCGGTTATGGCAGGGGATAACCAGATGGATCCGGAACAGCTACCAGGCCTTATTACGCCGATCATAGATGGTAAAGCCGATTATACCAAAGGGAACAGGCTTATCAGCAAGGACTTTCGCAGTGGGATGAGCAAGTGGAGATCTGCTGGCAATGCAATATTGACCCTTATTACGAAGATCGGGTGCGGGTACTGGCATATCATGGACCCGCAGAACGGATACACGGCAATATCGAGGAACGCCCTAGAAGTCATGGATCTGGATGCCATCTATCCTTATTATGGTTACTGCAATGATATGCTAATAAAGCTTAATACGTTCGAAATGAGAGTGATGGACGTGGTGATGCCTGCACGTTACGGCAGGGAAAAGTCCAAGATCAAATACAGCAAGTATATTAGAAAAGTAGCGCCGATGATCTTTCGTGGGTTTTTATGGCGGTTAAAGACAAAGTACATTATTCTTGATTTCCATCCGCTCGTTTTCTTCTATGCCGCAAGCATGGTCCTTTTACCCATCGGTCTGCTTTTCAGCGCATGGATATTTGCAGAAAAAATATATCAGAATCCGATATCCCCAAATTTTCCTTTACTTGCTGCACTCATAATGCTTATGGGTGTCCAATTCTTGTTATTTGCAATGCTCTTTGACATGCAGGCCGATAATAGCAGGAGCAGTAATGTTTAGATTAGAACCTTAACTAATACAATTTAGGGCATAATTATAAAATTTATTTTTGGAAATGATGTATAGTTTTCAAGATATCGTCTACCACGATTTATTTATTAATTTATAGATAAAATACCCTTGAAATATGGGTCAGTAACTGTTTTAGTCACAATCGGCATCGAGGGAAGAAAAAAGAGTATTCTTGCAACGTATCGGGAAGATACCATACGATTGGTATGGCAGATTTAAGAGCAGTTTCCGTTGACATCCTTCCTGTTTTTTCATGTGGTTGCAGATCAACAGATACCGAAGCCATGAATGTTGTTGCTGCACAGCAGATATCGAACATATACGGACTAAAGGACATACCACTGGCGAAAGGATACTTTGCAGTTTACGGCGGCAAAAAAGGCACCATGCGTATCTGGGTCGCCGAAGCCCCGGATCATAATGCTGCAAACGATGCCTTCAGCGCGATGAATTCCATGCTCGGAGGTTCAACAGGGCACGAAGGGCATGAATACTCAGGCGATGTGGGGCAGACAGATTCGCATAAAGGGCACGGCGATGCAAGTATGATGAATGGAACCATTCCCGTTAAAGTGGATATTATGGAATTTGTGAAGCCCGATGTATATATGATGAGAGCAAATAACGAATACAATTACTATTATTTTAAAATGGATTATAAGATGGGAAGAGTTTTCTGGATGATTTTTGATTCTCCGGATACTGGTTATCAATTGTCGATCGTGAAGCAGGCTGTAATGGATATATAGGAGGAGATATGAGAAAAAACAGATCTGAAATATATCTTGCAATATTCATAATTGCTGTAATAGCAATTACTGCGTCAGCTTACCTGCTGACCCGGGAGAAAAGCAGCACAAGCATGTTCCCTGATAAACTGGGGGATATGAGCCTTGCCCTTTACAGGTATGGAGATGTGGCAATGACGGAAGTAAAAGGACTGCACGGCAATAATCCGGTAAAAATAGAGAATGCATATATAGCGAACTACAGGAGCAGCCCTGAGAGCAAAGCCAAATTCTGGGTATCAGAGTCC
>CAJPFJ010000034.1 GCA_905339155.1 Methanosarcinales archaeon
CAGGTTTCATCCCCAGCTTTTTAACCATTGCAGTGGTTCGCAGGATAATACTTTCAATAAGGCCGGCAGCTATATCTTCTTTTTTAGTCTTTTGGGCTCTTAAGCTGATAACTTCCGATTCCGCGAATACGGTACACATGCCGCTGATCTTTGCTGGATTTTTTGAAACCAGTGCAAGCGTTCCCAATTCTTATCCTGATTGCTTCTTTAATTTCATCGTCTGTCACTTTTCCTGTGAGATTTTTGTAGGCAGTAACCAGCACTGCTGCGATCATAGCGTAACCTGCTCTGATGCAGTGAAGGTGGCACAACAGAGTAAACGGAGATGTAAGAATCGAAAAGAGTGAGGTATTGCAGGGAGTTGGATTGCTGCGGTGGAAATCAGTATAACTGATACAGATATGATGAAAGGTCAAAGGGGGCTTTAGCATGGGGATGAATCGTACCCCTTGAACAGGTATATCATTATTATTATATGGGTTAAATTCAAATACCTTGCTAATCATATCAGTATCTATACCTCTGGTGCAGAGGGAATCAACGCCTGTGGAGATTAAACCTCTACTTGATGAAGAAAACCTGTGATACTTCAAACAGTATCCCATACATCAAAGCAAGTTTTGTCCATGAATCAGGAAGCCTCAAGGAATACAGCGAGGAAGCCTCACAGCTTCCTGCGTGAGGTAGTTCACATGGTCGAAAATCAATAAGCCCTTTCGATGTATTATTGATTTCGCTACCTGCTTTCTCCTTTCTATCTTATGTGTTTAGATGGGCTACCTGTTTCTCAAAAAGGGGGCAATCCCATTAGTTGCGATAGTGAATACATCACCTGGAATTGTTTTTACTGTTTGCTGGGCCTTCATGTCGTCATACCAAATACAACGGGTTGTACTTGGGTTATTACATCTTATTGATACACGCCATAAATTTCCATCGCCAGAATATACATATACGTCCTCACTGAAGGATAATGAACTTTTCCATATATTTGGTTCGGATGGTGTTGAATATCCTTGAGGCAATGCCTGATAATCTGGAATTCTTCCGCCAATGAAATCCACGAAATCTTGTTTTGTCTTTTGTTGTGCTGGTGCAGGGGCTATATAAGGGGTTGGTGTTGGTTCAGGGGCTTTATAAGAAATTGGCGCTGATTTAGAGGCCGTATATGTTGTTATAAGATAAGGAGCAAGTGCATTTGTTGCTGCAGTAAACACATCATTAGGAATTGTATCAGTTAATATGTTCGAACTATCGTCTCCATAAGTTATAATATTAGATGATATACCAACATTCCACAATATTCCAGCGCTATTTATGTGCATATAAGCAATAGGGTAAGTTCCCGGAGTTATCCATATATCGGGAGTTTTATCCGTCCACCCTCCGTGATACATTGCGTCAAAATTTATGGTTCTTCCGTCAATGAAATTTACGAAATCCTGTTTCGTCATTCCATTGCTATATGCTAATGTCGGGCTGGTATTGAGCAGTAAAACGAGAATTCCCAATACTGCTAACAATACATGATTTGTGCATTTTCCATTCATATTTTTTCCTCACATAATAATTTTATAAAAATTTGTTCAGCCATTATGTTACGATCTTCATATTATTTACCTCTAATAAATGAATCGAAGGTTTTTTGGTTATATGAGTTTCATAAATAGTTTATTTAGTTTTTTATCGATCATAATTGTTCTTTTTTCTTAATAGGCTCTCATTTAACCTCAGAACTAATCGAGGACTCAAAATTCCCAAAGTCTACAAAGGAGATTCTACACGACCAATATTTTAAATAATAGATATGACGATTATCATGATTGTGATATATTTGGACAAAATACTTATGGACAAAATACTTATATTACTTCAAGATTCTAAATGGCATGATCTTGAGGAAATAAACAAAGAAATTCCTATCTCGACGCATCAGATGGAGGAGATCGCCTTTTTCTTGCAGGAACAGTCCCTCATCAATAAAGAAAAACAGAGTATAAAAATAACAAGCAAGGGTCTTCGATTTTTAGACCTTCCTATTTAATATTTCATCGACCTGGTCCAGTCTTCTGATCAATTCCTCTCCTCTTTTTGTAATCTCATAACAATTTGAATCGCAATTTTCTATCAGTCCTTCTTCTAATAGAAAAACAAAGTATCTCTGGAAATTTCTCCAATCAAGATACGCTCCTTGCATAATTCTGGTCTTTTTTACCTTCTTCTCTTCCTTTGTTACTTTAAGTAAATCTTGAACTATCTCCCATCTGCTTCGATCTTTTCGTAAAATGTCTCCATTATAGTTTCTGTTGGATGTTATAATTAGGTCCCGCATAAATAATCTTTCCCCCATCACCTGATTTGATCTCATTTTTAACCGCTTCATCCTCGATCGTTTTTGAAACACAATCCATAAAACCTATTTTTGATAATTAATTCATCCAATTCCTTAATACCAAGCGAGTAGTTTTTTTTCTCATTCATAATTAATACCATTATCCCAACTCACAAAGCTATTCTATTCAATATTATATAAAGTTTCCCATATGTTCCAATATTGCTTTAGTTGAGCTATATTCTAAAATTAATTAACTATTAAAATATTAAATGAGTATATTGGTAATTATATACATGCATTTATGAAAATGAGTAAAAACATGACACAAATAGAATAGAAGATTAAGGAGTTGCCTCCCGAGCTCCAGCATGAAGTCGAATAAAACCCAAACCGTTAAAGCTTTTTACTAATAAGTTGTGCAAAGTCGAGAATTAATAATGAAAGAATGGTATAATCCCCATGAAATAGATGAAAAATGGCAGCGCAAATGGAGCGAGGCGAAGATATTCGAGCCTGAGCCCGATGATCGTGAAAAGTTTTTCATTACTATCCCGTATCCATATTTGAATGGCAATCTTCATGCAGGGCATACAAGGACATTCACGATCGGCGATGTTATTGCGCGGTATAAGCGCATGGTTGGATACAATGTCCTTTTCCCAATGGGTTTTCATGCAACAGGAACACCAATCGTAGGTCTTGCTGAACAGATAGCAAAAAAGGATCCTGAGACCATAAGAGTATATAATCAGCTCCATCAGATACCGCTTGAGGTACTCGACACTATCCAGACGCCTGAACAAATAGTTGAATTCTTCAGTAAAGAAGACGAAGCTGCTATGAAAATCATAGGATTTTCTATTGACTGGCGAAGAAAATTCACAACTACTGACCCACATTATAAGAAAATGATAACCTGGCAGTTCAACCTGCTTCGCAGCAAGAACAAGGTTGTAAAAGGGGCACATCCTGTCAGATGGTGCCCACATGATGAAAATCCGGTTGAAGACCATGATATTTTAAAAGGCGAAGATGCCACGATTATTGATTATACCCTGATTAAATTCAGACTTGAGGGTGAAGTCTTCCCATGCGCCACACTTCGCCCTGAGACAGTATTCGGGGTAACGAACCTGTGGGTCAATCCGAAAATCCTTCATGTGAAGGCAAGGGTAAATGATGAGATATGGATAGTAAGTAAAGAAGCATATGATAAACTCAAATTCACAGATAAGTTGGTGGAACTGATCGGGGAAATCAAAGGCGAAGAGCTGATAGGTAAGAAAGTCACAAATCCCGTTACGGGTTCCCTTGTTTTGATACTTCCGGCATCTTTTGTAAACCCTGAAAATGGCAGCGGTATCGTAATGAGTGTCCCCGCGCATGCCCCCTATGATTACCTTGCACTCGCCGATCTAAAAGGGGCTGACCTGACAAAATATGGAATTACAGAAGATGTCTCCTCAATCCCGCTCATTTCGCTCATAAAAGTGCCGGAATATGGAGAATATCCTGCTATGGATGCGGTCTTTGAATTAAAAGTAAAAGATCAGAATGACCCAAAAGCAGAAGAAGCAACAAAACTCGTTTACAGGCGGGAATTCCACGGAGGCGTTCTTACGGGGATAACTGGAAAATATGCAGGAATTGAGGTTTCTAAAATTAAAGATGTGCTTACCCATGACTTTATCGAACAAGGGATAGCGGATACATTCTATGAGTTCAGCGAACAGCCTGTAATATGCAGATGCGGCGCCACATGTGTTATAAAAATGGTAAAGGACCAGTGGTTCCTTAATTATTCAGACCCTTCATGGAAAGAACAGGTTTATAAATGCCTTAAAAATATGAAAATAATACCACCTGAATTGAGGGTGGAATTTGAAAATAAGATAGACTGGCTGAAAGACAAAGCCTGTGCGCGGCGAAAAGGGCTTGGAACAAGAGTTCCATGGGATCCGGAATGGGTGATAGAATCCCTGGGTGATTCAACCATCTATATGGGATATTATATTATTGCAAAATATCTTGATAAATTTGAACCTGACCAATTAACAGTCGAGTTTTTTAATTACTGCTTCCTCGGTGAAGGAACTTCGCAAAGTGTAGCCTCAAGCACCGGGATCGATGAAAGCATAATCGATAGTATAAGGAATGATTTCCTTTACTGGTACCCTGTTGACCTTCGCTCTTCCGGGAAAGACCTTATCCCGAACCACCTGTTGTTTTTCCTCTTCCATCACGTAGCTATTTTTCCGGAAATCCACTGGCCGAGGGCTATTGCCATCAATGGTTTTGTCTCACTTGAAGGGCAAAAGATGAGTAAATCCAAAGGGCCTATCCTTACATTGAAATCAGCAGTAAAGGAATATGGCGCTGATATCACACGCCTTTATATACTGAGCACGGCTGAGCATGTCCAGGATGCAGATTGGAGGTCCGCTGATATTGAATCCACTCGAAAACAATTTGAAAGATTCTACAAAATGGCTTTTGATTGCCCTCCCTGTGGCCAGAATACCAGGAATTGCGAATTGAAGTTCATAGATAAATGGATGCTGAGTAAATTACAATACAGGATAAAAGAAACCACTGATGCCCTGAATAAAATGGAGATAAGAAGAGCGGTCCAGAATGCTTTTTATCATATGATGAACGATATGAAATGGTATGAACGGCGTGGGGGTATTGCGGTCAAAGCGGATGTTATGAATGTCTGGATCAGGTTAATGGCGCCATTTACACCTCATATTTGTGAAGAAATCAACGAACGATCCGGAAAGGATTTCATTTCATTGGATAAGTTCCCTGAAGCAGATATTTCATTTATTGACAGGAGCGCAGAACTCGCAGAAGAAATAACGGGTAATACTCTGAGGGATATTGAAGAAATAATCAGGCTCATTAGAATTAAACCAAAAAGAGTAATTCTTTTTACAGCAGCTTCGTGGAAGAAAAAAGTCCTGTTAAAAGCAATAATGATGAAAAAAAATAATGTTCTTGACATGAAAACCCTCATGAATTCACTCATGAGTGATCCTTCAATGCGTCCTTTTGCAAAAGAGATCCCGAAATTTGCGCAAAAGATAATCAATGATGTCCAGGGGATGGAAATGGAATTGATGAACTCTTTGACAGAAGTGGATTTTGATGAAACTTCTGCCTTAAAAGAATCACTGGATTTCCTGCGCCGTTATGTGGAATGCGATGTAGAGATTTTCAATGCCGATGACGCCGGATATGACCCGCAGGGGAAAAGCCGTTTTGCAGTCCCTATGAGACCGGCAATATATATAGAATAATGACCCTAATGTAGTATTAATGGAGTAAGATGACAACAATAGAAATGCTTGAAAAGGCCCTGAAGCAGATAAATAATATCGGGGGGGTCGAAGCATCTGCTGTGTCAAGCAGGGACGGTTTACTTATATGTTCAACAATATCCAAAAAACAGAATGCTGACACATTTGTGGCAATGTCCGCAACAATGGTGGGGGCAGCCGAAACCGCAACTATGGAGCTTGGAAAAGGCATTCCGGATAGAATTATCGTGGAATCCAGAAATGGAAGAATAATTGGGACCGGAGCCGGGCCAAAAGCGTTACTATTGGTTATGACCAGGCCGGATGCAGGTCTTGGATTAGTATTGATCGAGATGGAAAAAGCTGCACAACAGATCAGGGAGATCCTGGGTTAATATTCGAGGAATAAAATGAAACAGGTAAAGACGGGGATAAAAGGCCTTGATGATATTCTGGGGGGAGGTTTCCTCAGGCCTTCAATTGTATTGATATCCGGCACTGCCGGGACTGGAAAAACAACCCTGGCAATGCAATCAATTTTTAACTCAGCGAAAGAAGAAGAAATTTGTATGTATATCACTGCACTTTCCGAGCCCATTGCCATGATCAATAATTTCATGTCACAATTCTCTTTTTATAACATTTCGCTTCTTGGAAAAGGCAATGTAAAGTATGTCCCTATCGATATCGATATCATTCATAAAGGTTCTGAAGCGATAATTAAGGAAATGGAAAGGAATATTGAAATAATCAAGCCTGACCGAATCGTAATTGACCCTGTGAACGTATTTGCTTATGGATTGGATAGCGAATCACAGCGGCAGTTTTACTATGATTTTTTTACCAGCATGAAAGGTTGGAATTCTCTTGTCTTATTAACCGGGGAATTTACAGGGGAGGAGCTTATCAAGAGTACACTGGGTTATATGGTCGATAGCATAATCCAGATAAGCAATGAACCTTTTTATGAAAAAAATATCAGATATCTGAATGTTCTTAAAATGAGGGGACAGGAAATCCAGGGTGGTAAACATTCCTGTAAGATCAATAAAGATGGATTTATAGTATTCCCCAGAATACATGCAACAGCAAGGAAATCCGTTTTCAACGAAAGGATATCAACCGGTGTAAAGGGACTGGATAAAATGACCGGCGGAGGCTTCATATGTGGCTCTTCAATATTGGTCTCCGGCTCAAGCGGGACAGGGAAGACAATACTTGGAATTCAATTCATCATGGATGGGCTCTTAAAAAATGAGCCTGGTATCATAGTTTCTTTTGAAGAGGACATGGAGCAGATCCGCGAAAATTCTAAAATGTTCAATTGGAACCTGGAGGAATTTGAAAATAAAAACCTCCTGAAAATGATATCTCCGCTTGAATATGATGCTTATGAACTGGCTCTGCAGATCGAAGAGACAATTGACACTATAAAAGCAAAACGTTTGTTGCTGGATGGGACAGGAAGGCTGCAAAGAATGTTGCCACAATACGCACAACTCCCCGAATATATGGGGACGGTCAGTAACATCTTAAAGAATAAGAATGTAACGGCAGTCTATACGAATGAGACTTCAAACCTGACAGGAGCAACACAGATCACAGGTACCGGCATCTCCCCATTTTTGGATACGGTTATACTGCTGCGGTATGTGGAGATAAAAAGCGAGATGCGAAAAGCCATATCAGTACTCAAGATGAAGGGAAGCGACCATGACAAGGAGATAAGGGAAATCATTATCACCAAAAATGGAGCTGAAATCAAGTTGCCTTTCAGTGAATACTCGGGATTATTATCAGGAAATCCCATAAAGACGCCATCTCAGGCTTTTTTAGAAGCATTTAAGAAATAATATATTATGGATCTTCATTTACTTCTGAAACTGTTTAATATCTATTCGTGGGCCATAGCGAGTCTACTTATGATTTTTATGGCTGCGATAGCTAAATTATATCAAAAGAATTTCAGGATAAATACTTATTATTATTTATATTTTATACCTGCAATTATATTTTTTATTATCCTTTTACGAATATTTCCCATTTTCAGCTTCGAAGCAGAATTGATTGAATTTATTGGTTCTGTGACTTCTTTCCTGGCAACATATTTCCTATACAGGAAAATGGTAGGTGTAAAGTGAAAATAAATATTGAATTATTTGATACCGTATCCTTTTTCTTGTTTGCTTTAATACTTTATTTCTTAAGTGTGATCAGCAGGCGATTGGGTGAAGTCATGGGAATTGGAAAGTATTATTACCTATATTACCTGGGAATATTTTTCGCATTGTCAGGCTCCATTATTATGTCATTATCTTTTGAGGCTATATCAAATTCAAAATTAATAGGATATGTTTTATTTTCATTCGGGCTAACTCTTGGCCTTATAGCATCGATCAGATACTGGGGCTGGCTCATCAAAGAATTATTTAGAGGTTAATTTTAATGAAATATGTTTCTATAATATTTGTAATTTTTATTATATTAATATCGGGCTGTGTTAATAAAACAGAAAAAATTAACCTGAGTATAGTTCAGGAACCTGAAACCTCATTTGACGATCCAATGGTTAAGGTTGCGATTGCTTCGGTTGTTTCCCCGAAAGAATCATATGAATATTATGAAGAAATGATCCGATATATTTCACGAAAACTTGGTGGGAAAGTAGAAATAATCCAGAGAAGAAGTTATCAGGAAATAAATGATCTTATCAAAAATGAAGAAATAGACTTTGCTTTTGTCTGCAGCGGGGCATACATTGATGGCAATTCGGAATTCGGTATGAAAATCCTGGTTGCACCAGTAGTATATGGTAATTCGACATATAATTCATATATAATTGTGCATAAAAATAGCAATTATACAAGTTTAAATGATCTGCGCGGCAAGAAATTTGCTTTTTCAGACCCATTATCAAATACGGGGAAACTTTACCCGACCTACAGGCTTTACCTTATGAATGAAACCCCGGAATCTTTCTTCGGGATCGATGAACAGGGAATGAATAATTCATTTTTTACTTACAGCCATGATAATTCCATTATTGCCGTAGCTGAACTAATAGCAGAAGGCGCGGCTGTTGACAGCCTCGTATATGAGGACATGAAAGAAATTCAACCAGAAACAATCGCAAAAACGAGGATCATTGAAATCTCACCGCCATTTGGCATCCCTCCTGTTGTAGTTTCAAATGATATTGACCCTTTTTTAGAGGAAAGACTCAGGGATATTTTTCTGAATATGGATAAGGATGAGGAGGGAAAAGAAATACTTTCAATGGTCAAGATCAACAGGTTCGTATATCTTAAAGACAATGCGTATGATTCGATCAGGGAAATGAGGAAAAGAGTACAATGAGCAGCCTGCGCGTTCGTATCATTGTCTCAATGTTGGCTATTATTTTTCTGATAATGGCAGGCTCTTATTTTGTAATTCAAGACATTGAAGTTGGAATTATCGAAGGACAGTTCAGAAATGAAGGATTCTTGTTGGCCAATAACCTTGCTTCAGAAATTACAGATGATTTTCTAATAAATGATTTAGTTGAAATCAGGAAATCAGTCGAGAATGTAAAGAATAGCTATCCTGAGATCGAATACATATTTGTGACAGATTCTCAGGGAATCGTGATCGTTCATACTTTTGAGGACGGTTTCCCAAAAGCATTAATGGATTTTGCCAAACCTGAAAATGTCCGTAAAGAAGAGATATTTGAAACTGAAAAAGGAATTATTCACGAATTTGATACATCGCTTTTTAAAAATATTGGATATGTACATATAGGATTATCAGAAAACAGGGTAAGAGAACAAATCCTTGATGCATCACGAAAAATCCTGTTTTTAGCTATTGGCGCCATGATACTTGGCGGAATTTTTATATATTTTATAGGAAAACGATTGACTGAGCCCATCTTAAGACTTAATGAAGGAGCAAAAAGGATAAACAAAGGTATTCTTGACCAGAAGATAGAAGTAAGTTCAAATGACGAATTGGGAGAACTTGCACGTACATTTAATGATATGTCTTCTACCCTTGATCAAAAAATCAAGGAACTTGTTGCCTCAAAAGAAAAAACCGAAGATGCAGAGAAATATCTTGAAACATTGTTCGACAGTATTGAAGATGGTATAATTGTCATGAACATTAACCATGAGATCATTAAAATGAACCGCTCTTTCTTGAAGATTATCGGAATTACTGAAAGAGAAGTGCTGGGAAAAACATGTCATGAATTGATTTTCACAACATTACCATCACAATCTCAAAATGCACAGTGTCCGGTCGATAGATTATTGCAAACTGGACAGTCTATACGATTTATGCATGAGACCCGATTTAATGCCAGGACAACTATCCTGGATATAAATTCATCAATGTTCCTTGATAAAAAGGGAAATCCAAATATTATAATGGTAATAAGGGATGTAACACAACATAAAATTCTTGAAAACGAAATATTACTTCGAAATCGTGAACTTACGGTGCTAAATGAAATTTCAAAGAATATCAGCGAAGCATTTGATATTGACAGGATAGTATCAAAATCACTTGAAAATATCCTGAAATTAACAAATATGGAATATGGGGAAACCTATCTGATTGACGACAAAAGCGGGAAATTAACCCTGATAAATCAACAGGGTGATAAATGCTATGATAGTTTTGAACCAGGGAAGGTCAATGAAGTATTGATTGGTAAAGGCAGGAAAAATACTGTACCGACAAAGAATGATTATTATTCTTATGCAATTATTCCACTTAAATCAAAAGACAAAGTTTTCGGGATAATTAAGATCAGCAGCAATAAAAGTCATATTTTTTCAGGGAGAGAAAAAGAACTTTTCTCGGCTATAGGAAACCAGATCGGTGTGGCTATAGAGAATATAAGTTTCTATGATAATGTAAAATATCTTAAAGAATTTAACGATGAAATCCTGAATAATATAAATCTGGCGTTACATGTTGTTGATAAGGATTTGAGGATACTTGCCGTAAATGATGAATTAATTAAACTTAGCAAGGGAAGGATCAAAAGAGAAGAGATTGTAAATAAAAATCTTTACGATGTATTTCCATTCCTTATGGAAAGACATGTCAATATGGAATACGAACATGTTATTACAACAGGAGAAATTTTCCAGAGTGAGGAAAAAATACAATATTATGATGAAATAATTTATACAAGTACCAGCAAAATCCCTATCAAAGCTAAGAATGGATTTGTTGAAAGGATCATAACTGTTATCGAGGATGTATCTGAAAAGAAAAAACTTGAAGAAGAACTTAAAGACTCTTATGAAGAACTCAAATTAACATATTCAAAACTTCAGGAACTTTATAAGATCAAAGATAATTTCCTTTCAAGTATATCTCATGAACTCAGAACTCCACTCACATCTGTTATCGGATACACCGAATTAATGCTGGACGAGAATTTGACGCCAAAACAACGTCATAAAATTGAAATCATATTCAGGAATTCAAAACGATTACACAGGTTGATACGGGCGCTTCTTGATACACAGATAATCAATTCAAGTAATCTCCAACTCACAAAAGAGACTGTAGTGATCAATGACCTTATAAATGCTGTAGTCGAAGATATGAAGAATATGGCAGTCAGTAAGAATATACCTGTAACAATTGATATTCCTGATCGCCTGATCGTTGAAGTGGATATTGAAAGGTTGATAGAGGTATTTTCAAATATTGTGGAAAATGCCATTAAATTCACAATAACAGGTGAGATAATTATTAGAGGAGAAATGGATAACGAAAAAGTCCATATTGCGATCAGCGACACCGGGATCGGTATCCCTGAAGATAAGCTGGAAAAGATATTTGACAGGTTCTACCAGGTGGATTCATCAAACAAACGAAGATTCGGCGGTACAGGATTGGGTTTATGGATATCAAAGAAAATTATAGATGCGCATGGTGGCAGAATATGGGCGGAAAGTAAAAATAGGGGGAGTACCTTTCATATTTTATTGCCAAAACCGGTGAAATAATGAGTACAGACAATTCAACAAAAAAAGTTATGGTAGTGGATGATGAACCGGATACTCTCGAACTTGTTAAGCTGGTACTTGAGAGCGGGGGTTTTGAAGCTGTCCTTGCAAATAACGGAAAGGAGGCTTTGGATCAAATAGCTGCCCTGCGGCCCGATCTGGTTCTTCTTGATATCATGATGCCAGACATGGATGGATGGGATGTATTCAGGAAAATAAAAGAAAAAGATCCAGGCATTCCCATTGCTATTTTAACAGCAAAAGCGCAAAATATCGATAAATTGCTAGGGCTGCACGTTTTGAAAGCTGATGATTATATAACTAAACCATTTGGGAAAAATGAATTGATCGGTAAAGTGAAAAAATTGACTGGATTAAAAGATATATCTACCATAAATTAAAATATTATTCAAAACAATGGAGAGAATCATGCAAGTACAAAAAATTGTAATTCCCTTTTATACACAGGAAAGATGGCAGAACTGGATAATACAGGTCAAAGAAAGCGGTTTTAAGATCGATGACCAGCAAAAAGGAGCGATTTTTGTTAATATGGAAGATGATGTTGTCCTTGCATGCCTTAAAATCATTGCAAAATTTGATAAGAATTTAATCTCAAAAGAAGATGCACTTGGACAGATACAGGAGATCAAGGAAATAGTCCTTAAACAGGTTGAACCCATTTCTGAAGATATTGATCTGATGATCGAATCTACACAATTATCACTAATGGGTGTTTTTGCTTCATGTGAATGTTACATGGAGAAAGCTTTTGAGAAAACAAAATCCCTTAAGCCTTTGATCAAAAAAGCAATAGCAGCTGATAAAGAAGAGAATATGGGGGCAGTCCTTGGAAATATTGCCGAGATCGGCGCAAACATTCTTGCAGGGGGGAAAATAAAAGATAAGGACCTTGAGGATATTCCTGATGGACTTGTGGCTGAATGGCTTGACGGGATTGATTCACTCAGGGCTGCCATGATAGGGGATACAAGCTATCGTGACGATGAACCCGATGAAGGCAAATGAAATATAGATGCTAATCCACAAAATCCTGGATCTTCCTGAATGTGAGAATGTCTGTTTTGTTGAAGAAAGCTTTGCTTCTTTAAAAAACAATACGCTTACACTGCAGTATCTGGAAAATATCAGGAAAGACCCGGAGGCCCTGGTTTCAGGGATAAAAGACGAAAATGATAATATTATAGGCCTGGTTCTTTTTAATCCTGAATCCGAAGAATCCGAATCATTCTATGCAATTTTTACAAATATAGTTTCATCCAGACCTATCCCAAATAATAACAGCAGGATTTTTTCAAGGATTGCCAGAGACCTGAAGTTACAAAATTTGTATAATACGTCAATAGAGAAATTTAATGAAGCGGTAATTGAATATTTTTCTATTGAGCTTGTTAATCGTCATTTATGTGAAAACTGCAATGTAAACAAAGAACCTTATAATATGGTTTATATTGAAAACAGGAATGCCAGATTAAATGGAATTCTTGATAGCTATAAACTCAAGGGAAAGATACTGGAAATATGCTGCGGGAACGGGATGTCCACTCTGCCGCTACATAATATGGGATATGATCCCATCTCTATCGATTATGATAAATGCCAGATATGCCAGGGACTTGAACATAGTGCGCTTGACCCAAAAAGGACAATAGTCATTGATGCCACCAGGCTTTCAGAATTCTTCAATGATAATACTTTTGATACAATAGTCGGCTTTATGCTGGGAACGATATATCCCTTCAATAAGAGCATTTGGGAAAAAATGATGATTGAGGCTGCAAAGCTTCTCAAACCTGAAGGAATGATCCTGTTGACAGTAAATAAAAAAGAAGAGATAGAGATATTGAAAAACGCACTTGAGATAAGCAGAATCAATGGGCAATTAATTGATAATACCGATAGCAAAGGCATTTACGACCAGTGGTTATTTATTGGCACTAAATAATTAAGGATTAATAAAATGCCTCGAGACAGAAGGGATTTTTTCTATAAAAAAGCAAAGGATGAGGGTTATCGTTCCCGCGCAGCATTTAAACTCAAGCAGATCAATGACAAATTTAAGATTATCAAGAAAGGAGATACTGTTGTTGATCTTGGGGCGGCTCCGGGAGGATGGCTCCAGGTTGCAAAAGAACTATCAGGGGGAATAGTTGTGGGTGTAGATATTCTGGATATCGAGGCGATCATTGGCGTGGATGTAATAAAAGGTGATATCCGTCTGGACAAAACCATTGAAAAGATAAAAGAAAAGATCAAATCGGATAAGGCTGACGTTGTTATTTGCGATGCTGCGCCTAACCTTTCAGGAAGCTGGAATTATGACCATGCCCGTTCTATTGACCTTTCAACTTATGCTCTGGAGTGCGCAAGAAAGATCCTTAAGAACGGGGGAAGTTTTGCAGTAAAAGTTTTTCAGGGAGATATGTTTCCGGACTTTCTCAATAAGGTTCGAAGGATTTTTGGAAAGGTGCAGGCTTTTTCCCCCGAGGCGTCCCGGCGGCAGAGCGCTGAGATATATGTCATCGGGAAGGAATTGTTGACAGACGCGGTCAAAATGAACGGTGAATATGTTGTGACGATAGAGGACATAGGCGCAAGCGGGGACGGGATCGCAAAGATCGATGATTTCGTTGTGTTTGTAAAAGATGCACAAAAGGGAGAGAAACTTAATATCCGGATAAGGTTCATAAAACCTCATTTTGCATTTGGGGACAGGATATAGATTATCATAATTATACTAATAATCAACACCCGTTTGCCTTTTTTTATCCCTTAACTTTATTAACTATAAGGTTCATTCTTTATTTTGTCAATATCCTGGAAAAAAAACATTTACTATTGTATGGGTCATAACGCTTGCCTGAATTATTATTTTTGGAAATTCCCAAAAGGTGAATAATATATGGATGCAAAGAACAAGCTCCTCATAATAATGTTATTTACATCACTTTTGGGTCTATTATTCCAGACGCCGCTTATGCAGGCGGTCGGGGGGGGACAACATCGTTTTATTAATGGCAATAATGTGGATTGTTTGAGCTGCCACAGGAATTATCCGGATGCTGCGCATCAGGTGGGATTGACCGGTCATCAGATTGCCGCTGAAAATAGGAATTATACTACGTATCTTGAAATTGGGGGAACAAGTTACGACCCGGCAGGTATCATTTATACGAATATTGACAGCGATTTTAATGGAGCGAATGATGTTTGGTCATGGAGCGGCTATATGTGGATATATGGAAACCAGGCCAAACTTTATAACCTTGATTTCAATGATGATGGGGTTGTAAGTGGTTCAGAGACATGCAAGCTGTGCCATAACAAGGAGCTTATGAGAACCAGTGTAGAGAAGAGTCCGGAACATACATTCGGTCAAAGATCCTGCAATGATGCCAGGTGTCATGGCAACTCAAATGAGGATTATCGGTTCTTCAAGACAGGCTATAATACTATTCCTCCCGCTTCGATATCGAATCCAGCTATTATTACAGGGAATTTCTATATAAATAATACATGGACAAATCCATCAGATAACGATTTTAATTATACAATATTCAAATATGGCAATGGTTCCACTTTAACAACTGTTAATTCTTCTATAAACTATCTTAATAGCACTTTATCTCCTCATTATGTGCAGAATCTCAGTGCAGAAACTGTTGATATTTATGATAATATTAACAAAACAGGAATTTGGTTCAACATTACCTTGCCCAATAATCCACCTTTATTTGGACAGATAGGCAACAGGAATGTGACTGCAGGCAATATTATCCAATTTAATATTACGGCGATAGATGCGGATAATGATAACTTGACCTATGGTACGAACGCGACAAAGGGAATATTTGATACGGTGTCAGGAAATTACACATGGCAAACAAATTCAAATGATTCCGGGGAATATGTCTGGTATTTTAATGCCATGGATAATTATGGTGGTGTTGCTACTGAAACCGTACTGATAATGGTCTCATCTCATTCAGTATATATTCCCCCAATTCCTGCAAATCTGCGCGCCATCCAGGGCAATTTCTGGATAAATTATACCTGGGAGCCTGGAAATGGAAATATTACAGATAGTTATAACCTGAGCCTGAATGGAAATTGGTCAAATGGGACTTTGCTTACTTACCATAATGATACTGTTGCTCCTCATGGATGGAGCAATATTACCGTTTGGGCTTACAATAATTCCGGGGGTATGAATTCTATATCACAGGAAACACAGGTCTTGAATAACCTGCCTGTGCTTTCACCTATCGGGAATCGGAATGTCACTGCGGGAAGCCTGCTGCTAATAAATATCACAGCAATTGATGCAGATAATGATACATTGATCTACGGAACAAATGCAAGCAAAGGAATCCTGAACAGTTCAACAGGAGAATACTCCTGGACAACCAATAGTTCTGATGTTGGTACTTATACCTGGTATTTCAATACAAGCGATAATTATGGCGGCATTGCCACCGAAACAATCACAGTGACAGTTTCTGCCCAGCCTGTCTTTGAATATATCCCGCCGGTTCCAGTAAATCTTGCAAGCACTCAGGGTAATTCCTGGATAAAATACACCTGGGCTCCAGGAACCGGAAATATGACTGACAGCTATAACATCACAGTAAATGGAGCGCCTTATAACACCTCCACGCCTTCACGGAATGACACCGTTGGTCCTCATGGCTGGAGCAACATAACTGTTTATGCATACAACAATTCAGGAATCGGCAGCCTTAGTTCAACATCTCTCTCACAGAATACACAGTTATCAAACAATAATCCAGTCCAGTCCTCAATCGGTAACAGGACCATCACGGCTGGAGCTATCCTGAATTTCAATGTCAGCGCATCGGATGCGGATTCTGACCCGATCACATACGGCACCAATGCAAGCAAAGGAATCCTTAACAGGTCAACAGGAGAATATTCCTGGTCAACCAGTAGTTCTGATGTTGGTAGTTATACCTGGTATTTCAATTCAAGTGATAATTATGACGGCATTGACAATGAAACACTTAAATTGACTGTAGATCCTGCACCATTACCCATCCCGCCGACTCCTATTAATCTGGCTTCCATCCAGGGTAATTTCTGGATAGAATATACATGGGAGCCAGGAATCGGGAATATTACAGACAGCTACAACTTTTCTATAAATGGCGTCCCCCATACTACTACCCTGCCTGTCAGGAACGATACCATAGGGCCTCATGGCTGGAGCAATATCACTTTACGCGCCTACAACAATTCGGGAGGCCTGAGCCAGAATTCTATATCCCGTTCAATACAGGTACAGAATAATGATCCAGTACTTGCTTCAATAGGGAATAAAAATGTAGTTGAAGGAAGCACCCTGCAATTTACAATCAGCGCTTCTGATGCAGACAGCGATCCGATAACTTACAGCACAGATGCTCGTGGAAACCTGAATCCAAATACTGGCGTTTATTCCTGGCCGACCTCAGCAGGCGATGCCGGGGTCTATACCTGGTATTTCAATTCAAGTGATAATTATGGCGGCACTGGCACTGAAACAATAACTGTGACTGTAACTGAAGTCCCAACCTACACTCCCCCTCCGCCCACAGCCCTTTCTGCTACCCAGGATAATTTCTGGATAAAATATACCTGGGAACCGGGGATCGGGAATATTACAGACAGCTATAACCTTACCGTTAACGGTCTTCAATATACAACCTCGCTTACTTCCCGTAACGACAGTATAGGCCCGCACGGCTGGAGCAATATAACTGTTTATGCATACAACAATTCAGGAAGCGGCAGACTGAGCCCGACCGCAGTTACCAGGAATACCCAGAAAGATAATAACGCTCCAGTACAGGACCCGATCGGAAGCAAGAGCGTCAATGCAAGCGAACAATTGACTTTCACCGTTCATGCCCAAGATGCGGATTCGGACATAATGACATATAGCACCAGCGCTACAAACGGTTCAATTGATCCCTCAAGCGGTGTATATACATGGATGACATCAGCGTCAGATATTGGAACCTATGAATGGAGTTTCAGTTCAAGCGATGGTTTTGGCGCAGTGGCAAGCGAGACGATCTTTGTTACGGTACAATGAGGTTTTAATTACACAGAAGCCTGTTATTTCGGATTTATGATCGCAGTTGAAGCGCTCCATTCATGAGTCCTCCCATGGCAGTCCTGGCAGGTTGTTAATTTTCCTTTTAATGTAGTATGGCAGGTTTTGCATTTGAAGCTTTTTGGATGTCTATCTATCATCATTACGGAGTGGCATTTTCGGCATTTTGGTTTTTCACCATGCCATTGATGGCATTTAGTGCAGGTCTCCATTTCAGTATGAAGTGTAGGGATATTTGTTAAGTTCGAGTACTGTTCTTCATGACATGGTTTACATACTGAAAATGATAAATTTCCTTTGAAAGTTACTGTATTATTTCTTAATATGCCGGGTATTTTTGGAACATGAGGATCAGAATGACAGGTAAGACATTGGTCATTATCAAGTTTCTGGTCTCCATGGCCTGCATGGCATTTAATGCATCTGGGTATTTCGAAATTTATACCATGGCAGTCCTGGCATTTTTTAGCCATATGTGGCCCTAAAGAAGGTCGAGATATGTTTGTTGTATTAGAACTGATATTTTGTGTATGCGCCCAGTGGCAATCAATGCATGTGGAATCATTTAAATTGCTATGCACGGGACTTTCAGGTATATGGCATTTAATGCAATCAGGTTTCAGATCATTTTTTGAAAAATTACCGGAAAGATTGAGATCATAGGCGATAATTTCGATCAACAAGGTTTTTTTAGCGCCATATGTATTATTGCTCGAGTGGCACTGGATGCATTTTAATTCATGATCTTTTATTATTGAACCATTTTTCGGATTCAGATAAGAAGAATAATAAGGTTGCATTTCATGGCAGGAGCTGCAAAATTCAGGATCATAAAGCTTATTGTTCAACTCTATGCCAGACAGAATGCTGACAACTAATATCAGGCAGCCAAGGACAATAAATATTCCTGTTCTGGTTTTTTCGTTCATTAGAGAATAGTATTCCTTATATCAATAGTAGGTAATAAACCAGTAGGATTAAATGCAGGGAAGTGCATGGTGGAACCATGAAATACATTAAAGTAATTTTTCTAATAATGATAATACTTCTGTTTACTGGTTGCATTGAACAAATAACAAGCAGGTTCCAGAAGGTAGATGTAGTGTACGTTAATTTGAGCGTGGTAACGGAGGAAAATAAGACGCTGATCACGGACATGAAGGCAACCAGGGGTGAAGTCACTAAGATCAATGCACCCGGGTTTGTTGCGCCAGATAAATTCCCTGGAATATATGTAAAAATAAAACAGTCAATCAATATTTCCAAACCGGAACTTGTTAAAGATGTCAGCGTACCGAATGGAATACCTTACATTGGACCTGGAAATTATTCATTTACAGTACAGCTTTTTGAAAATGAGTATAACAAAACCCAGCCTATATTTGTTTACAGTGAGATCATTGATAATAAGAGCATGAGGCTTGCAAGAAATATGATCGGTGTTAATTCGACAGAAGAATGAGGCCGAAGTAAAATTTATATAGGATAGAAGACTTATATACATTATACCCAAATTATACCCTAATTTGGTATGAATTAAAATGAATAGGAAGGATGTGAAAAAAATGAAAAGAAATAAATTAATAATTGTTATGATTTCGGTCATAGCGATAGGACTGTTTGCATTGCCAAGCACATTTTCGTACTCAGGCTCTATGCATACGTTCAAGCAAGTTGATCCGACTTCTGCTACTACTATCAATGCATTCTGTATGAAATGCCACACAGGTGAAATTTCAACACAACTGGCTGCCAGCGACCCAGGATTATACCAGGGTGGTGGAGCGATCCACGCAAGCGTACAATGCCAGGGGTGCCATCAGATAACAAGAGTAACTGGTACTCAAGGCTATGGTGTAGAAGCTGATTCCACAGAACATGCTGCAAGACTGCCATCATGCTTGGATTGCCATATTTCTACCGGAACATTAATGCAGATAGGTAATGCGGGTACTGAAATCAGAGCACTCACTGAAGCACATCAGAACTTCAAGAGTGATACCGATAACGATATTGAATGTATCGGGTGCCATACAGAAGCAACAAGGACTGGTACGGTTTCGACCGGTATGACTTCGCAACCAACTACTATTTCAGGTCTGACAATAGGTTAAATCAAAAATTGAATATGGTGGTAGTTTTTTACTACCACTTTTTTTTTCTTAGAATTCATTATTGTGAATAAAACTTCTATTCAGCGCTATTTAATCAACAGTACACTGATAAGAAAATTGATTTTTCCAGATAGAAAGAAGAAAAAATCCAGATTCTATTTAGAGCGCTTCCGTGAGTACAGGCAGAGTACCATGGAGAGGAACATAGTGGTGCAACTGCTGCCAATCCTGTTAGTTCTGGCCTTATTATATGCCCTTACCACTCAGAATCTTTTTTTTGGAACAGTGCTTAGCGGCAGTATGGAGCCAACTTTTAAAAGGGGTGATCTCGTGCTAATGCAGTCTTTATATGGAAAGCCGGGAATTGGGGATGTTATAATGTTCGTGCCTCAAGAGGGAATGGAACCTGTAACACACAGGATAATAAGTATTGATAAATATGGGTATATTAAGACAAAAGGTGATGCCAACCAAAAAGAAGATGATTGGATATTGAAAAGTAATATAAATATGGTAGGAAAATCCGTAATGATAAGAGGGAAGCCTGTAGTCATACCGGGATTGGGCTCCATTTTGGTATCAAGGGCGGATAATTTTTCAATTACTTTAACAAAAAACAAGGGAATTACACCGCTAATCCAGGAGTTCCGTACACTGACGCCTTTAATAATATTTTTTATGCTGATCTTATATATGTTTATGTTCGCTGAGACAAGAAGTGAAGAAAAAGACAGGTTCGGAAAGACTGGCAGAAAAAAAAGCTGAATAAATGCGAAAATTATGGCCGAAACAAAAAAAGAAAAGATATTTAAGTTCTTTGAATCAAACCAGATTTCTTTTCTTGTATTTTTCATTTCAATGTTCATATTTATCAGTTTTGCAGGAACACGGCTGTTTTTATCGGATGAAGGAATAGTATTAGATCAATTTTATAATTTAATTAACGGGTCCCTTGCTTTAAAAATAGCTAAAATAAATGTTAATAATGGAATATTTATGACCATAGGGACAAACCTGTATGGGAAATTCAGTTATTCTTTACCTATTTTATCCATACCTACTTATTATATTTTGAAACTAATAGATGGTTTTTTCGGCGCTCATTTTTTTATCCTGCAATTATGGGCGGTATCAGGCGGCCTCATTATTTTTCTTATAGGAAAAATCCGGAACATAAAGTATGCAAAAGCAGGTGGGATCACAGCGTATTTAATATTAATAACCGCAAATCTATATCTTTTTAAACCTATTTATTTTCCAAAATGGGGAGAATTGCTGTCTATTGAATTTACTAACATTATTATCTCTTCTTTTCTTATTCTAATCATTTACCTGTTTTTCAAAAATTTCTTTAGCAATAAGATTGCCCTATTTGCATCTTTTTTTATCATAATTGCGACACCGATCCCGTTTTATGCTATTACATTGAAACATCATAGCCTTACATTATTATTGACATTACTGAGTTTCTACTTTTTTTATAAAAGTTATGAAAAAAAAGATAATAAATTTATTTATCTGGCATACATTTCTGCAGGACTCTGTGTATGGGTACGAATACTGGATGGTTCGGTGCTTCTTGCATCACTCCTGATAACCGACTTTTTAATTTTCAAACGCAGCTTTAAATATATTATTTCTATTTCAATAGTTATTCTAATCTCGCTATTACCTTTTTTTATTTTCAATTTTTTACTTCTGGGAAATCCTTTTTCCATCATTGAAAGTACTCCTCTTACAAGCGAACCTGTGACAATCAACACGGCAAAAGATTATATTGTGCTTGAACAAAATCCGAAAAATGCAACGCAAGCTCAACTTATGAAAGATCTTGGATATACATGGGGCGGGAAAATTAAAGGTTATTGGTTTGAGGTCTTTGGATATTCCATGTTTTCCAAATTGATCAACACATTTGGTATTTTTTTGGTAAGCCCATTCTTAATTGCAGCACTTGGGTTTATTGTGTCCGCAGTGAAACGGAAAATTAAGTGGAATCCGGCAGATAAATTGCTCGGTTTATATACTATATTATTATTTGGGACATACGGTATATTGCATATTTTATTTAATATCCGTCCTCTTGTTTCTATCGTTACAGATACCCCTGTCAGTCTTGAATACAGGTATCTTCTTATACTTTATATAATACTGCTTTATTTCGTTCTCAGGATCGATAAAGTCATGATCATATTAGAGAATAATTTAGGAACTATTGTAAAATTATATGGAATAATTTTAATAATCTATATTATTTATTTTATCGCAGGATTCCCAATAAATTTTATTAATATATATTATTATACATCAATTATACTTATCAGTTTGTTGTTTTTATTTATAATAACGTATCACCCTGTAAACAAAAATAAAAAAACATTCAATTTGGGTCTGCATGGAAAAATTATAGTATTTCTAATGGCATTTGCATTAGCTCAGGCATCTTCGTTCCTGCTTTTTTACTACTGGATTGTAAATATGACTTACTTATCACCATCGCAAAATATTACTATCATGCCAGTATTGAATTACATTATAGATTGGATGTATCGAACAATAATTTACTGATATAATTACGAAACCTTTATGACCAAAGAATATAAATAGAATATAACAAAGGATAGATGTGATAGGATTTATGCGGGCTAATAGAATTTCGATAAAAAATACTGCCACAGGCATTGCAACGTCAAAGAACAACCCATCTTTTTCATTTATATTGAAGGCATTAGTTATAATTATTTTATTATTGCCAGTTTTGGCGGCTGCTGAATATACTACTACTACAAAAAAATGCATATCATGCCATAATGATAGTGGATTTCCTCTGGATTCGGATGGGGATGGAGTAGCTGCTCCATATAAGCGTCCGCACAATAACAATACTATGTGCGAATCCTGTCACGGGGCAGACCCTCATACAATCAAATTCATACAGCCGGATGGAAGCTATAACAACAAATCAACAGCTGCCTCGTGTCCAGCCTGCCACCAGGCACAGATAAATAATGTAAATTTTAGTAATGCATTCCAGATACCTGCGACATTAAAGCACAGTTCAGATCCTTCCAACGGCTCGGTGTGGGGATCTTATTGGAATAATGCCGATTCGAAAGCAGCCTGTATATATTGTCATAATAAAACTCTGCATGATATATTCCCTCTCGGCAGGATTCTTGACTGGTCTCCTGGTTACGTAATAAATACTTCAATAGGAAGCAATTACACCTGTGCAGGATGTCATTACAAGGGCTCTTCCGAATATAATATAATGACCTCTTCTTTTGCATCAGCAGGCCTGCCAACGCCCCCTGAGATTACGAACGGTTCAAGCTGGAACGGAACAACAGTTAAATATTTCAATCATAGTCTCGAGGGTTATACAGATAGTGATTGTGCACCATGCCATGGCGGCTCTCTATCTGCGGGTGCAAGAATGAGTGAATTCGTGCATAATGTTGATGCTGCAGATATGAATAATTGTATTGGATGTCACCGCCCGAATGGCGCAGCTCCTGTAGTTAGTGTTAATGATCTTGGCAATCATACAAATCTAAATTTGACCGGGGGATCTGGAATCCTCACAAGCGAAGATTGCAGGACATGTCATTTCAGCGATCCTCATGCAGGGCCAAATCTAACCAACACTTATTATTGTTATGATTGCCACAACAAATCCGCAGGGGGCAGAGCTCCGATCCGATCAAGCAAAAAATTCGATGATAAGAAACATGGTTCGGTAACTTGTATAAATTGCCATGTTGCAGATGGCAGATATCACCAGGGCAATCCTCGCGGCTCGGTGGCTAATTCGACATATATTAGCAGGTATCCCACAACCAATACCAATACCACTGATTGCGCTGACTGCCATAGAGCGGCAAACCTTGATGATGCACCATTCCATGCTCCCGGAGGCGGATCTCATATAGGTCAATCCTGTACCGGTGGAGGATGTCATGGTCCATCAGGCGCAGTTGTCCAGGTAGTTCATAATGTAAATCCTCTTGACTCTCTCTCCAAGAAACCTAATATATCGACACCAGCTCTTGACCATCCAACCGTTCCTCAGGGAACAGAAGTAAATGTCACTGTAACTGTCAACTTTACAACT
>CAJPFJ010000035.1 GCA_905339155.1 Methanosarcinales archaeon
CCAATACCGGAAAGAATAGCACTCTGCCCAGGATTAAGCTATCTGAAATGAGTGGGGAGGTAAAAAATATCTGCTCTGAGATTCTGACTCTTCTGGAAATACCGAAATCTATTGAAGAGCTGGATATGAATCTTAAAGCAGCCGGTATTAAAATGAGAAAATACAAGCTTGGCGATCTTCTCAGGGTTCTTGAAGCAGCAAAACTAATTAAAAGAACTCAAATAAGGAAGGAGATAAAGGTGCTGGCGCGAATCGACGTAACAGAAATTTCTGATGTACCTGGCGGGATTGTGACCTATATGAAAATTAAAGGAGCGGATGTAAATTCAGCGGAAATTTAAATGATGTCTGGTATCATAATATCTGTGTCTTTATATGTAGGCTGGTAATACAATACCAGGATCTTAAAGTAAGGACTCGTATTACAATACCATAAAAGGACATCTCATGCTTGCTGTGATCTAGTTGCTTATATAGTATGTAATTAAAATAAATAAAAAATCCATACAAAATTTCAATAGCTATGTCGATTGACCCTTACATAATCAAAGTTAGCAATTGGCGTCCATCAACCGCAAAAGAGATAAAAGCCTTCTATAAGGAAGCATTTCCAGGGACATGGAATACGCTTCCCGACTATCTTAAGAAATCTTCGCCAGTAGAATATGCCTTCGCTTTCCTCAGACCTATAAGAACCATTAGCCTTCTAGAAAAGGATTTCGTTCGCAGAGGAAACAAGCGATATAGCCTCGAAAATCTCAAGAATCTGCTTCTAGATTTCAAAATATTTGACTCTTCAGAAGAAATCATAATAGAAAGTAGTCAGGTCGCAGGATTCTATTTTTCACTTAAAATGAAAAATGGATGGCTGCTTGCTTTCGATATTGACTCTAAAGATGTTGCCATGGCGGGTTTATGTGAACACCACCCCGGAATTAAACATGAAGCCGATGAAAAAGAGTTCGAAGAGTGGAGGCATATGATATGGCGGATCCCACCGGTGCATCAAAAAATGACCGAAGGTTATCTCTACTGCTTCAATTGCATCCAGGTAGCTGTAAATAAAGCATTTGAAGCCAGGAAAATTTTAGTGGAATGGGGATTTGCTCCTGAAAACATCCATGTGTATTACAGCGGCCAGGGGTCGCACATACATGTTCTGGAGGATGAAGCATGGCAATACCAGAAAGAAACCAGATCTTTCATAATAAAGATGCTAAACAATGCAGGAATCCCTCTGGACTCAAAAGTTACCGCTGACGAGAGGCGCGTGCTGCGCTTCACAGGCAGCCTGCACGCAGGTGTTAATAGGAAAGTGCAGGAAATAAACCGTTCATCTGATCTGGAAAAAATACTATACAAACCAAACTGGTAATAAATAATGTCCGAAAATCCACTTATTATAGCTCATAAAATGCCTCCAGAAGCACTTCTGGAGGTAATGAGGACAGGGATCAAAGGCCTGCGCATAAAAGAAGGATTGGCAGGACTTGTAGAACACTACCTTTTTTCTGCTATTGGAAAGGCCGATATTCCGATTAAATTCTCAGATTTCGGAACGCCTGAAAGACTTGCAGCTGTAGCTGGTATTGCTGGATGGCGCGCCAGGGAAGAAAATTTTGAACATGTCTCAGCAAGAGCTTTCTGCATGTTCCAGACACTTTTATTGGAATATAATGGGCTTAAACTATCTGCTATGAAGCCAATAGAAGATGGGGAGGATGACATCGTAATACTGCAAATCCCTCCCTTGGCAGGAGAGACAGGTATGCTGAGATCCATGTACAGTGCTGATGCACGGATCGAAAATGATTATATTTCCATACCCCTCAGGGACGCTACCAGCAATTATGCTGCCGCTGAAGTCTTCATAAAAAGCAAGCGCGTCTATATTCCTGCACGAATTTTCGGGCATCGTTTTGGTGTATATTCAAAACAAGTCTTTAGCGCACTCGTGAAGATAGCCGAGCAAACAATTCAATATAACACCAAGACGAAATTTATGGAAGCCACTGCGGGATTTTCGAACATAATCGACTCTATAGCAAACACTCATGGACCGTGGATACTAAGGAATAGGAACAAGCATGAAAAAGCCATACCGCTGGTTGAATTCATTATGAAAGCAATGGAGTGTAAAGGAAACTTGAACCGCCCCATAACTGTTATGACTTTAGTTGGTAATGTCAAACAATATCAACCACAGGCCAAATGGGAAGTTGCGGAAAAAGAAAAAATACTGAATATGACCCCAAGGGAATTGCTGAATGCCTGCATCGAGCTTAAAAAAGACAATATATACATTCAGGGGATCATCAAACCGGAACTAGGTCCACAAGGGTGTCAGATAAAGATAGGAACTCCCAGGAGAATAATTCTTGCGAACGTTGATGATTTCAGAGAACTTATGGTATTCCCATGCTTCTCGCGTGCAATGAAGGAAAAAAAGATACCACATCAGATGCGTGCAGCCATGTTCTCAACCTTGCTGTGGTTCTATGATATGGAACAATGTATTGAAATTATTGAGAAAAAAATAGGAGTGCCTGATTTCGATCGGGAACGGACCGTGTATCAATTAAACTCACTACTTGAGGCAAATGCTCTTGGAAAACCAGAACCGAAGTACTGCTATGGTGTACATGGATTTGGACCTTACTGCATCGGGTATGAAAACTGCAAGAGATGCTGGTTGAAAGGACTAAAATTGCCAGACAGATACTTTGAAAAGAAAAGAGAAATTATGAATGATACCGATCTGACAGACAGCAGTTTCTCTACTTAAGCTCGGGATGTGATTTAGAGGCGATTTCAGCCTTGGATTTTATTTCAGGCCTGAAAAAATGTTAAAAATTTAAGAATCTCTATTCATTAGCTTGAGCATTTAATCACGCGGATACTAAGGAGTAAGCGTCAATTACCCGCACCTGATAGGTGTGGGCATGTCTCGTGAGGGATATGGGCAACAAGTTGACAAGGAGGCATAAGTAAAAACTATGCAGCAGTTAAAAGGAAGAAATACATACACACCCACAGATATTCCGCACGTTAGTGGCAACTGTGACCTATCATTAAACAGAGAGGAAACTCTCAGTGTGATAGGTTTAAAAACACCTTTTAACAACTCCGATGCGGCTCTAATTGCGAAAGAACACGCAAAGCAGAACACGAGTGTATCTGCTGTTTATGTTCTAAACATGAGAGGGCAACCACTCATGCCTACAACACCAAGAAAAGCAAAACAGTTATTAAACGAGGATAAAGCAAAAGTAATCAAAAGAACACCATTCACAATCCAGTTAAAATACGCAACAGGCGAAACAAAACAAGAGATAACTCTTGGAGTGGATTCAGGTTTTGAGAATATAGGTTTTTCAGCAATTACCGCTAAGAAAGAAGTATATTCCGCAGAGGTAAAGTTGCGAACCGATATGGTCAAGCTCAATTCAGAACGAAGACAATACCGAAGAGCAAGACGTAACCGCAAAACATGGTACAGACAACCAAGATTCGATAACAAAAAGAAACCCGACGGATGGTTAGCCCCGTCAATCCAACATAAACTCGATAGCCATATCAAGTTGATCGAAAAAGTAAAAGCTATCCTTCCAATAACGAAAATAGAAATTGAAGTAGCAGCTTTCGACATCCAGAAAATCAAGAATCCTGAAATATCAGGAATAAAATACCAGAACGGAGTCCAAAAGGATAGCTGGAATACCAGAGAGTATGTACTGTACCGGGATAACCACACATGTCAGCATTGTAAAGGAAAATCAAGAAACCCGATATTGCAAGTCCATCATATTGTTTCAAGACAAATCGGTGGGGATGCACCTGATAACCTCTTAACACTATGCGAAACCTGTCATGATAAGGTTTCAAAAGGTAAGTTAATACTGGATGTAAAAATCCCCACAGGATTCAAACCTGAAACATTCATGTCAATCGTAAGATGGAAACTGGTCAATCTGTTAAGGGGTGCTGGAAACATTGTAAATCATACTTATGGATATATCACGAAATTCAATAGAATAGCATTGGGACTTGAGAAATCTCATAGCATCGATGCTTTTGTAATCGCAGGAGGCACAATGCAGGAACGAAATTCAATATCCTTTTTAATAAAACAGGTCAGGAAATGCAATCGTAAATTATTCAAAGGCGATAGAAGCCATATCAAGAACACTGCTACCCGGATCATTCATGGCTTCCAGAGATATGATAAAGTTCTCTGGAATAAGATCGAGGGCTTTGTATTCGGAAGAAGAAAAACAGGTTATTTTGAATTGAGAAAACTTGATGGAACAAAAATACACGCATCGGCAAAAATAAAAGACCTTACGTTATTAGAAACTGCTAATACGTTATTAATATCATATTTGGGCGGGGTACGCTCCTCCCCCGACTATAAGTCGGGGGTTTCCGCTACCCCTACACCCCACGGAGATTTATGACCACCATGGATCGGGCGGCCCAGACAGTATATACCATGTGGCTGCGTGAAATGATACGATTCTCCCGCTCAAAATCAAGGATAATCGGAGCGCTTGCAACACCTCTTTTTTTCCTCATAATACTTGGCGCGGGTTTCAGTTCAGCTTTCCAGGTCAGAGGCGGCGGAACATTTGATAAGAGCTATCTGGCTCCGGGTCTTATCGGGATGTCTGTACTTTTTTCTTCTTTGATGGGAGGCGTATCCATTATATGGGATCGTGAATTCGGTTTCTTGAAGGAAATATTGATCGCCCCTGTAAGCCGCTTTTTTGTCTCATTAGGAAAAGCCATAGGCGGCGTCACGACAGCAATGATACAGGGCATATTGATAATGATCATTGCCTGGCTTATCGGGGTTCATTATGTATCAATCCAGGGAGTCCTGGCAGGTATTGCCATCATGTTCATATCCGGGACAGGTTTTATAGGTCTGGGGATCGCGATAGCTTCAAGGATCGAAAGCCACGAAGGTTTCCAGATGGTGATGAGTTTTCTGACAATGCCTCTTGTTTTATTAAGCGGGGCATTTTTCCCGATTTCAAACCTTCCTGCCTGGCTAAAGATCCTTGTTTACCTGAATCCCCTGACTTATGGTGTTGAAGCCCTGCGCTATTGTCTTCTTGGCAATTCCACAATCCCAATATGGCAAAGTGTCATCGTGCTTGTAATATTTTCTATCGCGATGATAGCGCTTGGCGGGAAATTGTTCGGGAAGATGAGGGCATGATAGTCCTGTCTGGCGGAACAGGCACGCCCAAGCTCCTTCAGGGCTTCCGGAGGATAATTCCCGATGAGGAGATTACTGTAATTGTGAACACTGCAGAAGACATAATAGTCTCAAGCAGCTTTGTTTCACCTGATGTGGATACGATCCTGTATCTTTTTTCGGGAGCGCTGGATTTTTCAAAGTGGTGGGGTATCAAAAATGACACTTTCCATACTAATAATGCATTAAAAAAAATGGGTATCAATGAAAAGCTCATGCTCGGGGATGCTGACCGTGCCACCTGTATTTTTCGACAGGAGCTAATTCAAAAAGGGCTTTGTTTGACCGAAGCTACACTTTCATTGTCCTGTGCGCTTGGAATTAAGGCAAAGATACTGCCCATGTGCAATGAAAAAGTGGATACGATGATTAAAACACCCGAAGGTGTCCTGCATTACCAGGATTTCTGGGTAGGTGCGAGGGGAACTCCGGAGGTTCTTGATGTTGAAATTAAAGGGATCAGGAAGGCAAAACCTACAAAAGAGGTATTGGATGCCCTGGAATATGAGGATAATGTAATTATCGGGCCCAGCAATCCAATTACCAGTATAGGGCCGATACTTGCCCTGAAAGGGATCAATGAAATTTTAAAGACGAAGAAAGTTATCGCTGTAAGTCCCATAATTGGTGATTCCCCTGTTAGCGGTCCTGCCGGGAAATTAATGAGTGCAAAGGGGTATCCCGTATCATCAAATGGAGTTGCCCGATGTTATGGGGATATTCTTGACATTATGGTGATCGACGATAGGGATACTGCGAATGAATCGGATATTGGAGTGAGGACAGTGAGGTTTGATACAATAATGACATCGGTTGAAAAAAGTGAAAGCCTGGCGAGAAATATTCTCGAATTATTTCGGGATATTCGATAACAAAACAAGTCCCCTATCATTCAACCTGAAATTATCTCCCTCAACTTTGAGATAATTTCCTTTTATAAGGAAATCGATCTGGAAATTTAACATGGCATCATCCACTCCAACTTCTTTTTTCAATTCACTTTTTGTTTTCCCGAATACTCCTATTGTTTTTATCATCTTTCGCCTGACAGGATGCTCAAGCGCCTTTACCATGAGGGCATGGTCATCCACTTTTGCTTCACGTACCGTAGGTTTGCGCTCAAGCATTGCTTCCAGTTCGTCATCACTTATTTCTGTCATGCATTCACTCATGTATATAGCATTACAATAATAATAAAACCCTGCCTGTCACAAAAGATAACCGCAATCCTTATATAACTTTACACTCCTTGTAAAATCGGATAGAACTTGAAAAAATGTATATTCGTACTAATTAGTCTCTTTGTCCTGCTTTCAGGATGTTTGAGCGTCAAATCCGGTGAAACGGCAGGTAATATTTCAAATAATGAGATTCCTGAACCGAATCAGATAAAGCTGCAGGGATTGACTTTTAACACAGAGGTTGAGCCTGCCCTGATTTTGGCAAGGGCACAGGGAAAGCCGGTATTCGTATATGCAAGGTCTGAGGATTGCGGATACTGTAAGAAATTCGAAGCCGAGACATTCACAAACGAAACAGTGATCAAGACTTTAAAAGAAAACTTCATATTAGTTTCAATAGATGTTTATAAACAAAGAAGCGAAACTATCAACTTCAGGGTACGCGGAACGCCAACTGAGATATTTCTTGACCAGAACGGTACGGAAATAAAAAGAATACCCGGATATACAGAAACACAACCATTTCTCGATAGAATAAATGAAATAATAAGATGAGGCATGAAAATGAAGCCTGAAAAAAAAATAGACAACATAAAAAAGCATAAAAAAATACCGAAAAAGAAAGGATTTAATAATATCTTAATAATTGCGATAGCTGCAATTATTCTGATCGGAGCGTTCGTTTTGCTGACGGGCAATTCGCAAAAAACGGAACCAACACAGAAAATGACTCTTAAAGAAGTAAGGGCGTTGATCGATAAAGAATACGGGAACAGAGGGGCTCCAGGGACAAATACGCCTTCTGTGAAGGATAATTATATGCCGATACTAATCCCAAGAAAGGCTGATAAACTTCCGGATTTTGCAGTTACTAATGCGATGACACTGAAAGCATATAAATACGCAACTGAGCATCCCGAGGTGCTTGAGCAGATACCATGTTACTGCGGTTGCGGGGAACATGGAAGCAAAGTATCAGAGGGAAAACCTCACATGTCCGTAAGAGATTGCTTCATAACCGAGGATGGGACTTATGATGACCATGCTTCATTCTGTGATGTCTGCGTCGGTATAGCCACAAAAGCCCAGAGCTACTTCCCGACAGGAATTCCTGCCACAGGATTGTCGGCCATCCAGGCTACGCCTGTGCCATCTGAAGATCTGTCGGCGCTTTCACTTCCCGACAATTTCAAATCCCTTGCCGACGGCTTGAAACTCACACCTGCAGGTGTGAACCGGGCATATTTTGTAAATACGAAGATGATCGCTGGACCTGAAATGGAAGCCCAGCTATTACAGCAAGTAGAGCCGGATAGTTTCTATGGTAAGAAATTATTAGGTATGTACAGCGCTGATTTCAGTACTAATTCGTGGATAGAACTTCATGACCTGGGTTATGACAGCAAAAATGATGCATCTATAAAGGCAAAAATTCAACCGGAAATGAAAAATATTGTAAATACAAGACCGTTAATATATGGGCATAGCCAGAATGTGGATAATGCTGCAAAATTGATGAATAATCCGAACAGCATGAACACTTCGTATTCCACCTATAAATCGCTGCTGGATTCTGTAGATTACCAGAATGCTGCGTATGCGCTTGTGCTTGCGGAAAAGACCGGTTTTTCAGATATGAATTACATGAGTTTAACACCTGCCGGTGGAAAAGTAGAACTTGTAAAGGCGTTCAGTATCACGGATACTAAGTCTATTCCTGCAGGTCTTGGAAAGTATAATCCCGAAACAAAAGGAAATGTTCTTGTGATCAAACTGACAGGTGACATTTCGACCGTACAGGCCGAAAACGATAATATCGATGCGGTAGCAAGAACATAAAATGTCCGCCGCCCCCCCCATATTACTGGTATTTCTCGCAGGCATGGCAACAGTTGCAACGCCATGCGTTCTTCCCATCCTGCCTGCGGTCTTATCGGGTTCTGTGGGGAGCAGGCTTCGCCCTCTTGCGATAGTCACCGGAATGACAGTGAGCTTCACATTGATGGGGCTTCTTGTTTTTACAGTCGCATCATTTAGTTTTTTTAGCGATTACCTGCGCTGGTTCTCGATATTTGTAATTATTGGAATGGGTGCGGTGCTTTTTGACGATGATATTAATGAAGTTTATGTGAAGTTTTCAAGTATGATCTTGAATTATTTCCGTGAGCATGTGACTTTTATTGGGAAAATAACCTCAAAAGCCAATCCTGAAGGACTTCTGGGCGGCCTATTCCTGGGAATGTCACTTGGAATTCTGTGGATACCATGTGTGGGTCCAATCCTTGGTTCGGTGTTCTCTGTGGTCGCTGAAAGTTCAGCAGGTTCGGGTAATATTTCATATGGCATGATCCTTCTTCTGGCATATTCCCTTGGTGTTGGCATTCCAATGCTTATTATTGCCTATTCGGGAAAAAGCGTTTCAGGCCGTGTCAAATGGTTTTCAAAGAGAAGCCATTTCTTTAAGAAACTCTCCGGACTGATATTGATCCTTGTGGGATTGATGATGCTTTTTGGCATCGACAAATATCTAAAGGTACTGTTCCTTCCTTATTCAGTCAATATCGATACTCAAATTTCAAGCCTTTATGAACAATTCTTCGGTTAATTATGGTAAATAAAAAAGAGATTAGAAAAAACGAAAATTTAGAAAATCACGGGAACAAAGAAAAATATGACCTGCTTGATGTTTATTTTTTCAAGGATCTGGTTAAGAACAGGTTTTTTAAACCAGTTGTCAACCTTTTTTTATTTATTTTCCTGCTCATAATAATTTATTTTGGCCTTTCAAGTGAACCCGACTTGCGATTCCACGGAGGGATACCATTCGCCACGACAATGATATGGGATCTATGGCATCCATTGCTTGCTTTTACTATAATAATTGTGGGAAGGCTGTGGTGCTTTGCGTGCCCAATAGGAGCTGTCGGTGAATGGACGCAATCTGTTTTCAGCCTTAAAAGGAAATACCCTGAAAAGTACCGCAATCTCTGGATAGCAGTAATACTTTTCCTTTTCATTTTCGCAGCAGAGCGGCATCTATTCATGTTCACGAGAAATCCTCCAAATACTGCATTTCTTCTTCTGTTCTTCACCGGGCTTGCTGTGGTTATGGGAGCAGTATATGAAAAAAGGAGCTTTTGCCGCTACATCTGCCCCATCGGGCTTGTTCTGGGTTTATTCTCTATGCTCTCAAGCATAGAACTGCGATGCAAGTCAAAGAAAACATGCCAGGATCATGACATCAAGGAATGTGTATTAGGGAACAAATCAGGGAAAGCCTGCCCTGTCGGTGAGTTTCCCCAATCAATGGAGAGGAACAATCAGTGCATCATGTGCATGGAATGCGTCAAATCATGTTCAAGGGGGAATATCAGATTAAGTCCGAGACTTCCAGGAGCGGATCTAATTCATTCAAATAAGACACATCTTGATGAAGCATATCTTGTCCATGGAATAATCATTATCTTTCTTTTTGTCCTGGGAATGGAACGATTGGAATTCAGGAATGTGATCATAAATTTTGTCAAATCGACTCTTCCTGTTGATTCAATTACTTTCCTTGACCTTTACTGGCGAAATATGTGGGCTGTCATCATATTCATCCTGTTAACACTTGGTGCAGCAGGATTGATGTATCTTTCCTCAAGGGCTGCTTTCGGAAAAAACGCAAAGCGAAAGTTTATTGAATTGTCCTATGCTTTCATCCCCCTGAGCTTGTCGGTCTATCTGGCTGAAAACACATTTCGCCTCTTGAAAGGATTGTTTTATATAGCTGCCAGTATTGGAAGTTTCTTCGGGAGAATATGGGAATTTTCACCTGATTTTGATACAATTGACCATGTGCAGATACTCTTGCTGGTTTCAGGCTTTATCTTTACTATATGGGCCGGGTATCTTATCAGCAAAAGGGATTCACAGGATGAAAACGAATTGCAGCAAAGTATGATTGCAGTCGGATTTACCTCTATTGTTTATTTGATAATTGGTGTCAGGATTTTGACTTTACCTATAATATGAAAATAAAAAATATAAAAAAAATACTGAATAATAACAAACGAGACAAAAACATATATACTTATATTCAATTCAAAACAATAGGAAAAATATATGAGAACCAAAAAACTAGTGTCGATAATTGTATTGGTATTAATTTTATTATTCGCATATTTCAGTTATAATACTGCGCTTAGTAATTTTACTTTAAGTGATAAAAACAGCAGTTATCTTGGCGGCATAAAATTTCACCGCGCGGCTTCTGGGCTTGAAGAAAGTTTCCAGATAGCACAGCAGGAAAATAAACCTGTCATGATGTATTTCTGGGCTATATGGTGCCAGTATTGTGCAAGATTCCAGACAGATACTCTGGGAAATCCCCAGGTAAAGAAGATCCTTGAGGAAGACTATCTTCTTGTAGCAATGGACCTTGATATCGACAGGGAAGTCGCCCAGAAATATGGGGTGAGTTATCCCCCCTATCTTGTTTTCATGGACCCGAATGGTAAGATATTACAGAGGGTTCCTGGCGCAGTTGAAGCGGATTATTTACTTCCGATCGTTACGAAGATAAGAGATGATGTAAGGAGAAAATAGCATGATACCATTAGGTGACACATTACTTTATGCAAGTCTTGCAGTTAGCGTTATTGCACTTGTTGGATTAATATCCAGAGAAATAAAAAATATCGAATTATTAAATAAGCTTGTAACACCTGCAATAATAGCGGGGGCAGGACTTCTTACGTTCTCATATATTCTCCTTACATATTATTTTGTATACAGTGACTTTGCTTACGATTATGTCTGGCAATACTCAAGCGCCGATCTTCCTCTTATTTATAAAATATCTGGTACATGGGCAGGCCAGCAAGGCACATACCTTCTCTGGGTATGGGTAGTGTACCTTTCTGCGGCATGGCTCGCTTTGACAACGAAGCATAAGACTGCACTTGCAAGAAGGACTCAGATAATTACGCTTATTTCAGGCATGTATCTTATAATAATAACGCTTGTCCAATCACCTTTCAAGCTCATAATCGAGCGGCCTGAGGTCGTTGACCTGATCGCAAAGGGAACTCTTACACCTGATTTTGTTCCCGAGGTTGGCAATGGCCTTAATGCGCTTCTTGTTAATTTCTGGATGACCGTTCATCCACCACTTATGTTCATTGGCTATGCCACCATGACAATACCCTTTGCAGCAGCAATTGTTTACCTTCTTACAAAAGAAGACGGCTGGGAGGAACTTGGCAGGCAGTGGGCGCGATTTACCTGGTTGTTCCTGGGAATGGGTATAGCAGTCGGAGGCGTCTGGGCATATCTTGTATTGGGTTGGGGCGGGTTCTGGGCATGGGATCCGGTCGAGACGGCTTCATTTATCCCATGGTTAACGCTTACGGCTTTCATGCATGCTGCAGCCCTTCACAGGAAGAACAAGGCGACATTTTCGATAGCTGCACCAATACTTGCAGTAGTTTCATTCATACTTGTACTTTATGCGGCAATAGTTGTCAGGAGCGGTATTTTCAATTCAGTCCATGCTTTTGGTGACAGTTCCACCGGTACTTTGCTTTTGGTTTTTATAGGGATCACAATTCTTGTATCTATCATTCTGGGTATGCGGCGTTATTTTGAGGAGTCGGAGAAACCGGAGGAAGACCGCGGATTCTGGAACAAGACGAATATATTCTATGTTACATTACTTTTGTTCGTGGTCCTGGCATTTATCTCATTATGGGGCATTTCCTTCCCTGCGTTCATACAGCTTACGCAGGGGCTCAAAGTAGGTGTTGCCTCTGATACAAAGAATTTCTTCAATATCTGGAGCTATCCTTTCACGATAATATTGCTTCTGGCGCTTGGATTCTGTTTGAATTATAATGAAAGGGAAAAGGAACAGCAGAAAAAAACACTATTCATAGTAATTGGTTTATCAATTATTACTATGTTCCTTCGAACAGAGACCTTTTATGTGCTTGATCATGCCAGCCCCTTCTGGGCAAGGGAGCCGGCTCTTTATAAAATGATCGGTAATATTTCGGTAATATCTATTTTCCCATCCATGATATATGCAACATGGTCAACGATCCAGCGCCTGAGTGATTACCTCAGGATCGAAAGCATAAAACCCAAGATAAAAGGTATTGGCATAGCGATAGTTCATTTTGGGGTAGTATTTATCCTGTTAGGCGCTATCATAAGCTCAAATTTCACCCAGACCATCGAAAGCGCCAATATACCGCTGGCTTCAAAAGGACAGTTAGTAGATATCGGAAATGGTTATGGTGTAAAAATCATTGATTTTTCAACCCGGAGTCTTACTGAAACTACGAATATCCCGGCAGGAGTAGTAAGTATATCGGAAATATACGGGAGTCCCGAAAAATATGCCAATGATAATGTAAAAATCAGTGGAAAAGCTGCAAATGTTGTAAATGTCCAGTCCCCGCCTCCTGTTACCTATACGAGTTATCTACAAATTGATGACGGGACAGACAATATCTGGGCTGCTACGCAGGCAGAGTCGCCACTAAATTACCAGGAAGGAATGGACCTTACAGTGGATGGATTCCTTATGACAAATTTCAAGAGCAACTCAACAAATATGACGTACGATCTCATTTTATTCTCAACACCGGATCAAATAAGTGGTGTTGCTGAATCCGGAAAATACAAAGTCCAGAGCGTCCGGCTTGAAGTTTACCAGGATAGCAAGAAAATAGGAAATGGAGTCGCAGAATACCTTCAAGCAGAGAGTGGAAGCGGGACATTCCCGCTGGTTGACAGCAGCATAACAGGAACCGATGTATATGTGATATTCCAGGGTCTTGGCGGCGGAGCTGTTCCCCTCACTTTGAAAATAATACCTGCAGTGAATTTCGCATGGATCGGGGTTGTACTCTTTGCAATAGGAATAATCCTGATAATGGCAATGAGAACAAAATCAAGAGGTGGATAATTTAGTGACTACGATAAATGTGGTATCAGAAAAGTTTATAGTTGGCGCAAGCCCTATTACAGCAGGGTAAAATTATGACAAATATCAGCGAGATACATGTTACAAAAACGATAGTTAATGAATTCATGGATGATTTCATAGAAAACATCCTTGACAGTGATGTTGTTGTTGTTGGTTCAGGGCCATGCGGCGCCGCAGCAGCAAAATATTGCGCCCAAAAAGATCTTAAGACCGTAATGATCGAGAGAAATCTTTATGCAGGCGGCGGTATGTGGCAGGGCGGATATCTAATGCCAAAGAACACGGTCGGATATCCTGCGAATAAAATTCTTGAAGAATGCGGCGTGAAGCTCAAGGATGCTGGAAATGGCCTATATGTTTGCGATTCTTTTGAAATGGTCTCAAAGATGCTGGCAAGCGCTTGCGATGCAGGTGTAAAGCTGCTTAACTCAACAAATGTTGATGACATAATTCTCAAAGAAGACCATGTTGACGGAGTAGTTATCCAGTGGTTCCCGGCAAAGCAAATGCCTCCGTTTATGACCTGCATGGATCCTATAGCGATAAGATCCAAAGTAGTAATTGATGCAACAGGACATGATTCATTCCTTGTGAAGCGCTTGAGCGAGCAAAGATCAGGCATCCCTGTTCCAAAAGGCTGCGGCTCACTCTGGGTAGATGAAGCTGAGAAACAGACTGTTGAACTCACGCATGAAATATATCCCGGTCTTATAGTCGCAGGAATGTCTGCAACCTCAACATACGGCGCACCGCGAATGGGACCAATATTTGGCGGCATGCTTCTTGCAGGAAAGAAAGCAGCAGAGCTTGCATATGATAAAATCAGGGGCGTAAAGGGCAAAGGCATAAAGATCAGCCACCGTGCGCCTGATGTACTTGTGACCGAATAAATATGTGATGCGGGCGAAAGCCCGAATATTTTTTACTTTCTCCATCCTCAGGGTCGTCTTTTTATATTACCACAGCCAATGATTAAATGGAGGTAGAATTATGGTATTTAATATGATGGATGGTTACGGCTACGGAATGATGGGCCCAGGTTGGTTGATTATTGGATTTATATTCTGGATCCTGATACTGGTAGGACTCGTACTGCTCATCAAATACCTGTGGCAGGGCACCGGAATAAGAGGAGGCCATGAATCCGCACTTGAAGTCCTGAAGAAAAGGTATGCCATGGGAGAAATAAGCAAAGAAGAATTTGAAGAGAAAAAGAAAGAATTGATGTGAATCATAAAAGGAGAAATGAAAAATATGCAGATAGATCCAATTTGTGGAATGCAGGTGGATGAAAAAACAGCAAAGTACAAGTCAGAACATAACGGGAAAACCTATTATTTCTGTTCGCCTGGATGCAAGAAAGCATTTGATTCCGAGCCTGAAAAATACATCAAAGGCGGACCTGTAGGTATGGGTGGGAAAAAACCCTGGTGGAAATTCTGGTAAATTCTGGTAAATACAGGAAAAAACCATATTCTCTCGTATGATAAATAGAAGGGAGTTTATCGCATGGTTAGCAGCGGCATTTTTATTTATTATTTCTGGTTGTATATACAGGAAGGACCCCGTAAGTGAAATATCCAATGAGGAGGGAACGCGCATGAAAAGAGGGGTCATTTCAAAAGTATACGTATTAAAGACAAATGAAAGAAGTTCGGGAATAAAAGAATTGTTGAAATATTTCGATACAGACAAATATTCTGGAAAAAAAGTTTCGCTCAAAGCGAACTTCAATAGTGATGATCCATTCCCGGCATCCACGCATCCTGACACTATATCAGTGATCGTTGATTCCCTTAGGGAAAAAGGAGCAAGCATCATAATTGCTGAAAGAAGCGGCATGGGAAATACCAGAAAAACGCTGGAAGATCTGGGGATCATGAACTTGTCAAAAAATCATGGATTTGATGTCCTTATCCTTGATGATCTTAAGAAAAATGAGTGGATATATGAAACGCCTGTGAATAGCCACTGGAAAAGAGGCTTCCTTTTTCCAAAATTATTCAGGGATGCGGATTTCATAATTCAGACCTGCTGCCTTAAAACCCACAGATTTGGGGGTCATTTCACCATGTCCCTCAAAAATAGTGTGGGCATGGTCGCAAAATATGACCCTGAAGATGACTATAATTATATGTCTGAGCTCCATTCTTCAAAATATCAAAGACAGATGATAGCTGAAATAAACACAGCTTACGAACCGGACATCATAATAATGGATGGGATATCAGGATTCTCAAAAGGCGGGCCGGATGAAGGAACACTGATCGAACCCGGAATTATGATCGCAAGCAATGACAGGATCGCCATTGATGCTGTGGGCGTGGCGACCTTGCGCATTTATGGCACTACAGGAGAGGTTGAAAGGGGCAGTATTTTTGAGCAGGAACAAATTGCAAGAGCCGTGGAATTGGGTATTGGAGCGTCAGGGGCTGAAAAGATCGAGATCATTGCCATAAATAACGAAGCCCGGGAAATATGTGAGAGCATCAGGAAAAAACTAAACATGGTGTCATAATCAGGTATACGGCGTAAGTATTTATGTTACAAAAACGCATTCCACGCATATGAAAATGAATGCGCAAATCAAGGCTGAACTCATTTCTATCGGAGCAATTGATATTGATCCATCAATTCTTGGAAGGCTAACTATCCCAACGGCAGGACCGGGAGCCGGAGGCAAGGCTTTTTTCTTTCAATCAGGCGGGCACCGTGTGCGGCTTGTGGTGGATGACGGTTCTCCGCTTCGAGCGATTAAAGACAATGGCGAAATCGTGATCACAAAAGGCGGGAAGGAGTTCGTTCGGGGAACGATCGAGGAAGAACTCATACATTGTCCTGAGCAGGCATATATTACAATGAGTGAGCGCTGCATTTATGATTGCAAATTCTGTCCTGTCCCGAAATTAAATGGAAAGGTCAAATCTTCAGAAGAATTGCTGGCGCTTGTTGAAGAAGCATTCAAATTGGGCAAGATGAAAGGGATTTCCATAACATCAGGGGTTGAAGTGACACCTGAAAAAGAAGTGGAAAGGGCGGCAGGGCTGGTTAAAAAATTGAAGAAATACAATGTTCCGATAGGTGTGTCAGTCTATCCAACAAAGGACTCATCCCGCATATTGAAAGATGCGGGAGCAAGTGAAATTAAATACAATGTTGAGACCATGGACAGGGAACTTTATGATAAATACTGTAAGAAACCTCCACTTGATTTCACACTCGTATGCCTGAAAGATGCTGTCAAAATATTCGGAAAAAACAACGTTTTTACGAACTTCATTGCAGGGCTGGGAGAGACCGATGAAACCATTGAAAAGAATTACGAGATACTTGCGAAAATGGGGGTGATCCCGATAATAAGGGCGGTTGGCGTTCATCCCCTGCGCTTTGGTGAACTGGAAGCCGAGCGCCCAACAGCAGAAAGACTGCTCAAGCTCGCGAAAATGTCATGCAGGATACTTGATATATATGGACTTGATGCAAGTAAGGCAAAGACTATGTGCCTGCCGTGTACGGGGTGTGATCTGAATCCGCACATTGATTTATGAGCCATTGATTTTCCCTACAGCAGAAATCATGTGTCTTGTATACAATTTCCCTTTGAACCTCTTTTCCTTACGTGATTCGATTATATTACAAGAAAAATCCATTAACAATTCTTCCATTTCACGTTTATCAAAATAATGATAAACAATACCGTTTTTCCTCGAAAACGTATCGGGTTCAACTTCGATGCCGCCGTATCGCATATCATCTTTCCCGAAAACTTCCAGGAACAAAATACCTTCTTTTCTTAAAATGCGTCGAAATTCCCTGGCTGCAAATTCCCTCTCTTTCAATAAAAGATGCTGCAGCACACCATAACACCAGATGATATCAAAAGATCCATCCGGAAAAGGCAATTGGAAAACATTCGCAGCCACGATACCTATATCAAGTCCACGTGTTTTGCTGCTTTCTCTTAACATTTGCAGGGCCTTTAACGAAACGTCCATTCCTACTACTTCAAATCCACGCATCTGCAAAGGCAGCGAATATTTGCCGCTTCCGCAGCCGGCATCAAGAAGCCTTCCTTTTTTTATGGACGGATCCAGTAACTCAAGTGAATAATGACCTTTCCAGATACTTTTCTTATATTCATCTTCCCATGCTTTGGTGTGCATTTCTCAACTATATTATGTTCTTGACTATAACTATTATGATATATGGAGATTATCTTTGCATAATGAAAACAGCAATGACAATAGCGGGTGTGGACTCATGCGGCGGGGCGGGAATAGCTGCGGATCTAAAGACATTTGCAGCTCTGGGTGTTCACGGAACCTGTATTGTAACATCAGTCACCGCTCAAAACACGCTGGGCGTTCTTAATTCCTTTGACATACCCCCGGATTTCATTGAAGAGCAGTTCGATGCTGTTATAAGCGATATAAAAATTGATTGCGTCAAGACCGGAATGCTCTCATCACCTGAAATTGTTAAGGTTGCTGCAAGACTTATAAAAAAGGAAAGGCTGCCCCTTATTATTGATCCTGTAATGGCTGCCGAAGCAGGTGGGATATTGCTGAAAAATGAAGCTATTGAGCTCTTAATTGAGGAACTTCTGCCTCTTTCTGTGGTTGTTACTCCCAATGTTTTAGAAGCCGAGAGGCTTTCAGGGATAAAAATAAAAGACATCCTGGATGCCAGGAAAGCTGCGAAGATCATCTCAGAACTTGGCGCTGGAGCCGTAATAGTAACAGGTGGACATCTTAAAGGAACTGACATTCTTTACTCAAATGGGGAATTCACAGAAATTAAGGGAAAATTGATAAAAGGAGGCACGCACGGCTCAGGATGCACACACTCGGCCGTTATTACAGCGCAACTTTCAAAAGGAGTGAACCTTATTGAGGCCGCACATCGTGCAAAGGAATTCGTTGAACAGGCGATAAACCTGAGCTTCAAAATAGGCAAAGGAGCAGCTCCGGTTAATCAGATCGGGTATATCCTTGCCGAGGCCCGAAGGTTCAGTGTTATTAAGAATATAGAGGATGCCCTGGATTTGATCAAAAAGAGCCAGAGTTTTTACGACCTGATCCCTGAAGTTGGATGTAATATCGCAATGGCTATACCTGATGCTTCTTCAGTTTCAGATGTAGCCGCAGTTTCAGGACGGATCGTCCGGTTGAAAAATGAACCTCATGCAGTAGGATGCGTTGCGTTTGGCGCCAGCAGTCATATTGCCCGGATCGTATTGACCGTGATGCATTACAATGACCTGATGAGGGCAGCGATGAATATCCGGTATTCAGAGGAGGCACTTTTTGCATGTGAGGATCTTGGGTTATCCATTGCGTCATTCAGGAGGGAGAACGAGCCTGAAGGTGTATCTACTATGGAATGGGGAGTGTCGGATGCAATAAAGAGAGAAGGGAAAGTACCTGATGCTATTTTTGATAAAGGGGGTGTCGGAAAAGAAGCAATGATAAGGCTTCTGGGGTGCGATGCTGTGGAGGTCGCAGGAAAAGCCGCAAAAATAGCAAGTACGATGAAGAACTTTTGAATGCCTGCATTATCCTTATAAACTCAATGAGCATACTAGTTCCTTCAGTACTTATTTATATAAAATTATAATTCCGGACAGATATGATATTCGAAAAAATACCCACAGTTCCAACAGCCGAAGAACTTCTTGACAAATCTTACCGCCGGGCCACTCGAGCCAAACGTGGAAAGCAGATTCTTGACAGGAAATCCAAGCTTCAGGCTGAAGAATCAATGCTGCTTACAGCAGCAAATATACTCAGTGATAATCTTGCCCATATAGTAAGGAAATTCCCCAGCCTGGAACAGTTGCCGCCTTTTTATCTTGAGCTTGCAGATGTAATGGTAGGTGTCGAAGAGATGAAAATGAACCTGGCCTCTGTACAGTGGGCAGGTGAGAAAATAGGAACCCTGGCAAGAAAATATGTGGGGATGATGCGCGAAGCAGATGATTCTAAATTTGTGCGAAAACAGGCATTTGGCAGGATCTCATCAATCGTTGAAAGTATCGATGGCAACCTGCGCTTCCTGAATGAAGCGCGTAACAAGCTAAGAAAGCTTCCAGCTATCGATGAAGGACCTGCGATCGTTGTTGCAGGCTACCCGAATGTGGGAAAGTCAAGTTTCGTGGCGCTTGTGAGCAGCGCCCATCCTGAGATAGCTCCTTATCCTTTCACAACGAAAGGGTTGGCAGTGGGGCATTTCACACGAAATGGGATAAGGAATCAGGTAATTGATACCCCCGGGCTTCTTGACAGGCCGCTTGAAGAGAGAAATGAAATTGAGCTTCAGGCAATATCCGCGCTAAGACATATTGGAAGGGTGATACTTTATGTAATTGACCCATCTGAAACATGCGGTTATTCTCTTGACACCCAGATGCATCTACTTGAAGAGATAAAAAATAAATTTGCAGTACCGTTCCTTATTGTTGCCAACAAGAAGGATATATCAGTCACGGAAATTGGCGATATGAGTATGTCTACGCTAACTGGTGAGGGCGTTGATGCAGTGCTTGAGAGATTGCTGGAAATGATGCCTGGAAATGATCCGATGATTAAAGGGCTTCAATAACACCTTTCTTGCCCTTTTTCTTCAGGTCCCTTTTAAGCTGCTGGTTCTCCCGCAGGAATGATGTTGCATCTGCTTCGATGTTCTTCTTATCGATCTTCTTACCCTGGCCTACTCCAGGGCAATCCACAACGGGTTTAAGTTTCATTAAAGGTTCATCGGAATATGAGACTTCGATGATCCTGAATGGAAGCAAACGGCATACTAGCGGCTCGTTATCTCGTATCGTGCATTCAAGCTTTTTCCCATTAAAAAAGCACTTTCCTTCTTTTCCCCTGATCTTGAATAGATTTTCTTTTTCATCAAAATCAAGGAAATCTTCAGGTGAATATCCCAGATCTTTGATCCTTTTTATATCCTCAATTGTAAGCTGGATACCTTCCAAGCAGCATTTCGCACCGCAATTTTTATATTCGCACTTCCACTTATCGATATTTTCAAGGATATGTATCATATGCCATAATTGATTTTCTTATAATTTAAGGATACCCTATCCCAGATCTTCCAGGTACAGATACTCCTGCGCATACCCACAATATTTTCCAAAATAGTTCCTGGCAAATTCAGCCATTTCATCCCTCTTTCTGCTCTTTGGACCTTTGAAATTGAAACCATAATACCTTTCCATAATCTGTTCGATATGCGTATCCACAGGAAAAGATTCAAGTTTCCCGAATGCAAAAAGCAGCACGCAATCCGCGATCTTATTTCCAACGCCCTCTATTTTCATAAGTTCTTCGCGCCCTTTCCTGTAAGATAAGTCCTTGATCCCATACAGGTCAAATTCGCCCTTTGCCACAATATTTGCTATTTTCAATACCCTTGGGGCGCGAAAACCAAGCCTGCATTGTGACATGTCGCAAAGTGAGGCACACGATAGCGCTTGCGGTGTGGGGAAGGAGTAAAAACCCTTTTCGATCTCATTCCCGAAACATTCACACATGCGCCTTATAGAATTAGTGATATTCCATATGGTGTTATTGCTTGAGCACATATACGTTACAAGACATTCCCACGGGTCCTGCCTGATGAGTCGCAGACCCCTGTATTTATTGATCAATGATGCTATTTTTTCATCCCGGCCAATTGAAGCGTAAATTTGTTGGATATCATCATCAAGCCTGAAATAATCGACGATCAATTCCTTATGAAATGATGATTCGACTATTAGTTCCCCATCTTCCTGTTTAGCCCTGACTATAGCCCCGTTGACTATCCCGGTCCACCAATCCTTTTTTTCCCACCTGAATACCTGGCCGCATGAAAGGGAATGGTCAAGGTTAAAATCATTTATTTTAATTCGGTACACACTCAGGGATATGTCATGGGGATGAAATACATTACGGTTCCCGGCGATATTTATTTTAATTATTTAAACTATGGCGCTCTTACCTTGATCTTATTTGAGCCGCAGTTCGGGCATTCTGTTGCTCCTTTCTTCATGAAAGTCTTTTTGCATGAAACGCACCAGAACATGGAGCTTCCTTTCTTCATCTCTTCAAGGTCATCAGGCATCATTGAAAATCCTGAATATGTACTGCACATAACAACCTCCATTTACCATGCTTGTATTATGGCAATTTATGGTTTGTTGCTTTCGATATTAAAGGGTTTTGGTTGAGGTTTTATCTGTTTTTTCGGGATATCCCTTTATACTTTCACTTCAATAGTAAAAAATAAATGCCAGATAAGAACAACAAATATTTTGCGGCACATAAAGAAATAATATCCGTGGCAAGACTTTCGATATATTCCAATTCTTTATTACTCATCCTGAAGCTCGCCATCGGCTTTTTCATGGGTTCGATAAGCGTCCTGTCAGAAGCCCTTCATTCAGGTATCGACCTTTTGGCTGCTGTCATAGCAAATTATTCGGTCAAGAAAGCAGGACAGCCGGCTGATGATGAACACAGGTTCGGGCATGGTAAATTCGAAAATGTTTCCGGAACAGTAGAAGCAATTCTAATTTTTGTTGTGGCAATAATCATACTTTATAAATCAACTGTAAAGATCCTGGGTAATGAAACAATTGAAATCGATTCGGGCTTAATTGGAATTGGTATGGTTATCATGGGTATCTCGACAATTGTGAATTTTTATGTTTCAGCAAGGATAATGAAAGTTGCAAAGAAAGCCGAATCAATTGCTCTTGAAGCAGATGCATATCATCTTACGACAGATGTTTATACTTCGATTGGTGTTTTAATTGGCCTTATTTTAATTCAAATCACAGGCAATCCTATTTTTGACCCGTTAATGGCTATAATTGTTGCTCTTATCATCCTGAAGGCATCGTATGACCTGACAAAACGCTCAGTATCAGGGATCATGGACGTGAAACTTGAAGATAAAGAAGAGGATACCATAAAATCAATAATCCATGAGCATTATTCCCAATATGCGGAATACCATAAACTGCGCTCGCGAATGTCGGGAGCTGAAAGATTCGTGGATTTGCATCTTGTCCTGCCAAAAAACCAGAATGTTGTAGATGCACATGATTTCTGCGATCACCTTGAAAAGGAAATTAAGGAAAAAATCCCAAATCTTTCAATATTGATTCACATCGAGCCATGCAGGACAGATTGTGAAATATGTAACAAACTGGAAGTGTGTACGAAACCGGATATTGTGCGATAACTAACAGTTTTTGCTACTGAAAATCCCCTTCACCAATTATCATGTCAATTAATCGTTCTGCCCATATGAGTTTTTTCTTCTTAAGGGGAGTTACATTCATATCTTTGAAATCAAAACCAATAAGAGTGATTGACTTTGCTCCCATTTCTTTTGCAAGAAACACGCACCTGTCACCATCAGTAAATCCACCAAAATTATAGACGTTGTCAAGGGGCTTTGATTGTGTAGTTCCGATTACCCTTTTCAGGCGCGGCAGCTCTTGACCCAGAGCATCAATGTTATCGCCATGGGCATGCACTACCATGATAGCGCCGCGTTCGCTGGCTTTTGCTTCATCGTCCATATTGCCATCAAGATCGGTAACGATGATATCCGGGGTAATTCCCATGTTCACCATGACGCTGGTTGCACCGTCAGCAGCGATTACAACATATTTTTTAATATCAATTTTTTTTTTAATATCATCTTTAAGACAGGGCGCTTTTCCGCATACAAGAACATCCTTTCCATTTATGGCCTTTTGCAGGAATTCGATCTTGACAATATCAGGGATTTTTTTCCTGGCCCTGGTTTCAAGCATTTTTGAAAGGAGAAGTGCAGAATTTTCATCATAGATCCTGTCAAAATGCATATCCTCAAGTATCAGTTTATATATGGGCTCCCATTCCTCAAAGGATAATTTCAATATCCAATTCCTCGGCCAATTCTTTGTAGCGGTTCCTTATCGTCACTTCGGTTATACCTGCGACTTCGGCAACTTCGCGCTGTGTTCTCCTGTCACCGCAAAGGATCGAGGAAATATAAATTGCCGCGGCAGCAACACCTGTCGGGCCTCTTCCGCTTGTGAGTTCCTTCTCTGATGCCTGCCTGAGGATCTCTACAGCCTTTGACTGGACTTCTCCGCGAAGGGTCAAACCCGAGCAGAAACGCGGCACATAATCAATCGGCGATGTCGGGACAAGTTTCAGGCCAAGTTCTCTTGAGATGAACCTGTATGTTCTTCCGATCTCTTTCCTGCTCACTCTTGAAACTTCACCGATTTCATCAAGGGTCCTGGGGACATTGCACTGCCTGCATGCTGAATATAAGGCTGCTGCTGCAACGCCTTCAATGCTTCTTCCCCTGATAAGGTTCTTATCAACGGCTTTTCGATATACTACTGCTGCTGTTTCCCTCACGTTCTGGGATAAACCGAGAGCTGATGCCATCCTGTCAAGTTCTGATAATGCAAAAGCGAGGTTTCTCTCGGTAGCATTGCTAACACGTATGCGGCGCTGCCATTTCCTGAGACGGTATAACTGGGCCCTGCTCTTACTGGATATGGATTTCCCGTATGAGTCCCGGTTTCTCCAGTCTATCATAGTAGATAATCCTTTATCATGAATAGTATAGGTCATTGGCGCACCGACACGAGACCGTTTCATTCTCTGGTCATGGTCAAAAGCCCTCCATTCCGGACCCTGGTCAATAAAGTCCGCATCAACTACCAGGCCGCATTCATTGCAGATAAGTTCAGCTCTTTCATAATCATGAACAAGAGCGTGGCTCTTACATTCGGGGCACTCCACTGTTGCTTTCTCGAACTGACCGACTTTTTCTTTTTCTTTTTTCTGTCTTATACCTTCTTTTATTTTTTCCCGTTCGGTCTTCTCAATTACTTTTACTTTTTCAATTTCCATAATTTTTTCAGTTTCTGCCATTTCACACCTTTCTTTTATGCCAAATAGACTCTTTCCTTTTTTAATTTCATTATTTCCGAATCTTTGATTTCATTGAATAACTTGATAGATATGTAGGGCTTCTTCTCCGGTCCAAAAAGTTCTTTTACCCTGCCTATCCTTTTCATAGTTTTTGTAATAACCATTGAATTCGGGTATAAACCATTTGATTCAAGCGTTTTATCGGCGCGGACTATCAGTATATTATCGATAGCGTGTAGAACAGTTCCTAATCTTTTCAATTTTTCCTCAGCGAAAGAGTTATATATTCAAATATGTAGTATATAAGTGTATCGTTTACTATTTTATTTAGCTCTTTACAATATATTAATTATTTCCGGCCTTAAAAGGATATTTATATCTATCAAGCCCCTTAGATAATCATATGGAATATATCGAAACAATATGCCCTTCATGCTCGCCTGATACACAGGTTAACCATATTATTTTGAAGGGAAGAAAAGAAGAATTATTGCAGTGCCAGGAATGTAAGTCAGTTCATAAAGAGAAAAAACTACAAAATATACTGGTAAGGGTTATTGTAAGCAAGGGGAAAGAATCAGTCCATACAAGAGCAGTGCTTTCCGGTATCATACGAAAAGATGATGAGATCTTAATAGATGATGAGGCAACCGGGGAAGCATATCTGGTAAAAATAACTTCTATAGAAGGTAAAGATAAAAGAATGGATGAGGCGAATGCAGACGTTATTAAAACGATATGGGCAAGGGCAATAGATGAAGCTATTGTAAAATTTGCCATAAGCCACAGGGAAACCACAGAATCCGTATCTATGCGAGTACCGGGTGACAGGGAATTCGTAATAGGGGATAAAGTAGAGGTAAACAACCGGAAATTAAAGATCATAAGGATAAAAATAAGGGATGGCGGATTTAAGAGTAGAAAAGGTGTCGCTATCAAAGCCAAATATATAAAACGGGTATATGCTGATTCAGGTATCAAGGAACCTAAACGATTTTCAAGGGCAAAGGGAGAACGTGTTGTAATCAAGAAGCGGGAGTCGGTATGGAGTTTGAGGTCGAAAGTAAAGGGCTGATAGAGGAACTGCGGCATCACGGGATAAGTGAACGGGTGCTGGCTGCAATGAAAAGTGTCCCAAGGCATCTTTTTGTCCCGGTAAGAGAACAGGGGGACGCGTATATTGATACTCCTTTGCCGATAGGACGTGGTCAAACGATATCAGCCCCTCATATGGTTGCGATAATGTGCGACCTTTTAGATATAAGGGACGGGATGAATGTTCTTGAGATCGGGGCTGGCTCAGGATATCATGCCGCCGTTATGGCGGTCCTTGCAGGCAGCGGGCACATCTATACAGTTGAAAGGATCGAATCCCTGGCATTATCTGCCCGGGAAAACTTAAAAAAAGCAGGGATTGAAAATGTGACCGTGATCGTAGAAGATGGAACGCTTGGTCTTCCCGGATTTGCACCCTACGATAGAATAAGTGTCGCTGCTGCATCTCCTGAAATACTTGAAACGTTAACCGATCAGCTCAAAACCGGGGGAAAACTGATCATACCGGTAGGAAAAACCTATCAGGAATTATATCTTGTAACAAAAACCAATGGTTTGAAAAGAGAAGCAAAAGGGGGCGTTGTATTTGTGCCCCTTCTGGGAAAAAAGGGTTTTAGGAATTAAATTGAACCAAGTTCACCTGACTGGATCTTCTCTACAAGTTTGTTCCATTCATTCTTTTTCAATCTGACAATGTTCGTATCTTCACCGATCAATACTTCATCACCAATCGTTTCAACAGCCGGACAGCAGCTTTTTTCACAAATATAAGTTTTCATTTGATTCACCGGATACAAGTAAGCATGCAAATATATTAATGTTTTTCTTTCTGTATAATTTCCGGACTCTACATTTTGTATAATTTTTAGAAATACATAAATACCAAAGTACCCATTTAAGGCCAGAGGTACAATAATGTTTTTAATAGGTGAAGCTTTAATCGGAGAAGCACCGGAACTTGCTCATATTGATTTAATGATTGGAGAAAAATCAGGCCCTGTCGGACAGGCATTTGCGAATGGTTTTACACAGCTTTCTATGGGACATACTCCTCTTCTTTCAGTAGTAAGGCCAAACCTTCTTGCAAAACCTGCAACACTTATTGTGCCAAAGGTTACGGTCAAGAACATGGCTCAAGCAGCCCAGGTATTCGGACCTGCACAGACAGCTGTGGCAAGAGCCGTAGCAGATTCTGTTGAGGAAGGCGTAATACCAAAAGACCAGATTGAAGACCTCAGTATTGTCGTAAGTGTTTTTATCCATCCGGAAGCAAAGGATTACAATAAAATATACCGTTACAATTATGGCGCCACAAAACTGGCAATAGAGCGAGCAATGCAGGGATTCCCGGATGTCAAGACCCTCATGTACGAGAAAGACAGGACAATGCATCCGATAATGGGATTCAAGGTTGTCAGGTTATGGAACCCACCTTATCTGCAGGTTGCATTTGATATCCCGGATATCGAGGCTGTCAAGAACATCCTGAAACAAGTACCACAGAGCGACCACCTCATCATAGAAGCGGGAACGCCTCTTATCAAGAGATATGGCGTTAATGTAGTGCAATCCATAAGGGAAGCACGTCCGAATTCTTTTATTGTTGCTGATCTAAAGACATTGGATACAGGCAATCTTGAAGCGCGTATGGTCGCGGATGCAACTGCTGATGCTATTGTCATCTCAGGACTTGCGCCGATCTCCACTATCGAAAAAGCCATAAAAGAAGCACGAAAGACTGGCATTTATGCTGTCATCGATATGCTGAATGTTGATAAGCCACTGTCAGTAATTAAAGCCCTCTCTATCAAACCACATGTTGTGGAACTGCACAGAGCAATTGATACTGAAGGAAAGGCAGAACATACATGGGGAGACATTCCAGCTATGAAGAAATTATCCGAGAGGATGCTTGTGGCAGTTGCTGGCGGCATTCGCGTGGACACTGTCAAGGAGGCGTTAGAATCAGGGGCGGATATAATCGTTGTTGGACGAGCTATCACAAAAGCAAAAGATGTGCGATCTATGACAGAGCAGTTCATCGAAGAAATGAAGCAACCTGAGATAGACCAGTACAGGGTAATGACGGACTTTTAGTATTAAAACACATAATTCAAAAAGTCTAATTGAATTCAATAAACCGTTATGTGACAGCAGTCACTACCCAGAACAGAGTGAAGGCGGAATAACGATGGCAAAGGGTGAGTTAAAAGACATTAAAGGAGACCTGGAAGATATTCTTAAAACGAAGAAACAGACATTTGTTCTTTTTTATGCTTCCTGGTGTTCATTCTGCAGGGCATTTCTTCCAATATATGATAGATACTTTGAGAAACAGCCAGAGACTTTCCTACGCATCATGATAGATGAAAGAGAGGAATTAATGGATCGATATTCAGTGGAGATAGTACCTACAGTGATTTTCTTTGCCTTTCGAGCTGTCGGGCGCTGTCAGCCAGTGGCGCCGGGAACTGCCAGCACATGTGCGCCAGTTCGACTATAACACCATCTCGGATGTCATCCTCCATCTGCGCTACACAGCGCGCGACGGCGGTGAGCAGCTCAGAAAAGGCGCAAGTGAGAAACTCAAAGACCATGATCGATGAAGCGCTGCCGGGTCGGTGCGGCTGTTCTCGGTGAGGCATGAGTTCCCGACGGAGTGGGCGAAATTCATCAAACCTGATAATTTTGAAGCGAAAATGACGCTTAAGATCAGGGAAGAACACTTTCCATACTGGAGTAAGGGAAGTTCTAAAACTGTCAAACAAGTAGATGTTTTTTCCAGAGATGATACAAATAGTAAAGGGTTCAGTTCTTCAACTCACACAGGAACGGGGGAACTCATCACATACAAGACGAATGGTGAGGTCAAGGAAACAAAACCTCTGAATGATAGAAAACCTTTTTACGGCAACAATCATTAATTAGTTTATGAGACGGCATGAAGACTGGCTGAAACAAGCAGATTCTGACCTTTGCGCAGCAGAGGACAGCGCCAGTTCAAACCATTATGAATGGGCATGTTTTCAGGCGCAGCAGGCTGCGGAAAAAGCCTTGAAAGCCCTTATTATTTCAAAGGGCAGCGAATCCCGCATACATTCAATAAAATTTTTGCTTACTAATTTGCCATTGAATATTTCAGTCAGTGATCAGATACAAAATGCTGCCAGGGAACTTGATAATGCACGGAAGGCTATATCATATGCAACAAAAATCATTGAATTTGCTAAAGAAAAAATTAATTGATATTGATTTCAGAAATGACTGGATACCTGAATTCATAAACTATATCGAGAAATGCACCAAAAAGGATGCAATCCTTATACTTCTTTTCGGCTCACGAGCAATAAGGGATTTTCATATAGATAGCGATATCGACATGCTTATTGTTTCTAAAAACCTGTCTGACGATGTGCGCGAAAGAGCTTCTGATTTTTTCAGCGATTCATTGCCTGTGCAGCCATTCGTTATGACTCCTGCCGAACTCTTCGAGAGGATAGATAAATTGGATTTTCTTATATTTGATGCCTTCGAAGATGGCTTGATATTATTTTCAGATATGGATATGGATACTGTAAATAAACGATTGAAAGTGAGCAAGGAACTTTATTCTTTAAAACGTGTCAAAAGTGGCTGGAATTTTGATGCCGATGCAGCCGAAGCCGCAGGTATTTAGAAAGAAGTTGTTCGAAACGAACCTGCGCGACGAAAGGTACCTGCCTTTTGAGCTTTCAGGCGCCGTAAGCCAGTGGCGCCTGGAACTGCCAGCAGACGTGCGCCAGTTCGACTACAACACCATATCAGATGTCATCCTACATCTGCGCTATACAGCGCGCGACGGCGGTGAGCAGCTCAGAAAAGGCGCGAGTGAGAAACTCAAAGACCATGATCGAAAAAGCGCAGGCTGCCAGGTCGGTGCGGCTGTTCTCGGTGAGGCATGAGTTCCCGACAGAGTGGGCGAGGTTCACGAGCGTCAAAATTGACGGCACAACACGCACCGCCGGGCTTTCGCTGACGCTTTTGCCCCAGCACTATCCTTTCTGGGCACAGGGCATAGTGGGAAGCGGAAAGGCAGAGGTCAATACGGTTAAACTTTTCGCCAAAATGCTCCCTACAAACAAGAATCTCGACTTGAACCTCTACGACGATGCTGATCCAGCAAAGTCTAATATTAAAATCGATGCCTTGAACCAGAACCCTTCCTTGGGAAATCTTCTCTCCGGGAACCTGCTTAATATCGAAGCTTGTTTTTCTATAAGACGATGACGAATCCTCACTAATTCTCTCAACTGAAACAGTTGCATATCCTGAATTTCACTGGCCTGTGGCGGCTCTGAATGACGGAGCATATCTGCGATTATTGCCGAATCTATAGGATCTGT